>JAIEFT010000009.1:52864-90422 GCA_029066805.1 Clostridiales bacterium | reverse complement strand
GAGCCACTATAGTCTAGAGGTTAGGACGTTGGCCTCTCACGCCGAAGACCCGGGTTCGATTCCCGGTGGTGGTGCCAAAAAACACAGATGCATTCGCATCTGTGTTTTTTGTTACCACCCCGTGAATGAAGTGCGGCAATAGATAATACTATTTACGACAAATACGACAATTATATGTCAACCAAGATAATATACAAAGATTAATGTCGCACTGTTCGCTAGGCGCTCGGCGCAGCCGAAGCCCACGCGCCTCTTGGCGCGTATTCCCGGTGTTTTTTTGTTACCACCCCGAAAATCAAGTGCGCCAACTTCGGCGCACAGTTTATAACTGTGTGGACTCATATTATTCCTTTCACTTTTTTACTATTCACTATTACTTTTTCACTGATATGATCGCCCGCGATTTCCGCGGGCATTCCCGGCGGTAGTTACTACAACAATAAATAAGGATGAGATTCTTCGCTACACTCAGAATGACAAAAAATTTAAATTGTCTTTCCGAGGAACGATGAAACTCATCCTTTTTATAATTCTGCATTCTTAATTCTGAATTCTCTACGCCGCGTCTTTTATTACTTTGGGCGGCGAAGCGTTCTTGATTGTGTCCGCAGTGACGATTATCTTTTTTATCGTCTTGTCCGACGGGACTTTGTACATGATGTCGAGCATTGCGTTTTCCACTATCGTGCGCAGTCCCCTCGCGCCCGTGTGCAGTGCGATTGCCTTATCCGCTATTGCGGTGAGCGCGCTCTCGTCGAATTCGAGCTGAACGCCGTCCAAATCCAATAGCTTGACGTACTGCTTGACTATTGCATTCTTGGGCTCTGTGAGTACGCGCACAAGGTCTTCGGACTTGAGGTCTTTAAGCGCAACGGTCACAGGTACGCGCCCGACAAGCTCGGGAATAAGTCCGAATTTGATAAGGTCTTGCGGCTGAACCTGCGGGAGCATGGCGTCGGGATCTGTTGCCTCGCTGTGCAGCACTCCGCCGAAGCCTATTCTCGATTTGCCTAACCTATCCGCCACTATCTTATCCAGCCCTACAAACGCACCGCCGAGTATGAACAGCACATTGGTTGTATCCATATGGATAAACTCCTGTTGCGGGTGTTTACGACCGCCGTTGGGCGGTATACTCGATATAGTGCTCTCTATTATTTTGAGCAGCGACTGCTGAACGCCCTCGCCCGACACGTCGCGCGTGATGGAAACGTTCTCCGATTTGCGCGCAATTTTATCCACCTCGTCGATGTAGATGATGCCGCGTTCCGCCGCCGCTACGTCGTAGTCGGCGTTCTTGATCAGTCTTAACAGAATGTTTTCTACGTCCTCGCCGACGTACCCCGCTTCGGTGAGCGTGGTCGCGTCTACCATAGCGAACGGGACTTTGAGTATCTTAGACAGCGTCTGCGCGAGCAGTGTTTTGCCACAGCCCGACGGTCCGAACATTAGAATATTGCTCTTGTTGAGCTCCACGCCGTCGCTCGTGCTGCGCTCGGCAGCCGTACGTTCCTCGTCGCGCTTGCCCTCTGCGTTTACATTGCGCAGGTTGTAATTGACGCGCTTATAGTGATTGTACACCGCAACCGACAGCACGCGCTTTGCCTCGTCCTGACCGATGATATACTTATCCAGCTCGGTCTTGAGCTGTTCGGGCGGCAAAAGCGCTACAGTATCGGGCGTGCCGTGCGTGGTTTCCGCAAGTTGATCGCGGCAAATCTCCACACACTCGTCGCAGATAAACACGCCGTCGCCGGGCGCGGCTATAAGATGTTCGACTTTAGATTCCGGTCTGCCGCAAAACGAGCAGCAAGGTTCGTCGTTATTAACGTTATTCTTTTTTGCCATATATGTGAACCTCCTCCGTCATTTTTTGACAGTTGTCATTTGTAATAATAAGTTTAGGCAATATTGTGCTTAGATGCGTTTTTCCACAATGCCGTCGATCAAGCCGTATGCCTTAGCTTCCTCGGCGAACATATAATTGTCTCTATCCACGTCGCGCTCGATTTTTTCAAGCGGCTGATTGCAGTTTTTGGCAAGAATAGCGTTCATACGTTTTTTGACGCGCAAAATGTGTTGCGCGGTTATCGCGATATCGCTCGCCTGTCCTTGCGCGCCGCCCGACGGCTGGTGAATCATTATCTCGCTGTTAGGCAGAGCGAATCGCTTGCCCTTAGCGCCGCTGGACAGCAAAAACGCGCCCATACTCGCCGCCATGCCGACGCAGATGGTTTCCACGTCGCACTTGATATAGTTCATTGTGTCGTAAATAGCCATGCCCGCAGTCACGCTGCCGCCGGGGCTGTTTATATACAGCGAGATGTCCTTGTCCTCGCCCTTGCTCTCCAAATACATGAGCTGAGCGACAACAAGGTCGGCGGTCACGTCGGTGACCTCGCCCGTCAAGAACACAACACGGTCCTCCAAGAGGCGCGAAAAGATGTCGTACGAACGCTCGCCGCGGTTGGTCTGTTCGACAACCATAGGCACAAGATCGTTGGTGATAAAGTTGAATTTATTCATGTTATCTCCATTATGGCTTAACTATTCGCCGTCTTTCTTTTCTGTGGTAGCTTTTTTCGCGGTAGTCTTTTTAGCAGCGGGTTTCTTTGCTACGGGTTTTTCTTCCGTCTCGGTCACCGCATCCTCTTCCAAAACAAACTCGTTGCTATTGAGAAGAAGGTCGAAGAACTTGTCGGTCATCATGTCGTTGTAAGCGTAGTCTTCCACAGTACCGCCGTTGTGGTGAACTGTGTGCTCAAGCTCGGCACGAACAGCGGGATCGCGCAGCTTCTGTTTGACTTCTTCGTCCGACACCTCGATGCCCTCAGCCTTGATAATTGCGCGCATGACCTGACGCATTTTTATGTTGCGAGCGGCGGGCTCTTTGCGCTCCGCGCGGAACTGCTCAACCGACGAGTTGCTGTACTTGAGATAGTCCTCGGGCTTGATGCCGTATGCCGCCATCTGATGCTCGAACTCGTGGTACATTCTGTCCACTTCCGCATTGACAATGGCTTCGGGAATGTCGCACTCGGCGTTTTCCGTCACCTTGCGCATAACGGCGTCGATGCGATCGTTGCGCTGACGGTTTTCCGCATTGGTCTCAAGCGCTTTGCGAATGCCGGCTTTAAAGTCCGCAACGCTCTCGTATCTGCCGCGCTCTTTTACCCAGTCCTCTGTGAGCTCGGGGATCTCCTCGATGAGCACGTCGTTTACCTTAACGTGGAAAACAGCGTCCTTGCCCTTGAGGTTTTCGGCGTGATAGTCTTCGGGGAACTTGACTTTTACGTCGCGTTCTTCGCCCTTGACCGCACCGATAAGCCCGTCCTCAAACCCGGGAATAAACGTGTTGCTGCCCAGCTTGAGCTCGTAGTTTTCGCCCTTACCGCCCTCGAACTCCACGCCGTCAACCGTGCCGACATAGTCAATCACGGTTACATTGCCGTTTTCCGCAGGCTTGTCCGTGGGGATATTACGTGCGCTCTGCTTAAGTTCGGACTCAATGCGCTTATCCACGTCTTCATCGGTTACATTATACTCAATCTTGGGCAATTTAATACCTTTATATTCACCGAGTTTAACTTCGGGATACAGCGTGACCTTGATGGTAAACGCGAACGCCTCGCCCTCTTTCGCCTTTTCGAACGAAACGTCGGGCTGACCGAACACTTCGAGCTCGGGGTGCGCGTTAAGCTGCTCGCGGTAAACGCGGTTGATGCAGTAATCCACTGCGGCGTCAAAAAACACGCCCGCGCCGTAGTGCATTTCTATAAACTTACGCGGCGCTTTGCCGGGACGAAAGCCCGCTACTTTATATCTGCCCTTGGTGCGGTTGTAAGCGTTTTCGAGTTCCGCTTCCCATTCTTCGGGCGTGAGTGCAATCTTAAAAGACGCTTCATTTTTTTCTTGTTGGAAATTTGACTTCATATGTTCCTCCGAAAAGAATATACAGGTAATACAAATTAGGGCTTTAAAGCCCGTAACCATACTATTTTATCACGACTGACAAGATATGTCAAACGAATTAATTCCGAATTCCGAATTCCGAATTCTTTACAAAATCTTTTTTTCATGCTACACTATTCGTATGCCTAAGGACGCGCTCACAATTTACCGCGCCGCCGAGGAGCTTGATATCCTTGTCGGCGGCAGAATCGACAAAGTGACGATGCCGAATGCCGACACCGTGATTTTGCTGTTCCACACAAAAAACGGAAATCACAGACTGCTGCTCTCGTGCAATCCGTCGCTTCCGCGTGCGCATATAACAAAGCTTAATTACAAAAGCCCCGATACCGCAACGGGCACGCTTATGTATTTTCGCAAACGCCTGACGGGCGCGGTGCTGACCGCTGTTGAAAAAGACAGATGCGAGCGCATGATAAGCTTTGAGTTTTCGGCGCTAGACGAGCTGCGCGAGCCCGTCAAGTACAGCCTGAAAGCCGAGCTGACAGGCAAGTGCGCCAACATAGTATTTGTAGAACAGGACGGCACTATCGGCAATAGTTTACGTCGAATTTCCGCCGAGGCAGACGGCAAACGCGCCGTTTTTGCGGGATTACAGTACCGTCCTCCAAATCCCACGGGCAGAGTCGGAGTATTTGACGAAAGCGAACTAAAGTCCCGTGTAGCGGCTTTTAGCGGTATAAGCACGCGTGCCGCAGTCAACAAGTGCGTTGCCGGTCTTGCCGCCTCCACTGTGGACGAGCTTTTTTTCAGGCTTGGCGATAAGGACGAAGATAATCCGTCACCGGAAGCTACAGGCAGGTTTTGCGAGCAAGCAAAGCTTTTGTACGACTGTCCTATTTCCCCCACCGTCGTGTTTGAAGGCGGCAAGCCTATAGACTTTTTTGTCGTGCCGTACAAGACGATAAGCGGCGAGGCAAAAAAGTTTGAAACGCTCAACGAGGCGATGGACGAATACTATTCGGCGCTGTTCTCGGCGGCGGACTTTAACGCATATATCAAGCCGTTGCGCGCTGCCGTAAAAAACGCTAAAACAAAAAACAATAAACGGCTTGCCGACGCTCTGCAAAAGATAGCAGAGAGCGAAAGCGCCGACAGCGACAGAATACTCGGCGATCTTATTACGGCTAATATCTACAGGATCAAGCGCGGAGACCGTTCCATCACCGTGGATAACTTTTACGACGAGAACGGCGGACAGATTACCATAGAGCTGGATATTACAAAGAACGCGCAACAAAATGCCGCCGCACACTACAAGGCTTACAACAAAAAGAAAAAAGCCGCGGTGTACGCTACAGACGCGCGAGACAAGGCGGAAGAGGCGCTATTCGTATTGGAACGCATTTCCGCGGAAATAGACTTGTGCACGGACAAGACCGAGCTGGACGAGGTGCGCACCGAGCTTATTTCACTCGGATATATCAAGCCCGAAAAAAAGCGCAAAAAGGAAAAGCCGATACAGTCACAGCCGTATGTGTTCGATATAGAGGGCGTTACGTTGCTTGTCGGCAAGAACAGAGCGCAAAACGACAGGATTACAAAATCCGCCGCGCGCACCGACACATGGCTGCATGTAAAAAGCGCGCACGGAAGCCACGCCGTACTAAAAACGCCGTCCCCTACCGACAGCCAACTGACCCGCGCCGCCGAGATCTGCGCATACTACAGCCAAGCGCGTCAATCCCAAAACGTAGCGGTAGACTACACGCTTATAAAATACGTGTTCCAGCACGGCGGCGGCAAAGTAGATTACAAGGAATACAAAACGGTGTACGTCAACCCAAAACAGTAAATAGTAAAAGCAAAAATCCACTCTGCGCATTGCCGAGTGGATTTTTTAGCGCTTTAACAGAAATTATATATTGTTTACAACACCAGAAAACAGTGTTGTATCATACCTATCCGTTATGACAAACCCGAACGCCTTGTTTACGATAAATTCCTCTCTGACGATTTCAAAAGGCGACGCGGGACTGCCATTCAATTTTTCCACCGTTACCGCCGCGCCTTCTATACCTTTTCTGTTTACGGTAAGGTCGGTCACGTGCCTGATCTGACCGCAATAGCAAGACTTATCGGTAAGCGTGGAAAAATCGCACGAAGACGGATTGAAAAGCGATTTGATGCCAAACTTATCTTGCAGAGCATCGATTATATTTCCGTCATACTTGCATTTGTACTCGGGAAACAAAACACGCGTGGTATAATGCTTCATCTCCGAATAATCATAAGCGTTGTAATCGGTTATCGAATTGACCGCGACGATATTTTCCGCCGAAAAAACTTGATCGACCGTATAACCGTCTTTTGGCAAAATGAACTTGATTTCATATCCATCATAAGTTCTTGTGTAGAATGTATTAAATGTATCGAACTCCACTACTCTACCGCTGTTATACATACCCATCAGCAGATGAGTTTTCTTGACCGAGCCGTCCTTTGCCGTAAAGTCGTAGCTATCGCTTGCAAACTGCAAATCTCTGCCGTCGTCAAACCAAACGGTTTTGAGATAAAGAGTATTGATTAACGTAAAAAGCGTATCGGCAGACAGCTCGAAATTCCTATCTATCAAACCTCTCGTTTGCTTGCTTACAAAGTCGCGAACGGCTTGGTTTGCCTCGGCGTTGCTATGCGCGAAATCCGCGGAGTACGAATAAGCATAGTAGTCGTTAGATAGGGATTCGATGCAAGGCTGCTTTACTTGCGTTCCTTCGTTTACCCAAATAGAGTTAGTCAAATCGAGCATGCCCGTAATTCCGTCACCCACCTTGTGCTCGACTTCGAGCGAGCGGTACAGTGTGGAAAAATGCGTTTTGAGCTGCTCGTGCGTAACGCCGAGCGCGCCGAGTATTTCCGCTCGAGTTTCGCCGTTTGCGCATTCGGATGCGAGCGCAAGCGCCGTATAAACGGATATGGGCGATACAGTAAAGTTATCCTGCTTTTTGTAATCGGCATAGGCTTGCGCCGCAAAATCGGCGGAAAACGCTTCCACCGAATTCTTATAGGCTAGATAATCGTCGGTTATGAGCGCGGAATACTCGACGTTTTCAACCGCCTTAGGCTCGCCCAAAAGCGTGCTTTTGCCGACGACGCCGCAAGCAGTGAACGAAAGCGCGCAAAGTCCCGCACTGATAAATGCCGTAATCGCTTTTAACTTTGTTTTCATAGAACTCCTCCGGATAAAATTATGTTATTCACAATCACAACACGGCTCAGTCCCGTTTTGTCCCGACGATCAGAAAAAAATTTTTATTTATTGGTTACAAGCTTAATCAATTGCTTGGCTACGCCGTCACAGTTGTTGTTTGGAATAATGGATGTGGCAATATCTTTCAGCTCATTTACGGCATTCTCCACGGCATAACATTCGTCGGCTACCTTGAACATATCTATATCGTTTTTGCCGTCGCCGAATACCACAAGCCTGCAATTAAGCATTTGCTTGAGTTCGAGCAATGCATTGGCTTTGGTGGCTTTCTTAGGTATAATCTCAAGCCATTGATCGCCCGAATATATATCACTCGAATATACGCAAGAATAATCGTTTTTGTATTTATCGTAGAGCGGCGCAAGCTTTTGCGCATCGTCTATGCACGTTATATAAAATATGTCGCCGCGCAACAGCTCTTGCACGCTTGATACGGGATTGTATCTTACGCATGCTTCGCGCGTTTTATTGAATTCGGCGGCGGCGCGACTCTGCTTTTCGGGAATAAAAGAGAACTTTTCCTGTCCGTCGATCAGCGCATAAACAATAGGATAAACACCCGCGGCAATCAAATCGTTGACGATATTTTTGCCTTGGTTTTCAAATGTGTGCGACAGTAGTAACCGCCCGTCAGTATCGCGGACAAACGCGCCGTTGTACAGCACTCGCGGTGCGGAGACGTTAATTCCTTTCGCGACCATGCTAGCCGTTTCCAAGCTTCTCGCCGTAGCATAAGTGAACAGCATGCCGTTATCCACAAGCTCGTTTATTACGCGCTTGGAATACTCGGACACGACTTGGTCTTTTGTCAGCAGTGTGCCGTCAAGGTCTGTTACATACAATGTTTTCATATCACCGCCACTTATGCCGTATAAAGCTTGTACAGCGCGACTGAAACTGCGACGGACAGGTTTAGGCTGTCAACCTTTTCCGACTGTTCTATGCGCACTGCGTTGTACTTAGAATAGCTTTCGGGAAGTCCCGTCGCTTCGTTGCCGAACACCAACGAGTACTTTTTATCCGTGCCGAATCCGGTTTTGCCAAACGGACATCCGTTTAGCATGAACGGCATGATCGCCCTATTTGGATACTTATTTATGTACTGTTCGAAGCTGTCGAACAGCTCCACGTTTATACCGAACACCGCGCCCATACTTGCTCGCACGGTTTTGGGGTCGAAGTTGTCCACGGCGGGACGAATAATAACTAAATCCGCGCAGTCGAACGCAGCAACGTCGCGCATGATTGTGCCCAAATTTCCGCTGTTAGACGGGTTTACAAGCACCACGTGATGACGATCGGTTGCAGCGTGCGATGTGAACTTACTAAACTCGCCTATTACAAAACAGTTCTCTTTGGGGCTGAGTATATTGAACGCCTTTTCGCTTTCTACGATTTCCACGCCGAGCGAGCTTGCCTTTTCTACAACTGCAGTCACGTCCGACTTAGGCGAAACGTAAACTCTGCGCACGCATTCCGCACGACGGTTGAGTAGCTCCATGGTGACAGTCGCGCCGAGCGCGTAAGATATATCGTCCGTTTTTTTGTATTTTTTGATTGGCATAGAAATTCCTTTTTTACTCAAAAGAAAATCCGCGTAGTAACAACCACGCGGCATTATTATCTTGATTTATGCGACTATCGTCCAGACCAAGCCGAACACGGCAAGTGCGAACAGCACGCCCATGATCACTACGTTGACTATTGCCGCCTTATATGCGGGGTCGCGGTGGTTGATTGTTTTGGAGAACAGCGTAAGACAGCAGCGCACAACGGACAGTCCCGATCCGACTGCGTAGCAGATAAAGCCGGCAAGCAATACTCCGTCTAGATTGCACAGTCCTACAATGAGCAGTACGACGCCGACAAGCATGACGAGATCGCAGATCTGTCTAAGACCGAACGGTGTGAAATATCTGACAAAAATGTTTTTCTTTTTCTTGGTTGCCATTGTTAAATCCTTTTTACGTTTTTACATTTAAATTAAACGGTGTACTACATCCGTATTAAGCCTATTATGCCCGAAATCAGTCCGAATACTACAAGCGCGACGAATATAATCCACAATACAAACCATACAGTGCTCTTGTTGCGCGCGTGACGGTAAGAAAGAATTACGGGAACGAACATACCGAGCGCAAAGCACAGCGTTTGTACCCATGAGCAAACCGCATTTACCCACGACCAATCGAAGATGTTTAAAAATCCGGACACAGCCATGGCAATGCCGATTGCCACAACCACCCAGAAAGAGAACTTATTTAGCGTGATACGACTGCCTGAGCTCGAAGTAGAATGCGTTGTAGTTTTTTTGGTCTTTTTAGCCATAATTCTAAACCTCTTTATTTTAATCCTTTAGAGCCCGGCTTGACCGCCGCAGTGCCCTGTTTGCACATGGGGCATTCTTCGGGCTGATATGTCTTAACGTCGATCTGCAAAAGCGATTCGTTGGGAACGCCGAAGTCGACCTTGCCTCCGCTTCTATCCACAACTTCCGCAACGGCAACGACAGTACTTCCGAGCTTGCCGATAAGGTCTATAACCTCTTTAACAGAGCCGCCGGTAGTAACCACGTTTTCCGCGACGATAACTCTACTGCCCTTTTTGAGCTCAAAGCCGCGACGGAGTGCAAAGTTGCCGTCCTTTTCGCGTTCTGCAAACATGTTGGGAAGCCCTAACTGCTTGCCGAGCTCGTACCCGAAGATAATCGCGCCGACCGCAGGCGAAACAACGACGTCCGCGTTGTACTTTTTGACCTTGTCGGCAGCCATGGCGCAAAGCTTTTGGGATATCTCGCCGTTTTCAAACAGCTTGGCACACTGCATGTATGTGTCGGAGTGCAATCCCGACGTGAGAATGAAGTGTCCGTGAAGCACAGCGCCCGATTCTTCAAACAACTGCATTACGTTATCAGTCAACTTTAAGCCCTCCGATAAGAGTTTGTACATTGGTTATATTATCACGTTCGCAAAGATTTGTCAACTCATTTAGTATATTAATAGCCGCATACGGCTCGAAAATATTTGCCGTGCCCACCTGCACCGCCGCCGCACCGCAAAGCATAAATTCCGCTGCGTCCGTACCGCTTACAATACCGCCCATGCCGATTATGGGAATATTGACGGCTTTATAACACTCGTAGACCATGCGCAGCGCAATCGGCTTGACGGCAGGACCGGACAGTCCGCCCGTTACCGCTTTAAGCACGGGTCTACGCGTTTTATAATCGACAGCCATTGCCGCGACTGTATTGATAAGGCTTATCGCATCCGCGCCCGCGTTTTGCGCCGCTAACGCGTTTTTGGTTATGTCCGAAACGTTTGGAGTAAGCTTGACGATTAAAGGCTTTTTGCAAACCTTGCGAACAGCCTTTACGATCTGCGCCACGCCGTCGGGGTCTACTCCGAACGCCATACCGCCCTTTTTGACGTTGGGACAGGATATATTCATCTCTATCATGTCTACGCCTTCTGCGTCGCTAAGCAGCTTTACGATACTGACGTAATCGCTTTCACAACCGCCCGCGGCGTTGGCTATTACAACCGCGCCCGTGCTTTTCATAAACGGAAGCTCGTTTTGGATAAAGTACTCGACGCCCGGGTTTTGCAAGCCCACGCTGTTGAGCATGCCCGACGGGGTTTCGGCTATTCTTACAGGCTGATTGCCCTGCCGCGGCTCGATGGTTAAGCCTTTGGAGCATATGCCGCCAAGGCTTCCCACATCGTAAAAATTGTTATACTCCCTGCCGAATCCGAACGTGCCGGACGCAGTTATTATCGGGTTTTTAAACTCTACGCCGGCTATTACTGTTTTCATGTTCATAGTACTATATCCTCCAACGGGAACACAGGACCGTCCGCGCACGCACGGAGCAGCTTTTCCTTTCCGTCAACCATGACCTTGACCGAACACACAAGGCACGCGCCAACACCGCAGCCCATGCGCTGTTCCATACTGGCAAAGCCGATCACGCCAAGCTTTTTGCAGTACTCGCGCGCTGTTTTCATCATACCGGGCGCACCGCAAACGTACAGCACCTCGGGCACGATCTCGGTAAGCAAGTCCGTCGGGAATCCGTGATAACCGTGACTGCCGTCGTCGGTACAGTAGCACACCCGCTTGCAATACTTGTCGAAGTCGGAATTGTACACTCCCATGGCTTCGGCATTGCGAAAGCCCAATAGCGCCGTCACATTGAGCGACGGATTATCCTCGGCGATCTTGAGTAACGGCGCACAGCCCGTGCCGCCGCCGAGCAGCGCTATGTTTGTCTTGTCCGGAAGAACGGGAAAACCGTTACCAAGCGGCAATATCGCGTCAAACTTGTCGCCCGCCTTTTGCGAAAGAAAAGCGTGCGTGCCCTCGCCCACGTCTGCAATAATAAACGTGATCGAATGCTTTGTGTTTCTGTACACGCAAATGGGACGGCGGAGCGACTTATTAGGAACTTTGATGTGTGCAAACTGTCCCGCGGCAATGTGCGGAAGTTCTTTTTCGCTGCTCGCTTCTACCCTATATATACCGTCAAAGCATTCTATCTTCGATATTGTAAGCTGTGCCACTTCTGATTTCATTTGTATCGTCCTTTAGTGTTAGTCTATTGTAAGTCTATTTACCGAGTGCGGATTGTAAGTCTTGTTGCATGGCGATTGCAGCCTCGCGCGCCGCCTTGTAGTAAGGCAGTCCCTTGTATTTGTCGGTCTTGTACGCCGCGATTATTCCGCGCGAATTGTTGACTATAGCGCCCCTGCCGTTTTCGTCAAACGACGCCGCGGCGTCCTTGCCCTTTCCGCCCTGCGCGCCGTAGCCGGGCACAAGGAAGAACACCGACTTGAACGTTTTTCGCAAGGCTCGCGCCTCGTCGGGATTAGTAGCGCCTACAACAGCGCCCACCGCGCTGTAGCCGTACTTGCCTATGGCATTCTGTCCCCATTCGGAAATAAGCTCGCCCACATGTATGTACAGCGGTTTGCCGTCCGTGCCGACAATGTTTTGCAATTGCGCCGCCGACGGATTGGACATGCGCGCAAGCACAAAAATGCCTTTGCCGTCAGCACTGCAAACATCGGTAAACGGCTTTATTCCGTCGTATCCGGGATACGGATTGACCGTAATATAATCGTAAAGTCCGCTCTTTAGGTATGCCGCGGCATACGCTTCGGCGGTACTGCCTATGTCGTTGCGCTTGACGTCCGCCATTGTGATAAGCCCGTTCTTTTTGGCATATTCCGCAGTTCTTTCCATGGCTCGCACGCCGTAGTACGAATACATTTCGTAAAACGCCGACTGGATTTTTACGGCGGGAACAACGTCCTTTATCTCGTCGATTATGCGGCAGTTAAACTCCAAAATCGCGTCAGCCGCGCCCTCGGGGCTTGTGGCGAGCTTTAAAAGCTCCTCGGGCAGATACTCGAGTCTCGGATCGAGCCCCGCAACCGTCGGGTTGTTCAGCGTTTCTATTCTTTCGATAAGTTCGTCGGTTATGTTTTTCATAGTGCTTTAAGTTCTCCTTTAACGATAACATTTGTTATTTTTCCGTTGAGCTTCCAGCCGTCGAACAACGAGTTTTTGCTCTTGGATTTTAACTCCGAAGCCTCCACGACGTATTCCGCATCGGGATCGATTATAACTATATCCGCGCGCGCGCCCTGCTCTATCCTGCCGCGATCGCTAAGCCCGAGGATTTTTGCCGGCGTGTAGCTCATCAGCCGACAAAGGTCCGACGGCTTGATAGTGTCGGTAAGCACAAGATATGTGTACGCCACCGAGAACGCCGTTTCAAGCCCTACCGTGCCGAACGGCGCGTAATCGAATTCCACATTCTTTTCGTCAAAATGGTGCGGCGCGTGGTCGGTCGCGATAACGTCGATCGTACCGTCCTTTATGCCTTCGACAATCGCGTCAACGTCGGACTGCTCGCGCAGCGGCGGATTGATTTTTGCATTTGTGTTGTAGTTTAATATTTCGCTGTCGGTTGCGGAAATATAATGCGGGCAGGTTTCGCATGTGACCTGAACGCCGCGCGCCTTTGCCGCACGAATGACGTCCACAGACTCCGCCGTCGATACGTGGCAAATGTGAATGCGCGCGCCCGCTTCCTCCGCGAGCAGTACGTCACGCGCGATTGCCGCGCTTTCCGCCGAACGCGGTATTCCGCGAAGTCCGGATATCGTGGCGTTGTCGCCGTCGTTGACTACTCCGCCCGCCGATATGCTCTTGTCCTCGCTGTGCGACAATAGCGGAATGTCGAACGTTTTGGCATACTTGAGCGCGTTGAGCATGACCGCGCCACTGCCTACAGGAACGCCGTCGTCCGACACGGCTATCGCGCCCGATTCCTTCATTTTGCCGTACTCGCAAAGCTCCGCGCCCTTTTGTCCGCGCGTTATGCACCCGATCGGGAAAACGTCGGCATTGCCGCAGACGCGGCTTCTCTCGCGCACATAAGTAACGGCGGCAGGATTATCAATCGGCGGCGTGGTGTTTGGCATACAGCAAACCGTGGTGAACCCGCCGGCAAGCGCCGCTCTGCCGCCCGTACAAATATCTTCCTTGTGCGTCTGACCGGGGTCGCGCAGGTGACAATGCATATCGATAAACCCGGGAAAAACAAGCTTACCGTCGCAGTCTATGATTTCCGCGCCGAAGCACTCGATATTCGGCGTTAACAGCTTGATTATTCCGTCCTCTATTAAGACGTCCGTTTGTTGCATGCCGTCCTTATTGACGACTGTCGCGTTTTTGAGCAATACCATTTTCATCATACTACATTCTCCCATTGACCAACAAGTCCAACATTGCCATGCGCACGGCAACGCCGTTGGTAACTTGTTCCAAAATCATGCTGTGGTCTCCGTCGGCTACGTCTCCGGCAATTTCCGATTCGCGGTTGATCGGACCGGGGTGCATGACAATATAATCGTCGGCGCAGGAATCAAGCCGCTTTTGCGTTACTCCGTAGTATTTGTGATATTCCTCCTGCGTGGAAAAATACGCGCCGTCCATGCGCTCCCTTTGTACGCGAAGCGGCAGGACGATGTTCGCCGCTTGGATAGCGCTGTCAAAGTCGGTTTCCACCTCGCAACCGAGGCTGTCTATCCCGCATGGAAGTAGCGAATACGGCGCGCAAACGGTAACTCTGCAACCGAGCATCCCAAACAGACGCACGTCGCTGCGCGCCACTCTGGAATGCTTGATGTCGCCTACAATTACGACCTTTTTACCTGCAAGATTGCCAAAGTGCCGTACCGCCGTCAGTCCGTCCAAAAGCGCTTGCGACGGATGCTCGTTCAAGCCGTCGCCGGCGTTTATGACCGAGGCTTTGACCACGCCCGCAAGCAGTCTACAGCTGCCGGCAACCGAGTGACGAATTACTATCACGTCTGTTTTGAGCGCGTCTAACGTCATGCCGGTATCGACAAGCGTTTCGCCCTTTTGCACGGACGAGGTAGCTACAGATATACCGGTCGTGGACGCGCCGAGGTTTTTTGCCGCCGTCTCGAACGAGTTGCGCGTGCGCGTCGAGTTTTCGTAAAACAGCGTAGTTACGTTTTTACCGCGCAAGGAACTGCTTTTCTCGCCGCGGTCTATCATGTCGCGCATGACCGACGCTGTGGATAGAATTTCGTTTACTTCCGCACGCGTCAGATCCTTAATGCCTAAGATGTCCTTTCTGTTCATTGTATCTCCTTAGCCCTTCACCCTAAGTCTTTCCAAGATGGTTAAAAAGTCCGACGGCTCGGATGCGGAAAACTCCATTGTCCGTCCGTCGCGCGGATGACTGAAAACAAGCGTTGTCGAGTGCAGTAACTGTCCCGCCGCGCCCAGCGCACTCCCGCCGTACAGCGGATCGCACGATACGGGGTGATGAATATACGCGCTGTGAACGCGGATTTGGTGCGTTCTGCCCGTACACAGCTCAAATTCGACATAGCAATTGTTTTTGAACCGCTCCATTACCGTATATTTAGTGACGGCTTTGCGACCGTCCACAACGACCGCCATTTTCAGCCTGTTCTTTCTGTCCCTGCCGATCGGCGCGTCCACCGTGCCGCTGTCGCTCTTAAGATTGCCGTCAAGCACGGCATGATAAAGCTTCTTTACGGTATGCGCCGCAAATTGCTCTCCCAGCGAGGCATGCGCAAAATCGGTCTTGGCAATTACCATAAGCCCGGTCGTGTCCTTATCCAGTCTGTGCACAATGCCCGCTCTCGCTTTGCCGTAGCAATCGGACAAGCGGCTTCCGAATTTGTACACAAGCGCGTTGACGAGCGTACCGCTCTTGTTTCCCGCGCCCGGGTGCACAACCAGACCCCGCTGTTTATTTATGACGGCTATATCGTCGTCCTCGTACAAAATATCGAGCGGAATGTCCTGCGGGATAATATCCACCGATTCCGCTTCATCCTCGAACGACACGATCTCGCCCGTTTTGACTATCTGTCCCGCCTTGAACGCCGGTACTCCGCCGATCAAAACACTGCCGCCGTCAATAAGCTTTTTTATATGCGAACGCGAAATATCGGTTTCGTCTGTCAAAAATACGTCCAGTCGCGCTCCGCCCTCGGTGCAGTAAACAGTAGTCATCAGTCAGCTTCACCTCCGCCGCTTTCGGTGTTCGGCTCGGAGCTGTCGCCGCCGATAATATCATGCTCGGCAATCTCATTGCCGCTATCATCTTGATTGTCTTTATCCACTTCGGTGTTTTCTGCCGTAAGTTCGTCGGCATTGTCGCCTGCCGCCTTATCACCTTCCGCAACGAGCGCTGCGGGTTCGGACGTGGGTTCGGTGTCGATGGTGAATTCGACCTTTTTCTTGTCGTTGTCTCGGTACAGGAACAGGAAGTAGAACACTATAAGTATTACGCCCGTAACGAGCGCCACGTCGGCTATATTAAAAATATACGCCCAGGTCTTGCTGCCGCCGATCGTCATGCCGAAGTACACGAATTCGATAAAATCACGGACATAGCCGAGCGCCATGCGGTCAATGCAGTTGCCCATCGCGCCCGCTACGAACAACGCCACCGCTATGCGGAACACACGGCTTTTGCCTTTGTTGCGTATAAGAACAAGAATAAACGCAACCGACGCCGCCACGGCAAAAACGCAAAAGAATATTCGTGCGCCGATATCGCCAAGCCAACTGCGTAGCCAGCTCGACCCGAACGCCGCCGAGTAATTGTGAACTTTGTGCGCGTTCAGGAAATACGGTATCATGGGCACAGACTCGTTAAACTCCAAAAAGTTTTCAACCAACGACTTAGCCACCAAATCGAGAATAAAGACGGATATCATTACTATCCATTCCATTTTGGCTACTTTGAGGTAATTAAAAACCTTGATTGCCGTGCGCTTTATAAAAGCCCAAACCGCTTTGGCTTTGTTTTTTATTCCGCTTGCCACTAACTGTCGCTCTCCGGTTTTAGTACGTCCATGGTATCGGGAGTTATCAAAAACAAGTTGCGTCGCACCGTGATCACCCTGTCGCCCAAGGCGTACGCCGCGCCGGACGTAAAGTCCATTAGTCGCTGCGCGTCCGGCGAATCGGATATAGGGTCTAGGTCTACGAGCGCAGGCTCGCCGCGCCTTAGGTACGCTATCAGCTGCTCCACATCCGCGGTAGTGCGCGGACGGTAAATAACGAAGTTGCGGTTGAGCTGCGGCAAGATGCCTTGCTCGGTTGTAGGCAACGGCTTGGCTTTGTTTTGTTGCTGCGCCGCGACGTTATTAGGCACGCCGCCGTATAACCTTGTGGGATTGGACAAACTCTGCTCCGTCCGCTGTGCCGCGGGCGATTGCGCAAAAGGAACGCCTTGTTGCGGAGGCATGGAGTTATAACCTTGAGACGTAGGCGTTGTGTATTGCACGCCGCCCTGCGCGGCGGGACGCGCGCCGCCGATATAATTACCGTACGCGTCGTGCGTGTCCTCATAATACTCCAGCCCACCGTTGTAGTTGCTCGAGTTTCTCAAAAAGTTTTCAAAAAAATCTTCGTTTGCCATGTTACACTTGTCTCCTATCCACGCTCGCCGAATAGAGCCGAACCTATCCTGACCATGTTACTGCCAAAATGTATCGCGCGTTCATAATCGCCGCTCATGCCGACGGAAAGTATGCAAAAGCCATCTCTGCCCACACTCAAGCTTTCGTACAAGTCGCGAATTTTGCGGTAAACCTCGTCGCCCGCATTTTTGGGCGGAACGGACATCAGACCGCATACCCGCACGCCTTTTGCTCGGCTTGCGTACTCTGCAAGCTCATACGCAGTGCCCGCCGCCGCGCCCGTCTTGCTCTCCTCGCAAGCTACGTTGACCTCGAGCAGCACGTCCTGCGTAATTCCGCGCTTAACCGCCAGCCTCGATATCTCATCGACCAGCGCGGGCGAATTTACCGACTGAATAAGCGGTACGCTTCCCACAAGGTACTTTGCCTTGTTAGTCTGCAACGTGCCTATAAAGTGCCATTTTACGGGTTTTACGGCGTCGCGCTTGGCTAAATACTCCTGCACGCGGTTTTCGCCAATGTCCGTTATGCCGCAATCTATTGCAACGTTGATGACTTCGGGCGATACGGTCTTGGTTGCCGCAACAACAGTTACGGAAGCATTCGCCGCGGCACGCGCAACATTGCTTAGTACCACCTGTATATTGCGTTTGATATCCACCGAAACCATGCTATATACCGCCGTTTATAATTATACTACAAAACCGCTTGTAAAGCAACTATTTTTAAAAACCTATTTTGCTCAATATGCGCCGAAAAAACGCACAAAAAAAGCACGGATTTTATTCCGTGCCGTGAACGTCTATAACAACAAACTCGGATACGCAGCCTATCTTGAACTTGAACGCCCAATCGGCAATTCCCGAGGTAACAATAAAGTCAGTGTCGCCCCGCTTTTCCATGCCGTACACTCTGTCGTTCAAGCCGAAAATGTCGCTTATAAGTCCTATGGGAAACATCTGTCCGCCGTGCGTGTGTCCCGATAAAACCAAATCCACTTTTGCCGCACTTTCCTTTTCGTAGTCCGTCGGCTGATGGTTTATTACAATGGAGTATTTGTTTTTATCGAGTTCGCTCACTAAATCACTTATGTCCACCCTGCCGCCGCCGCGCTCAGTCTCGGATTTATCGTTGCGCCCGACTACGTAAAAATCGCCAAAGTTCTCTACTTTGTCAGTCAATACGGTAACGCCGTTTTTTGTAAGCTCGGCGACCAAATCGTCGCCCGTATAACCGCGCCCCGAATTGTCATAATATCCCTTATCGTGATTGCCGAATGCATAATAAACTCCGTAGGTGGTTTTGAGCGTGCCAAGAGACTTGCACGCGTCGATCATATCTTGGCGCGAAGTGTCGTCGTCTACATAGTCCCCCGCTATCACTACGATATCGGGATTATAATTCTGCATTTGCCGTACGTATTTTTCAAACTCCGCGCCGCTGAAGGTTGTACCCACATGCGAATCCGCAAACATAACAATGCGCAAATTATTGACCTGCTTGTCGGTGTAAACGTCGTAATGCGTGACCCAAACGTTATTTGCAAGCATAAAACCGACCGTCAAATATACAAACGAAATCACAACGGCAACGCACGACGATAGCCTCACCATGCGCTTACCGGCAAGCTTTTTTACTATGTAGAACACAAGATCGCTTATCAGCCAAAACGCCATAAGGTGAATCACTACAATAGCCGCATTTACGTAGCCGAGCGTTGCGGCAAAAAACAGCACGCCGATAAGCACGGCGCACACGCTGACAAACTTACGCAAAACCTTTTTGTACTTAGGCGTGAGCCGTTTATTCACAGGCAAAAGACGGTAAACGCGGCTTGTCAAATACAAGAACCCCGACACCGCCAATATTATAGCAAATCCGAAAATAAACGTCCACATAGTTGGTAATATAATATCATTTATCAAAACAAATGTCAACACAACAAAAAAGCGTACAGACTTCTGTACGCTTAATAAATTTGTATTATACCCCGAATTCCCATGCGTCGTATCGACTTAAATCAATTTGGTCGTTCCACACAATGCCCATACCGTCGATATCCACTTTTACGGAATTGAACAGCGCAATGTTTTTCAACTGAGCAAACGGCGCAAATTCGGCTATATACGGCTTTATATCCAACCGTTTAACCACGCGCCGTCAAACGTTACGACTAATCCGTAATCGGCTTGCAGAACAACTCCTATTATTTTAGGTACTTGCATAATTCAAATCGTATAACACCTTGCGAATATCGTCCATTGCCTCGCTTAAAGGCTGTACCCTGCCGTTAATAATATCGTCCTGCGCACAAGCCAAATGACAATATATCTCTATCATGTCTTGCAAATCAGCTATTGTTTGTTGCTGCATAATACTCTTAATTATCATGCAGCGTTATCGTTCCATCGTTACATAAAACTGTTTTGATAGAACTACTCGCGCTCAAATTATCAGCTTTTGAAATCTCTTCCCATTGCGCCATTGTTCCATTATATTTAATGCTCGTTAAACCACCGCAATACATAAATGCATCACGCCCAATACTCGTTACACTGTTCGGTATCTCTATGCTCGTTAAACTACTGCAACCGTAGAATACCTGACTCTCGATACTCTTCACGCTGTTCGGTATCGTTATGCTCGTTAAGCTACTGCAACCGTAGAATGCACTATTCCCGATACTCGTTACGCTGTTCGGTATCGTTATGCTCGTTAAGCTGCTACAAAAACTGAATATCTGACTCCCGATACTCGTCACGCTGTTTGGTATCTCAATGCTCGTTAACCTACTGCAACCGGAAAAGGCGTCTCTCCCGATACTCGTCACGCTGTTCGGTATCTCTATACTCGTTAAACTACTGCAACCGTAGAATACAGCCATTCCAATACTCGTTACACCGCTCGGTATTTCTATGCTCTTTAAACCACTGCAACCGTAGAATGCACCATCCCCGATACTCGTTACGCTATTCGGTATCCCTATGCTCGTTAAGTTACTGCAACCGTAGAATGCCCTTTCCCCTATACTTGTCACGCTGTTTGGCAAAGTAATTGTCCCGCTTTTTACATAGGGTACAAATATAACTGTCGTCATGTTCTTATCATACAATGCTCCGTCCAAACTACTGAAGTTTGGATTATCGCTATATACATTTATGCTCGTTAAACCACCGCAATACATAAATGCATCACTTCCTATGCTCGTTACACTGTTTGGTATCTCTATGCTCGTTAAACTACCGCAATACATAAATGCATTACTTCCGATGCTCGTTACACTATTTGATATCTTTATGCTCGTTAAACTACTGCATCTGTAGAATGCATAGCTATTGATACTTGTGACCGCATACGGAATAACAAGCTCCGTTACAAGTTTATTATTTATATACAAATTATGCGCATGACAGAACGGATTGCCGTTATACCCGCCAAAAGATATACCACACCATTCGGCTATACTGCCCGCATAGTGTATATTTATTATATTCTTGTAGCTATATATTGCATCATATCCGATACTCGTCACGCTATTCGGTATAGTCAAGCTCGTTAAACCTATGCAATCTCTGAATGCGTTGTCTCCGATACTCAAAACGGGTTTATCATTATACAACGGCGGAATCATTATAGCCGTGCTGGTTGCCGTATCTATTCCATCGACAGAATAGCCTATAACCTCGCCGTTTTCTTTTATCGCTGAATACTTCAACCCTTTCGTAATAGGCGCGTCGGGCAAGTACACACCGCATGCCGAACACACATAATTAACGTAGTTATGTACGCCCGTTGCAAGGTAGCTGTCAGACTTTCGCGTGTCCGTTTCTTTGCAATTTTCACACTTTGCTGATTCCGTGCCGTCATCTATGCATGTCGCGTCGTTGTTGTACTTGTAATCAACAAAGCTATGTTCGCCGGTTGCGGTTTTTGCTTTTGTGCGCGTCTCGGTTTCATTGCAATACTCGCACTTTGCCGTTTCCGTGCCGTCGTCTACACATGTCGCGTCGTTGTTGTACACGTAGTTTATGTAGCTGTGAGTAGTATGCGGTTCACTATTGCTACCACTTTCGTTATCAACACTGTTTCCACCGTCGCACGCGACAAAGCACATTACACACAATGCCGCGATTACTATTATGGCTATAACAAGCCACAGTCTTTTTGTCCCAAACGCTTTTTCCATTTTTATCCTCCTAAATTAAAAATGCGTTCCAATTACGGAACGCACCCCAACAGCACACTCCATAATTGTTGCGACACAACTCCAACTAACAGGAGAAATGGAAGTACTATTTGGCTACAGTACTCCTGTTAGTTTATTAAGTTGTGTCGCATTTATACAATAGCAAAATTTAGAGCAAAAGTCAATAGAAAAACTCGTTTTTTTAAATGGAAAACGCCCGCCGCATTTTGCGGTAGGCGTTTTGGTTTCATTCTGCATTCTTAATTCTGAATTCTGAATTAATACCTGTCGCGCTTTACGTACGAAGTGTGGAGCACCTCGTGCGCCTTGTGGCTATTCGGCTCGCCGAAGTATTCCGCGTACAGAGTTTTGACGATCGGGTTTTCGTGGCTCTTTCTAAGCGCGTCCTTCTTGTCCTTTTTGTAAAGCACGCTTGCGCGGGTCTTGGCTACGTCCACAATGTTGCGGGTCTGCGAATCGACAATCGGCTGACCGCCGCCGTTTACGCAACCGCCGGGGCACGCCATGATCTCGATAAAGTGGTATTTGCTCTTGCCCGCTTTGATCTCGTCCATGAGCTTTCTGGCATTGCCCAGTCCGCTCGCTACGGCAATGTTGATCTGCTTGCCATTAAGCGTAACTGAAGCTTCCTTTATGCCTTTAGTGCCGCGAACTGCTTTGAAGTCGATATTGTCAAGCGTTTTGCCTGTTGCGACTTCCGCTACCGTGCGGAGTGCAGCTTCCATAACGCCGCCCGTTGCGCCGAAGATAAGACCTGCGGTACTGCCCTTGCCTATCGGGTTGTCAAACTCGGTCTTGGGATCGAGCTTAGCAAAGTTGATGCCGTAATTCTTTATCATTCTTGCAAGCTCTCTTGTGGTGAGCGATACGTCGATATCGGGTACGCCCGCCGCGCTCTGGTCGTCGCGCGTGAGCTCGAACTTTTTGGCAATGCACGGCATGATGGTTACGACCGCCAAGTTCTTCGGGTCGATGCCCGTCTTTTCGGCGTAGTACGTTTTCATGATAGCGCCGAACATTTGTTGCGGCGATTTACACGACGACAGATTGGGCAAAAGCTCGGGATAGTTATATTCGATAAATCTGATCCAGCCTGCGCTGCACGAAGTGATCATGGGCAGAACGGCTTTAGGATTGTTAAGCCGACCGAGGAACTCAGTTCCCTCTTCCATGATAGTCATGTCCGCCGCCATATCCACGTCGAACACCTTGTCGAAGCCGATAGCCTTGAGCGCGGCTACCATCTTGCCCTCGGTGTCAGTGCCGATGGGATAACCGAACTCCTCGCCGAGCGCGGCACGCACCGACGGCGCGGTACCGACAATAACTGTTTTACTCGGGTCTGCGAGAAGCTTCTCCACTTCCGCAACGCTGTCCTTTTCGCGAAGCGCGCCCGTAGGACAAACATTGATACACTGACCGCACGCAACGCACGGAACTTCGTTAAGGCTCTTGCCGAACGGGCTGGCTATCTTGGTAGCGAAGCCGCGGTTGCCTGCGTCGATGACGCCGACAGTCTGAACCTTGTTACACACGGCTACACAGCGACGGCAAAGTATGCACTTATTGTTGTCGCGAACAATGTACGGAGTGGCGTCGTCCACGGCGTAGTCGTTCATTTCGCCGTTGTACTTGGCGTAGTCACAGCCGTATTCGGTGGCGAGCGTTTGCAGTTCGCACTTGCCGCTACGCACACAGCTTAGGCATTCCTTATGGTGATTACTGAGCATGAGCTCGAGCGTGATCTTTCTGGACGCTCTTACCTTGGGCGTGTTGGTAAATACTTCCATGCCCTCGGCAACAACGGTCGAGCATGCGGTCATAAGCTTGCGGTTGTTCTTGATTTCCACTACGCAAACGCGGCAGCTACTCTCGTTGCAAAGGTCTTTCATATAGCACAGCGTGGGGATGTTAAAGCCCGCTTTAATCGCCGCGTCGAGTATGCGTGTGCCTTCCGGAACAGTAACAGGCACGCCGTTGACTTTTAAATTAACGTTTTTCATGTAATTCTCCTGATTTATGGATAAGTCGATATTGACGATTATTCCCTATATTGTATAAGTTTAAGCTTATATCGGGATGCAAATAACTGCGGAGTCGCGCGCAAGAGCAGGAAGTCCGAGCGCCGACCGACGGGAGTTTAGACCCACCTAAATGACCGAGGGCGACGCGATGGCTGACGAACTATTGCGCGATGAATACGCGGTTATTTTGAAATCGCACCTTTAGGGCATTTGGAAGCACATACACCGCACTTAATGCACTTTTTCGGGTCGATAGTGTGAGGTTGCTTGACCGTGCCTTCAATCGCCTTGACCGGGCAGTTACGCGCACAGATAGTGCAGCCAATACACTTCTCTGGATCGACCTTATAGCTGACAAGCGCTTTGCACACGCCCGCAGGACATTTGCCGTTGCAGTGCGCTTCGTACTCGTCGCGGAAATAGCGCAGTGTGGAAAGCACGGGGTTGGGAGCGGTCTGACCGAGTCCGCAAAGCGAGTTGTCCTTTATGTAGTAGCAAAGCTCTTCCATCTTGTCGAGGTCCTCGAGCGTAGCTTCGCCCTTAGTGACCTTGTCAAGCATTTCAAGAAGGCGCTTGTTGCCGATACGGCAAGGCGTGCACTTTCCGCACGACTCGTCGACGGTGAACTCAAGGAAGAACTTAGCAATATCGACCATGCAGTTGTCCTCGTCCATGACGATAAGACCGCCGCTGCCCATCATCGAGCCGATAGCCATAAGGTTGTCGTAGTCGATGGGCGTGTCGATAAGCGACGACGGAATGCAGCCTCCGGACGGTCCGCCCGTCTGCGCAGCCTTGAACTTTTTGCCATTGGGGCAGCCCCCGCCGATGTCCTCTACTATTGTGCGCAGAGTCGTGCCCATGGGGATTTCCACAAGTCCGACGTTTTCCAGCTTGCCGCCGAGCGCGAACACCTTTGTGCCCTTGCTCTTTTCCGTGCCGACCGACGCGAACCAATCCGCGCCGTTAAGAATGATCTGCGCTACGTTGCCGTAGGTTTCTACGTTGTTGATAAGCGTAGGCTTGCCGAACAAGCCTTTGATAGCCGGGAACGGCGGACGCTGACGCGGCTCGCCGCGCTTGCCCTCCGCAGAGTTAAGAAGCGCCGTTTCCTCGCCGCAGACGAACGCACCCGCGCCCAAACGCAGTTCGAGGTCGAACTTCTTTCCAAGTCCCATAACGTTGTCGCCGAGTATGCCGTACTCGCGAGCCTGAGCAATCGCAACCTCCAAACGGTGAACGGCTATCGGGTACTCGGCACGTACGTAAATAACGCCGTGTTCCGCGCCGACCGCGTAGCCTGCGATCATCATAGCTTCGATAACAGCGTGCGGATCGCCTTCGAGTAGCGACCTGTCCATGAACGCGCCGGGGTCGCCCTCGTCGGCGTTACATGCGACATACTTTTCTGTGCCGGGCGCGTCGTGGGTGAACTGCCACTTCATGCCGGTCGAGAAGCCCGCGCCGCCGCGTCCTCTCAAACCGCTCTTTTTGATTTCGTCAATGACCTGCTGTTGGGTCATGGTGGTGACGGCTTTTTCATAAGCCTTGTAACCGTCGGTCGCAAGGTACTCGTCAATGTTTTCGGGGTCGATAACGCCGCAGTTGCGAAGAACTACACGGCGCTGGCTGCGGTAGAAGTCGGTGTCGTTAATGCTTTTAAGCTGACCGTAAATATCCTTCTCCGCGTGCAACAGACGCTCGACGGGCGTGCCGCCTATAATGTGCTGCTCGACGATTTCCTTTGCGTCTTCCGGCTTTAGGTGCGTATAGAACGAACCGTCGGGATATACGACCGCAATAGGTCCTTTGGAGCAAAGTCCGAAGCAGCCGGTCATTATGACCTTAACCTCGTCTTGAAGACCGTGCTCAGCGAGCAACGATATAAAGTTATCGTGCAAGATTTTGCTGTTTCCCGACGTGCAGCCTGTGCCGCCGCAAACAAGTATCGACTTACGCGGCTGACCTTCCGAAACCTTTGCGCCTTCCGCGCGCTCGGTGATCATCGGCTTAAGACGCTCGCGAATTTCCTGTAATTGCTGTAAAGTTTTCATCTTCAAGCTCCTTAAATCTCGTTATACTTGGCGAGTATCTCGTCCACGCTGTCCTCAGTGACCTTGCCGTAAACTTCGCCGTTTACGGTAAGCACGGGCGCAAGTCCGCAGCAGCCTATGCAACGCGTGGCTTCCAACGTGAACCTGCCGTCTGACGTAGTGTGTCCCGGTTCTACGCTTAAAAGCCTGCTAAACTTGTCTATTACGCCGCCGCTACCCTTAACGTAGCACGCCGTACCCAAGCACACGGCAATCTTGATCTGCCCCGGCTGTTCCAAACGGAACTGCGAATAGAACGTAGCTATTCCGTACACCGTGGCAAGCGGAACGCCGAAGTAATCGGCAATCTTGAGCTGGACTTCAAGCGGCAAATAGCCGTAAATGTCCTGCGCTTTTTGCATCGCCATCATGACAGGACCGGGAACGTCTTTCAGACTTTCCAGCGCCGCGGCGAACTGCATGTCTTTTTCGTCGGTCATTATTTATGCTCCTTTCGTGAGTTTTTTACGAATTTTTGCGGCGAAAATGTTTTTTGGCACAAAAGCCGTGCGAACTCGCCTATCCGCACTTGTAGATTATAACATACCAAAATATTATTTTCAAGTACATAAAGATATTTTTCGTCAAAGTTCGCAATTGCTAACCACTTTATATTGTGTTGTAAAGGCAGCGCGCCGCCGTAGCATAAAACGAAAACGACGATTGCAATTACACAACCGCCGTTTATATTTTATCGGTCCAAAGGTTCGTCGTCAAGGTCGTCCAGCTCTTCGTCGTCGAGTATCATAGCAAGTTTTTTGCCTATCAGACAAAACTTTACGCTATCGCCTGTTTCGTAAAATTCCTCGGTATATGCGTTGTACTCGTTTTCACCCTCGGCGATTACGATCATATACACCACCTTGGTCACTCTGTTGTTGACTGTTGTGGTGCTTGCCACGTCGCACGACAAAACTTTTCCGTAACGTGAATCTCGCTTTTTCTTTTTGCTTATCCCAAAGCCCATAGATATTTTTTGGCGCAATACCGTGACCAATAGCGCAATCAATATCGTGCCGCCGAACAAACACATGCATACGATCGCGCCGACAAAAATCTCCAAAAAGCCAAACACCATTATCAGCGCGAAATCGGTCATTAAAAATCCGAAAAACAGCCAGCCTAAAACCTTATCCTTTGTGGGGGAATTTTTATACCTGTTTGCGGAATGCCGCATAATGTACTCGGCATTCTTTTCCCTGTTGCTTTGTCCGTGCGACGTGTTGATTGCCGCTAAGTCGGTATACTCTCTTTCCCTTTCGCTCTGCCCTTTGACCGTATCGTCATCGTCTACTTCTATCCATTCGCTATCTTCGTCTTGTTTTTTGCGCTGCGGCTTTTTTTCTTCGCAATCCTCGTACTCGTCCACTTCTTCCCATTCGCTTTGCTCGTCCTGCTTTTTATCCGAGGCGCGCGATTTACCGTCGGCAAGGTCGATTTTGCCGGTTATCATAAGTATCAGTCCCACCACTACCAAAACGAACATTGTTATCGGTATACCTGCCGTCAATATCCAAACACCGACACGATACATCGTTTCGTTATCGGCAAAGCTGCCGATTACCATCATGGCAATGCCAAGTACGATCGGTATAAAGACTATCATGCTCATTTTACGCAGTGTTTTCATAGCACTATTAATTATACGGTTTTTAAATGTAAATTGCAACGAATTTGAATAAACACCTTATCAATACTTGCAATTCTATTTTGTATAAGCTATGATATATAAAAGGAAAACACTAATGCAATACTTGGCGATAATAGTTATAACATTTATATCGGGCGTTATAGGCACTGGACTGGGCGGCGTTGTAGGCGCAGTGCTCAAGCGCGACAGTAACAAAATAGTCAGCCTTTTGCTTTCGTTTGCCGCGGGCATAATGCTTGCCGTGGTGTGCTTCGATCTTATGAGCGAGCCGATAGAAATGATGCGAGAAGGCGTGCTCGAATGGTACACGCCGCTTATTGTTGTTGTCGCAGTCATATTCGGTTACGGCGTGGTGTATGTACTCAACTACGCTATAGACAAGCGCACAAACCACGAGGTCACGCACATAGACGAAAACCACCCGTCCACAGCCGACGACCTTGACGAGCTTATCCATTCCAACCACTACGAATCGCACAAAAGCAACAAGTCCAACCTGTTTGTGGCGGGGCTTGTCATGATGACCGCTATTGCTCTGCACAACCTGCCCGAAGGCATGGTAATCGGCGCGTCGTACGCGATTACTCCAAACATTGTCGCCAACCTATTTACCGGCAGCGGGTTCATTATGGCAATCGTCATAGGACTGCACAACATTCCCGAAGGCATGGCGGTTTCCGTTCCGCTCATTTCGGGCGGCATGAAAAAATCCAAAGCGATACTGCTGACAGCGCTTAGCGGACTGCCTACCGTGTTCGGCGCACTCATCGGGTTCGCCCTGGGCGGCATAAACGAAATCATGCTCACGCTGTCGCTCGGCTTTGCGAGCGGCGCAATGTTGTACGTCGTATTCGGCGAGCTTCTGCCCGAATCGATATTGATGTGGAAAAGCAAACTCCCCGCCCTGTCGCTGTTTATAGGCGTGCTGGTAGGATTTTTGCTTGTAATGTTTTGATTAATTAAGAATTCAGAATTATGAATTAGCCGCTTAAGCGGCATTAAGGATGAGATTCCTCACTGCGTTGGGAATAACCTGCATTTGTTTCGTAGGACAAAAGTGGGCGGCTGTATAACAGTCACCCACTTCTTTTTTTATCATTCCGAACGTTTTTTGCCCACCGAGGAATCTCATCCTTATTTTCATTCTGCATTCTTAATTCTGCATTCTTAATTTTCGGTCTATCTGTTCTGCGGCGTCCTTGCCCGCGCCCATGGCGAGTATGACCGTTGCCGCGCCCGTAACGGCATCGCCTCCCGCGTACACCATGTCGCGGGTGGTTTTTCCGTTTTCGTCGGTAATTATACCACCCCACTTTTGCACATCTATGCCGGGCGTAGTGTTCTTTATTAATGGATTTGGACTTGTACCGATAGCGGCGATAACCGTGTCAACTTCAAGCTCAAACTCGCTGTTCGGTACGGGCACAGGTCTGCGCCTGCCCGACGCGTCAGGTTCTCCAAGCTCCATTTTTTGGCACAATAGCGCGCGCACATTTTTGTGCTCGTCGCCAAGCACTTCCACGGGCGCGGTCAGCATCATGAACTCAACGCCTTCTTCCTTGGCGTGCTCCACTTCCTCTTTCCGCGCAGGCAACTCCGCCTCGCTGCGGCGGTACACAAGCACAACGCGTTCCGCGCCCAAGCGAAGCGCACACCGCGTAGCGTCCATAGCGACGTTGCCGCCGCCCACGACTGCCACAGTCTTGCTGTGCTTGATCGGAGTGTCCGCGCCGCCTTTATACGCCTTCATAAGATTGACGCGCGTCAAAAACTCGTTGGCGGAATACACGCCATTTAAGTCCTCGCCCTTTATCTTCATAAAGTTGGGCAAGCCCGCGCCGCTGCCGATAAACACCGCCTCGTAGCCGTCCTCGAACAGCTCGTCAACAAGCAGCGTTCTGCCGATTACGGTATTGACCTCAAACTTGACACCGCGCGCCCTGAGGTTTTCTATCTCATCCGCTACGATCTTTTTTGGCAAGCGGAATTCGGGTATGCCGTAAACAAGCACGCCGCCCGCAGTATGTAACGCCTCGAAAACCGTAACGTCGTAACCGCGCGAGCAAAGCTCGCCTGCACAACTTAGCCCGGCAGGTCCTGACCCGACAACCGCCACCCTGTGACCGTTGCTTTCCGGTTTGTTGACGTTTTTCGATTTGTGCGCGTTATGGTAGTCGGCGACAAACCGCTCTAATCTTCCTATCGCTACAGGCTCGCCGTTTTTGCCTCTCACGCACTTACTTTCGCACTGCGTTTCCTGCGGGCAAACCCTGCCGCACACTGCGGCGAGCGAGCTGGACTTTGCTATGACCTGATATGCGCCCTCGTAGTCGCCGTCCTTGATTTTTTGTATAAACGCCGGTATGTCTATGCCGACAGGACAACCCGCACTACACGGCTTATTTTTGCAGTTTAGGCAACGTTCCGCCTCGTCCTTAGCTTGCTGCTCGGTGTAGCCGAGCGCGACCTCGTCAAAGTTTTTTGCGCGTACCTTAGGGTCTTGCACCGGCATATCGTTTTTCTGTTTGGATAAATTCGCCATTATTAATTACCTCCTTTAAGAAGGTTACATTCTTTTTCATAGGCTTTTTTCTCGAATTCGGCGTACATTCTACCGCGCTCGATAGCCTCGTCAAAGTCGACCAAATGCCCGTCGAAGTCAGGACCGTCCACGCAAGCAAACTTCATTTCTCCGCCGACGGTGAGCCTGCACCCACCGCACATGCCTGTGCCGTCTATCATGATGGGGTTCATGGACACGATGGTTTTTATTCCGT
Organism: Clostridiales bacterium; assembly: GCA_029066805.1. Lineage (GTDB taxonomy): Bacteria > Bacillota > Clostridia > Christensenellales > Pumilibacteraceae > Anaerocaecibacter. The sequence goes on along the minus strand of JAIEFT010000009.1, from coordinate 60,483 downwards.
ACTCCTTAGTGAGCTTGCACACAAACTTCATCATGACAAGCGGACCGATGGCAATGACTTCGTCGTAAGTATTGCCCTGCTCTATAAGGCTTTTGAGCGCGTCGGTAACAAGCCCCTTCCTTCCCGCCGAGCCGTCGTCGCTCATAAGCACAAGCTTATCCGACACGGCGTCGAACTCGTCCTTTAGTATGACTAAGTCCTTATTGCGAAAGCCTATCACAGAGTGCACCGTCGCGCCTTTTCGGTGCAATGCTTTCGCCGTGGGATATGCTATGGCACAGCCCACGCCGCCGCCGATTACCGCAACTTTTTTTAAGTTATCAAGCTCGGTAGGATTGCCGAGCGGACCGACAAAATCGCAAATGAAATCGCCCGCATTAAGCCGATTAAGCTTATGCGTGGTTGCGCCCACGATTTGGAAAATTATCGTAACAGTGCCATTTTTGCCGTCATAATCGGCAATGGTCAGCGGTATGCGCTCTCCGTCCTCATCCACACGGAGTATAATGAACATTCCCGCCTGTGCCTTTTGGGCAACGCGCGGCGCGTCTATAACCATGCGCGTTACGGTAGGATTGAGCGATGTTTTTTCAAGTATCTTGTACATGATATTATCCTCTGCAAACATTTTAGCATAACCGTAAATTATTATCAAGCATTGTAACAAACCAAACAAAATTTATATGAGCGCGGATATTGCGCTCAACACATACTGTACGTGTACGTACCGAATGTACGACAACACCGTCTGCGATTGCGACGGAGAATATGCGCAAGAACCAATCGCGTTTTTCAGCTTTTCCGAGTTAGCTTTTAACGCCAAATCGCGCAGCTTATCGCACGCAGCCTTAACCGCGTACTCTGCGGCGGCTTCGGTTATGTTGGCTCTGTCGAGCTCGGTAGCGGCGGTGGACAGCGTGTCGAACCACTCGCCGACAAGATAGTCTATTACCGTCCTGTCGCCGCTTGCATATTCTCCGCCCGGCAAATTCAGCGAAAAGTAGAACGAGTTGGCATTGACCGAAACAAGCGTCTTTACGTCAGACTCCTTGGCGTACACGGCGGCGATAATCTTGTACTTGCCGTCGTTGTATACGTAGCCCGCACCGCCGCGCTCTATTGCGTATTGCGAGGAAGTAATAGCGGATAGGCGCTCCTCGGTTTCCGCCGTGCACAAAAAATAGTACGTCTTCCCCGCCGTGACGGATGCGTTAGCGGCTGAACTATTGCTGTTAAGGCGCGGCAAAAAAACCACCAGTAGGCATATTGCCGCAGTAAGGATAAGCAGCACGGAAATGAGAATACCCGCAGCTCTACCCGCACCGCCGCGCCGCCTGCGACTTTGGCGACTTCGCCCGCCGCGTTCTATTATGTATGCATCGTTTTGACTGTAGCGCATGCCCTTGCCTTTTTAGAAAATCTGTGGTATACTTGCTCATAACAATATATTAATTTTTCGGGGAATATATGCAATATCAAATTCAAACGATGCCCATTTGGGACGCGTACAGAACATACGACGGCTGTCCGTTGTGCAAGATTTACGCCGACCGCGAAAAACGGCTCGTCGGGCAATACCTTGCCGAAAACGTTATGGATCCGGATTTTCGCACAGCGTCCAACAGTATAGGATTCTGCCCTGAGCATATCGGACAGATGTACGCGGGACAGAACAAATTGGGGCTTGCGCTTCAGCTTGAAACGCGCGCCGCAGAGCTTAATAAACTGCTCGCAAAAGCTCCGACAGACAAAAAGTCGGCGAAAAAGACTGCCGCGCTATTGGACGACCACCGAGGCTGTGTGATATGCAATGCGCTTGCCGAACCGATGGATCGCTACTACATGACAATTGCCGAGATGTACTTTAACGAACGCGAGTTTCCCGAGCTTTTCCGCGAGGCGCACCACTGCCTTAAGCACACGGCAAAGCTGTACGACGCGGCAGTCTATGCCGGCAAAAGCGTCGCAGCGTATTTAAACGACCTTACAAACGGCATTAAGCGCGATCTAAAGCGCACGGAAAACGAAATGCGCGCCTTTGCCGATTGCTTTGACTTCCGCAACAGCGGGTCAAAGCCCGATCCGCAGTCTATCCCGCGCGCGATCAGCGTTCTTATAACAGATAAACTTTAATTTTTTGCTGCGGTGCGGCATTATCCCGCTCTACCACAAAATCAAGCCGATGTCAATAGGTTTTACAAAAATATTGTTGCAAAAATTTTCGGGCGACCATTGATATTTTTACGTAGCTCGTATATAATATAAGTACATCCTGCGGTGTACGAGATGACGCCTAATTTATAACCTCAACTATTAAAAGGGATGGCGGAGTATGCTTGTAATATGTCAGGCCTCAGTAATTTTACTTATAGAGTAAGCAGGGGAAGACAGACGACGGCATCAGCTAACCCACCTGCCATAAGGCGGGTTTGAATTCGGCTATATCTGCGGCACAGGCGGGATTTTTTTTGCAAAAAATAAGAGATAAAAATGTAGGACTGCACAAGCGCCCTTATTAAATTAATTTAAACATTATCAATAATTCTGCATTCTTAATTCTTAATTTCCAAAAGCCACTCGCGGTGGGACTTATTGGTAATAAAGCTTCTTGCTATCGAGATACGCTCATCTGCGGTCGCCGACGCGCCGATAAAAGATTTTATGTAATAGTCCAGGAAAGACATAAAGTGTTTTTTATCCCCTATCTTTTCAGCCAGGCGTATTTGCTGAGCTACCGCCTCGAACGGAAGATTGTCTCCCTTGTACAGCAAATCGAGTATGCGTGTTGCGTGCAGTACGTCGTCCGTCTTGTACAGAAATGCAGACAGTGTGAGTAGGAAATCGTCGTCCTCGCCCTCCTTATATGCATCCGGGTCAAGCGCCATCTCGCGGTTGCGGGACTTGCCTGCATGTATGCCGTACATTGCCCCGCTGTAGTACGAGCTTTTTTTACGCTTGAGGATTTTCAGGAATGCCGAACTGCGCTTCGCCTCGCCCGTCTTGGTGCAAACAACTGCGGCGAGCGCGGCGTACTTGTCGTCATTTTTTATAGCGTCGTACAGATAGCAATAGTTGCGCGCGCATTCGGAAAAATTGCCTAATAGCAAATGCGCCTCGGCGCACACGCTGTAACCGTATTCGTTGTCCGGTCTGATTTTTTTGTACTCCTCTGCATACCGCGCCACGGCGTAATATTCGTTTAGTAATTGCTCTATATCGATCAAAAGATACAATGCGGGCATATATTCCTTGTCAAGCTCGTACGACTTTTGCACAAGCTCGAGAGCTTGACGAAACTTATGCGCCTTGAACTCGATATACGCACGATAATACCAGTACTGCTCGTAATTCTCCTTGGCGGGATGACGTTCGAGCGCGCCGATCGCCTTTTCGTAGTCGCCCAGCTCAATAAAGCACGACGCTTCGTCAAACAGGTTTTCGTACAGCCTGAACTGCGTAGCAAGCAAATCGTATGCCGCCGCCGCACCCGAGTAGTCCATTACCGATACGCAACACTCTGCGTACTTCATGTGCGCCACCGGGTCGTCCGGTCTTGCGCTCCGCATGCGCGCGGCAATCGATAGCGCCATATCCCCACGCTTTTCCAACTGGTACAAATCGATCAGCCTGACGTACGCACCGGCGTAGAACGTGTCGTTAACTTGCAGTGCGTCGGTCATAAGCCGAATTGCAGAGCCGTAATCGTTGCGCGCGCAAAATATTTCGGCGGCATTGTCGTACACCGACCATGCACGCGAAATCTCACCGCGGTCGGTAACGCTTTTGCTGCAATCTACCGCGGCAAGGTAATCACTTAGCGCCCTATCGATATCGTGTATGTAGTGATACGCATATCCGCGACGGGAATATGCGCGCAGGCGTTCCGCGGGGTCGGTAGAGTTTTCTATTATCATCGTCCAACGCGCTATGTTGTTTTCTGTTTCGGTTTTTGTAGGATCGTATACAAAAAGATCGGCGTCGTTTGTTTCTATCTCGACGTCAATCGGCGTGTCGTCGGCTTTGCCGTAATCTATCATGCCGAAATCGGCAATAATCGCCGTCACCCTACCGTCCGCGGTCAGTCCTGCATAACAGTTGTATCTGCCGTCGCCCCAGCCGCATGAGAACACCGCGTAACGTTTGCCGTAAAGCTCTATAGCCGCATGAGCTTGTCCGTCCAACACGATCATGCCGGCAAGCGGCTGAACCTCGTCGCGTATGTGCGCAAAATACTGCTTGTACCCGTCCTCATCGGCAAAACAGCACACACCCGACGGTATGGGAATTCCCGCCGCGTCCGCTTGTGTCGCAAGCCTAGCAAGCTCGTCCTTTTTTATGAGCGGCTTCCACTCTACCGCCTCGTCCTCGTTGAACCGCAGTCCCGCATAGGCTACACGCTCGCCGCTGTCAGTCATGCAACCGCAAAAAAACGGGAATGCGATAAGTCCGCATTCCGCGTCGAAAGGCGTGTATCTATGCACGCCCGAATATCCGTCGAACATGACGATTTTGCCGCTCCCGAGCAGCATGAAATCGTATTCGGTATACGACAGTTTAATGCCGCACGCACTGCGCTCCTTGACTACTTTGCCGAAGTCGATTGGCGCGGTTATGCGACTTTTGGGGATTTTGATTATCTTCTTCACTATGCCTTTGTGAACGTAAGCTTATCTCTGACCGCGATAAACTCCTTCCAAAACACATCGAAACGCTTAACGGCCTCTTCCGTGCGCTCTTTTGTGTTGAAAGACGTAAGCCTTATCCAGCCGTTGCCGTTCTTGCCGAAACCGCTGCCAGGTGTGCACACAAGCCTCGCCTTCTTTAGCAGATAGTCAAAGAACTCCCACGAATCAATGCCGCAGTAGAACCATATATACGGCGCATTCTTGCCGCCCGTATACTCGATACCGAGCTCGTCAAACTTGCGCGTAATGATTTTGGCATTGCTCTTATACGTTGCGACCATGTGTTTGCTGTCCTCGTAGCCGCCGCGCAGCATGCTCTCCGCCATGCGCTGAACAACGTACGACGTGCCGTTGAACTTGATAGCCTGGCGGTGCATCCACATGCGGTTTAGCGGCGAGTTCATCGGAATTATCGTCCAGCCGCATCTAACGCCCGTGAAGCCTGCCATCTTGGAGAACGAGCAAAACTCCACCGCACAATCGCGTGCGCCCACTACCTCGAATATAGAGCGCGCTATGCCCGCGCCTTCTATGTACGCCTCGTATGCCGCGTCGTACAGAATAACCGCTTTGTTCTCGAGCGCGTAATCGACCCAAGCTTTGAGCTGTTCCACAGTATACGCAGCGCCCGTCGGGTTGTTGGGCGAACAAAGATATATTATATCGGCTTTTACCTTTTTGGGCGGCATCGCCAAAAACTTATTTTCGCGCGTCGCGTCGCAATACACTATTTTACGCCCGTCCAAAACATTCGCGTCAACATACGCAGGATACACCGGGTCGGGTATCATAACTACGTTGTCCTCGTCGAACAAGTCCAAAAAGTTGCCTATGCCGTTCTTTGCGCCGTCGGTAACAAACACCTCGTCGGCGTCGATGTTCACCTTGCGCATTTTGTAATAATCGACTATTGCGTTTTTCAAAAACGGATAGCCGTCGTACGGACCGTAGCCGTGAAAGCCTGTCGTAGTGCTCAAATCCGTACCCGCCGCCTTGCACGCATCCACCGCCTTTGACGACAGCGGTAGCGTAACGTCGCCTATGCCGAGGCTGATGACGTCCGAGCCGGGAAAGTCGGCGTTGTATTTTTGTACGCGCCGCGACACTTCGGCAAACAGATAATTTTCCTGTAAATTTTTGAAGTTTCTGTTAAGCTTCATTATTTTCCCCTCTGCGATTTATAGGTCTTTGCCGCTGCTATAAATTCACGGAATATAGGCTGCGGCTTTGCGGGACGGGACTTAAATTCGGGATGATACTGTACGCCCAAGTGAAACAGATTATTCGATACCTCTACCGCTTCCACAAGATTGCCGTCGGGCGATATGCCGCAAAGCGTGAGCCCTGCGTTTAGCATATCCTCTCTTACGGCGTTGCTGAACTCGTACCTGTGACGGTGGCGTTCCATAACCGAAGATACACCGTCGCCGTAGCATTTGGCAAGCTTGGTATTAGGCTGAATAACGCACTCGTATGCGCCCAAGCGCATTGTGCCGCCCGTGTTTTCGCAGCCTATCTGGTCTTCCATAATGTCTATAACCTTGTGCTGGGACGCAGGGTCAAACTCGCGCGAAGTTGCGTCAGCATAACCCAAAACATTGCGCGCATACTCGATAACCGCTATCTGCATACCTAAGCATATGCCGAAATACGGCTTGTTGTTCTCGCGGCAATACTTAGCGGCAGTTATCATACCCTCTATGCCGCGGTCGCCAAACCCGCCCGGCACGATTATGCCGTCGGCTACATCGAGGTAGTCGGCTACCGTCGTGTCGGTAAGCTTTTCGGCGTCCACCCATTTCAAATCGATTTTAACGCCGTTATGTATGCCGCCGTGCGTGAGCGCCTCCACGACCGAAAGGTACGCGTCGTACATTTGCACGTACTTGCCGACAAGCGCGATCGTAACGTTGCCGCTACGGTTTTTTGCCATTTCCACCATGGCGCGCCAATCGTCCAATTGCGGCGCGTTATCGGGAAGCCCCAGCTCGCGCGTGACGATATCGCCTATACCGCTGTTCAGCAGCAGTAACGGCACTTCGTACAAAAGATCCGCGTCGCGGTTTTCTATTACGCAGTCGGGCTCGACGTTGCACGAAAGCGCAAGCTTTTCCCGAAGCTTCTTGTCTATAGACTTACTTGTACGGAGAACTACAAGGTTGGGCGAAATCCCCAGCGAGCGCAGCGTCTTTACGGAATGCTGCGTGGGCTTGGTCTTGACCTCGCCGCTCGACGTGAGCGTGGGCGCAAGCGTGACGTGCACAAACAAGCAGTTCTCCCTGCCCACGTCGTTGCTGACCTGCCTTATCGCCTCGATAAACGGTAGGCTCTCGATATCGCCGACCGTGCCGCCGATTTCCGTAATAACTACGTCCGCGCCGATTTTTTTCCCGACCGAATAGATAAACTTTTTAATCTGATTTGTTACGTGCGGAATTACCTGCACCGTCTCGCCGTTGTACACGCCGTCGCGCTCGTTTTGCAAAACCGTGCTGTACACTTTGCCCGTGGTGAGGTTGGAAAACTTATTAAGGTTTTCGTCGATAAACCGCTCGTAGTGCCCGAGGTCGAGGTCTGTTTCAGCGCCGTCCTCGGTGACGTAAACTTCGCCGTGCTGATACGGGCTCATCGTTCCCGGATCGACGTTGATATACGGATCGAGCTTTTGCGCGATCACCTTGAGCCCCTTGGATTTTAGTATCAATCCAAGGCTCGCCGCCGTTATGCCCTTGCCCAGTCCGGACACCACACCGCCCGTAACAAAAATGTACTTTTCCATTGTTTTCTCCGATTGTATTTATCCGATTGTATCTATAATATCTTATTTTACGACCGTTGTCAATGATTGTATGTAATTATTGCGCACGAATCGTCATGAGACCCGCAAGCGCATGAATGATGATGACGCGCAAAGATTGCGTAAGCGATTTTGTG
>JAIEFT010000009.1:0-52764 GCA_029066805.1 Clostridiales bacterium | reverse complement strand
GCAGCGCTACGTCGAGTAGGCGTGGAACGTAGTAAATGCCAAAATCGGTAGCAAGATTGCGCACGAATCGTCATGAGACCCGCAAGCGCATGAATGATGATGACGCGCAAAGATTGCGTAAGCGATTTTGTGCAGTTACAAGGCGCACGCTTCGAGTCGTAGCAGCGCTACGTCGAGTAGGCGTGGAACGTAGTAAATGCCAAAATCGGTAGCAAGATTGCGCACGAATCGTCATGAGTGCGCTACAGCCTAACTGTGCCGCGGAACACCTCGCACGCCTCGCCCGTCAGGTAAACCGTGTCGTCGGTATAGCGAATGATAAGCTCGCCGCCGGGCAGTCTTACCGAAATGTCGGTGTCCTTGTCGCACTTGCCGTTGAGTACCGCCGCGACCGTCGCCGCGCACGCACCGCTGCCGCACGCCATAGTTTCGCCCGTGCCACGCTCGTACACGCGGAGTTTAAGGTGCGTTCTGTCTATGACCTGCAAGAACCCGACGTTTACTCCTTCGGGGAACAGCGACTTGTTCTGTCCGATTGCACTGCCTATACCTTCAACATCGGTATTTTGCACGTCCTGAACTAAAATCGTGCAGTGCGGATTTCCCATGGACGAGCATGTAATATTAAACTTGCCGAGCGGCGTTTCGATTTCCCTATCTATTATGCTGTCGCCGGGTAAGCGCACAGGAACTTTTTTGGGATCTAGTATCGCCGCGCCCATATCGACCTTGACCGAATTGACCTTGCCGTCGCGAGCAAACAGCTTGAGCTTTTTCACGCCGGACAGAGTATCTACTGTTATGTCGAGCTTGTCCGTCTTGCCGTTGTCGTAAAGATACTTACCAACGCAGCGTATGCCGTTGCCGCACATCTTGCCCTCCGAACCGTCGGAGTTGAACATGCGCATTTGCGCGTCGCACGTTTCGGACGGATAGATGAATATAACGCCGTCGCCGCCCACGCTGAAATGCCTGTCCGAAAGATTGACTGCAACGGACTCCATGTTGTTTATGGGCTTTGTCAAGCAATCTACATAAATATAATCGTTGCCGCAGCCGTGCATTTTTATAAAGTTAAGCCGCTGCCGCTCTGTACGCATGTCGTTGATGTCCACAAGCTCTGTGTTGTTCTGGCTGTAACGGCTTTTCAGCGCACGCGCCAATGCGTTTGCCGTGTCGATAGCCGTAAGGCACGGTATTCCGCGTGTGACGGCTCTGCAACGCAAGCGCACGTCGTCGTGCGTGGGAATCCTGCCGCGCGTGGAAGTCGATACAAGATAGTCGATCTTGCCCGAATTGAGCAGCGACATGGTGTTCATGCCGTCCGACTCAAACATCTTTTCCACCGCAGTGACCTTCATGCCCGAGCGGCGAATAACCTCCGCCGTGCCCGCTGTGGCGTACAGTTCAAAGCCTAACTCATAGTAGTTTTTGGCAACGCCCACGATCTCCGCTTTATCCGAGTCACGCACCGTCATGAGTATGCCGCCGCGCCGCTTCATCTTATATCCTGCCGCGACAAGCCCCTTATACAACGCCTCGTCAAGCGTTTTGCCTATGCCCAGAACCTCGCCCGTAGATTTCATTTCCGGACCGAGGTGAGTGTCTAGGTCTGTCAGCTTTTCAAACGAGAAGATGGGGACTTTTACCGCCACATACGGCGCGGACGGATACAGTCCTGTGCCGTAGCCGAGCTTTTTGAGCTTTTTGCCGACCATGCACTCTGTGGCAAGCTTTATCATGGGCACGCCCGTAACCTTGGAAATGTACGGAATAGTGCGCGACGAGCGCGGATTGACCTCTATTACGTAGATCTTGCCGTCGCTGATAATGTACTGAATATTGACAAGCCCTTTGGTGTTGAGCGCCGTTGCGAGCTTGCGCGTATAATCGATAATTTCTTCCTTATTCTTGTCGGAAATATTCTGCGACGGGTACACGGCAATGGAGTCGCCGCTGTGAATACCCGCGCGCTCGATGTGTTCCATTATGCCGGGAATGAGGATATCCTCGCCGTCGCAAATGGCGTCGACCTCGATTTCCGTGCCCATCACGTACTTATCGATAAGCACTATATTATCGGGATTGCCGTCAAGGATTATCGACATGTATTCCTTTACGTCGTCGTCCGAGAACGCTATTATCATGTTCTGTCCGCCCAAAACGTACGACGGACGGAGCAGCACGGGATAACCGAGCGCATTGCCCGCTTCGAGCGCCTGTTCCGTCGTCTTTACGGTAAGACCCTTCGGGCGAGCTATGCCCAATTCTTCAAGCAAAGCGTCGAACCTTTCCCTATCCTCTGCCGCGTCTATAGCGTCTGCGGGCGTGCCCAAGATTCGCACACCTTTTTCCGAGAGGTGCTTTGTCAGCTTGATAGCCGTCTGACCGCCGAACGCCACCACCACGCCGTACGGGCGTTCGGTCGCGATTACGTTGTCCACGTCTTCGTCGGTGAGCGGCTCGAAGTACAGCCTGTCCGCCGTGTCGAAATCGGTGGAAACAGTTTCGGGATTGTTGTTGACGATTGCCACGTCGTAGCCTAATTCCTTAAGCTCCCACACGCAGTGAACGGACGCGTAGTCGAACTCTATGCCCTGTCCGATACGGATAGGGCCTGAACCGAAAACTATAACGCGTTTTGCCGTAGAGCGCTTTTCCTCGATAAATTCCTTGGCTTCGTTCTCGTCGTCGTATGTGGAATAGAAGTACGGCGTTTCGGCTTTGAACTCCGCGGCGCAGGTATCGACCGTTTTGAACACAGCGCGGCGGTGCATGGGCAGTTTGTTGCCGATTATACTTTCAAGCGCGGTGTCGGGATAGCCTAGGCGCTTGCCTTGCATGTACTCCTGCTTGGTTATAGCTCTGTTAGCAATAGCGCGCTCGTAATCCACAAGATTTTGAATCTTGCGCAAGAACCACTTGTCTATTTGGGTTATTTCGGAAATCTTATCGATATCGACTCCGCGCTTGAGCGCCTCGTAAATTATGAACAAACGGTAGTCGGTAGCCGGCATGAGCTTGCCCATAATCTCGTCGTCGGACAATGCGGCGTAGTGCGGATTGTTGAGCGTGGACTGTCCTATCGCACCGCGAACGGCTTTTAAAAGTCCCGCCTCGAAGCACGGCGCAATCGCCATGACCTCGCCCGTCGCTTTCATTTGCGTGCCCAGCGTGCGCTTGGCATAGACAAACTTATCGAACGGCCACTTGGGCAGCTTAACTACGCAGTAATCGATTGCAGGCTCGAAGCATGCACACGTTTTGCCCGTAACCGCATTCTGGATCTCGTCGAGCGTGTAGCCGAGCGCGATGAGCGTTGCGACCTTTGCTATAGGATAACCCGTAGCCTTGGACGCGAGCGCGGACGAACGCGAAACACGGGGGTTGACCTCTATAACCGCGTACTCGCTGGACGCGGGATTGAGCGCAAACTGGCAGTTGCACCCGCCCTCGATTTGCAAGTGCGTGATTATGTCGAGCGCGGCAGTACGCAACATTTGATAGTCCTTGTCGGACAGCGTCATTGTAGGCGCAACCACTATGCTGTCGCCCGTGTGTATGCCTACGGGATCGAGGTTTTCCATCGAGCAGACGGTAATCACGTTGCCCACGCGGTCACGCATGACCTCGAACTCTATTTCCTTCCAACCGTAAATACTCTTTTCTATAAGCGTTTGGTGTATGGGCGAAAGCTCAAGACCGCCTCTGGCAATTTCTCTGAGCTCCTTTTCGTTTTCGGCAATGCCGCCACCCGCGCCGCCCAGCGTGAATGCGGGTCTGACTATAACGGGATAGCCGATCGAGTTTGCAAATGCAACCGCCGCTTCCACGTCGGTCACGACGTCTGACGGCACGCACGGCTGATTGATCTCAAGCATGGACTGCTTGAACAATTCTCTATCCTCGGCACGGTCGATAGTGTCAGGTTTAACACCGAGAAGTCTGACTCCGTGTTCGCGCAAAAATCCCGATTTTGCAAGCTCCATGGAAAGAGTAAGTCCTGTCTGTCCGCCCAGCCCGGGTAAGATACTGTCCGGCTTTTCCTTTAGGATAATGCGCTCAAGCGTGGGGATAGTAAGCGGCTCTATGTAGATAGCGTCCGCCATCGCCTTGTCCGTCATGATCGTCGCGGGGTTGGAATTGACAAGCACAACCTCTATCTTGCGACTTTTTAGCGTGCGGCACGCTTGCGTACCGGCATAGTCGAACTCCGCCGCTTGCCCTATCGTTATCGGTCCTGAACCTATAACCAAAACTTTTTTAATACTTTTATCTCTCGGCATGGTTATCCTCCATAAGCTTTACAAAGCGCTCAAACAAAAACTCTGTGTCCTTCGGTCCGCCGCACGCTTCGGGATGGAACTGAACCGAAAACGCCGGCGCGCATTTATAGTCTATGCCTTCAACAGTTTTATCGTTGGCGTTGATAAACCGCACCTCGGCGATTTCGCCGTTCACGCTGTCCGCCTTAACCGCGTAGCCGTGGTTCTGGCTGGTGACGTACGTTCTGCCGCTGACAAGGTCCTTGACGGGCTGGTTAGCGCCACGGTGACCGTATTTCAGCTTTGTAGTGGTAGCGCCGTAGCTAAGCGCGAGCAATTGATGCCCCAAGCATATTCCGAACGTTGGTATTTTGTGCGCGTTAAGCTTTTTGAGCTCTTCTATTATCGCGACGTTGTCCGCAGGGTCGCCGCCGCCGTTGCTTAACATTATGCCGTCGGGATTGTAGCTGAGCGCTTGCTCTGCGGTCGTATTGTACGGCACGCGCACAACGCTGCAACCGTATTTTACGAGCATGCGCTCTATGTTCTTTTTCGCGCCGAAGTCATACAACACTACGCGATATTTGTGCGTTTCGTCTATCGGGTTGATTTCGACAGCGGTCTTGCACGAGGTCTGTTCGACTGCGGACTTCACCTTGTACTTGCGTAGCAAGGCAAGCTTTTCGGGCAAATCCTTTATGCTGTCCGTTATCATCGCATTCATTACGCCCTGGCTGCGAATCTTTCTTGTGAGCGCTCTTGTATCCACGCCAGCAATGCCGACGATGTTGTTCTTTTTGAGGTATTCGTCCAGCTCGCTCTCCTTGCGGAAGTTGCTGCCGACCTCGCACAGCTCGCGCACAACATAGCCCGTAAGGTACGGTCTGTCGCTTTCCGAATCGGATTCTATCGCGCCGTAGTTTCCTATCATGGGAAATGTCTGCGTTATTATCTGCCCGTAATAGCTGGGGTCGGTTATCGAAAGCAGATATCCGCACATAGCGGTGGTAAACACTGCTTCACCTATAACCGTGCCGTCCGCGCCGATTGCCGTGCCGGCAAACACCGTGCCGTCCTTCATAATTAAGTATCTTTCCATTTTTACCTCTACTCGTTTGGAACTTCAGATTGGTCGAACAGATTTTTGAACATGGGCGTAACGGGCGACGGATAATCGCCTGTAAAGCAGCCCAAGCAGAACGTTGTTGTGGGCGAGATCGCCTTTAGGTTATCAAGCGTCAAGTATTCCAGACTGTCCGCGCCTATCTTTTTGCAAATGCCGTCCACGTCGTAATGGTTGGCTACCAGATTGTCGCGGTTGTCTATATCCGTGCCGAAATAGCATTCGTACTTAAACGGCGGCGAGCTGATGCGCATATGCACTTCCTTTGCGCCGGCTCTGCGCAGCATCTTGATTATTCTCGTGCTCGTTGTCGAGCGAACTATCGAATCGTCTATCAGGATTATGCGCTTGCCTTCCACAGTCGAGCGAATGGGATTGAGCTTGACGTTTACTGCGTTTTCGCGCTTGACTTGATCGGGCAGTATGAACGAGCGCCCCACGTATTTATTTTTGACAAACGCAGGGACCATAGGTATGCCGGAGGCTTGCGAGTAGCCCTGCGCCGCGGCAATGCCGCTGTCCGGCACACCGCAAACATAATCTGCGTCGGTAGGCTTTTGCAAGTACAAAGCTTTACCCATTTGCTCGCGCGCCTTGTACACGCTTATGCCGTCGATTACCGAATCGGGACGGGCAAAGTAAATAAACTCAAATGCGCAAAGCCCGCTTCTTGCCGCATTGTTCAGCATGTATGTATTTATGCTGCCCTTGGTATCGCAGCTGACGACTTCCCCCGGCTTGATATCGCGCACGAACTCCGCGCCCAGCGCGTCGAGCGCGCAGGTCTCTGACGCAAACAAAATCGCGTCGCCAAGCTTACCCATACACAGCGGTTTGAATCCGTTGGGGTCGCGCACGGCAATCAGCTTGTCCTTGGTCGCTATAACTATGGAAAACGCGCCCTCGATAAAATTCATAGCGTTTACGATAGCGCGTTCAAGATCGCCTATTTGAATCATGTTGCGAACAATCATGATGTTTAATATTTCGGTATCGTTGGTCGTGTGCATTACCATGCCCGACTGAACAAGCTCGCGCCTGATTAAAGCGGAATTGGTAAGGTTTCCGTTGTGCGCGAGGGCGAGCGATATTTTGGAATGCACGGTCTCTATCGGCTGTGCGTTTTCCAGATTGCACGAGCCGGTCGTGGAATACCTAACATGTCCCACCGCCACTTTGGTGCTGGGTGCGTACTCCAAATAATCGGAGGAAAATACCTCGGACACAAGTCCCATGCCCTTTTTGCATTTTAGATTGCCGTCCACAAACGTTGCAATCCCTGCGCTCTCCTCGCCGCGGTGCTGCAATGCCATAAGCGCACTCGCCGCCAGCGGTACAGTGGGTATCGCGCGCGGCGATATTATTCCGAACACGCCGCATTCTTCTTTCAGTTTGTCGTTTAACACTTCAGTTTGCCTCATATGTGTTGAGTATATCCATTGCCACCTTTTTGCGTGACATGCGCAATTCCATTGCGCGCTTTTCTATATACTTGTGCGATTGCTCCTCGCTGTAGCCTAACGAACGCATAAGGACTATCTTGGCTCTGGTGATGTATTTTAGGTCGTCCAGCTTTGAGGTAAGCTCCTCGTTTTTCGCTTTTAAAAGCCGCACACGCGCGTTGGATACAAGTATAAGCCGCACAGCCTCCACCAATTGAGATTTGGTTATCGGCAAGTACATCGTTATTATTCCGCATTCGTTGAGCTGCTCTTCCAATCGCTCGGTGCGAATGCTGTCACCTATATATATCCCGCCGCAATCGTTTGCGTCGGCTATAGATATGGCAAGGTCGTAGCCCTGCTCGTCAACGAGCCCGCTGTATATTACAAACATATCAAAAGGACGGCAAAGCGACGCGCGCCGCGCTTCCGCAGCAGTCGAACAGACCACGCAATCTATCTTTTCGTGGTGTAACACGTCCGTCAACGCGTGCTGACGCGACGGTGTACTTGCGACTATAAGTGCGTCCAAAATGCCTCCTTGCAGATTTTGTCTTGTATTACATGTCAATTATAATTCGAATCAACCACGCCTCGACGGCGCAGGCGCGCGTCAGGCGGGCAACAGGCGGATAGTTGCCGAAGGGATTGTAGAACCACCTACATGACCGAGGGCAACCAAATGTTGCACGTTCCTTGGTTTATCGCTCACCAAGATATTGTGCAATGATTGCAAAGGGTCAGCCTGTGGCTGCGTAGCCCGCATCACGTGATGCATACGCCGTCGAGTTATATGTCTGCGTGGAACTCAAACAACTCCCAATCGGTCTTGAGCGCTTGCTCGGCGAACGCTCTCCTTTTGATAGAGCCCAATACGTCGTCAAACACGCCCGGAATGTACTTGCGCAGCCATTCGCTGTTTCCGGCAAACTCGAGCGATTTGTCGATTGAATTAAACATACAGTCGGTGTATTCGCCCTCCTTGCGCAGGGTGTAGTTGCTTTCTATGCCCTCTCTGCCCGCCGCAAATATCAGCGCGAGCACTGTAAAGATGTTACACGTGGAATCGGGCGTGCGCAGCATAATATCATTATTGCCGAAAATGCGCATTGCAGAACCGCGGTCTGCGCTGTACGCAATTTGGAAACCCGATCGCAGTCGTCTGTAGCTGTTTTGCGTGGGATTGGCAAAGCACGAAATCTCGCGGTATCTACGCAGCACGCCTTCCGCGAACGCCTTGGACGCCTTGTCCGAATTTTTTCCGTCAAGCGTGACCGTCAAGTGCAAGCCGCTGCCGGGCTGACTTCCGACGGGGCGCGGCATGAACGAGGCGTAAGTGCCGTTAATCGCGCACACGTTTTTAACCGCGTTCTTAAACATAATAAAGTTACGCGCCGCAGAAAGCGGATCGGCACTTTCAAAATCCACTTCGTTCTGTCCCCAGCCGCGCTCGTGGTGCGACGATATGGGTTTCAAGCCCATGTCCTCAAGGCTTAGTATAACGTCGCGTCTTAAATTTTCGCACTTATCAAACGGCGAGCATGCACAGTAGTCTGCATTGTCGAACGGCACGAGCATATTGCCCACGTCGTCCTTGAACACGTAAAACTCGCACTCTGTTGCGACCTCGGCGCGATAGCCGAGCGCGGCAAGCTTTTCCACTTCCTTCTGCAATAGCACCATGGGGTCGCACTCATACGGCGTGCCGTCCATGTTGGCTATACGGCAAAACACACTGACAACTCTGCCCGCGTGCGGACGCCACGGCAGCACCGAAAGCAGCGAGCCGACGGGCACTATCTTCAAATCCTTGCCCTGCACGCCCGTTATTGCGCCGCTGTCAATAGCTACGCCGTTCTCGAACGCGTCCTCCAACTGCGACGACAGTACGGAAATATTGCGTTGCCTGCCAAGCAAGTCACAAAACGTGAGTTTTACGAATTTGACTTCGTTTTCCATAACGTATTCAAAAAGATCGGTCTTTGAATTGTTCATAACCCCTCCCTTTTAGGGTGTACTACATAAACTTTTTTGCTTCGCTTAATATCGCATCGATGCGCTTTTCCCCGCCTGTTGCGGCGGTAATGTATACCTTGATTAACGGTTCTGTTCCCGACGGACGGATAATCAGCTTGCTTCCGTCCTCCGCCTTAAACGACAAAACATTGGACTTGGGCAGCTCATATTCGGTCTGCGTCATGTAGTCGATTGCCTTGACTACCTTTGACCCGTCTATATCCATAGGCGGGTTCTTCCTAACGCCCGCCAATACTTCCTGCATCTTCTGCGCGCCCGAAACACCCTCGTAAGCAAACGACACAGTGCGGTGATAGTACTTGCCGAACTTTTCGTAAATACCGTCCAGAACGTCGCCGAGAGTTTTGCCTTCGGCTTTATAGTCCGCCGCCATTTCCGCAACTAGCATGCTTGCAACAACGGCGTCCTTATCGCGCACGTACGTGCCGGAAAGGTAGCCGCAGCTCTCCTCGTATCCGAACACGAACCTATCGCCCTCGCCTTTTGCCTCGAGCTTTTTAATAACCTCGCCTATATACTTAAAGCCTGTTAGCACTTCCCTTGTTTCTGCACCGTAGCTTTCCGCAACGCGCATAGCGAGGTCGGTGGTGACAATCGTCTTGACGACGACGGGATTCTTTGGCAAGCTCTTGCTGTGCGAAAAGATGTAGTCGATAAAAAGCACGCCCAACTCGTTGCCGGAAATCAGTCGGTACTCGCCGTCCTTTTGCCTTGCCGAAACGCCTATTCTGTCCGCGTCGGGATCTGTGCCGATAACTATATCCGCACCGGTCTTTTTGGCAAGCTCTATTGCCAGCTTTAACGTTTCCGCCTTTTCGGGATTGGGATACGGCGTTGTGGGGAAATCCCCGTCCGGCAATGCCTGTTCGGACACAATCGCCACACTGCCAAACCCGCGCTCTCTAAACATTTGCGGCACTATGCTCGTGCCTGTGCCGTTTAACGGCGTGTAGACTATGCTGATATCGCGAGCGCTGCCCACCGAACGCGCGTAAACGCTGTCCAGATACTCGCGCGTGGGCTCGGCAAACTCTATTATGCCCGATTGCACTGCGCCGTCAAAGTCCGCAGCTTTCACGTCGAAGGTTTTTACGTTTTGGATATATCCGAAAATGTCCGCCGCGGCGGCGTCGGTTACCTGACAGCCGTCCGGACCGTACACCTTGTAGCCGTTGAACTTAGCGGGATTGTGGCTTGCGGTTATCATTATTCCCGCGTCGCAGCCGTAATGCCGCACCATGAACGAAAGATACGGCGTGGGCTGAAGCACTCCGGTTATGTACGACTTAATACCGTTCTCAGCCAGCACAGCCGCAGCATGGCGCGCAAACTCGGTTGAACAATTTCTCGAATCGTAGCTGATAGCGACCGTCGCGCCGAACTTTTTGTGTGCCGATAGATAATCGGCAAGACCTTGCGTGACGCCGCCTATGGTGTAAAGATTGAGCCTGTTTGTGCCTGCGCCCAAAATTCCGCGCAAGCCCGCCGTGCCAAACTCCAAATCCTTGTAGAACGCTTCCTTTTTCGTTTCGGCGTCCATTGCGGATAGCTCGGCGTGATACTCTTTGGCACAATTCAACCATTCGGTATATTTTGCTTCGATATTATCCATAAAAACTCCTTCCGTTTTTTAAAAAAGAGAAATGTATAACACATATACACTTCTCTTTGTGAAATTGCTATCGCGGTAAGTTTCCATCAAAAACATTCTACCAAATTTCGCGGCATATGTCAAGCAATTATAATTCGGAATTATGCATTAGCAATTCGGAATTGTGGATGAATTTTATATTGATTTTTAACTTTTATCTCTAATTTCTTATCATTTATCTTAAAAAAAGAATCCACCCTTTCGAGTGGATTCATTTTTGCTTAGAAGTCGTTGGGGTCAAACCCGTCGTTGCGCGGCGGAGTTTGGGGCTGTTGAGGCGCAGGGCGCGCTGTGGGCGCAGAACCGGGGATATTGTTTATTGCGGGGTTCTGCGGAGGCAGCATGCCTATACCGGCGTTAAGCTGTAAGCTGTTGGGCTGAGGCGCTCCCGCACCGCCGCCAAGCATCATGCCGGGATCCATAGTGTTCTGCGGCGTGGGCGGCAGGTATCCAAACGACTGATATGCCGCAGCGCCGGACGAAAGGCGCATCATTTCCTCTTCGAGCTCGGTCTCGGACTCGAGCAGGGCCTCTATCTCTCGGCGCATCTTGCGCTTTTTGCAAACTACCACGATTATGACGATGAGCAGTATGATAAGCACAAGCGCGGCGGCGACGATGATCCAGAACCACATCCAGTTAGCTTCGATGAGCGATACAAAGTCCTCCCACCAAGACAGCTCGGGCGCGTCCGTGCATTCTACCGTAATATCGAACGTGTAGCTTCTGCCCGAAAGGTCGGCAACATTGACAGTAATGACCGACTCGCCGCGGCGGTGGAATTTGAGAAGCAAGTACACCTCGTCGCCTTCTTCGACGCGGTGGACTTCCACCTTGACCGACTGCGACGACGCAACAGGCGTGATAAACGACATTACGTCTTCAAGATCGTTGTCCTCAAACCAATCGGTAGGCTTAATCTTGATAGTGCGTTGATTTCTGTCGTCCAGCATGCTGAGCGTGTAGCGATACGACGAAGTGTTGTTTTTGAGCTGCGGCTTATTGTTGGCAACAACGTTGATGGGCACTGTGCGCTCGCGCGTTACGCCGTCGCTCGTTATGAACGTAATCTTGACCTCGGCGGATACGCTTTCGGTGTAGGCGTAAATGCGCCAGTCGTTGATTGCGCCCTCGTCGCCATCTATACTTCCGCTCTCGTTGGGCTTGAGTATGCGGAGGTTGTGAGTGCCGACCTCCTCGATATTGGAGATGGTGTAGCCCTGAGCATTCTCCTTGCCGAGCAGGTCCTCGGCGAGAATGGTACGCGTTACGCCGTAAACCATATCGCGCTTTTCAAGCACGTCGGGCACGTCCTCGAGCGGGTTTGCTATGGTTATGGTAAGACGAAGGTCGTAGTAAACACCATCCGTGATGTTGCCGGACATACCCGCCTCGTAACCGCTGTCGTAAATCCTGAGAACAATCTTTTGTACGCCGTAGATGCCCGCATAAGGCGTAATGGTAAACTTTTGGTGCGCGTCGTTATTCTCTTCCGCCCAGCCGACCCTGCAAACCGACTCTACCATGGGCGCAATCTGCGTTTCGCCGGTGTCCTCATTGACAACCTCGCCCATATATTTAGGTCCGTAAATGTTGGGTCTGTTGGAAGGCGACTCTGCGTCACTGCCGTAAACCACTATCTCGTCGATGTAAGTATATGTAGGACGACGACCTTGGTTGGCGTCCAACAACGGATCGAAGTTATCGCCGTTTGCGTCTGTGATGAAGTCGAGAATGCTGAACGTCATTGCCGCCTTTGCTTCCGCCTCATCATTGGCGGCTGAGCCTACACCCATAACGGTGAACGATAGCTTGGCGTCAGGTTTGGCGGTGGGCGCGATGTTACCCACAGTCAAACGTATAGTGAGCACGCTTGTTTCCGAACCCTTATACGAATCTCGGAACTTGATGTTGCACAACGCCACATCCCCGCGCTTGACCGAACGGCATGTGAACGTGATGTACGAAAGTGTAGATACATTGTACGCATTGGTAGCCGTCTGGTACGCAACGTTGAACACGCTGTCGTCGTCGGAGCTCACGGACGTAACGGGATTTCCGTCATTACGCATTAAGCAAGTGCCGAGGTCTGCGCCGGTCGAACCGGTAAACAGCATTACGTATGCGTCCATGTCGATATCGGCGTCGTCAATGATGTCGGCGATATTAACGTTTTGCGACTTGCCGTTTTCGAGCGTCATGTCAAGGACATAGCCCGCTTCGGCGGAGTGCGATATTTTGTAGCCAAGCTGATCGGGATCTAAGCTCTTAAACGACTTGTTGCAGCTGCTGCAAAGTGCGGTGCGCGCACTGTTCTGCCTTACGTTGTCGGTTTTGCCGCAGAACGGACATGTGACTACTAAGCCTGTTTCGGCAATCTCGGGCTTGTCGTTTTCCACGTTAACC
This sequence comes from Clostridiales bacterium, assembly GCA_029066805.1. Taxonomy (GTDB): domain Bacteria; phylum Bacillota; class Clostridia; order Christensenellales; family Pumilibacteraceae; genus Anaerocaecibacter. The sequence goes on along the minus strand of JAIEFT010000009.1, from coordinate 39,840 downwards.
GTGATAACGGTGCGAGCCACTTTGGTCGGATCGTTCTTGTTTACGCCCACAACATTGTTGACTGCATCAACAGCGTAGATATAAACTTTTATCTCTTTGGGCGCATTTTCAAGACCGCCGGCGGGAGGCTGACCTGTAGTGACGTTACGGTTGATCGTAATCGTCAATTCTTGGTATTTGCCTTCGCCCTTAATACTGACGTTAAGCACGGGCGGCAAACCGCTGTTGGCGGCTTCCCCGTCTACCGTGTACGAGCTATCCAAGTACTTGATTATCTCGTTTCCGCCGCCGACGTTGCCGTCAACCATGTTGAGCATGTCGTAGTCGTAGAACAGTCCGTGCTCGACGTTTTCAAGGTCGTACAGCTTCCATGTGAGCGAGTCGCCCTTAGAGCCCGTGAACGAAAGGAATTCCGAATCGCGCAAATCTTCAGTACCGTTGACCGTGGGATATCCCAAGTTGAGCGACGAGTTTTCGGTCGCCATAAGTCCGGAGTTGTTTACGGTTACGTCAAGCTTTGCGCCCACTTCCTTCATAGTATTAGTGCCGCCGGTGCTGTCCGCATAACGCTTTTTAACAACAACGTACAGAGGTATGGACGAAATTGTTGCGCCCTGTCGAATAGTTACGGCATTGGGCGTGAACAACAAAGACTTTCCGCCCTCCGTTGCGCTGATTGTAAAGAAGTCTTGAACGTAAAGCGCCTCGATATCGGTTGTGTTAGTGTTTTCCGCCGAACCGTGACGGCTGTAGAGCAGAACGCTCTGTCCGGGCGTGTACTGAACATTATTGAAAGCGCCGCTCTCGCTCTGTTTGAGCAGAACGTAAACCTCTACGTCGTACTCGGCAGAAGCTGCGTCGAAATCCGCGTCCTTGAACAGCGTAGCGTTGGCATTTTCGACTATCTTGAGCTCTTGAGCCTCGAACGCGTTGTCAACGTCGATGTATTCGGCATAGCTCATTACCTTTAAGTCAAGCGATTTATTGGCTGCAACCACCGACGTAACGGTTTGCGGCTCGATAGATACGCGTATGGTTACCGTATCCGAAATTGCGCCGTGTCTATCGACCACGCGGAAGCTGACAGTAGCGACTTCGCCTGTCCGGTCAATAAAGTCAATGGCGTTTATCCTGACGTAGTTGTTAGATCCGCTGTCGGTGTATACCAGCGCAGTAACCACGGGCGCGCTGCCGGGATGTTCTATGTTGAACTGGTTGCCGCCCATATTGGCGTACACGTCGAGCGAGTTAACGTCGTCGTTGTCCACGTCCGTCATAATTCCGCTCAACAGGATTTGCTTGTATTCACCGTACTTTAACGAAATGGCGTATGCGCCGTTATCGTATGTAACGCCGGACGGCAAACCGCTTGTTTTTGCTTCGGGTGCGGTGGACAAAACATTGACTTTGACGTTTACGTCGACAGTTATACCTTTGGCGTCCGCAAGCGTAACCTTAATAGTTGCGGTTATAGCGCCGCCGGCGACTACAGCCAAGCGCAGGTTTGACGCCTGACCGTTATCCTCACGTCCGACTTGCATTTGAGCGCTTATGTTCAAAAGCGACCTAATGCTCTCTGCAGTATAGCCCTTTTCCACTATGCTGAAGCCGATTATGCGCAACGTAGACGCCGCGTCATCCGAGCCGAGTACCAACGAATTGCCCTCAGGTCCGGCATTGCCGTAAACCGACGTGAAGTACTTAAATGACTTCTTCATGTCCGCTGCGGAAGCTTTGGATGCCGCAGGATTATTCGTAGAGGCATTGTAAGCAGCCAGTACATTATCGTACTGCTCAAAGCCGCCCGACTTATCGTTTTCGAACTGGGTATAATCGCCGGCGTACAGATAGAACGCGTCGCCTGTTTTTAAGGTCAAGTCTATCGTATTTGAGCCGCCGAATGTATCCGAATTGGGCGTAGGAGCATCGTTGTTGTAGTTGATATTGAATACAATGTATGCCTTTGTGCCGTTGGAATCTTGGAACTCAAAGCCGATGTTTCGCTCTTCCTTGAACGCACTGTTCGCTTTGAACACAAGTGTGGTATAGGGCAAATTGGTATATCCCTCATTACCGCCCATAGCAATAGTAAACGGCAGATCCGAAGTCTTGTTATATTCTATTTGCGTCAGATCCTTTTTGGCGCTGACGTCGGGCATTACTAGGTAATCCTTAATATGCTGCTCGTCGCTGCTCAAGTCCGTCCAAGCGGTATCATCTTTTGTCGCCATACTGCCGGAGCTTGTAAGAACAATATCGTTGTCTATCAGCAACGACGACACGTCAACATACAACGCCGTGCTCATGGAAAGATTAAGCCTGTACTTACCGGCATTTTTATACTCATCGGGTATTTTGTCCGCATTGCGGCTGGGAGTATATTTTTCGGTTACCGTTTTGTTGTTTACCTTGATTGCGTCATTGGTAATGTACACTCTGATTATTGCAGTGTACCAATACCCTTGCGTAAACGCAGTACCTCTGCACTCGTCGTAGAACAGCACGCGGAACGGATAGTAATAATTGCCGCGAGTGTCCTTTTCCAGATGATGCGCTTTGTAATATTCGTCCGTCTGATTAGCGGGGATTTTCGCTCTGGGAATAAACTGCAACGAATCTGACGAGCCTGCCGAAGGCGACACGTCAAAGAACGTGCTGTACCCGGGGTTGGGATTGTAAGTATACGGATTGATTTGGTTCGCGCCTGTGCCTACATTGCTCGCGCTGGAGGTATTGTAGTACTTGGCAAACTTGTTAGTACCGTCGCCCCTGTCTTTTTCCAATCGAGCTATTTCAGCCTCGCTGAGCATGGGCTTTGTAACAGTCTGCGTTGCGCTATCGCCGCCTTCGCCGGGAGTATTGACCACCGTAGTTGTTGCAAACGCCGACGGCATATAGAACTTAAGCGTGTCGGTAGTATCGGGATCGATGTAGAAAATCTTATCTTCGTTGCCTCTGCTCGGACCGTTTTTATACGCGTCCAAACTTTCGTTGACTAACGATATGGTGGAGTTGCCCGTATTGCCCATCGACATAGAAACTGACGTTTCTACCACGTAGGTTGAGTTAGCGTCGCTGACTTTGTTGCCCGTTATGGCGCTTTGATATTCCAGCGTAGTGGGGGTAAAGTTGAGCAAATCGACTTCCACGTCGACCATTTCGACAGTGCCTGCGGTAGAACTGCCTATCGTTTTGAGCGCAAGCGTGATCTTTAACATGCCGGGCGCGCGCGGACCGCCTTCTTTTTTGCTTATACTGAACCCGTATTTATCCTCGCGGTAATCAGGGTCGGATATAGGCGCGGGCGATATACCTGCGTCCGTACCGCTCTTGCTGAGAGTAAATCTCTGTCTGTTAAGATACTTTCCTTCGGTCGTGATAGGATTGCCGTTGGTGGACGCAACATATGAGATATTGATGTACGGGTTATCCGCAACCGAATACGTCTTAGTTCCGTCGGACACGGTAATGTTTTGGTAGATAAGATTTTTGCAGCTATTATCCTCGCGCCATTTTGTAGCATAATCGCTATCCAAAAGCACAATACCGTTCTTTGCATCCAAGCTGTTGCCGGCATTGGCAAAAGTAACGTGGGTGCTGCCCTCTGTTTTTGCACCCGCGCCTTTGGGCAACGCGATGTAGCTCATAGGCACAACCTCGGCGCTAAGTCCGGGCTCGATCTTTATGGGACTGTATGTGAACTTAGTATCGGGATAATGCTTGTATGTGGCATAGGTGCGGGTTTCGTTGTTTTCCACAACCGAATAAGTGCGCTCGAAGTATTTATACTTGAAGTCATCGGCAAATTTAGCCGTCGCCAAATACCCTTGCTTATCCGCCGCAGCAGTAAAGCCGGATTGACTCGATTTGTCAAGGTCTGATTCTACAATATTTCCCGCGTCAACCAAATAACCGTCGTTGGCATTCAATCCATTTACAAACATCTTGGACTCTGCATTGCCGTCCGTGCGGTAATATGTGTGCATAGCGAGAATACCGGGCTGACTGTAGTTATAGTAGAAATTAACAGTTTTGAGCTCGGAGCTATTGGCGGTGTCTTTCTTATTTTCTTTGTTTGCCGAGGTGTACAGAGTTTTGCCGTGGTGATTATCCATTACGGATATGGCAAACTGGATAGGACGTCTGTCGCCGCTGGTATGCGTATCTTCGATCTCTATAGCCCAGTACTCGCAATCGCGAATTCCCTCGTCATCTATATTATTGGCATACTCCCTAAAGACGTCGCCGTCCTTATAGAAGAACCTGATAGTAACATTGATATACCCAAGGTCGTTGAGGTTGTTGCCCTGGGACGATTTTTCATACATGGGGGTATACACAACAGCTGCGTTCGGATATTCGGACGCAAATTGAGCCTGTGTAAACACTTTGGTCTTGGAATCGTCGATTTTACCGGTATTGTCAGTTACCCTATTGTCGAACTGCTTTACCAAATTGAATCTGCTGTTGTACGCATACGGATTAAGCAGAGCGTGCTGCTGTGTATCGGCGTCGTCAAACAAATAGATCTTGTTGGTGGCAGGAATAGTCAACAGCGCGTTGTTATTAGCCACCACCTGTGCGTCGTGCAATTCTTTACTGTTGAATATATAGCGTTTTTGCGCTATCTCGGACGCGGTATCGTAGTTGATAAGCCAGGTGTACTTGTCGCTGTCGCTGTCCTTGAGCAAGCCGTCCGTTACAAAAGTAGGATTGGAGTTTTCTACGTTTACAAGCAGATACAGCGTAGCTTGCTTAGGCTGAGCGCGGTAACCGTCGCGCATGACAAACTCGACGTACACGGGCAGGTTGAAAATCTCGGTGGACGATAAGCCTTGTATGCGAATAACGTCCGCACCGCCGCTACCCTTGGTGATATTGGCACTGATGTAATCGGACAACGTAACGCTCGGCGTCTTGCCTGTCATGGTGCTGTCGTAGCCGTGATATGCGCCCGCCTCGAAGTACAGCTTGTCGTAATATTTGTCGCCGTCCTTTGCAACGATACGAATGCTCTCACTGTCGAACGTGGGGGTATCGCCGTCCTTGTCGTAGGCAATCTGCGTAGCCGAGAATGTGCGAACATTGGGCGTTATAGTCGAAGTCGTGTCGGTGAACGCAGTAAAGTTGTAGGGCGCTACGATGCGAGATCTGTCGGTATCGGTGGTGGGGTGATTCTTTGCCGTATTGAGCATAGGCGCGGAGTTAAGCACCGTAACGATAATGTTGAAATCGCTTGTAGTAAAGCCGTCGCTAACGGTAAAGCTGAGCTGCAAGATTGCCGAGGTCGTGCGTGACACACCCGTAATAACGATAGACGGAATTGCGTATGTGTTTGTCGTAACCGTGCCGTCGGCGTTTTCCGTTTTGACAACGCTGGTGTCTTTTACGTCCACGCGGATGTAGTTGGAATACTGATCGCCGTATGCCGTGATGTTTGAACGGTTGGCAAAGTCAAGCTTTTGCGCCGAAACGGGCGACGTAGCCTTATCGGCAGCAGACGTTGCGGGATTTGCCGTGTGCGCAATATTATACGTTCTGTTCACATAGCTCGAAACGTCGGCAAAGCCGTCATTCATCGGGTTGGAGTTGTACTTATCTCTCGTATTGATTATATTGACCGCGGGGTCGATATCAAAGTCGTATGCAAAGTCGTACGGGGTTATTTGGAGTTCGTCCATAACCTCGATGTAGTAATTGACGCGACTGCCCTCGTACACGGCGTCGTTGGTTTCGTACTTGCCGTACGGCGTTTTGCTTTCGCCCAACTGCAATCCGTTTATTCTGTAATTGCCGCCGCTGGACGGAGCAAGTCTGGGTGATACGTCGCGGTTTTCCACCCTAACGCAAATGCTGAGAACGGACGTAAGATTGTGCGTATCCTTTACGTTTACACGGAACTGGAAGTACTCGTTGTTTGTAGCGCGCAGCGGCGTAACTTTAAGACCCTTGAACGAGTAAATCTCGTTGTTGCCTTCAACATTGGATATGCCGAGCGCGGCGAGCTGCGAAGAATGAAGCGCGGCAAAGTACGATTTGTTGGCGTAAAGGTCGAATGTCTCAACCCTGAAGAACGTGCCGGTAGTGTCGTCGCCGTTATCCAATATGGTCTGGTCGCCCTTGCTTGTATCGATAAATACAAAGTCGTTTAACGCGTTGTTGTACAGCATTGCGTCCCTATCCACGGCAAACGCGATAGGAGCAGTGCCCTGCGCGCCGTCCTTGGACGTTGTGCCTACGGGGTGCAGATTGCCCGCCGCGTCAAGATAGCTGAGCGGCGTAAAATACGCGGCGCTTACCGTGCTTGCGCTGTTTGCGCCCGAGTTGCCCGCATTATCGTAATCGCCCGCCGAGAAGTCGGCAAACTTTAGCGACACATTGGCAAACGTGGCGGGTTCGGTGGGCGCAACGGACGACACCGATATAGCTATAGGAAACCATATGCCGTTATCGCTCGGGTCGGACGGATCTACAATGCGAACAAGAATATAGAAGTGTCCGGTTCTGCTTGTATCGAGCGTGCCGTCCGCCTTTCTGTACTGGTTCTGTGTAGCGGTGCGACCTGTAAACTCGATAGTCTGGCTGTCTATATAGCGGTAAGTAACGTTAGCCGTAGCCTCTCCGTTGCTGCCCTTTGCGGCAACCGAGCTCTTAACAAAGTGGGTAGCGGTAGTGCCCTCGCCTGTCACGGACGAAAGCTGACCTGCCGTTGTATTGATCGTCGTTTTATTATAATAGTTGCTGCCCGCAACATTGGCAAGCGGTACTGCCGTATTGGTGGCGTCCACTTGAATGTACTCGTTGGTGGGGACTTTAAGGTCTGCCGCGCCTTGAGCAAACGTCGAACGAATGGTTGCGCCGTCGTCCGGGTCGTAGAGCATGTCGTTAAGCTTGAGCGATTTGGTTTCGCCGGGCGCAATGTTTACAACCGGCTCTGCCTTTCTCAAATTGGCTGCAAGCACTTCCGTAGCGCCGAAGTACGCACGCGTATTGGAAATGCGGAACACCAAATCGATAGTAACGGTATTGCCGACCGCCGCCTTGGACGACGTCTCGCTGGACTGCGCGACAACCGTCATTACAACATACGGCGCGCCCGTCGGACGCACGCCCGAAGGTTTAACCGTAAACGACGGGAACAAGCCCGTTGCATATGTGCTGTCAGAGTTGAGCGTCAGCGTGTAATATTTGGAATACGCCGAATACGCGCTGAGCACGGTTATGCTCTTGAACGCGACCTTATCGTAAGCCGTATCCGCGTCGCTGAAAATTTCGGACGCGTTTATAGTATAGCCGGCAGTGTCCGTCGGGGACATCGGCTTGGGTATAAACAGCGTTGTTCGTCCCGTGCCTTGCGGATTGTATATCTTTCCGTCGGCGTAATTGGACGCATAGTTGAAAGTAGCATTGGTATTATCGTTGGACGAACCGAACTTATACCTATTGTTAGAATAGTGCGCACCCTTAGCTGCGATATTGTTGTTTGTCACGCTCATGGTGAAGCTGACGACAGCTACACCACGAGTAGTGTTTGTGCCGAATTGATCGCGTATCCTCGTGTACAGCGTGAACTTGTTATCCGCCTGACCGTCTACGCCCGCTCGTGGCAGTTTGTTTATGCTTGTTATGTTGAGAGTTGTAACCCCCGACCAACTGTAGGTTAAGTAAGAGCTTGCGTTTACAGTGCAAGCAGCATTCAAATAAAGCCCGTTGTTGGCAGTGGGCGCGGTGTCTTGACCGCTCGCGCCCGAACCGAGCGTGAAATAAACATTGTTGGTATTGCCGCCCGAAATGTTTGCGTAGTCGGGGTCTTTGGCAAGCGTGGACGCCGCAATCGATATGCCGGCATTGCCGCCGCGCGGCTTGACCGTGGGATAGTTGTAGTTTTGGTTAGTAGGCTCGAGGTTGCAGTAGTTGACTGTGATTGTGACCTGACCGTTGCCGGTGCGAGTGCTTGTTGCAGTGTTAGCGCCCGTCATTCTGTACTTATAGTAAGCGGCAGTATTTGTCTTGCTGCCGAAGTACGACGCGGGAAGCGCCGCAGTCGCGGACGTAACGGAGGTGGAAAGAACAAAGCCCGAACCGCCGCCGCCGCCTGCGTAGCAACCGCCGCCGCCGCCGTACCAGCCGCCGCCGCCACCGCCGCCGCCGCTTGAGCGACCTATACCGCTACCGCCCTGTCCGAACGAGCCGTCGGTGGGCGTGCCGTATGTAGTGTAATTTGTATATGTTGCGGAAGAACGACCGCCGCCCGCGGTTTGCGATGCGCCGAATCCATATGAATAATTAGTTATACCGGTATTGCCATTGGCAGTGCCGCTTGCGCCGCCGCCTACGCCTTTATATCTGTTGTTGGTATTGCTGTAGCCGCCGCCACCGCCGCCGCCCGCAACAAGTATGCGGTAGTAAAGCGTGTTTGTGCCTACGCGAATATCGGAAGCGCCGCCGCCGCCCGTGCCTTTTGCCGAGCGCACGCCGCCGCCGCCGTTATAGCCGCCGCCGGTTATCGAGCCGGTGGACGAGAAGTAGTTGTTACCCTTTCCGCCTACATATATATAAAGCGTGGTTTTTGCGTCGGTCAAAGTGAGCGTGCCGTACGAATAACCGCCGTAGCCGCCGTAAACCGTGGAATAACCCTGACCGCCCTGCGCGCCCCAGGCTTCCAGCTTATACTCACCCTTGGGCAGCGTGATCGTATAATACGTTACGCCCGTAAAGTTGAGTACGTCGCCGTTACGCAGCTTAGCCGCAGCCGAATAATCTCCGGACGGGTTGGTATACGTCGTGGAAGTCTGAACCTCGGCGTTATCCGCCTCGTTCACACTGACCGTTCTGGACGTGTCGATCGTAAGCGCGCACGTAACGGCAACAGCCAACGCTGTAATCACCGCCGCAAAAAGCAACAATACGCGCCGCCCTATCCTTGATGTTTTTTCGGTTTTATTCGTATGATCGTTCATACTACCACCTCTCGAGTATATAAACTGCTGTTAACAATTTGTTCATAATTGTATACATATACAGCTAAATGTTAACATATTGTTCATACTTTGTCAATACTTTTTTAGGTTTTCGCAGACAAATATCCCCTACTTATTTTAAAAATAAGCAGATAGCAACCTATAACACCAATGTCTACGCCATTTGAGCAAGGAATATTCAAACAAAAAATCGACATAGCTACTGCAATGCCGATTTGTCTGGTGCGGAGGACGAGACTTGAACTCGTACGGAGTTACCCACAGGCTTCTGAGACCTGCGCGTCTGCCAATTTCGCCACCCCCGCGCAAACTTTATACTGCGATTATACATTATATCCGTCTCGAAGTCAAGCAAATTTAACAAAAAGGATGAGATTGTCTACGCTCGAAATCTCACCCTTATTTCATTCTGAATTCTTAATTCTGAATTCACTAAGCTTCCTCAAACAAGTCCTTCCCTACTCCGCAAATCGGGCAGAGATAATCGTCGGGGACTTCATCGCCCTCGTAAACATATCCGCATATAGTGCAGCGATATTTTTTGCCGCTGCTTTGCGGTTCGCCCGAAGCGCCTTCCATATACGTAGGCGCGGTCTTGGGCGCACCGCCCTTGATCACCTTATGGTAGTAGTCGTAAGTCATTGGCGTTTTGCTTCCGAACATATCACACGCCGTCATTTTACCCAAAAACACGGTGTGTGTTTCCGTTTCCATGCTGTCTATTACGTCGCAAACGATATAACCGCAGCCGTCGTTTAGCACAGGCAAGCGCGATTGCACAGAGTAATCCACACCCTCGAACTTATCGATATCCCTGCCCGACTTAAAGCCGAACGTACCGATCAGCTTGGGGTCGGAGCTTTCTGCCAGCACCGATATTGCGAACTTGCCAATATCCTTTATACACGCATTAGTAAAGTTGTCGCGATTGATGCTTACCGCAAACGTCGCAGGTTCTGCCGTTACCTGCATAATACTGTTTGCCACGCATCCCGTGGGTCGCCCATCGACCCAAGTAGTTACAATATACACGCCGTACGAAAGCTTTGTCAAAATGTTGTTGTTCATGATGTTTCTCCTATATCATTATTATATATATTATGCGATTTGATGTAAAGTAATTTTCACCTTGTTTTAATTGACTTTTTACGCTGAATTGTGCTATAATTTATGGGTAAAAATTTGTTATTTTATTAGGGTATTTATAAATGTATCGTATCGGATTGGACATAGGTTCTACAACAATAAAATCTGCCGTAATATCCGAAAACGGCGAGCTTGTTCGATCGAACTATAGGCGGCACAACTCGGACGTTCGCGCTACGCTGTACAACGAACTGAAGGATATTATCAAGCTTTACGACGAGTTTACCGTTACGGTAACGGGCTCGGGCGGTATTTCTGTGTCCGAATGGCTGGGCATACCGTTTGTTCAGGAGGTAATAGCGGGAGTAGAAGCGATTAAGCGACTTATCCCCGAAACGGACGTAGCAATCGAGCTGGGCGGCGAGGACGCCAAAATAACATATCTCGGCGACAGCCTCGATCAGCGCATGAACGGAACTTGCGCGGGCGGCACGGGCGCGTTTATCGACCAAATGGCTGTTCTGCTTAACACCGACGCGGCAGGTCTTAACGAGCTTGCTTCCTCTGCTACCATCATCTACCCCATCGCGTCGCGGTGCGGCGTGTTTGCCAAGTCGGATATTCAGCCGCTGATAAACGACGGCGCGCAAAAGTCGGATATTGCCGCGTCCGTATTTCAATCGGTTGTCAATCAGACGATATCGGGCTTAGCGTGCGGCAAGCCCATTCGCGGCAACGTCGCGTTCCTCGGCGGGCCTTTGCACTTTTTGAGCGAGTTGGGCGCGCGGTTTGTAGCAACCATTCGCCCGACAAAGGCCATCTTCCCCGAAAATTCGCAGGTATTCAACGCAATCGGCGCGGCGTACAAGTCGGACATGACAAAAGTATTCACCGCCGCAGAGCTCGCCGCAAAATTAGAACGGGTTAAAGACGTCGCCGAAAGCGAGGTCACGCGACTCGACCCGCTGTTCAAGGACAAGCAAGAGCTTACAGACTTCCGTCTGAGGCACAGCAAGGTATCCATTCCGTTTGCGGATATAAAAAAACACAGGGGCGCAACCTTCCTCGGCATTGACGCCGGTTCTACTACAACAAAGGTTGCGCTTATCGACAGCGACGGCGGATTGCTGTATTCTTGGTACGGCTCAAACTCGGGCGACCCGCTCGCGTCCGTGACCGACATTATCAAGCAGATTTACGATATTCTCCCCGACGACGCGTACATAGGCTACGGCACTATCACCGGCTACGGCGAAAGTCTTATCAAAACGGCGCTCAACCTTGACAACGGCGAAATCGAAACTATGGCTCATCTTACCGCGTCGCAGAACATTCTGCCCGGCGTGGATTTTCTGCTCGATATAGGCGGACAGGACATGAAGTGCCTGCGCATCAAGGACGGCGTGATCACCGACATACTGCTTAATGAGGCGTGTTCGTCCGGCTGCGGAAGCTTTATAGAAACCTTCGCCAGAGCAATCGGCATGAACGCCGAACGCTTTGCGCAAGCGGGCTTAAGCTCCGCCGCGCCCGTCGATCTCGGCTCGCGCTGCACAGTGTTTATGAACTCGCGCGTCAAACAAGCGCAAAAGGAAGGCGCGTCAGTCGCGGATATTTCGGCAGGACTCGCTTACTCCGTTGTGAAAAACGCATTATTCAAGGTTATCAAGCTGCGCGACGCCGCCGAAATGGGCAGTAAAATTATCGTTCAGGGCGGCACATTCCTTAATGAAGCCGTGCTTCGCGCGTTCGAGCTGGTTTCGGGGCGCGAGGTCGTTCGTCCCAATCAAGCGGGACTTATGGGCGCATACGGCGCGGCTCTTATCAGCCGCAACAATTACACGGGCGGCAAAAGCTCTATCAAGACCAAAGCCGAGCTCGAAAAGTTTCGCGTTATCAAGTCGTCACGGCGTTGCGAAAAGTGCGGCAATCACTGCCTGCTGACTATTTCCGAATTCGACGACGGCAGAACGTTTATATCCAACAACCGTTGCGAGCGCGGCGGCAATGCGCCCGAAAAGATGGCACAAAAACTGCCCAATATGTTTGACGAAAAATACAAACGGCTGTTCGCCTACTACCGCCCGCTTCCCGAGGACAAAGCGCCGCGCGGCACGGTAGGTATTCCGCGCGTGCTGAACATTTACGAAAACTATCCGTTTTGGTTCACTTTCTTTACCGAGCTCGGATATTCGGTAAAGCTATCTCCCCGCAGTTCGCGCGAGGTGTACTCTCGCGGCATAGAAACAATGCCGTCCGAATCGGTATGCTATCCGGCAAAAATCGCGCACGGGCATATTCAGTCGCTAATAGACAGCGGAGTAAAATTCATATTCTACCCCTGCTTGCCGTACGAGCGCAAGGAGGACGACAACGCGGACAACCATTACAACTGCCCCGTCGTCGGCTCATACCCCGAGGTCATAAGGCTGAACATGCGCGATGAGTTTAAGGCAAACGACGTAAGATTTGCCGCGCCGTTCCTGCCGATTGCCACTCCCGCGCGTATGGCGACACGACTCAAGCAAGAGTTCCCGGACATCCCGGCGAGATTAATTTCCCGCGCAGTCAAAAAAGCGTACATAGAGCAAACCGAGTTTAACGAATGGTCGCGGAGGCGCGGCGAGGAAGTGGTAAAGCTGTTGGACGAAAACGGCGGGCACGGCATTGTTCTTGCAGGACGTCCGTACCACCTCGATCCCGAAATAAACCACGGCGTGCCGCAGATGATAAACTCGTACGGCTTTGCAGTTCTCACCGAGGACAGCGTAGCGCACCTGCACAAAGCGCCGCGACCGCTACGCGTGGTAGATCAGTGGACGTACCACTCGCGTTTGTACAGCGCGGCTAACTTTGTCAGGACAAAAAACAATATAGATCTTGTTCAGCTCAATTCGTTCGGATGCGGACTGGACGCCGTTACAACCGATCAGGTTCAGGAGCTGCTCGAGGCGGCAAACAAGGTTTATACCCTGCTCAAAATCGACGAGGTGTCCAACCTCGGTGCGGCGCGCATACGCGTGCGCTCGCTTATGGCAGTCATTAAGGACAGACAAACAAAAGCTATCAGCGCCGTAGTCCCGCCGCCGCAAACAGAACGTGTGCTCTTTACCAAACCCATGCGTGAAAGCTACACCATTCTGTCGCCGCAGATTTCCCCGTACCACTTAAACCTCTTACAGCAGGCATTGCGGTATCACAACTACAACGTGGAGGTTTTGCCCGACGCAAAGGACGCGATTGCCACGGGACTTAAATATGTAAATAACGACGCGTGCTACCCTACTATAATTGTCATCGGTCAGATCATGCAAGCGTTGCTCTCCGGCAAGTACGACCTAAACCGCACCGCCGTAATCATGACGCAAACGGGCGGAGGCTGCCGAGCCACCAACTACATAGCGTTGATACGCAAAGCATTGCAAAGCGCGGGCATGCCGCAAATCCCGGTAATCTCGCTGTCGGCGCAGGGCTTAGAAAAAAACCCGGGCTTTAAAATCAATCTCGATATTCTTAAATCGATGATCAATTCGCTCGTCTACGGCGACCTACTCATGCGCTGCCTGTACAAGGTCAGACCGTACGAGGTAAACAAGGGCGAAGCGTATAACACATACCTAAAATGGGACAAGCTTTTGCAATCAGAGTTTTTGGAGGGCAATGTTCCCGCCAAAAAGTACTGCGCCGATATTGTACGCGACTTTGACAAAATCCCCACGCTCGATATTGTCAAGCCTAAGGTCGGCATCGTCGGCGAGATTCTTGTCAAGTTCCACCCGCTCGCCAACAACTACGCCGTCGATCTTGTCGAACGTGAGGGCGGCGAAGCGGTCGTTCCAGACCTTGTAGACTTCTTCATGTATTCGGCGTACGACAGCACTATAAAGTACAAGCTGCTGGACGGCAAATTTTCCGGCAAGCTGATAAGCGATATTTCTATCGCATACATCGAGCACCTCAGAAAGCCAATGATTGACGCACTACGCGGCACAAAGTTCGGCGCGCCCACGCACATAAAGGATCTGGCGGCAAGCGCGAGCGAAGTCACGTCTCTAGGCACTATGGTTGGCGAAGGCTGGTTTCTCACCGCGGAGATGTTGGAACTCATACACGAAGGCGCGCCTAATATAATATGTATGCAGCCTTTTGCATGCCTACCTAATCACGTTACAGGCAAGGGCGTCATGAAAGAACTGAAACGCCGCTATCCGCAGTCCAATATAGTCGCGGTAGACTACGATCCCGGCGCGAGCGAGGTCAACCAGGTCAACCGTATCAAGCTGATGATGTCCGTTGCGCACGAAAACATTAACGCACAAAAAGTCGGCGGCAAAATATCCGACAACGCAGCACAACAGCTAAAGGAAGCCGCAGCTACAGCCGACGACGAATAAATAAATAATCATTTTCTCTAATAATATTTCGGAGGTTCAAAACATGAACACAATAGCACTTATAGGCGCACAGTGGGGCGACGAAGGCAAAGGTAAGTATATAGACATACTCGCAAGCACTGCGGACTATGTTGTACGCGCAACCGGCGGAAGCAACGCCGGACATACCGTTGTGAGCGGCGACAACACATACAAGCTTCACCTTATCCCGAGCGGCATACTTTACCCCAAAACCGTCAACATCATCGGAAACGGCGTTGTGCTCGACCCCAAAGTCGTGCTCGAGGAAATGGACGAGCTGGCAAAGCTGGGCGTTAAGTTCGACAATCTGATAATGGATCTCCGCGCGCATATCGTTCTGCCCTATCATAAGGAATTTGACGAGCTTGCAGAAAAAGCCAAGGGCGCAAACGCAATCGGCACGACCAAGCGCGGCATAGGTCCGTGCTACGCCGATAAATGCGACCGCATAGGCATACGACTTATCGACCTTCTGGACGAGAATGTCTTTGCGCAAAAGCTCAAACAAAACCTCGAGCTGAAAAACAAAATAATCACCGCAGTGTACGGCGGCAAACCGCTGAACTTCGACGAGATCTACACTGAATACTGCGACTATGCAAAACGCCTTGCCCCGTACGCTTGCGACACGGGCGCGGTGCTGTATGACGCGATCAAGGCGAATAAGCGCGTGGTATTCGAGGGCGCGCAAGGCACACTGCTCGACCTTGACAGCGGCACGTATCCGTTTGTCACGAGCTCGCATCCCATAACGGGCGGATTCTGCGCGGGCGCGGGCGTCGGTCCTACAGCGATCAAGGAATGCCTAGGCATTGCCAAATCGTACACTACGCGCGTGGGCGCAGGTCCTTTCCCTACCGAACTCGACGACGAAGTCGGCAAGCACCTTTTGAACGTCGGTCACGAATACGGCGTTACCACCGGCAGAGCGCGGCGTTGCGGCTGGCTGGACGCAGTCATACTTAGGCTCGCTGTTCGCATAAACGGACTTACGGCGCTTGCCATAAACAAGCTCGACCCGCTCACCGGACTTAAAAAAATCAAAGTAGCGGTCGGATACGAGTTGGACGGAAAAAGGGTAGAAAACTTCCCCGCCGATATCAGCATACTCGAAAAGTGCACGCCGGTTTATGAGGAATTCGAGGGCTGGACGGAAGACATAACCGCTTGCCGCAAGTTTGAAGAACTCCCTAAGGCGGCGCAAAACTATATTCTCGCGATAGAAAAATTAGTGGACTGCCCTGTAACCATGATAGGCGTCGGACCGGACAGAGAACAAAATATTATCAGATAACACAACAACTATTTTAAAAGGCAAAATGAAAAATAAAAAGAAAAATATGTTTGTGCGGTTTGCGGGGTACTACAAACCGCACAAAACTTTGTTTATTATAGACATGATATGCGCGTTTACCATATCGGTATTTAACCTCGTGTACCCGTATATTACAAAGGAAATAATAAACAATTATGTTCCAAATAAGCTTGTTACAATGATGCTCGGCGCGGCAGGGTTTCTGTTGGGGTTTTACATAATCAAGGCGGGGCTAAACTACTTTTTGCACTGCTGGGGACATATAGTCGGCGTGCGCATACAATCGGATATGCGGCGCGAGCTGTTTATTCATCTGCAAAAGCTTCCGTTCGCCTATTTTGACGACAACAAGACGGGCGTTATTATGAGCCGCATGACAAATGATTTGTTTCAGGTTTCGGAGCTCGCCCACCACGGTCCGGAGGACGTGTTTTTATCCTTGATTACGCTTATCGGCGCGTTCATCATGCTCGCCACGATAAACGTATATCTCACACTGATAGTTTTCGCGTTTATACCGTTTTTTGTGGTATACATAATTTTTATACGCAAACATATGAAAAAGGTATACGCCGAAACGCGCGTCGCGCAGGGCGAAGTAAACGCCGATATAGAAAGCGCAATATCGGGCATGCGCGTATCACGTGCATACACAGCCGGCGAACACGAATTACAAAAATTCGACGTCGGCAACGACCGATTCGTACAAAGCAAATACAAGCAGTTCAAGCTGCTCGGCAAGTTCCATTCAACCATGACTTTCTTTATGGACTTTCTGTACTTTGCGGTACTGCTTGCAGGCGGACTGTTCTTTTTTTACGGAAAAATCGGCGTGGGCGAATTTACCGCGTTTGTATTGTATATTTCAACGCTTATTACGCCTATACGCACGCTTGTCACAATCTACGATCAAATCCAAGAGGGCGCAACGGGCTTTAAGCGGTTCTGCGACATCATGGACGAACCGATCGAAGCAGAAAACGAAACCGCGCTCAGTCCCGATTCGCTCATCGGAAATATCGAGTTCGACGGCGTTACCTTCAGTTACAGCGACAGCGACGACTCACCAAAGGTTATAGACAATTTTTCGCTCAAGATTCCCGCCGGCAAAACCGTCGCACTCGTCGGTCCGTCAGGCGGCGGCAAGACCACTCTATGCCACCTTATTCCCCGCTTTTACGAGATCAACAGCGGAAAGATAACGGTGGACGGCTACGACATTCGCGAGCTTTCTAGGTTTTCGTTAAGGAAAAATATCGGCATTGTTCAGCAGGACGTTTTTCTGTTCAACGGTACAGTCAAGGAGAATATCGCTTACGGCGACTTTGACGCGACTGACGATATGATTATCAAAGCGGCAAAGCGCGCCAACATTCACGACTATATAATGAGTATGCCCAACGGCTACGACACAGAGGTCGGCGAACGCGGCGTAAAGCTTTCGGGCGGACAAAAACAGCGTATTTCAATTGCTCGCGCATTCCTAAAAAACCCGCCCATACTGATACTGGACGAAGCGACATCCGCACTGGACAACGCGACCGAAATGCTCATACAGTCGGCGCTTGAGGAGCTGCAAGGAGGCAGAACAACGCTTGTAGTCGCCCACCGCCTTTCCACTATCAAAAACGCCGACGAAATTATAGTAATCACAAGCAACGGCGTAGAGGAGCGCGGCAATCACGAACAGTTGATCGCCCAAAACGGCATATATAAAGAACTGTACGATTATCAGTTTAAAAACCTGTAATCACCTACCGCAAAGAGGAAATATTATAATGCAAAATACAAAAGTTAATTTTTACGAAAGCGCAAATGACGAGCTACTTAAGTTTGCTGTTATCATTGCAAAGACCGACGGCAAGTGGGTGTTTTGCAAGCACAAGCAGCGCGACACTTACGAAGTGCCGGGCGGACACAGAGAGCAAAACGAAACCATAGACCAAACCGCAAGGCGCGAGCTTTACGAGGAAACCGGCGCTACCGAGTTTTCGATCAAACCGATTTGCGTGTATTCGGTTGTTAAAAGCGACGGCGAAAATACGGTAGAATCATTCGGAATGCTGTACTTTGCCGACATAATCGAGTTTGAAAAAGAATTGCACAGCGAAATAGAAAAAATAATAATAACCGATCGGCTTCCCGAGCGTTGGACTTACCCCGATATTCAGCCTAAGCTGATGGATGAGGCAAAACGCAGAGGATTTATTTAAATTGTACTTGCCAAAAGTCGCACAGACTAACAACTGTGCGACTTTTGTTAAAAAACTGTATTACTATTTTAATAATTCAGTCAACATTGAATGCAATGCGATGTTTTTGTCGCTTTCTTCAAAGAAAAACTCCTTATCTACTGCGTCAACCGCTTGCGTTGCTTGACATAAAAGCTTTCTACCCTGTTCGGTATTACTGACAGAGTTTGCGCGCGTGTCGCTTTCGTGCTGAACGCGGGATACTAAACCTTTTTTCTCAAGCAGCCTGATAGCCGAGGAAACCGTCATAACGTCTATCATAGAAAAATCCGATATATTCTTTTGAGTAACAGGTTCGCCCTGTTCGGATAATTCTTCCATAACGGCAAGTATAACAAACTGAGTATGTGTTAGGTCATACTCGTGCAAAGCTTTTTTGATTTTTCTCTGCCACAGCATAGACGCTTGCCAAAACAGCAAGCCCATGCTTTCTTTATGATTCTTTACTTCGGAAAATCGCATACTCTTATATGGTCATAAGCCGTTGCATACATTCCGGAATGTTTGCTACAATGCTCTTACCCATGCCCTCCATTTGTATTTCGTTACCGCCCTCAATAGCGACGGTGTGCGTAACCGTTACAGCATCTCCGTTTTCTTCTATCTTATGTCCGAATGTGACTGTTATATTGCCAAGCTTAGATTGTGTAGTAAAGCTCTTTTGCGGCGTGCACTCCG
The DNA here is from genome assembly GCA_029066805.1 of Clostridiales bacterium. Lineage (GTDB taxonomy): Bacteria > Bacillota > Clostridia > Christensenellales > Pumilibacteraceae > Anaerocaecibacter. The sequence goes on along the minus strand of JAIEFT010000009.1, from coordinate 21,113 downwards.
TAATACAAAAAGGCAATGCCGAGCCATCCGCCATATTCATGACGCCGTTTGCAGATACGGCAAACGAGCCGAATAATTCTACCGATTTAATCCCCCTATCCCACAATTTCCACTTGCTTACGTCGGAATATAAATCCCAAATTTTATTCACGGTTGTTTTTTCCGTTACAGAGTTTTCATAATTGAACATAATATACCTCCATTTAGTAAGTATACTTATTATATATGTTTTTACTAAATATGTCAAGCGTTTTAGATATGAAAACCGCACAATGTCAAGACAAACAATGTGCGGTTTTTATTTTCTTTATTATATAATATTAGCCGTTTTGTCTGCCGATTACCTTGATGAACTCGGCGAACAGCGGGTGCGTGGTGAGCAGTCTAGAGCGGTATTCGGGATGGAAGATCGTGCCGATATAGAACTTGTTTGTGGGGATTTCAAACGCTTCGGGAACGCCCGTCGGCGAGTGCGCCGAGAATACAAGTCCGTTCTTCAAAAACAGCTGCTCATACGTGCCCGAAATGTCGAATCTGTGGCGGTGGCGTTCGGTCGCGACCTGCGCGCCGTAAATCTTGCTTAGCGCCGTTCCCGGCGTTATCATCGTAGGGAAAGCGCCTTTTTTTAGCATGGGCGGTTCTACGCTTGCCACAATGCTGTACGGCGTGTCCGGCGTGAACTCCTGCGAATCTGCGCCCGTCATGTTGCACACATTACGCGCAAACTCGATTATTCCCGCCTGTGCGCCAAGACCTATCATAAGGCACGGAATGTCTTTTTCGCGTGCGTACTTTGCCGCAGCTATTTTGCCGTCAAACCCACGCACGCCAAAGCCCGGAGCTATTACTATTCCGTTGTAGCCGTCCAAAATGCTCGGATTGTTCTGCACGTCCGCGCTGTAAACGAGCGATATATCCACCGCTTCGTTTCTCAATAATCCCGCCGTGGTGAGCGCGTCGGTGATAGACTGATACGCAGTCGCCTTTTCCACGTACTTGCCGACAACCGCGACCTTGAGTCTGTTTTCGTTTTTGCTGACAGCGCGCGCACGGTCACACATGTCCGTCCAAGCCTCGAGCTTGGGCTCGCGTTCTTCCATTTTTAGCTTTCTGAGCGCAACGCCCTCAAAGCCCTGCTCGTGCAGCTTTAGCGGCACTTGATATATATTATCGGTGGTAACGCTTTCTATTATGCCGCTCTTATCGACGTTGCAGAACTGCGCTATCTTCTTTTTGGCGCTGTCGTCAAGCGGCTCGTCGCTGCGGCACACAATAATGTCGGGCTGAATGCCTATGTTTTGCAGTTCCTTTACAGAGTTCTGCGTCGGCTTGGTTTTGTGCTCGCCGCTCATTTCTATAATGGGCACGTATGTAATGTGAATGTACACAGCGTTGCCCTTGCCCAGCTCGCCGCGGCACTGACGGATGGCTTCAAGATACGGGTGGTTTTCTATATCGCCGACAACGCCGCCTATCTCGCACACAACAACGTCCGTTTCGGGACGGTTAAGCGTGTACAGCGTGCGCTTGATCTCGTCGGTTATGTGCGGAACGACCTGCACCGACTCGCCGTCGTACGCGCCGTCGCGCTCTCTGCGAATGACTGCGGAGTATATTTTGCCGCTGGTAATATTGCTGTTTTCGGTCAGGTTCTGATCCAAGAACCGCTCGTAATGCCCGAGCACCAAATCGCCTTCACCGCCGTCGTCGGTGACAAAAACCTCGCCGTGCTGATACGGACTCAAGTACAGTGAATCCACATTAAAGTACGGGTCGAACTTGATCATATCGACCGAATAGCCCTGTGACTTGATAAGCATTGCCATGCTTGCCGCAGTTATTCCCTTGCCTAAGCCCGACACCACACCGCCGGTAACAAAAATGTATTTTGACATAAATAGTTAAGCTTAACGCTTGTCCTCCTGCATGTTTACGAGATTGTATTATTTAACCGAAAACCCGATTTCTTTGAGTTTTTTCGCGTTGTATTCCACCACGTCCAAGAGGTGGTCGAAAATCTTTTGAGCCGTCGCTCGTTCGGGGATCGATCGCGACAAATTGCTGTCCGTGTTGTCCGAGTGCGCAAAAAAGTTACGCTGAGCAAAGTATTCCGAATACAGCGCGACCAAAACTTCGGCGTAGATAACGCTGCCTATGCGCTGAGTATAACCGCTCTTTAGAATGTACTTGCCACTGTCGTCCTTGTCAAACGCCTGACCTATCATCTTTACCTTGATACCCTCGGCGATTTGAAGGTCGAACACAAACCGCTCCAGTCCCCTAAACGCCGGCACTAATAGCACCGAATAGTCGGATAAGTGCAATGACGTTTGCGAAAAATCGTGTATGCCGTAAGAAAAATCTATACGCGACTGCTCGGACAAATATTCGTATGCCGTCGGCAATCGCTTTTTCAGCTTGTTCTGTACGTCCGATACTTTTTTTCCACCGCCCGTTTCCTCAACATAGTTTTCGAGCGCCGAAGAATAATCGCTGAAACTACTGACCATCGACATGACCTCGCCGAACAGGTTGCTGCGCTTGCCCTGCAATTGCAGCGTCATGCGCTTGGTAGCGTACCTTAACAGCACTTTTTGCCCTTCGGCATCCGATACGGTGTAGTTCTTCACTTCCTGTATCGTGCCGGCAAATTCCGTCTCGCCTGCAACCGCCGTCTTACCGTATGACTTTAACCGCTTAATCGCCTCATTAAGTGCCTCAAACGGAAAGTTCTTGACCGAATAACCGTTTTTATATTCGGGCGTTGGCGTGGATACGATGTCCGCCGTAATATCGTTTTTTGCGTTTTTGGGCGGTCTTCCACGCTTACGTTTTTCTGTCGAAGGCTGGGTCTGTCCCGACACAGGCTGAACGCTGTTTTTGGGCGGCCTCCCACGCTTGCGCTTTTCCGTCTTTTCCTCGGCTTGCTGCGGCTGAGGTTGCGGGCGCGTCGTTATCTTTAGCGTGCCGCTCTTATCCTTGCTCTCGTCTTCCGATCCAAACGATATTACCGCGCGGCGTGGCGTGCCGGTGTTGGTGCGATTTACCGATATCGCTATCCCAACGGGACGTGCGCTTTGCTCCGTGTTGTCGGATTTGTTCTCGACGCGTGCGGAGCTTTGCGAAAATCCGTACGTCCTCGGTGTCTGGTTAAACACCACTTGCCTAGGCGCAGTCTCCGTGGGCGTAGATTTCACTTCCAACCGCGTCTCCCCATAGGACGGCAACGTGCGCTTTTTTATTATCTGCGGAGGATATATCACATCGCCGTTTTGCAATTGTTCGCTATGCGCGTCTGCAACGCGGTTCTTCTTTTTTATCGTTTGCGGCGGATAAATCTCGTCAGTGGAAATTTCCGCGCCCTTACTTGATACGAATATTGTCGGGACAGGCGCGAACTCTGTTCTGCGGCGTATGCGGTCAGGCGAAACAAACAGCTTGGCGCGCGTACTGCTGTCCTGCGTTTGCTTTAACTCTCTCGCTTGGCGCTCACGCTTCTGATTGGGCGTACTACCTTGTGCCGGAACGGTCGATTGTTTGACCGCTTTGCCGTTCGGCGCAAACAAGTCAAGCAAAACCGACGCAAAATCACTCCTGCCCGTAATCGATAATATACATGCGGAAGTATCATAAACCACCGCAATCCGATTTTCGCCCGCCAGATAAGAATACCTGTCGTAGTGCGATCGATCGGTAGCGCTGACCGTGCCATTAGGCGCAAAGGTATTGTTGTCTATCTTGCGGATAAACTCCGTAACCTCGGCGGACGAACACGGCGAAATATTGTACCTTACGTTTTCCATTATAACTCCGTATAATTTGTCTGATTTCTTATCTGCGGTAAAAGTCAAGCCAAATTATATTATGCCTATATATAACTTTGCACGTTGCCCAATTATATTGGGCAACGGAATACAAACACTACATTGTATTCCGTCGCCGCGCAAAAAATTATAAGCGGCACTTGCCGCTTATAATTAAAGTTTTTATTTCTTTACTTTGCGGAAACGCACGACGTAGACAATTACACCCGCAAGGAGTACTACTGCTACTATTATGAGCACTGTGGAAAGCGTCGTCCAGGTAGTGGGAGTGCTAGAACCTTTGCTGGTAACGGTGAGCGTTTCGGTAATCTTGTAATCGTTGCCGACAGCGTCCTTAGCCGTGTAAACTATGGTGTACTCGCCCACCTTGTTGAGCTTGATTTCAGAGCCGTTGTTTGCCTTGTCGGCATAGCCGCTGTAACCACCGTCAACAGTGCTGCCCGAGATAAGTTCGTGCGACGGATCGTAGATTTCCTTTCTGATGGTTACGCCGTCGGACTGCTCGCCCTCGGCAAGCTCGATCTTCTTGAACGTGAAGGTGTCGCCTTCCTTTTTAGCCGAAGCAGTGGAAGTGCCGCCGGTCACGGTGAACTTGGGCGCGAACACGTCGCCGACATTGATATCGTAATGAACGCTGTCCTTTTCGCCGTTCGAGTACGTTCCGTTATAGGTTACAACGTAAACACCGTCCTTGTCTGCGACAAAGGAGTTGTTTTCGTCCAAATCGACAGTGCTGCCGTTGGGGTCTACAACGTCTATCTTGATATCGCCCATGCCGTTTTCGGTGTAAGCAACCGCGGTGGGAACTTTGACAACACCGTCCGCCTCACCCTCTGCATACTTTGCAACATAGGTGGGCATTTTGCCTTGGAGCTCGATTACGGGCTTGGCGGTATCAACAACATTGAACGAATAGTTGCCTTCGTTGGCGCTGCTGAATTTAACGTCGGTGTCGTATACAAACGTGCCATTCTTGATATCGTCGGCGTTGATATAGCCGTCTTGAACGCTGTACGAGCCTGCGGTCTTCGCGGTAATCTCGTTGCCCATAAGGCTGAATATGCCGCCGCTTATCTTGCGAACTACGCGGTATGTGCCGTTGCCCGCAATGTGCTTGATGACCGAGTTGTGAAGCTTGTAAGTTACGTTGACATTGCCGCTTGAGCCGATATTGGCGATTGCGGAGGTCTGTCCGTTGTTGATATCGGACTTGTTAACGCCTGTGAGCTTGTAGCCGTAAACTTCGTTGTTGCCGTTTACGTCGAACACACGAACGGTCATGACATAGGCTTCTTCTTCCTCGGTAGCAACGGTTGCGGTGAAGCGAATATCTTTTACATAAATTTTGGTGACGTCGCCCTGAACATCGGAAACGGTCTCGAGCGTGAGGTCTACATAGTTGCCTTGGGGATCGTAAACCGCTACTTCAAATCCGGTGTAGTAGCGCATATTCTCGTTAGCCGCAGTTATGACAAACGAACCTGCGTTAACGCTGTCGCCCGCTACGATTTTGTTCGATTTATCCTTTGCATTGACAAACTCGATGCTGCCATTGTAATCGAATTTCTCGTCAGCGGCTTCCTTAATAACCTTGGTAACAGCCGCAATCTTTGTGTACTGAGCCGCGTCTTTGGCTACGTCGATGTAGCTCTTGTCATCGGCAACAGCGTTGCTGCGGAAGTTGCCGACTTTGTCGGTTACGCCGATATAGTAGTAAAGGTTATCGCCGAGTTCAAGCTCTCTGCCGTCTTCAAATACAAGATATCCGGCTTTTTTGGTAAGGTCGGCTTCCTCGCCGCCTTTAACGTCTACAAACTTATCCGCTGCGGTGTACAGTCTGTACACTACATTGGGACGAACATCCTCTGCATCGGCGTACACAGGGTACGGGACTGCGAGCGTTTCGTCGGCTGCCGAGATATAATCGGGAGCGGTGACTTCCGCCGCGGAGGGCTTGGCTTTATCTTCGTAGGATTCCTTCAACGTGATGGTATACGTTTTGGACGAAGTGTTGTTGTCCTTGTCGCGAGCGCGGAACAGCACGGTGTAAGTGCCGGCAAGCGCAACTTTTTCGCCCTTGGAATTCTTCTTGTTGTATTTGGAGAAATCGAATGTGAACGATTTGTCCTCTGTGTTGAACGTAGCGTCGGCGTCGTACACGTCGCTCTTTGTAAACTTGCCGTCGTCGCCTTTGGACAAAATGTTATTAATAGTAAGAACGGTCTTATTGTTGTCGGAGTCGGTTATGCGGAAGTAAACGGAGATAAGATTATCCTTGTCGTTCTCGTCCGCGGGCATGTGGCACTTGTTGTCCACAACCTCGGGAATGAGGAACTTGATTTTATTCTGCATATCGACGGTCTTTCCGTCCTCGTTCTTTACGCTCACGCCCCAAGTTTCGGGAATGAGATATTCGTAGTTATCAACATTTTTGAAAATAGGAGCTACGTGGTCGGCAACCTCAATAATGGACTCGCTGGTGCTGGACTTGCCGCCCGCGGTCGGGTTGCTCTCGTCATAGAAATCGTTGTACGCAGTATAACGAACCTTGTACTTGCCTACCTCGGTCGGATAGAACGTCATGGACTTGTCGTTATCGAACTCAACGGGGTCATTAGCAATAACTTCGTAAGCATAGCCGTCGTCGTTGACCTTAACGTTGTTAACCTTATTACCATTCGGATCTAAAACTTCTATTTCGACTTTTACGTTGTCGTCGTTGTTGTCGGTAACCTTTGCAACGGGCAGAGTGACGGGACGATTGACCGACGCGTCTTTTGTGATACCCGAAACCGCGAGCGAGGGATTGCCGCTCTTGTTGACCTTAGACTGAATGTTAACGGTAAATGTCTTGCTGAGAAGCTTTGTGCCGCCGGCAGTGCCGAGCGTTGCGGTATAGGTAATGAATACCTTGCCGTCCTTGTCCGCAGGATTAAATACCTTGTTGTCGTTGTAGCTGTTGCCGAGCGAGTCCTCGATTTCAATAGTGTAATCGCTGCCGGGATACTCGGTAAGAACATTATCTTCGTTATAGTACTTGACATAAGCGGCGGGAAGCGTGAACTTGCTGTTCTCGTTTTTCTCCACGTACGTAGGAATATCCGCGCCGTTGTACTTGATGTACAAGAAGTACTCTTCCGCGAGAGTTACGCTCACATTAAAGTCATACTTTACGCCTTTAACCTCGTAGCTGACCTTATAAACGCCGAGCTGATTGGCTGTGACGTAGCCGCCCTCGACCGGTGCTTCGCCGCCGTTAGGCGCAGTTACTTTTGCGCCCGCAGGAACGGCAAACTTATCGCCGTAGTCGCAAGAGCTGTCTACCTTGACCGCTTTGTCGCCGGTGAGCTTGCCTACGTCCGTTGTTACGGCGGGCTGAGTTGCATTTTCGCCCTCTGCGCGAACAGTGGGAGCAACAAAAGTAAAGCACGTAATCAGCATTGCCAAGCACACAAAGAGCGTGGTGGCAGTAAGTCCGATTCTTTTGATTAGTCCGAGTTTTTTCATTTAGTCGATAATCTCCTAATATGCTTTTGTACACATATACTCTCAAATTATACAATGCTAAGGCGGGTTTGTCAAACATTTTTAATGCCAAATCAAAAAAGATTTAATTTTGTTACGTATCGCTTGCGCAATAGCCCGCCGTTTCCTATATTATGAGAAAGGCGGGAAAGAATTATGTAATCGATTCGGAATTAAAAAGGATGAGATTCCTAGCGTTGCTCGGAACGACAATAAAATTTTTTGTCCTGCTGAGCGTAGCGAAGCATCTCATCCTTATTTTAATTCTTAATTATTCCTTTACAGCGCCGGCGGTCAGTCCGTTGACCATATACTTGACCAAGCAGAAGTATAGGATTATGATCGGCACTGCTATAAACACCGACCCTGCCGCGAACCGCGCAAACTCGGTATCGCCCAAGCTCATCAGCCCTACAGCCACGGTGTACAAGTCCTTGTCCTTGAGCAGCAGCTTGGGCAGAATGAAGTCCGACCACGGCCAAGTGAACGACGTAATCAACGTATACACTATCATAGGCATAGCGATCGGCAATGTTATCTTGATAAACACCTTTAGGTTGCTCGCACCGTCGATCCTTGCCGCCTCGTACATTGAGTTGGATATCGTGTCGAAAAAGCCTTTCTGGGTCAAGTACCCCATCGGCGCGCCTGCCGAGTATATCAGAATAAGTCCGAACAGGTTGTCTATCATGTTGAACTGAGTCATCAATAGGTACACTGCGGTCATTGCCATAAACGACGGGAACATTCCGAGAATCATGGTCGTCTTCATAATCCCCTTGCGCGCGCCGAACCTGAACCGCGACATAACGTACGCCGTGAGTATTACGAGCAGGCTGCCCAGCACCGACGAACCGACGGCAATGAGCAAAGTATTGCCGAACCAGCGCGGATAGTTGTACATTTCCGTATCGGTGAACAGCTTTTTAAATGTCTCTATGCTGTACGAGCTTGGAAAGAACCCTTTAAAAGTGTACATTGAGCCGCTCTCCGAAAATGACGCAAGCACAAGCCACAACACAGGAAACACGAATATAAACGCAATTACAAGCAGTGCGAGATACGTAAAAAAGTACTCGAAGAACTTTTTGGCGGTGAACCTTTTGCCTACGCGCGACTTTTTGATTCGCTTGTTTATCAGCCTGTCTTCTCTGCTTATTGTCATCTGTACATATCCTCCTTGCTGTACGACGGCGATTTTACGTACACGATCAGCGAGATCACCGCCGCAATAATGAAAATGATTATGCTGATTGCCGCACCGAACGAGTAGTACTTGTTGTCGATCGACAGACTGTACAGCCAGTTAATCAAAAGGTCTGTGTCGCTCGCGAGGAAGTACCCGTCGCAGATTATTCCGCCGCGCAAAAAGTAGAACACGCCGAAGTTGTTGAAGTTGCCCATAAACTGACCTATCAGAACGGGTGTGGTAGCAAATATGACAAACGGCAATGTAATTTTGACAAACTGAATCCAAGCGCTTGCACCGTCAATCCTTGCAGCTTCGTACAGGTCGGGATTTAGATTGGCGAGTATTCCGGTCGCAAGCAGCATACTGCTGGGCACGCTAAGCCACGCGTTGACAAGCCAGCCGATCGTCCTTGCGCTCCACTTGGAATCTATTCCGAAGAAAAGCTTGCCCGTCCCGCCGAGCTGTTCTATATAATAGTTGATAGGACCTTGATTGGAGAACATGAATTTGAACGCCAAAAGCGTTATGAACCCCGGCACGGCAAACGCGAGCACAGGGAAAGCGCGCCAAATTTTTTTGCCCTTGACTATCTTTTTATTAAGCAGCAACGCGATCGCAAGCCCGCCGAAGTAGTTGAGCGCGGTCGACATAATCGCCCACAGCAAGTTCCAACCGAGTATCTTGAAGAACGTACTGCCCATTAGCCCTGTGGAGAACAGCTGAGAGAAGTTGGCAAATCCGATCCAGCTGACGAGCGAGCCCGATAGCACAACGTTGCCGCTGTAGTCGGTGAACGCCAAAAACACCATGAATATGATTGGCAGAATGTTGAACACGAACACGCCCACTACAGGCAGCACGAGCGCCGTAACGTAGAAGTACTTGTCGAACATGCTCGCGAGCGATTGCTTAAAGGTCGGCGTTTTGTTTCCGCGCGACACGTACTCGTAAGTGCGACGCGCGTCGCGTATATTTGCGAGGTGCACAGCGATAAAAAATCCCGTTATTATAAACGCAAGCGTGCCGAGCAGCATCATTATTACCGAGTTGTCGCCCTCTATGCCCAGCCACGGGTTAGCGGGAACAACGCCGAGCGAGAAAAAGTTGTATATCGCTTCCCCGCCTGCGAGCGCCATGTATGTAACGTACCCGCAAAACATCAGCAAAAACAATATGCCCTTGACGATCTGCTTTTGCATTAGCTGACCGAGTCCCATAAGACACATAGACGCCTTGACCGGCTTGGGCGAACGGTGCAAAGACCTACCCCATGCCGCGAACCGCGACGGCAGCGCGACAAACCACAGTAAAATGCGTTTGAAGAACGCGCCTAACCTGTGCGGCAGGTTTTTTAACCAACCGCTCAGTCGTTTTATTAGCGGCGTTTTGCCGCCGTACATTTGGGTGTTTTCCATATTCACCTCACTGCTTTATTGTGTAAATAGAATCGTAGATGTTTTTATTGACCGTTTTGAGTAATGCGTTGAGTGCGTTGTAGTTGGGCTTGCCGTCGCTTGCTGTGTACAACTTTCCGCCCTCGCGGTACGGATCGGTAGCAATATCGGTAAAAGCTGTCTGTAACGGCGTCCAAATTCTGTCCGCGCCGCTAACAGTAGGCATAATCGATATGCGCCCGTTCTCCGCCATGTCGTAGAGGCTGTGCGCGACGTCCGCTTGAACGGTGCAATCCTTGTTGCAATCACTGCGCGCGGGCGCTATGCCTAAATATTCGTTGCGCTTGAGTATCATCTCGTAGCTCGTCGCATAGTTAAGAAACGCCAAGCTCGCTTTAGGGTATTTGGTGTAACTGCTTATCGCATAGCCGTTTATGCCGCCCATAACTATCGACTGCAAAGTTTCTCCGCTCGTTTCGCTTAAAATACCGGACTTGGGCAGTGCGGGCACGGGCGCGGCGACGGTGTTTTCGGTAGCGAGCTTTTTGGCGGCGGCGGCAGTCATGCCGTTTTTGGCGTACACCGCGGCGAGGCTGTCTATCATTGTTCCGTACATGTCTTGCGTGTTGTTAACCGCAAAGTACGCGCCGCTTGCAAACTCGCTCTCGCGCGCGACGGTGATGCTGTCGTCAATACACCCGCTGTTCATGCTCTGCGCGAGCTGAAGTATTACTCCCGCTCCCTTATCCGCTTCGTTAGCGTCAAACCCTATATCCTTTGTATCGGTATTGTCGCTTCCAAACACGTACGCGCCGTACGTGAACAGATAGCCGCACGAGAAGTACGGGTCAAACAGCGACTGCATAAATCCGTACTTATCCTTGTCGGCGGCATTGCGCTGCAAGCCGAACCTGTACATAGCGCGCATGTCCTCTTGCATATCGGGTATGCCGTTCTTATTGTCGTCCCACTTTTCCTGCCAGTCGTCCGGCAGTAAATCCTTGCGGTAGTACATCATGGGCGCTTGAACGTTTACGCCCACGCCCATAAAATAATCGGCGTTTTTGTAGTTATACGTGTATGTCGTTTTGGCAAGCTCGGGGAGCTGACCGTACGCGTCGAGCTTGTCTATTGGCAACGGCGTAATGTGCTTGCCCGCGCAGTACTTCATTAGCACGTCGTTGGCTTGATACAGCACGTCCGGACCGTAGCCGTAAGGTCCGTCGCCCGCTAAGTCGGAATACTGATCCTGATTGGCATCCACCGCGACTATGTTGTAATCCTTATACTTTGCGTTGAACCCGTCTAACAGTGCCTTTAAATATCCGGACTGCTTAGCCGTGTCGTTCTCCAGTATGCGCAATCGTATGGGCTTACTCGCAGTGCCGCGTTCAACGTCGCCCTCAAACTTGTCATACAGCGCGGCAAGCGACTGCTCGGCATATTTTTCCCTCAATCCGCCGCCGTTGCAAGCAAGCAGCGCGCCCGCGCTGACACCGCAAAGCAATATGCTAATTATCTTTTTTGCTCTACTCATATAAGCTCCAATTGTTAAAGGTTGAGATTTCTCGGTTGGCAAAAAATGCACGAAATGACAAAAAATCCTATTCTTTATTCCACAATAATTTTATAGTCGTTTGCGGCGACGGTAATACCGCGCGCGAATATCGCTTTATCCGTGTTGTTCACGGCGAGCGTAACTTTCTGTCCGGTAGAGCTCCGCTCAACAATGAACAGTCCGTCGCAGCAAACAAACGTGACGTCGCCCTCTGTCAGCGCACGAAGCTTTTTGTACTTGACGAGCTGCTTTACCTTTTGCGCGAACGCGCCGTCGTTGCTCCAATCAAAGCACCTTCGGTTGTCCGGATCGTACCCGCCCTCTGTAGGCACTTCCGTACCGTAGTATATCATTGACGCGCCGGGCATGAACAATTCGATTGCGAGCGCGTTTAGCAGTTTGCCGGCATTACAGCCGCACTGCGTGTAAAACCTGTGCGTGTCGTGACAGTCGATAAGGTTGAGCATCATAAAGTTGACCTGCGTTACGTTGCGCATCATCAGCTCGTTAAGCTTGTCGCACAGTCCCTGCGCGTCAAGCGTGCCGTAAGCAAAGTAATCGAGCATGGCTTTGGTGAACGCGTAGTTCATAATGCTGTCGAACTGATCGCCGCGAAGATAGCTGCGACTGTCGTGCCAGTTTTCTCCAATGAGCACAATATCCTTACCGAGCGCCTTTACGCGCCGCCTGAACTTACGCCAAAACTCGTGCGAAACCTCATCGGAAACGTCAAGCCGCCACCCGTCAATTCCGTACTCATTTATCCAATACTCGCCTACGCGGCAAAGATATTCCTGCACTTCGGGGTTTGCGGTATTCCATTTTGGCATGTACTCGCATTCGGCAAACACCTCGTAATTGAGCGGACGCTTTGTCGGCTTATCGCCGTTTATTATGAACCAATCCCGATATGGGGATTGTCCGCCCTTTTTCTTGACGTCGCGAAACTCCTTTAAATCCTCGCTGCAATGATTGAACACCGCGTCGAGTATTACGCGCACACCCTTCTGTTTGCATTCCGTCATTAACTTTTTAAAAGCTTCGTTCCCACCGAAATGTTCATCGACATTGAAGTAGTCGCTTATGTCGTACTTGTGATTGGAACGAGACGTAAAAATCGGCGTAAAATACAGCGTGTTCACGCCGAGGTCACAAAGATAGTCAAGCTTTTGCGTCACGCCCCAAAGATTACCGCCCGCAAACGATTTGGGCGTAGGTTTTTGTCCCCACTCCAGATTGATATAACTGTTATCACCCTCGCCGCAGTCGCTTTTGCCGCGGAAAAACCTATCCGTGAAAATCTGATACACCACCGCCCGGCTCATCCAGTCCACGCGCGGAAATACATCGTTCTCGTTGACGTACGCAAGCTGGAAAAAATTGTAAAACGCCGTGGAAAAGTCATAGCTCTGCGTCGCGCCGTCCTCCGAAAAATAGTACTTTTGTCCGTCGTTCCCCTCTATGAGGAATATGTATGCCAATCTTTTATCCTTTAGCTTGATCCGAATAGTGAAGTAATCGTACAGCTTGTCGCTCGCCGCGTACTGCATGTCGGTAACGCTTTGCCGCATGCAAAACTCGTGCTTTTTGCCGTAAATAAGCTTGACCGATCTGACGTCGCCCATAGCTGTGCGAAGCCTGAGCTCCACCGTGTCCGGCGTGAGCGCGAAGCTGTATAAACTATCCGATTTGTGAAATAAAGCGTGCTTATTCATGATTTACCTTGACTTTGGTTGATATATTTTGCTAAAATGTAACTATGAGTTCAACTACAAGCAGAAAAAAGAATCGCGTAACCATAAAGGACGTTGCCACCGCCGCCGAGGTATCGATTGCCACGGTGTCGTATGTGCTTAACAATACTCCCGGTCAGTCCATAAGCGAGGACACGCGCAAAAAAGTTTTGCAGTTTGCCAACATTTTGGGCTATGAGTGCAACATCATGGCGAGATATCTCGCCACAGGCAAGACCAACACCGTCGCCGTAGTAACAAAGGACATTGACGGGTTCGGCGCGCAGTACTACTTTAAGCTGATTACCGAGCTGTCGCGACTGTTATACCGCAAAAGCTTTACGCTGAAGCTCGCCGACTACTCCGACGAGATAACAAGAAGCGTAGAAACTTGCGACGCGTACATAACCGTTGCACTGTCCGAAAAAGAGTTCCGCGAGTTTGCCGATACAAAGTACAATCCCGTAATAGCCATAGACAGCATGTTCGAGGATTTCCTGTTCTACCGCATAAACGATAACTACGCAGAGCTGTGCCGAAAAGCCAAGCGCGAGCTTAACTCAAACGCTGTTGCGCTGCTCACCTTTGGACTTACGCCCGAGTGTGAAGCTGCCGCAAACCGAACATTTGACAAAGTGGTTACGGTCAAAACGCTCGCAGACATAGCGCGTCTCGACGGCGACTGCGGATATGCTACAACTTGCAAGGCGATATCCGATTGCGCAGATAAAACGGTGTATCTGGAGAGTGCGTCGTTTGCGCTGAAAGCCTCCGCCGCGGTAGACGCCGTCATAAAAGCCATAAACCGCATTCAATCCTCGTCCGAGGAGCATGACATTCGGGTTTAACCTTTTCCGTCCCCTGCCATACACTATACAACAAACGCCGCCCTATCGTATCGCGTACGATAGGGCTTTGTTTGTCATTGGAGGGAAAAATTATGAATCGATTACGCCGCAGTAACTGCGTAAAAGTCTACTTTACCTGTCGCTATGGTGTAAACTACCTTGTACGTACCCGCAGCAGAACAAGTGAAGTTACTGCCGGATTCGGGAGTGAATACAGAATTTGCGTCGCCGTCAGCACCCATAGCAGTCGCGCCTAAATAGTCGCCATACCCGGTCTTTTCACCCTTCGGGTGTTTTTCAAGCCCGAAAGCCACTGCCTTGCCCGCCTCTACCGTAAGCGTATACTCATAGGTTGCTTCGTCTGCGGAAAGCGTCAAAAGGTAATCTTCCGACCAACCGTGCGACCAGCTGTTAATGTTTTCGCCTTTGATATAAATGTCAAGCGTGTCGGCAGAATCGATATGCTCGGCAATGGTAATGATCTTGGAATAGCTGTTAAACGTAATGTCGTAAATTCCTGCCGTAACAACCTTTATATTGTAATTGCTTTTTTCGGGATCGGCAGCGGCAAACGCAGTGTTGACGCGCAGATATGAATAGTTGTAAGCGTTTTTCACATTGCCCCAATCGAGTGTAGCTTCGTCGGTGGCATGCGCGCGTAAAACAAACTCTTTATCTGCCTCGAGCTGCACGCTCTCGAGCTTGTATTCATAGCCTTCGCCCTTAATAAGCTTAGCGGTCTTATTCTTTTGATATTCTCCCCAATCGTTTTCACCGTAGTTGCCGTCAAGGTAGTAGTCGTATTCTTCAAGCTTTTTATCCGCGTCGAACTCTACGGATAACTTTTTAGTGCTTTCATCATAGCTGAATGTGTACGTGCCGCTCGCATTTGCCGTTATATTGCCGTTAGCCGCTGCGGTTACGTACGCCTTGCTCGCCTCATCGAGATTTTCTCCCTTTATATAAAGGCTGCCATCCGTAGCAACACCGCCCGCGACGTTTTGCGAAGCGAACATAAACTCGTCGTTAGCCTCGAGATAAACTTCCAAAGAGTAAACACCGCTGTTCTTGGTCATAGTGGTTGCGGAGTTTACCATATTCTGCCAAGCCGTGATTTTTGCGCCCTTGATGAAAACCTCTGTCTTGACGGAAACGTCTTGCAACACGTCGCCGTTGCGCACCCAATCTATAGTGTCGTACGGGCTGAGATTATATATTTCCTTGCGCTCCTCGGTATAGCCAACACCCTCGGTGTTATAATAGTCTTCGTTGGGATGAGTTGTAAGAGTAAGCGTGTAGTTGCCTGAATACTTAACCTTTATGTTAGAGCCTTTAGCGGTATCGTCAAAAACGTTGCCTTGCCCCTCAAAAACCTCAGTGCCGTCCGCGAGTGTATATTTTACAAGATAGCCCGCGCCGCGCTTACCCTCGTACTCTTTGCTTGCATTAAGCGTAAACTCGTCGCCCGCCTTAAGGTCTAACGTAAGCGAATACTCGTTCTTTCCCGCCGCTTTGGTAAACTTGTGATCGTCGTTGATTACGCCCCAACCGTCAATCAACACCGAACTCGTGCCCGCGCCGATAATATAATAATCGCGCGTATCTTCTACATACTTGCTGAATCCGCCGTATACGGAAACATTCTCCGTAATGGCTTCCGAAAAGTCAAATCTGTGCGACTTGCTCGGCGTGGCAAACCAATCGACAAACTCGTAACCGCCGTCTTTAGTAGGCGTGTAACCGTCCACCTTGCCGTCCTCGCCCACCGTGAGCGTTGTGTTCTTATCAATAGTTACAGTCTTGACAACCGTCATTTCTGCCGGCTTGTTCGTTCCGGTCGCGTCGTAAAATGTTACCGTAACCCTATCTCCGTTCTTGCCGCCGTCGTCAGTGCCGCCGCACGCAATAAGCGCGCCTGCACCTAACGCAACGCACAAACCGGAAAGCAGAATTTTTTGCACTTTTTTCATCATATACCTCCGAAATAGTTTGTTGCCGCAACTTGTTTTCGTTGCGGGAATTCATAACTTAAACGTTTAACTATATTATACTACATATTTTTCGGATGTCAATATATTTTGGAATTTTTTTCAAAAAAATTTATGCAAAAAGGGATGAGATCCCTCGTTTCACTCGGGATGACAAAATTAATTATTTTTGTCATTCCGAATGTTTTCTGCCCACTGAGGAATCTCATCCTTAATTCTGCATTCTGCATTCTTAATTCTGCATTATTTTTTGTTCATGTTGTACAGGATATTCAGTCCGCGGAGCGTTAACGTTCTGTCCACGACGTCAATTACGGGCACGCACTTGTTGACGATATCGGCGATGCCGCCTGTTGCGATAACTTTTGCATTAGCCAGTCCGCTTTCCTTTTTGAGCCGCGCCACCATCGATTCTATCATGCCGGAGTAACCGAATATTATACCCGACTGCATGTTGGTGATTGTGGTCTTGCCTATCGCGCATTTCGGAGCGGAAAGCTCTACCTTGGGCAGCCTTGCCGCCGCCGCGGAAAGTGACTCGGACGCCGCTTTAAGCCCGAAAGATATCGCACCGCCCAAGAACTCGCCGCTGCCCGAAATTACGTTAAATGTAGTTGCCGTGCCGCAGTCTATAACAATACACGGCGCGCCGTACAGCTTGTACGCGGCAACACAGCCCGCCACCCTATCCGCGCCGAGCTCTTTGGGGTTGTCGTACTTGATGTGCAAACCGCTTTTCAGTCCCGCGCCGACGGTGAGAGGTTTAATACAAAAGTACGTTTCCACCATATGCTCGAACGTATAGTTCAGGTTTGGATTGACCGAGCTTATAATAACGCCCTCGACGTCCGTCGGCGAAATGCTCTTAACCGCGAGCATGTCCTTTATGAGCAGCCAGTACTCGTCGCCCGTCTTGTTGGCAGACGCCATGCGCAGCGTGTACAGCAGCTCGTCGCCGCCGAACACGCCCATCTTGATATTGGTGTTTCCTATGTCGAATACTATAACCATTTATATACTATCGCCTTGTTGATTATCTGTTGTTTTGACAGGCTTGTGCAAGCTTTTGCCCCTGCCTTTAAGCACCACGCGATTGAGCGTCAGACTGATCGGCGGAACAAGCGCCGCCATACACACGCATTCTATCGCGCCGCTAATAAGCATCTCGGGCGCGGCTACCAACATGGTAACGCCGTTGAGCGAAAGATCGGGCACGATAAGCACAAACATTGTCACCACGATCGCGGTGTTGAGAAGACTGCCTATCGCCGCCGAAATCGACACTGCGGCGAACGCGCCGGGTTTACTTTTCGGCTTGCAAAAATGCTCGATAAACTCGTATGCGCCGAATGCTCCGATAGCTGCGAGTATGCGCGGAAATATAGCGATGTACGGGGCTTGGATAAACCCGAGCGCCGCAAATGACGTTGCCGGCATGATAAAGCAATACGCAATGCTTATGCATCCAAACGCCAGACCGACAAATGCCGCCATACCGATCGAAAGCGTTGTAGCCGCCACCATTACCGGCAGAAAGAATACAAACGGCAAGAGTCCCGTAACAGCACACAACGCCGCAAGCGTTGCGGCAAGCGTAATAGAACGCGTACTTATTTTCATATGTTTCCTCCTGTTGGACTTTCGTCTAAACCGATGTTTAACACGGTACGAATAGCCCACAGTCATTTAGCCTTATCGGCTGAACATAGTGTAGCACAGCCGAAAAAAATACGCAAATATTATTTGCAAGTTTTTGGAACACAACTCCGAAAATTCCATACACTGAAATTAGATAGGCGCTTATCGCACAAAAGAAAAACCGTGCCGCAAGTCGCGTATCCGCGGACGCGACGGGCGATGCGGCAAACAAATCTATGGAAGGAGGAATGCAAAAATGTTCAACGGTGGCGGATGCTGCGATATACTCATGCTCTTATTGCTTTGCAGCTGCTGCGGCGGCAACCACAACTGCGGCTGTGACTGCGGCTGCAAAAAGGGCTGCGACTGCGGCGACTTGCTGTTATTCTACATTCTTATGTGCTGCTGCGGCGGCAAAGATAAATGCTGCTGCTAGTCCGATAAACTTTAACGGTAAGACTACAGGCATGCTATTACCGTTACGTATTGTACATAAGTTAAAAACCCACCGTCAAAAACAGACGGTGGATTTTTAATTCATTTTATATTATTAGTGCGTAATTATCGAATTAATCCAATTTGCATGCGTCAAGAATGTAGTCGGCAACCTTGCTTTCGTCCATGCGGATCTGGCTCATGCTGTCGCGGTCGCGAACAGTTACCGTGCCGGTTGGCTCGGTGTCGAAGTCTACGGTAATGCAGAACGGCGTGCCGATCTCATCCTGACGGCGGTAGCGCTTGCCTATCGACCCGGGCAGGTCGTATGTGCAAGTTATGCCCTTTTTACGAAGTCCGCGGTACAGATTGTCGGCACGTTCGGATAACGCTTTTTGCAGCGGCAAGACTGCGGCTTTGTACGGCGCGATTGCCGGCGCGAAGTGCATGACGGTGCGCGTCTCCTTTTCGAGCTGTTCCTCGTCGTATGCGTCGCAGAGCACGGCGAGCATTGCCCTGCCCGTGCCGAGCGACGGCTCGATAACGTACGGAATATAAGTCTCGTTGGTGACAGGATCGGTGTATTCGAGCTTCTCGCCCGAAAACTCGGCGTGCTTTTTAAGATCGTAGTCGGTGCGGTCGGCAATGCCCCACAGCTCGCCCCAGCCAAACGGGAAAAGATATTCGAAGTCGCTGGTCGCTTTGGAGTAAAAGCTGAGCTCGGCTTTGTCGTGGTCGCGAATGCGCAGGTTTTCTTTTTTGATTCCCAGCTTTTGCAAAAACTCAAAGCAATAATTTTTCCAGTACTCAAACCATTCGAGGTCGGTGTCAGGCTTACAGAAGAATTCCATTTCCATCTGCTCAAACTCGCGCAAGCGGAAAATAAAGTTACCCGGAGTGATTTCGTTGCGGAAGCTCTTGCCGATCTGGCAAATACCGAACGGCACGCGCGCACGCGCAGAGCGCGTAACGTTTTTGAAGTTTACAAATATGCCCTGTGCAGTTTCGGGACGAAGATAGCATGTGGACACAGTATCCTCGGTCACGCCTTGAAACGTCTTGAACATAAGGTTGAACTTTTTGACAGGCGTAAAGTCGGACTTGCCGCACACCGGACACGGAATTTTATGCTCGGCGACAAATGCCGACAACTGGTCGTTATCCATAGCCGCAACGGGTACGGAAAGCTTGTGCTTTAGCGCGTAGGCTTCCACAAGGTCGTCGGCACGGCAACGGCTTTTGCATGCTTTGCAATCCATAAGCGGGTCGGAAAACCCCGCGAGGTGTCCCGACGCTTCCCAGACCTTTGGATTCATCAGAATGGAACAGTCAAGACCGAAGTTGTTTTCACTTTCGGTAACGAACTTTTGCCACCACGCCTTTTTTATATTGTTATACAGCTCGACGCCGACAGGACCGTAATCCCAAGTATTGGCAAACCCGCCGTAAATCTCGCTGCCCGCAAAGATAATTCCGCGCGACTTGCACAGCGCAACCAGCTTATCCATTGTAACCTTCATAAAAGCACCTCGAAAGTAAGTATTAAGTATCGATAAGATTATAAAATATAATCGCCGCATTTGTCAAGTTGTTTAGCGTGGCGATAAATTAATAAGGATGAGATTCCTCGGTGGGCACGAAATGCTCGGAATGACAAAAAGTAGACAGCCTTACTATCGACCTCGCTAACCCTCTTTTGTCACTCCGAGCGCAGTCGAGGAGTCTCATCCTCTTTCATAATTCTTAATTCTGAATTCCTTACATCATGGGGGCAATCAGTCTAAGTATGCTCCTGGCAAGACGCGTCGTGGGCAAAACGTTGTTGATCTGCTCGGGCGTGAGCAGCTCGCTGACTTCGAGCGTACTTAAAAAATCGGTTTTCATATCGGCTATGGAATCGACGTTGTACAGCAACGCGCCGTCCTCGTAATGCAGGTAGAACGAGCGGTAATCCATATTGCAAGTACCTATAAACGCGCGCTCGTCGTCTACAATCATCATTTTTGCATGGATGAACCCGGGCGTGTACTTGTATACCTTTACTCCGGCTTTTGCAAGCACGGGAATGAACGACTTGGTCGTTTGGTACACGATCTTTTTGTCGGGTTTATGCGGAATGACGATCCTCACGTCCACGCCCGCAAGCGCTGCGCCCACCAGTGCGGACTGGATTTCGTTGTCGAGGATAAGGTACGGCGTGGTAATGTATACGTATCGCTTGGCGGTTGAGATAAGATTGATAAACGCGCTGTGAATAAGGTGGTCGTCCCGCCCCGGTCCGGACGACAACGGCTGGACAAACCCGACGGCGCTCGACTGTTTTTGCGCCGTAAGGTATGCGCGATAATCAAGCATGCTCTTAGCCGAGATAATGCTCCAAAACGACAGAAACATTACGGTAAAGCTGACAACCGCGTCGCCCACAAAACGCATGTGCGTGTCCTTCCAGTGCCCGAACCGCACTATCTTGTTGGCGTACTCGTCGGCTATGTTATTGCCGCCGGTATACGCGATTTCCCCATCGATGACGGTAATTTTACGGTGCGAGCGATTGTTCAACCTCATGTCGAACGACAGCGTAATCTTGTTGAACGGCAGCACCTCGACGCCGCCCGCCTTTAGCCGCTTAATCCCCTTTTTAGGCAGAGTGAACATGCTCCCGACGTCGTCGTAGATAACCTTTACCTCTACGCCCGCCGCAGCGCGCTCTATAAGCGCGGTCTCGATTTCGTCCCAAACCTGACCGTGCTCGTATATAAAATACTCCATCAGTATGAATTTTTTAGCCGCCTTGATGTCTTCGAGCATGGCGGGGAAAAAATCGTCGCCAAGCGAAAAATACCGGGTTGTAGTCCCGCCGTAAACAGGATATGAGCCTGAGTTTAGCACTAAGTCCGCGCAAGTAGTGCCGGTAGGATTGGCAACGCCGCGCTCGCTGATAAGCGCGCCGTTGGTGCGGTTTAGCAGTACTTGCGACA
>JAIEFT010000008.1 GCA_029066805.1 Clostridiales bacterium | reverse complement strand
AGCCTAGCGCGTCAAGTCGGTCTCTCAGCGCGTCGGACGTAGCCCAGTCCTTAGCCTTTCTGGCAGCGAAGCGCATTTCGGCAAGCTCCTTTACTTCGGTGGGGATGTCGCTGTCTGCGGCTTGAGGGAGCGGCAAGTGCAGGTCTAATCCGAACAGACTGTCTAATTCGACGGCGGTATCGTACACTTCGCGGCATGCGTATTTAGCCAACGTCCACAGCTCGCCGAGCGCGAGCGGGTAGTTTAGGTCATCGTACACCGCGTTTACTATCGCTTGCTTTTGCATTTGAACTTTTTGCGCCGTGTCCGCGTCGGCTTTTGGAAGCGCTGCGCACAAGGAAATCGAGCTGCGCAGTCTGTTGTATGCTGTTGCCGCGCTTTTAAGTCCGTCAAATGTGAAGTTGAGCTTGTTACGGTAGTGTGTGTTCATGCAGAAGTAGCGGAAAGCGAGCGGAGAGTAGCCTTTTTCTATTAGGTCGTCAATAGTGTAAACATTGCCGAGCGACTTGCTCATCTTGCCGCCGTCAACCAGCATAAACTCACCGTGCATCCACAGATTGACTACTTTGTGTCCCTCCAAGGCTTCGCTTTGCGCTATCTCGTTTTCGTGGTGAATGGGAATGTGATCGACGCCGCCTGTGTGTATGTCAAACCGCTCGCCGAGGAACTTTTTGCTCATTGCCGAGCACTCGATATGCCAGCCGGGATAGCCCATACCCCAAGGCGATTGCCATTGCATAATGTGGTTCTTTTCGGCTTTTTTCCACAGCGCGAAGTCGGCGGGGTGGCGTTTCTGTGTGTTTACCGCTACGCGAGCTCCGGCTAAAGCGTCCTCGATATTGCATCGCGAGAGCTTGCCGTAGCCGTCGAACTTGGAAATATCAAAGTAAATGCCGTCGTCGGTCTCGTAGCCGTAGCCTTTGTCGCACAAGATTTTGACAAAGTCTATCATCTCGGTGATGTTGTCGGTGGCTTTGGCTATAATTTCGGGCAGAAGAATGTGCAGGCGGTCAAGGTCTTTAAAGAATACTGCGGAATAGAACGCTGCAATCTCCTCAGGCGACTTGTTCTGCTTTTTTGCGGCAGTCTGCATTTTGTCCTCGCCGTCGTCGCCGTCGGATGTAAGGTGTCCTACGTCGGTTATGTTCATGACCGACTTGGTCGTGTAGCCCGCGTGTTTAAGCGTGCGGCGCAGCTCGTCCATAAACACGTAAGTGCGCAGGTTGCCTATATGCGCATAGTTGTACACCGTCGGACCGCAGGAATATGTGGTCACAGTTGGCGGCGCAATAGGCGAAAAATCTTCCTTTTTGCGCGTGAGCGTGTTGTAAAATCTAAGTTTATCCATATAAATTTAACTCCGATATTCCGTGTAATTACTTTTTAGCCAAGTCGGCTTGAACTTCCGATAGCCTGCTTTCAAGAGCGGCAACGCGCTCTGTAAGCGTTGTTATTTCTTCTTCTACAGGGTCGGGAAGCGACTGGTTGAGCTCTTCGTTAATGCGCCTACCGGCAATGCGCACAACGCGCCCCGGAACGCCCACAACGGTTGCGCCAGGCGGAACTTCGCCTAGCACGATCGACCCTGCGCCGATTTTTGCGCCGCGACCCACGGTGAACGGACCTAAGACTTTAGCGCCGGAGCTTATCATTACGTCGTCCTCTATAGTAGGGTGGCGCTTACCTTTGTCCTTGCCTGTGCCGCCTAGGGTAACGCCCTGATAGATAATTACGTTGTTGCCGACTTCTGCCGTTTCGCCGATGACAACTCCGCTGCCGTGATCGATAAACACGCCGCTGCCGATTGTTGCGCCCGGGTGGATTTCTATCCCGGTAAGGAAGCGCGTCAGTGCGGATAGCAGTCGTGCTACAAGAAAATACCTATGCGCGTAAAAAAAGTGGAACAGTCTGTACATGACAAGCGCGTGGAATCCGCTGGAACACAACGCCGCTTCCAGTCTGTTTTTTGTCGCGGGGTCGCGTAGCATAACGGCGTTAAGGTCGCGCTTGATAGCGGCAAATGCGGGTAATGACATCATGTTCGCTCCGATAGTGTGGGTATTCGGTAAAATTAAGCGCCGCGGCAAGCGTAATTGCAACACGGCGCTTTTATTCGTTATAATGGGTGATGGAGATTATTCTACGCCGTTAAGGAAGTTGATGGCACTCTCCAGTTTTTTCTCGCCCTTTTGCGTCTCTTTGTCGTTGAGTCCGAGCTGATCTATAACCGATTGCTCAAGGTCGGCGATCATGCGGTTAAGCTCGGCGATACCTTTATCGGTGATTTTGTAATGTACGGAGCGCATATCACGTTCGACGCGCATTTTTTCGATAAGACCTTCCGCTATCATAGTGCGCGCTAAGATCGTGAGGTTGGGTTTGGCGATGCAAAGCTCCGCTACGAGCTCTTTAGGTGACAATACGTCGTTGCGAACCAAATAGAGCAGACGCATTTTTTGGGAAATGATCGCTCCGTTATCGCAATTTTTACACAGCTTACGAGTTGCAACGTTGATTGCCAGTATTTGTTCAGCCAGCATATTTTTCTCCTACTAATATGAATTGTTTTGACGGATTGATTTTATCACAAGTATGCTAAGATGTCAACAACTTTGTGAAACTTTTTTAGAATTATATGTATTTTATATGCGTAGGCAAAAATACGGTAATTGTACTTTATAATATGATATTTTTCGCGCGAGTGTGTATTACTTTTTTGTGAGCCTTATATTAATGTTTTTAGGCTATAAGGTAGGGCGCAATGGAGGTTTTGAATTAGCAGTCTAATAGTGAGACTGCAAATTTTTTTAAATAACTTGCTTTATACTCTTTTTTGTTATTGACAAAAGCGGTCGATAAATGTTATTATGTATCTGTATTACTGTATAAGAGGTGTATTATGCCTATTTCGGATGAAGTCATTGAGCTTGCACCGGTTAAAAAAACCAAAAAGACGCTGATTATTATGATAGTGGGTATGGGAGTGCTGTTAGCGGCTGCCATAGCATTTTTGGTATTGTATTTAGTCAAGCCGAGCGTGACAGAGGACAAAAATCACGTAAAGGACATATCGGTCAACTATTCCGAGTTGTTTTCCGAGCTTGACGAAAACGGTAATGCGGTTTTGTACGCGTCAATCGGCAATGAGTACACTGTGTACTCAACCGTAACGGTGGACGACAACTCCAGCACAAACGTATCTTGGCGCTGGGATCCTTCGCTTATAGAGATGAAGGAACAAAAAACCGAAGATGGCGCATACTTTAAGTTTATACCCAGAATAGGTATGCACAACAAAAAGGCGACAATCACGGCATGCGCTGCGTCGCACGTGGAATCGTCGCAAAAAATAGAGTTCACCATAGTCAATCAAGGCGCGGTGGATATTCAGGTAAAGCAGTACGGCGTTTCCGGCAATATGCATACGGTCAAGGACGACACGTACGACAAGGTTTTGGAATTGACCGTTCCGTACTACACCATGGCACAGACCGACAACAACAAGTCGTTCCGTGTAAACTTTAACCAAACCGGCAAATATAATGCGACGTCAAACGAATACGCCAAGCTCACTTGCGTCGATATAGGCGACAGCAAAAACACAGGTGACGTATCCGTAGCGCTCAAAAACCCTGCCGACAGCAAATACATAACTATCCACGAGGATAGTATTACTCCGACAGATTTCTACTTTACGGCAAACGGCAGCACCAACAACAGTTATGTTGAAATTATACTCAAGGCAAACGTAAACAATGCGGACTGCGAAGACATAACCAAAACGATCAAAGTAAAAGTAGAATCCAATACCGTAAGCAAATATGTGGATACTATGTTTGTTTTTAACAAACCTGTAGTAGACGCGGAGTTTATGGGCGGTGTTCTCACCAGTGGTAACGCTACGCTTGTCGATCCGGCAAAGATCAGAGCCGAGTTAAGCCAAGACGCATCGCTCAAAGTGCAGAGCGGTAACAGAAAGATTTTGCAGAGCAGCGCGGATTTCGAGCTTATGCTGCCGTACAACAAAACCGTTACGTACAACGAGATATTCAGGCACGTAATGGTCAACCCTGCCAACATACAATACGCAGGCGACAAAATAATCGATAATTGGTATCAGTATATCAAAGTCGAATCTTCGGATACAAGTGTGCTTACTGTAAACGGCGGGGCTTCTGCTACCGGAAATGTAAAGCTTTGTCCGACAGGGCTTTCGGGGTTGAGCGGCGGAGTAGTTAAGTGCAAGCTCACTCTTACGGACACGCGCCCGGGCAGTGCTGGAGCAAAGGTAGAAGTGCCTGTCCGCATAGTTGCGCAGACGACGGGAGCGTCTCTCAAGTTAATCGATGACAAAACCACATACGAAGGCAACAATCTTGCGATAGACGCAGGCACGGGCAAAACCTATACCGTTTCCGTTACATATACTTTTGTCGCAAACGACGTTAAGCCCGAAACGTTGCAGGAAAACGGCTGTCTCAACAATGCGTACACGCTCAAGTTTGACGAGGACGAATTGGAAGTCAAGCTCAAGGGCGACGACAAAACACTTGCCCCCGATACGGTATATAAGGCAACGTATAAAGAAATTGTCAAAAAGGTCAGCAGCGGTAATAACTCACAGTATGCAGCTACGCTTGATTTTGATGTTAAGGTAAAAAAGGACGACGACGGTTCTGCCGTGTTCCGCTTTGTCAAGGAAGGTTCGTACTTGTACGACACAGGAGCTGATAACAGTTTGAACAAGTTGGACGTTCCCGCCGATATTTCCGCGTCATTTAAGATCATGGAATGCGCGACAACAGCAAAGGTTGTTGACTTTGACGACGGAATTAAAGCAGTCACAAACGACGGCGAAGTCGCGGGCAATTATGTGCGCAATTCCGACAAAAAGGCTACGCTGTACGTTCAGCGGCAAGCCAAAGACACAATTCTCGAGCTTATCACTCCCGAAAACGTCAAAAAGCTTATTGTTGCTGACAAATCGTACTTTGAAATATCAACAAAAACGGGAAGCTTTGTTCCGACAATTTCAAATAACAGCGGTTTTTCTTGGAATACCACCGCAAAAGCTTTTTCGTTCACTGATACTCAAGTTTCTAGCGAAGTCAAGCAAGCTACAATCAAGTTCGATGTTCTCAACGTCACCGGCGGTACAATTGCCCAAATCGAACTGGATATCCATATTATCGACGCCATCACCAAAATTGTTGTTCCCGTCGATGGTAAAACGGTAAGCTACGGCAGCGACGGCAACGCCGCCGCCGAATTGAAGTCAAGCGACGTGCAAATGGAGCGCAAGTACAATACATCGCTTACTGACTTTGCATATAATGATGTCGATTTGTATTACAACGAAAACATCAAGTTTGGCGCGGACGCCGAAAAGATAACGAGTAAAACAAGGAACGAAGAAAATAATACAATTTCGTTTAAGCACAAGGAAAAAGAGCTGTACGTGTTTGACGTTAACCGTCGTACGCTTACCTGCAAAACGGATATATACGCATACAGCCGTCAAGTAGGTATCAACTTCGGCGAGGTCGAGCTGGAATTTTTGTTTAAGAGTATAGACGAATATAAGGGCAAGCATACCGGCGCGGCATTCAATGCCAACGACATTGACAGAATGGAAATCAAGTTTGTGCGCAAGGCAGATGACGTGGCGTTGTTCAGTCATGCCGATTGCGAGCGCGACGACGTAATTCCGTTTGATACGAATGATAAAGGAAATAAAGAATTCAAAATTAGGATCAATCAAGACGTTGACGCCGATATATATGCCTGTTCGATTGTCAAAATAGGCGAGGATCTTGTTTATGTCGAGCGCAAGTCGGATAAGTACGGCAAAATCGCGCCTGTAGATCAAGCGTCGTTCTCGTTGCCTGCGGGTATAACGCCTATCACGTACGACGGTCCGCAATCGGGACGTTACTATTACATTACGTATAGAACGCCCGAAATAGACGGTGCGTCCAAAAATTACGAAGGCGGCACTGTGTACTTTTCCGGTAATTCCGATAATGCGCTTACCGTTGTGGTAAACAACGAAACCAGAACAATAAAGAAGATAGGCTTCTTCAGTGATGAAGCATGCGATAATTCGGTCTCGGAGCTACTGTTCGGCGGATTTATCAACAATGCCGATAAGTATACCGTTACGGTATATATTAAGGTAGAATACAGTACGCTTCTCCCGTCGCACACCGCGTTTGAAACGCTGGAGCTTGCGTTGCCGTCATATCTTGAATTAGTTAGCGGAAATTTGATTCCGGATACCAATTCGTATATTTTAATTCCCTCCGACGGCGTAAAGGACATCAACGAAAAGGTGTTCACATGCGTAATTCGGCTAATTGGCGATGAGCAAGTAACAAACGATACCAACATAGAGGCAATGCCTATAAATCATAAAGGCGACGGCAAAAATGCCAAATGCACGGCAAGAGTGAAAGCGGGACTTAATACACTTACCGTCAAAAACGGAAATACCGACGTTGCCACCGTTACGGCGGGGAATACGGGTAATTACAGCTATGCCTTCGCTCTTAGCAACAAGTCGGATATACAGTCGCTCACGCTCGGCTTTACCTACGTCGCGATCAACGGCGGTGGCTACGATATAGCTTACGACCACGTGGGCGCGGGGCTTAAGCTTGTTTGTCCTAGTATAGTTAACGGTTTGACGCTGGAAAATAATATTAAAGCAGCCGTTTCCGAATTAACTATAAAAATCGACGCCGCCAATGTGATTGCGCTTAACAACCAAAAAATCACGTTCACGTTTACCGACGAGTACAACGGCACGAATGCCAATAATGTATTTACGCTCGATATTTACATCACCGTCACATTCGATATTTACGAGCTGGCGTTTAAGGAAGACACAAACGCCGCTGTAACCGTAACGGGTGAGTCTAGCGGCAAACAGTCGCTTGGTGTATCCGTAATATACAACGACGGGAATGCTAATACTCAGCCCACCGTCGATACAATAAAGGATAACACGGTGCTTGGCGTCTACGTTTTGGAGGACGGCAATTACAAGCTGTGTACAAACGGCATAAGCGTAAAGCAAGACGCGAACGATGAGAGTGGAAAGTCGTACATAGTTGAAATAAATAACAATATAGACCGTACCAAAACCTACTATTTAAGGCTTGTGTACGACAACGTAATATACAATGGCGAAAAGCACATTCGCACGATCGTCATAAATACGCTCACCTCGCATATCGAGTTTGACGGTGAAAACTCTATCAAGCCCATGCAGGTGCAGGGAGAGAACTGCCCGTCGGCCGGCATTGTAGTAGAATCGGCAAGCGACGAGTTTACGCTTGTGGCTAACGTAGTTAACGACGGATCTGGCAATGTAGAGAGCGGCAAAAAGGCTAATTACGGATTATACACCGACTTTAACTGCACTACGGCTGCAAGCGGAATTACAGTTAACGACGGCGTAATCAAAGTAACAAATCCTACAGCTATAACAGGTACTGTTTATTACCTTGCGGATTACACGGAGCAAAAGACTGGAGAGCCGTACACGCTTAAAGTCAAGCTTACATACACCGTAGCGCCTTCCGCCGTAAATATCATCGGCGTTGATACAAACGTGTTTAATGCGAGCGAGAACAAGCTCACGCTTTATTACAACGGTGCAAGCGATTATATTCAAGCCAACCTTTTCGGAAAACTCGAAGCGGTCACTGCGTTTAACGGCGTCAATTACGCGACTACCGACAACATTAGCTTTGCAATTGCGCTTCAGGATAATGACGACAGTGCATATCTTGAAGTGTCGGGATACGTACTCAAACCCAAGGCGCTTAAAAACAACACTGTTACTACTGTCCCTGTAGTAGTTAAAGCTACATATGCCGGTGTAACGGTCGAACATGTTTACAACATAGTTATAGCCCCGTTCAATGCGTTGACATTCGCAGTTGATAGCGGTTCGTTGAACCTTTTGAACAAGAATTCCGAGCTGACTGTAACGCCTACTATCGAAAGCTATAACGGTTTTACGCATACGTACGACTTGCTTGCCGCCGACGGCTTGTTTGCAATCACTAGCGACGGCGACGTTAAAACAGTAAAGCTTGCAAGCAACACGGCAGCTAAAGTAGCAGAATACGAGCTTAACGCTACGCTTGTATATGTGTACAACGGCGGAAGCGATAGCGGAATAACTCAAGTCGGCACGTTCGGAAGTACTGCTACTTACACCGTAAACGTGGTGGGCGAATACACGCCGAAATTCGAGCTTTCGGACGGCAATAATATTCCCACATACGACAGCGCAAGCGGCAATACTAAGCATCCCATATTAGATAACGCTACGTATAGTATTGCTTTGTCCGATATTCCCGATGTTTCGGTTGCGTACCGCGCCGAGTCGACAAACAGTGTGATTAGCATTGCCGAGTTTAACAACGAAAACAGAGCAATTGTCACTCTTAACAGCAAAGCAAGCGGTAGCTTTACTATAACCGTATTCGCCAAGATAGGCGGCGAAGAGTTCCGCAGCTCCAAGACATATTACTTTGTGTACGGAGATAATGTTGAATCTACGCTGTCCGTATCAAATAACGGCGGCAGCTCATATAGTGCGTTTAACGCCACAGAGCAGGCAATTGATTTTACGACAACTGCGTACAGGTTCAAGTATGAAATATCCGGACTTCCGAGCGAGGCCACAGTTAACCTTGTCGTAAACGGCGAAGTGGATAAAATAGCAGACACTACCGGCAGCACCGATGCGACTCGATATATTGTAGTAACTGCGGCTAAGCCCACCACGTTACGCATAGGCGGTACTGTGCAAATCGGCAGTCGAACAATTTACTTGGACGATAAAACGGTTAAGCTTACCGCTACCGCGCCCGATTTCGAGCTTAATGTAAATAATAATATTACGGAGATTTTGCCCGCGGGTACGGCAAGCTTCTCAATCGGCAACGCAAGCGGTTTCCAAGGCACAAAAACCGTTTCGTACGCGGTAGATACCAATGCTTGCGCTACAATCAATGCTACAACCGGCGTGCTTACCGCTAATTCAAACGTACTTACCGACCAAACGGTACTTGTTACGGCAACGATTACGGTCAGCAGCGGTGTTTATGCAGACACGTATACGCTCAGCAAGTCTATTACTATCAAAGGCGTGCCGCTTCCCACAATCAAATGGAAAGACAGCGCTAAAGCCGATATAGCGACAGGCGAAGTCAATAGTAGGGATTATTCTTCGCTTTACACATTTGACGATGTTGCCCAAGACTATACGTATACTAAGACTATAGTCATTGCGGCGAGTAGCACTTCGCTTGCCGACACAGATTATTCGATTAGCGACGGCGTGCTTACAATCAATAATACCGTAACTGCCGGAGGCACGGTCACGCTAACGGTCACCGCCACTATAACGAGCGACGTTCATAAAAACGAAACCGTATCCGACAAAGTAATTGTGCGCGTACTGCCCAAGATGAGCACGGCTGTTACACAAATTACGCTCGGCAATGCCAAAAATACTTACGACTTTAACAGCGACGCGTTCAAGAGCATATTTGCGCCTAATACGGCAGACGGCGACAGCTTTGTAAAGAGCGGCGATACGTACAACGTTGTAGATGTGCACATTGTCAACACCGGCAACACGGCGGATTTTGTAGCCAAAGGCTCTAAGTTGACTGTAAACAACGATCTATCCGAAGCAAAGCAATTGCAAGTAGAAGTACAGACGCTTATCACGTCCGGTGCGTACAAGGGTGTTACTGTTTCGGGCGTAAAGACGATTACGTTTGCATTGCCCACCAAACCGGCGGACAAGAGCTTTACTTGGAGCAATAATAAGTATAACACATTGACGCTTTCGGCATTGTCAGACATTATGGGCAACGTAAGCGGCACTGTGCAGAGCGTTGTTGCCACCGTAGACGGCGACGCGGCGGACTACGTTACCGTAACCACGGGCGAAGGCGCAAACGTTGAATTGTCCGTAGCTAAAGAGTACGGTGCATATTTGACCGGCGATAGCGGCAATAAGACGTTCGATGTAAATTATGTCGTTACGCTCGCCGACGGCAAAGTATATTGCGGCACGGCTACTTACAATGTTCCCAAGCAAAAAATAACCGTAAAAGCAGAAATCGGAGGCGAAGAGTTGACGGAAAGCGCCTTTGAAGTTAAGTCGGGCGAAATAGTTTTGATCGATCTGTCTGCCGACAAGGGCTTTACCGTCAACGTCAAGAACGCAACAGTTGCTAACACAACATCGGATAGTAACACATATTTGGCGGCTGTCAGCGTAGGCGATGGTGTTAGACTCAACGCAAGCTCGGTATCAGCCGATCAGACCGTAAAGCTCACTCTTGAATTGTCGGTTGCAGGTCTTTCAACAACGCTTGAGTACACTGTCAAGGTCATAGCCCCTCAGACTAGTGCGGCGTACACAACGGATGATAGGGAAATCTACATCAAAAAAGATAGCAGTGAAGAAGTTACTTCCGCTTGGAGCTATAAGACGTCCGATTACAAATACGGCGAGTCTGTCAAAATACAGGTATCAAGCGGCAGATTGTCTGATTACTTCTCGCAGATAAAGGTTGACGGCAAGACCGCTACAATCAGTGGAAACAACGTAACTGTGAATTTTGATAAGCAAAGTATAAGTACTTATCCTTTCTCCGTGCGCCCTTCTCTTACGGACGGATTCAATCTCGATTTCATATTTAAGACAACTGAAAAGATAGACTTTACATTTACGGTTACTCTAACGGTTTACAACAGCCAAACCAACAATCGTAACTCAATTACAGTGCCTTATTCTTACCGTGTACACGTTATAGATGACCTCACTGTCGCGTTTGATACAAATGGCGATAATGTTACCGATTGTGTCGAAAGCAAAGTTGTCAACTTTAAGACATCGTATGGCGAGTTGCCCGATCCTAAGCGCGTTGGTTATACGTTTGGTGGTTGGTATACAGCAAGAACAGGCGGCACGCGAGTATACGACAGCACGACTGTTACCGCGACCCAAAACCATACGCTTTACGCACGTTGGAATGTTTGCACATACAATTTGGATTACGATGTTACCGTTGCCGATGAGTACAAAAAGACTGTCGAATACAATAAGCAGTACGGCGCTTTGCCTACTCCTACGCAAGTCGGATACGACTTTGTCGGTTGGAAGGACGGTGAAGGCAATACAATAGTTGCGAGTTCGCTTGTGCAGCCTACAAATTACTTATCCGGTACTATAACATTGACTGCTCAGTGGCAAATTAAGTACTTTACCGTTACGCTCAACGAAAACTACACCGACGGTACTAATTGGTCTATGCCTGTGCAAGAGGGCGCTGATTTCGAGCTTCACAATTCGATTACGCCCACACGCGCCGGATATAGATTTGACGGTTGGTACGTGGCTGCCGACGGCAATACTAAAGCAGCTGCCAAAATCACCGTCACGGCAGACGTCACCATTTACGCGCATTGGACGCAGATGTACACCGTAACGCTCGCTGCAAACGGCGGACAGTTTGGGCATGATAGCGCCACCGGATATACGACTAAGGTTGCTAATGGCGGGGAATTCTCCTTACATTGGGGCATTGAGCCTACGCGCGTCGGTTATAAATTCGACGGTTGGTTTACCGAGAAAGAAGGCGGCGAGGATAAAACCGGTGTCGTAATAGAAGTCGATAGGGACTTTACACTGTACGCGCACTGGACGCAGTTGTTCACCGTAAAGCTGCTCAACTTTGACAAGAGCGTTATATTCTCTTATGAAGTTGCAAAAGGTGACACATTCGACAAGCATGTCAATATGGTGCTTATAGACGAGGATTCGCGCTTTGACGGTTGGTTCACACAGCTTAGCGGCGGAAATAAAGTGACGGAAGAATTTACCGTTACGGCGAACAGAACGCTTTATGCGCAGTGGACGCCTAAGTATACCGTTACGCTTGACGCCAATTATGGCACGGTAGCCGGCAATAGCGCGTATGACGCTAAAGTCGTAAAAGGCGAAGATTATTCTCTGCATTTGAGCGTTTTGCCTACGCGCGAAGGCTTCACGTTTGACGGCTGGTACACGGAAAAAACGGGTGGCACAAAGCAGGATAGTGCAATAATCAACGTATCGGAGAATATTACGCTGTACGCGCACTGGACGGAAATTCCCGAGGAAAGCCCCGACGAAACACTCGATAACAACGATAGTACAGAAGATAATAATAACGAGGAATAACTCTAATGGATAAATTTTACACCGTTGACATTTGCGGCAGAGAGGAACACCTGCCCATACTTCCGTTGCCGTCCGGCATAAACATTGCGTTTTTCAATCTTCACGGCAACGTCGAATTGACCGAGCATTGCGCAAAACAAATTGCCGAAAGGGTAAAAAAGTACGATCCCGACGTGCTTATCACGGCTGAAAGTAAGGGCTTGCAAATTACGCACTGTGTGGCGCGCGACATAGGTCACAAGTTTTACGCCGTAGCGCGCAAGAGCAAAAAGCTGTACATGCAGGACGGAATAGAGGTTCAAGCCAAAACAATCACAACGGGAGACGTTCAGCACTTGTATCTTTCCGCGCATGACGTGAACTTAATCAAGGGCAAGCGCGTTGCTATAATAGACGACGTTATCAGTACGGGCGCTGCCAACGCCGCACTCGAGCAGTTAGTCGCCATGGCGGGCGGGGAAGTTGTGTGCCGTGCGTTCGTGCTCGCCGAGGGCGACGCTAAAGACCGCAAAGGCGTGGAATACCTCGCAACAATTCCGTTGCTGTAATTCACTTAATGCATTAAAAAAGCGCCCTTCGGGACGCTTTTTGTGTTAGTCATTGTTGATGCAGTTGTTTCTGCACAGCGGGGTGAACTGCTGTTTTGCTTCGAGTATCTTTGCCTCGGAGGCTTGTTCGGTCTTGTACATGCCGTTTTCTTGCATGTAGGAGAACACCTTAAACTGGTCTGCCGCCGCTTCGGTAAAGTTGTCGCGAATAATGTCGCGCAAGTTCTCTTCCGCAGTTTCGCAAAGCGCGGTGGAATAAAGCTTGACGATCTGTTTCTCCGAACCGAGCACGTCGGAAATTATCTCGTAGTCATCCAATTGGCATTTTTCCTGTGCGGTGCTTCCGCAGCCGCAGGTATCGCCGCAGTAGCAGTCGTCGAGCGTGGCGGCTTGTTCGTCATCGGGATAGTGAACGTATTCGACGGGTTTATCGCTGTTTTCGGCGTTGCTCGATACAGAGTCGTTGGCGTTATCTTGCGCTGTTTCGTAGTTGATGTTGCAGCTGTCGTCGTTGCAAGTCGGGTGCGGAGCGATCTCGCTCTCATTGTCGTAGCTGTCCGACTCGTACAAATCCGATAGGTCGGTGGTTGAGACCTGCTCGTCGGACGGCGACACGGAGTATTCATCCGGTGTGGAGGTAAACTCGTCGTAGCTGTCTGTGTCCGTTTCCACTACAAAGTCGGAAGCAAACTCTTCCGGTGTTTCGTTTTCGTACTCGGGGCAGTCGTTATGATCAAGGTCGTACTTGTTATCGTATTGCATAATTTTCTCCTTAGTTTTTATTGAGGTAGTTGGCAAGCGTTTCGTAGCGTTGCTTGTGTCCGTTTGCGAGGTTGCCGAGTGCGCATTTAAGCGTTTCGTTGTCCGTTTCGGACACGTAATTGCAGCATTTTTTGTACGCAAGCTTTTCACTGCGCATAAGTTCGCTCAATTCTGTAAGGCTTTTTGTTGTCATGGAAATCTCCTTTGATTAATGTAAAATTAATATGTGTGGCTTGATTTATTTTTATGCATGTAGTATAATGTGGATGTATGGCTAAGATAACCGACATCCAAAAACAAAAGCGAAACAAAACGCGTGTCAGTATATTCATTGACGGCGAGTTTGTTTGCGGACTGGACGAAGTTGCGGTAGCGTCGTCACGACTGAAAATCGGCGACGAGATCACGGCTGACGAACTGAAGCGCGTTGTGGAAAAGAGCGAGCTCAATTCCGCATTCGAGCGAGCCGTCGGGTATTTGTCCGCCTCGCCGCGAGCAAAAAAGGAGATTATGCGTTATCTTGCCGACAAGGGCTACGATAAAAACATAATCGAGCAAACTGTAGCCAAATTAGACGCGTATCACTACATCGACGATTATCTTTATGCGCAAAGCTACATAAAGTCCAAATCAAAAAAGTACGGCGCGTTCAGAATAAGCGCGGAGCTTAGACAAAAGGGCATAGCGCAGGAAATAATCGACGAATTGCAAGGCGACGCACCCGAGGATAATATAATCGAGATTGCTAATAAGTATCTAAAGTCGCACAAGTCGGCAGACAAGCAAAAGCTGAAACGGTTTTTAGCGGGGCGCGGATTTTCTTGGGACAGTATAAACGGTGCGGTCTCGCAGCTTAGCGGCGCATTTGAAACGATTAACGACGATTACGATGAATAACCGACATATAAGGAGCGATTATTATGGCTGATACAATTCTTTTGCCCGATGGCGTAAGAATCGGGCATGCGCAAAACGACTACACCGGCGTTACGTGCATACTCACCGACTATGCAGTCGGCGGCGTTTCCGTGCGCGGCGGCGCGCCCGGCACTCGCGAGACCGACATGCTTCATTCGGAAAAATCGCAGGGATTTGTCAATGCGGTGGTGTTGTCCGGCGGCTCGGCTTACGGACTTGAAGCCTCGTGCGGCGTTATGGATTATTTGCGCGAAAACAACATTGGGTTCAAAGTGGGAAACAAAGTCGTGCCGCTCGTCGCTCAGGCGATTTTGTTCGACTTAAATACGCCGGGCGAATATCATTATCCCGATAAGAGTATGGGCTACGACGCGGCAAAGTGTGCAGTGTCGAGCGGTGTTCGGTTGGGCAATGTCGGCGCGGGCAAGGGTGCGACCGTAGGCAAAATATTGGGTCAAACGGGTGCGTGTAAGAGCGGATTGGGTGCGGCTACATGTTTATTCGGCGACGTGTTTGTGACCGCTGTAATCGCTGTAAACGCTTTAGGCGACGTAATAGACCACAACACCGGCAAAATACTTGCCGGGGCAAAGCTCCCGAGCGGCGAATATCTAAACACTTTACAGGCGTTGACTAACGGCACATTAGAGCAAATGATTAAAATACAGTCCGGTACAAATACCACAATCGGTTGCGTTATGACTAACGCTAAATTGGATAAAGTGGGCGTGAACAAGCTCGCCGCGGTAGCGCACGACGGGCTTGCAATGTCGATCCGCCCTGTGCATACCGACGCTGACGGCGACACGCTGTTTGCGCTAAGCAAGGGCGATAAAACGGCGGATATTAATATCGTCATGGCGCTCGCGGTGGAAGCTACGGCGCGCGCAGTGGAAAACGCTGTCAAGCTTTGATAGGCATAGGTGCTGTATGATAGGTATTGATACCGTGCGAATTTCTCGTATAAAAAGCGCGATAGAAAATGCGGCGTTTGTCAGTCGTGTTTTTACCGAGGCGGAACAACGTTACTGCAACGGCAAGCCGAATAAGGCGCAGAGCTACGCGGGAATATTTTGCGTTAAGGAAGCGGCGGTCAAGGCGCTTGGGATTGGATTTGGCAGCGGAGTCATGCCCGCCGACATAGAGGTTGTGCATGATGCAAACGGCGCGCCCAAACTGAACTATTACGGCGGCGCGGTTGAGTTATTTAGTCCGTATGTCGGCAGTGTATCGATTTCTCATGACGGCGATTGCGCAGTCGCGGCAGTCGAGCTTTTGCGCAAAGGAGAACGGCAGTGAAGAATGTGTTGAGCGCTGCGCAGGTGCGCGCGGCGGAAGAGTACGCAATGAGCAAGGGCGTTACCCGAACGATTTTGCGTTTTTCTGCGTCGCTTGCTGTGGCGGATATAATTTCCGAACACGCCGGGGCGCAGTCGGACAAGCGTATAGCAGTGTTTTGCGGAAGCGGAGGCAACGGATGCGACGGCTTGCTCGTTGCGTGTAGGCTGCACACTACAGGCTATGGCGTTACGGCATACACAGTCGATAATGTCAGTAAAATCGACGGCGAAATTATGGCGTTTGTCAACAGTACGGGCTTGACTGTAAAATCAGCGGCTGAATATGTATGCGACGCGGATTTGATTGTGGACGCTATTTTCGGCATTGGGTTGAACAAGCCGATAACGGGCGAGCTTGTCGGGCTTATACAAAAGCTAAACGCGCAAAAAGACGCGTATAGGCTCGCTCTGGACGTGCCGTCCGGTCTTAACTGCGACACGGGCGAGGTCATGGGCGTTTGCTTTAAGGCGGACGAAACGGTCACTTTTTCGTGCTACAAGTCAGGAATGCTATTCGGCAATGGTCGAGACGTGTGCGGAAAAATCATCGTTAAAGATATCGGCATACTTACTTCGTCTGATATTTACGTGTACGAGGATGAGGATTTTCCCGCATACACGAGAGAGCGCACCGCGCACAAGGGCACGGCGGGCAAGGTGTACATTATGGGTGGCTGCGGATCAATGGTCGGCGCGCCTATTATGGCTGGCGCGGCGGCGCACACTGCATACCTCAACGGTGCGGGCACGGTTACGATATGCGTGCCTAACATTCACCGTGCCGCAATGTCGGCGCGGGCAACTATGGCGGTACTGAAGTTTATGCCTGACACGCCCGACGGATTTATCAAGTTCGATAAAACGTTGCTTGACGATATTATAAAAAACGCGTCGGCTATTTGTTTAGGCGTTGGCATGGGTGCAAATCCCGAACTAAGCCGCATAGTAAAATACATTTGCGAAAACTACGACAAAGCTGTTGTGATAGACGCAGACGCGATAAATTCGATTAAGGGCGACTACAGCTTTTTAAAAACCTCGAAAGCCAAAGTTATATTGACCCCGCATGTGGGCGAGTTTAAGCGCTTGACCGATTTGGACGCGACGGTGGAAAACGCGGTAAAAATCGCAAGCGAGCTGAATATCTTACTGGTGCTTAAATCCGCAACTACTATTATAACCGACGGTAAGCAGGTCAGACTGAACGTAACAGGGACGCCTGCAATGGCTAAGGGCGGCATGGGCGATATGCTCGGCGGCTGTATTACTTCGCTTACTTGCGCCTACGACCCGATCGACGCGGCTACAATAGCATGTTACCGCAACGGCTTGGGCGCAGAACGTGCCGTCAGCTCGTATGCGCAAATGATGCTCACAGCAAGCGACGTGCTCAAGTTTGCCGATTATAAGGAATAGCGTTATAATTCTGAATTAAGAATTCAGAATTAATAAGGATGAGATTCTTCGCGTTGCTCGTAATAGCCTGCGGCTGCTGCGTAGGACAAAAAGTATATTGGTCAAATAAGTGATAAAGCAATCGAATGACCATACTTCTTTTGCCAAAAGAAGTAGGTTATACAAATCCTAAAGATATAAGCGTTGCGCGTTCTATCTTGCGCATGGCGGGAGTGTCGAGCTCGCCGACGCGCGCTTTGAGTCTGCGTTTGTCGAGTGTACGCAATTGCTCCAAAAGTACGACCGAATCCTTGACAAGTCCAAACTGTCCCGCATGAATTTCCACATGCGTGGGCAGCTTTGCTTTGGTTATGCGGCTGGTGACGGCACATACTATAACGGTGGGCGAGTAGCGGTTGCCGACGTCGTTCTGGATAATAAGCACAGGGCGCACTCCGCCTTGCTCCGATCCGATGACGGGGCTAAGGTCCGCATAATATATTTCTCCTCGCTTAAAAGTCGGCGTCATACTTCTCCTTTGTTACAGGTTTGCCCAGTCCAGATTGATATCCTTGCACTCTTCTGTGCCGGACTGCCAAAGCTCGTTCTGTTCCATAATATGCGTGTCGATAACGTAACGTTTCAACAATTCCACGATTAACGCCTGAACACTCATATTGCGCGCGTTCGCGTTTCCGATAAGTACATTGTCCAAAGTGCCGTCCACCTCGATTAAATACTGCATAAATTTTTGCCTCGTTAGTGATATTTATACCATTAGTTTGCTTTAAACTAAAAAAGTTATGTACAAATTACGCCCTTTTTCGACATTAGAACCGATGATTAAGTTCGTGCGGCAATCTTGCTGTCGATTTCCGCGCTACGTGCTGCAATATGATGCACACGTAGCCCCACTACGAGCGCAGCATATTGCATTAGTATCACAGAAATCGCCTACGCAACCTTGCTCGCGTCACTTAATCATCGGCTCTTTGCGGCGATGTAAAAGATCATTAGGCACAAAAAAATAGGCAAGCGTTTTGCCTGCCTATTTATGGATTTGGATTTGTATTAGTTTTCGGGTTTTGCCGCTATGCCGCAGTATACGGGCGGGGAGACCATGGGCACGCCGTTGGACGCAAGCGTGAGCTGGGATATAACAAGCGACATGGACGAGAATACATTGCCGCACAGCATGTTAAAGTCGTTGGCGGTGAACTTGTGAAGTAAGTCGCGGAAGTCGATATCTTGACCTACGAACTCGTCGTTGAGTGCGCGGCGCACGGTATATACAGCGGTAATTTCAAACACGCCTTCCGGCTCGAAATCCATTCTGCGCACGACTTCAAACTCTACGTTTGCGCCGTCCTGCTTCTGGAAAAACACCTCGTCTTGCGTTTTGCCACGGTAGTTGACCTGCTGGCGGATTTGCAGTCTGTCAAATGTTGCGCGGCGCATAGTGGTCTGCATTACGCCGTCTTTAAAAAGTTTTGCAATTTCAATTTTCTCCATTTTTTCCTCCGAGAAATTTTGGCTTTGGTCTATTATATATCATTCGCGGAAGAATGTCAATAGCATTTTAATAATTAAGAATGCAGAATGCAGAATTATAAATAAGGATGAGTTATGTAACTAAACAAACATACAATAAATCGAAATAAAGTTTTCTTGCATACTTCTTTTTCAAAAGAAGAATGTTGACAAAAGCATAAAAAAAGTGTATACTACGTGAATAAAGGCATTTTGCGCTTTAACGCTTACACGAGGTGTGCTAATGAAGTATTTCGTATCGGGGCTTGTCAACGTAGAAACAAATTTACGTATACGCTCTTTTCCCGTTGCTTACTATCCGATAGACTATCCGTTTTTCGGCATTGATTCGTCTATCTCGGGAGTGGGCTACAATATCGCTATGGCAGCTAAAACATTGGGTGACGAGATAACGCTGTCCACGCTGATAGGCAAGGACAACGAGGCGGACAGGATCAGAGCCAAGCTCGACGCGAGCGGGATATCACGCGAGTACGTGTTTGAAACGCTGGACTGCACGCCTGTGTCGATAATACTCTACGAGCCGGGCGACGGCGGCAGACGCCAGATTTATTGCGACCTTAAGAACATTCAGGACATGAGCATAGATACCGAACGCGTCAAGACAGCGGTGTATGCCTCGGATATATGCGTGCTTTGCAACACCAACTTTAATCGTGCGCTCTTGCCGATAGCAAAAGCGGCGGGCAAGCAGATCGCCACAGACGTACACGTGATAAGCGATATTTACGATCCGTTTAACCGCGATTTTATGGAGTATGCCGATATACTGTTCTTGAGCGACGAGGACATTCCGTGCCGTCCCGAGCAGTTCCTGACCGAGCTGAAAAACGCGTACAAGGCAAGGTTTATCGCAATAGGCTTAGGCAGCGAAGGCGTAATATTTTACGAACGCGCAACGGATACTATAACAAGACTTCCCGTTTGCAATATCGGCGGAGTTGTAAACACCGTCGGCGCGGGCGACGCGCTGTTCACCGCGTTCAACCACTATTACTTTAACGGTTGTTCGGCAGTCGAGGCAATGAAGCGCGCCGAAGTCTTTGCTGCGCTCAAGATTCGCCACGCAGGCGGCGCGGTCGGTTTTCCGAGCGAACAGCAGGTACAAGACATTTTTGCAAATTATATATTTTAATGAGCGATAGGGTAATACTGCATTGCGATTTGAATAATTTTTACGCATCAGCGGAATGTGTTTCTCACCCCGAGTGGAAAGACGTTCCGCTTGCTGTTTGCGGCGATCCCAATAAGCGCCACGGCGTTGTGCTGGCAAAAAACGAGATTGCCAAAAAAGCCGGGATACGAACGGGCGACGTTATTTGGCAAGCCAAGCAGAAAGCCCCCGGACTGTTGGTAGTGCCTCCGCACTTCGAGCTGTACATGAAGTACTCAAAACAGATGTTCAAGCTGTACAACGACTACACGGACATGGTAGAGCCGTTCGGTGCGGATGAGTGCTGGCTGGACGTTACCGGTTCTCAAAAGATTTTCGGTGACGGCATGCAAATAGCCGACCTAATAAGAGAGCGAGTAAAAAAGGAAAGCGGGCTGACGTGCTCGGTTGGCGTAAGCTTCAACAAGGTGTTTGCCAAGCTCGGCTCGGATTTGAAAAAGCCCGACGCGACTACGATAATCGACCGTGCCAACTTTAAACGCTTGATATGGCGTCTCAATGCCGACGAAATGCTAATGGTAGGCAGGCGCACCTACGAGCACTTGAAAAAGCTTAATATAACGACAATAGGCGATTTGGCTAACGCGGACGAAAGGGTATTAAAAAGCCATTTCGGCATAAACGGTCTGAAAATGAAAGCATACGCCAACGGCGACGACTCTGAGCCTGTGCGCGAGGCAGTGCTTTCCCGTGACGTCAAGTCGATAGGTCACGGCATGACTGCAGTCAGGGATATAGAAACGGAAGCCGACGCGCGCGACCTTATATACTATTTGAGCGAAAAGGTGGGCGCGCGTATGCGCAAGGCGGGCTATCGCGGCACGCTCGTATCGGTGGGCATGCGGGATAGCGCATTGTATTCGATTGTTCGCCAAAGAGTTATGCCTGTGGCGACATATTCTTCTACGGAAATAGCCGAGAACGCGCTCAAGGTTTTTTGCGATAACTGGAACGGCGACCCCATGCGCACGATAACCGTAGCGGTCTCTAAGCTGGTAACGGACGACGCGCCGAAACAACTATCATTCTTAGACGACGGCACAAGAAACGACAAGCTGGAAAAGCTTGACGAAACTTTAGACAAAATAACGCACAAGTACGGCAATATCGTCCACCGTGCGTCGTTACTCGGCAAGGACTTTATATACGACAAAACGGACGCCGAGGACTTTTTGCCGTTCCAACGGTAATTCGGAATGCAGAATTGTTAAAGTCGCCTAAAAGCTCGGGCGACTTTTTGTTTTGCGGAAAATTTGATTTGGCAAAAATATCTCGGTGGTATGTCTATGTAATTGACAATATTTGGCTTTTTGTGCTATAATATACGGCACGGTATTTGGAGAGAAATGAAGTATGCAGTTTAAGTTACACAGTCCGTACAAGCCGACTGGCGACCAGCCCGAGGCGATACGGCAAATAGCGGAGGGCATAGAGGACGGACTTGCCGCGCAGGTGCTTAAGGGCGTTACCGGCAGCGGCAAAACGTTTACTATGGCAAACGTAATCGAGCGCGTACAGCGCCCGACGCTCGTTTTGGCGCACAACAAAACACTTGCCGCGCAGCTGTGCAACGAGTTTCGCGAGTTTTTTCCCGAAAACCGCG
Source organism: Clostridiales bacterium (assembly GCA_029066805.1). Classification (GTDB taxonomy): domain Bacteria; phylum Bacillota; class Clostridia; order Christensenellales; family Pumilibacteraceae; genus Anaerocaecibacter. Next base: position 16,168 of record JAIEFT010000008.1, on the reverse strand, counting down.
TTGAGTTTTTCGTAAGTTACTACGACTACTATCAGCCCGAAGCTTACCTGCCGTCCACCGATACTTATATCGAAAAGGACTTGGCAATAAACGACGAAATAGATAAGCTGCGGCACAGCGCTACGTGTTCGCTGCACGAGCGGCGTGATACAATTGTTGTCGCGTCCGTATCGTGTATTTACGGTTTGGGCGCGCCCGAGGAATATTATAGGCTCGCTCTGTCCGTGCGTCCGGGCGATATAATGACGCGCGACGCGCTGATTTCTCGGCTTATAGATATCAACTACAAGCGCAACGACCTTGCGCCCGAGCGCACCAACTTCCGCGTACGCGGCGATACTGTGGATATATTCCCGGCGAGTATGTCCGAGCACGGCATACGCGTGGAATTTTTCGGCAACGAGATAGACGGCGTGAGTGAGTTCGACATCGTGTCCGGCAATATTGTGTCGCGCCTTGCTCACGCGGCAATTTTTCCCGCAAGCCACTACGCGGTAGAGCATGACACGATGCTTACTTCGATTGAACAAATCGAGCGCGATTGTGAGGAGCAGATCAAGTTTTTCACCGACAACCACAAGCTGATCGAGGCGCAGCGCATAGGCGAGCGTGTTAGGTACGATGTGGAAATGATGAAGGAAATAGGCTACTGCTCGGGTATAGAAAACTATTCGCGCTATTTTGACGGGCGACGTCCGGGAGAGCCGCCGTTCACGCTATTGGACTATTTTCCCGACGATTTTATAATCTTTATCGACGAAAGTCACATGACGATACCGCAGCTTCGCGCCATGTACAACGGCGACCGCGCGCGCAAGACCGCGCTTGTTGATTACGGATTCAGACTGCCTGCGGCGTTCGACAATCGACCGCTCAAGTTCGACGAGTTCCGCACGCGCATTAAACAGGCGATATATGTTTCGGCAACGCCCGCGCCGTACGAGCTGGAGCTGACGGGCGGACGGTACGTTAATCAGTTGATCCGTCCCACGGGATTATTAGACCCGCCTGTGACCGTCAAGCCGACTAAGGGGCAAATAGACGACCTGCTGACAGAAATTAAGGACACAGTTGCAAACGGCGGCAGAGTGCTTGTGACAACGCTCACCAAGCGCATGTCGGAAAGCCTTGCCGACTACCTTGCCGAGCAGGGCGTAAAGGTCAAGTACCTGCACAGCGACATAGACACCATGGAGCGTGTATCTATAGTCAACAGCTTGCGTCGCGGCGACTATGACGTAGTGGTGGGTATAAACCTACTGCGCGAGGGGTTGGATATTCCGGAGGTTCAGCTTGTCGCGATACTCGACGCGGACAAGGAGGGCTTTTTACGCTCGGAAACGTCGCTTATACAGACAATAGGTCGTGCGGCGCGAAACAGCGAGAGCCGAGTTATCATGTACGGCGATGTTGTTACCAAATCCATGCAACGCGCCATTGACGAAACACAAAATCGTCGTGACGTTCAAATGCGTTACAACGAACAAAACGGCATTGTGCCCAAAACGATCATCAAGCCCATTAAAAACACGATTGAAATAACCGCAAAGCAGTCCAAGGTCGAGCTTAAAGACATCAACAAGGAGCTTGAAAGACTGCGTTCGCTTATGGCTACGGCTAGCAAGGAGCTCGACTTCGAGGCGGCAATACAATACCGCGACAAGATAGCCGAGCTGCGCGAGCTTCAACGCGACATGGCAAAAAAGAGCGTGGCGCGCAACAAAAAGTCTTAGGAATTATTACAACGATTAGACAAACGGAGATACTTAAATGGACGAGCAGAAAAACGAAATAGTAATAAAGGGTGCGCGTGCGCACAATCTTAAAAACGTCAGTCTATCCGTGCCCAAGAATAAATTAGTGGTGTTTACCGGCGTGTCGGGCAGCGGCAAAACGTCGCTCGCTTTCGATACAATATTCGCCGAGGGACAGCGCAGATATGTAGAGTCGTTGTCCTCGTATGCGCGCATGTTTTTGGGGCAGATGGACAAGCCCGACGTTGACAGCATTGACGGGCTTTCTCCCGCAATATCCATAGACCAAAAAACGACGGGGCGTAACCCGCGTTCCACCGTCGGCACGGTCACCGAAATCTACGACTATATGCGGCTTCTGTTTGCGCGCGTAGGCGACGTTTACTGCTACAACTGCGGTGCGGAAGTGCATCAGCAGTCCGTAGACGAGATAGTCGATAAAATAATGGCTTTGCCCGAGGGCAGTCGCGTCATGATAATTTCGCCGGTAGTGCGCGGCAAAAAGGGCGAGTACTCCAAGATGTTCGAGGATTTTAAAAAAGCGGGATATTCGCGTTTGCGCGTGGACGGAATAATCTACGGCATAGACGAACAAATCAAGCTCGACAAAAATTCCAAGCACGATATATCGGTAGTAATAGATAGGCTTGTAATAGAACAGGGTATACAACAACGCCTTACCGATTCGGTGGAGACTGCTATCAAGCTTTCGGACGGGCTTGTAATTGCGTTTTACGACGACAAGGAATTGCTGTTTAATACGCAGTACACCTGCGGAAACTGCGGGCTTTCGCTGTCGGAGGTAGAACCGAGACTGTTTTCGTTCAACTCGCCGTTTGGCGCGTGTCCTACTTGCGGCGGACTTGGATTCTTGACAAAAGTAGACCCGGACCTACTGTTCTTTGATAATTCTTCCATCGCCGATTTGCTTGACGGCGGACAGCTCGATTCATCGCCGCATTTTGAACAGTGTCTTACGGCGCTAGCCAAAAAGTACGACTTTTCGCTTAAGACACCTTTCAAAAAGTTAGACCAAAAGGTGCGTGATATAATTCTTTACGCGACCGACGAGCCGCTTGTTGTCGAGTATACCACCGGGCACTATCACCGCAGTGAGCGCGTATCATACGAGGGCATGATACCGTTTTTGGAGCGTAGGCTTGCCGAAACTTCAAGCGACGGCGTGCGGTGGCGCATAGGGCGTTTTACCAACTCTCAGCCCTGCCCCGACTGCGGAGGCAAGCGGTTAAAGAAGGAAGCGTTGTCGGTGCGCGTGGGCGGCAAAAACATAGACGAGCTTTGCGCAATGCCTGTCAAATATCTTTACAAGTTTTTTGCGGAGCTTGAGCTTACCGCATCAAAGGCGCTGATTGCCGAGCGCGTGCTTAAAGAAATCCGTGCGCGTCTCGAGTTTTTGATGAACGTCGGGCTTGAATACCTTACGCTTTCACGCTCGGCGGTGAGCTTGTCGGGCGGCGAGGCACAGCGCATCAGGCTTGCCACGCAAATAGGTTCGGGGTTGTCGGGTGTACTGTACATTCTCGACGAGCCGAGCATAGGTCTTCACCAGTGCGATAACGAAAAGCTTATAGGTACGCTCAAAAATCTCCGCGACCTCGGCAACACTCTTATTGTTGTGGAACACGACGAGGACACTATGCGCGCCGCAGATCATGTAGTAGATATCGGTCCTGGCGCGGGCATTCACGGCGGAAACGTAGTGGCGCAGGGCACGGTACAGGACATAATCGATACGGGCTCGGTGACGGGAAAGTTCCTGTCAGGCGAGCGCGTTATCCGCATTCCCGAAAGCCGTCGTTTGTCAGACGAATATATAACAATCAAGGGCGCGGCGGAAAACAATCTGCAAAACGTGACTGTCAAAATTCCGCTCGGCGTATTCAACGTAATTACGGGCGTGTCGGGCAGCGGCAAGTCGTCGCTTATCAATCAGACGCTATATCCCGCGGCGGCAAACCGCTTTAACACAGTCAAACAACGTGTCGGCAGCTGTGACGGCATTGACGGGCTGGAAAAGATAGACAAGGTAATCAACATCGACCAAAGCCCAATTGGCAGAACGCCGCGCTCGAACCCGGCGACTTACACCGGCGCGATGTCTACTATACGCGATCTCTTTGCCGAGCTTCCCGCCGCAAAGGAGCGTGGCTACGGCTCGGGACGGTTTTCGTTCAATGTGCGTGGCGGCAGGTGCGAAAACTGCGAAGGCGACGGCATAATCCGAATAGAAATGAACTTTTTGCCCGACGTGTATGTGCCGTGCGACGTTTGTCACGGCAAGCGGTTCAACCGCGAAACCCTTCAAGTCAAGTACCGCGATAAATCAATCGCCGACGTTTTGGATATGACTATAGAGGAGAGCTACGAATTTTTCAAAAATATCCCGTCGCTTAAGCGCAAGCTGGGCACACTGTTAGACGTAGGGCTTGGCTACGTCAAGCTCGGTCAGCCTGCAACTACGTTGTCGGGCGGTGAGGCGCAGCGCGTAAAGCTGGCAACCGAGCTTTCCAAAGTGTCTACAAATAGCACGCTGTACGTGCTTGACGAGCCTACTACGGGCTTGCACTCCGCCGACGTAGAGCGGCTTGTAGACATACTTTCGCGGCTTGTGGACAACGGCAACACCGTGGTTGTAATCGAGCACAATCTCGACGTGATCAAGTGCGCCGATTATATTATCGATTTAGGTCCGGACGGCGGTGACGGCGGCGGTCGTGTTGTTGCGTGCGGCACGCCCGAGCGCGTTTCACAAGTCGAAAATAGCAAGACGGGGCAGTATCTCAAAAAAATACTAAAAGCTAACACGCAATCAAGTTTATAAGAATATTCTTAATATCTTAAAATCATACTACGAATATCATGTTCGTAGTATTTTTAAAATCGATAATTACTTTTTTAGTCGTATTCTTTGTGATACGGCTTATGGGCAAGCGGCAGATAGGCGAAATGCAACCGTTTGAATTGGTCATAACGCTGATCATAGCCGAAGTGGCGTGCATACCGATGAATGACCCGTACATTCCGTTGTATTACGGATTGATACCCATTTTTACGTTGGCAACGTTGCATATCGTGCTGTCGTTTATATCACGCAAGTCGGTCAAAGTGCGCAAAATACTCAGCGGCAACAGCCTTATCGTAATCGACAAGGCGGGTATCAATTACGAAAATATGCAAAAAATGAATATGAACATAGACGACCTTATAGAGGCTGTACGCACTGCCGGATACGTGGATTTTTCGCAGATTGCCTATGCCATATTTGAGACAAACGGACAGCTTTGCGTTGTGGAAAAGGAAGAGCAGCAGGACGAAGAACAGAAACCGCAAAAGACGCTGTTGCCGCTCGAGTTGATCGTAGACGGTAAATACAACTCGCATAACCTTGCGCTGTCGGGCACAGATCAGTCGGAAATTTTGCGCGTGCTCGACGATAACAAGCTGAAGCTTAGCGACATTTTGTACGCCGACGTCAGGCAGGACGGCAATGCGTATTTTGCGCCCAAACGCAAGCCTGCGTTTTGCTGTGCGATCAATATAAGCGGCGGCGAAAATTGGTGATGAGGGGGAACTACAGGTGAAAAAGGTCGCAGTTATATTGGTAGTGTTCGCGCTGATGCTCGGTGCGATGATAGGCGAAATCGTTTATGTTAACAAGTTCTACAACGGTGTGCAGCGCGACTTGGAAGTGATAGCGGCAAGCATAGAGGCTAACGAGGCGCATGTGGATAACGCAACAACGGTCGAGCTTTGCGAAAAGCTTGTAAAAAAGTGGGAAAAGGGCAAGCGCACGCTACTCACTTTGCAAAACCACAATACGGTGCGCAACCTTGACGACAAGATCGTAAGCCTGCTCGGCGTTGTAAAATCGGACAACTATAACGACGCGGTAATATTTGTTAAGTCCGCAATCAACTATATCGACGACGTACTGCTGGACAGCATTCCGTACCTTTCAAACATTTTATAATCATATTCTAATGTGTACTGTGTTGTAAAACTATTGCTTTTTAGAGAAGAATGTATTATAATTTACATGTGGAGTTTATAGAATTAAAAAAGCAACTAAAAAGCCAAAAGCCCGCCCCGTGCTATATATGTTACGGCGACGACGATTTTGTGTTGGATAGAGCGCTATCTTTGCTTACAGGCTTAGCGAGCGAACCGAAGCCGTTTAACTGCGTGGACAAGGAATTTGCTTTGGCTCGCGAGCTGACGGACGAGCTTATGCAGCTCCCTCTGCTCGGTGAATATCGAGTGGTTGTAGCGCGCGGCAAGACCGATATGGCGGCGGTGGAAAGCTACCTTAAAAAGCCGAACCCTGCGTCCGTGCTTGTTTTGCCGGTATATACGCCGCACGACAGCTGGAACAGAGCGACTGCGCCAAACATTCCGAGCGGCGCAATGGGAGTGGACTGCAACAGATTGTCGTTGCGCAACGTAAACCCGTTTGTGGCGGCACTGTGCGCGCGCACTAAGTCGGTCATGGACGAAAAGGCGATAGTGCTGCTTTATAGCCGTTGCGGCGGATACATGACGCGCATCAATTCGGAAACGCAAAAGCTTGCCATGCTCCGCGCCGGTGATAAGATAACCGAAGCGGACGTGACGGAGAACGTTAAGGCAGATACCGAGTTTGTGGTGTTCGAGTTGTGCGACAGTATTCTTGCAGGCGATCCCGCACGCGCGCTCGCTATTGTAGACGGCATGGCTAAGAATAACGATTTGGTGGCTGCATTTACGCTTATATATAATAGATTCCGCAAGATTTTTGCCGCAGCTGTAGATCCCGACGGAATAGGCGGAATAGGCGTAAAGTCCACGCAGGTAGGCAAGCTAAAATCCGAAGGAACAAAATACGGCAAGCTTAGGCTCAAAAAGGTATTAGACATGTTAGAGCAAGCCGATTACGGATATAAAACGGGCTCGACCACGGTGTACGACGCGCTGACGGGATTTGTCGTTCAGGCGGCATATGCGAAGAACTAAACGAGGTGAAAATTGATAGATATAGCTAAAAAGAAGTTGCCTTTACCCATACTTGCGATACTCGCGTACATAAGCTATTGTGCCGCAGGTTGGTTTGCCGCGCGCGGCGACGTGGCGTATTACGGCTATCAGATGTACATGCGCGATATTATCAGTCACGACGCATTCGCGTTCTTTTTCGGCGGGCTTATACCGTTTGTCATATTCATGGTTGTGTCCGGATTTGTATTCAAGACATTGACTGTCAGGTGCGGCGGCGACGTAAAGTCGATTAGGTACGGATTGTTCTTTGCGGTAATTGCCGCTAACGTCTTGCTTTTTGCACTCAAGTTTATCTATATTGCCGTGCCTATGTATGCGGCGGTGTTGGAAATCGTTTTAGATCCGATAGTAACCATCGCATTTGTCTCGCTGTACATGTGGTACGTGTTCAAAATGGCGTATGTGGATAAGTCGGTATTTCGCGTGGCGCTTACTCAGGTTTTGGGCGCGTTTTTGGCGCTGTACGGACTGCTCGCCGCAGTCAATCTGATAATGTCGTTGGTTTAGGCGGTGAGAGTATGAAAAAGAGTTTCAGAGCATTATCGCTAATACTTTGCGTGGTTATTGCCGCGCTGTGCCTGGTAGCCTGCTCCGATTACGGCGCGCCCAAGCACGACACGTCCGCGCCCGACTACGCAGTTTCGACTGCGGACTTGACGACCGAGCTGAATAGCTTTATGTCGGAAAACTTAAACCGCACCACGTTTACCGACGGAGAAAAGGCGGCTGCGACGTACCTTACAAACCGTTTGCTGGAAATGGGTTATTCCGACGTCGGCTTGCAAGAATTTTCGACAACCGAAAACGAAGTGTCGAATTTAAAAAGCCAAAACGTAGTTGCGCATATCGGCTCTACTGCCGCAAATGCGAAAAACGTAATTATCGGCACGTACTATGACAACCGCTATTCCTCGCCGTACAACGGCGCGAAGGGTGACGGCGGCGAGGGTGCGATGCTGGGCGGCTCGAGCGTGGCGACGCTGCTCACCGTAGCAAACTATTTGGTCAATAATAAATCGGCGCTCGGTTCGGATTTAAGGGTGACAATAGTATTCTTCGGTGCGTCGTATGTTTCTAACGATGGTGCGCGCGCGTACTTGGATAAGATTGCGGAAAACGAGTACAAAAACACCGTGCTTATGATAGAATTGCAACGCCTGTGCGGCGATCACTTGTACGCATTTTCCGACGCGCGGGAAACTGCGCGCGAAAAGTTTTTCGACAAGATCGCCGCGGATAGCGGGTTAAACATATACAAGCCCACGTCCAAGAGTCCGATGATCACGGGATTGTCGGCGCTAAACGGCGTACCGTACTTTCAGTGGTCGCACAGCGGATTGTTCGGCACGTTCTTCAATGCGGGCATACCTACGCTCAATCTTGTCGGAGCTAACTGGGAGAGCGCAAATCTTTCCGATATAGAAAGCGCGTCGCACGACGATATTTCGTATTCGGAAAGCGATACGTTGCACAACCTTAAACGCTTCTGTCCGGATTACGCCGAAAAGATGGCGACGGCTGCTACATTGGTAATTCACTCTATAACGAGCGGCGATTTTTTGGAAGTGATGCAGCACGACCGCGACAACTTTCCGGATACCGATATCTTAAGCGCAAGCTGGATATGGTGTCTTGTAGTATTGCTTGTCGTTATTTCCGTAGCGGTCGTAATGACGGCGATAAGCGCGCGTCTGAAAAAGAAATACATGGTAGTGCGGCAAGCTCCGCCGCAAATGAAAATGGCTGTGTTCGGCATGGATTACGAGGACAAAAACGCTGCGGATATTTTTATCGATATAAAAAATGTCGACGATGACGAAATTTTCCCGGGCATACAAAACAACGCGCGCAAAAACAATGATCCAATAGATGATATATTCCCGCCGTTGTATGACGATAACGGAAATAATCCGCCTAATAATAGCGGTTCTGACGGCAGTGGGGATGGCGGCAAAAGCGACGACCCGTTTGACGGCAATTACTAATGTCGAGAATTTAGTATAATCAATTCTCTAAAAGTACTTGATTTTTTTGTCGGTATGATATATAATATACAATAGAATGCTATATTAGAGGATTCCATGGCAAAAAAAGACAAAACAAAGCCCGAAAAGCCTACCAAGGAAAAACCTGTAAAGGATAAGAAGGGCAAAGATAAAAAGGACGCTAAAGGCGCGGCGGCGGGCGCAGTTCCGCCGGCGGCGGGAATGCCGCCTACTGGTGCAGCCTCCAACGGAGTACCTTCTACCGGCATGCCGTCCGTTCCGCTTGCAAACCTATCGCCCGATCAAATGACTCAGGCGCAGATAGAGCAGGCGATAAAGGAGAGCAACGATCCCAATAACAAGCTCAAAAAATTGCGCAGTCCCATCAATCTCCGTAGTTGCCTTTTGAATGTTCTAATTTTGATTGTTGCGACGCTTGCTGTAGTTATCTTGTGGTGTTTCTTTGTGGTTGACAAGTTCAACTTTGGATTGATCATGTCGGATATGTTCGGCAAGTTCGGAATAACCGAGTTTTTCACGAACCTCGGCAGTACAATAAGCGGTTGGTTCGGCGGCTAAAACAAAAATTAAAGGCGTTACGGTGTAACGCCTTTTTTATTGCTGTTGCGTCATATTGTAGGTAAGCAAAAAAAAATTAGTAAAAACTCAAAAAAATTAGCTCAAAATCATTGAAATTAAAATAACAATAATGTATAATTTAATTAGGTACGGGGCATATGGATTTTTTAACTAACATCTACAATAAAATGGCGGCAAAGCCGTGGGCGTGCGCGATAGACATAGTGCTTGCCGCTTTGCTCATTTACGGCATGATTGTATTCCTCAAAAAGAATAATGCAGGCAAGCTTATAATATTCATACTCGTGTTTATCGCGGCGAGTATTGTTTTGTCTTCCGGCTTTATGGACTTGCCGCTTATCGGTTCTATCATGAAGTACGGCATAATACTTGTCGCTATAGTGATAGTATTTGTATTCCCGGCCGAAACCAAGCGCGGACTGCTTAAACTCGCTTCGTCGCGTGATATGCACGAGCAGTACACCACCGCTTATGACGTGTCGGACGAGGAATTGCATTCCGCAATCAACGATATTGTTCGCGCTGCGCAAAACATGTCAAAAAAGAACGTCGGCGCTCTCATTATTATTTCCACACAGAATTTGCCCGAACACATTATAGATTCCGGAACAAAGCTGGACGCAGTGCTGTCCTGCGCTTTGCTCGAGAGTATTTTCAACACCAAAGCCCCGTTGCACGACGGCGCGGTATTTGTTCGCGGCAACCGCATAGTTGCGGCAGGGTGCTTCCTTCCGCTTTCGCAGTCCAATGCGATAGACAAGGAGCTCGGCACTCGTCACCGCGCGGGCATAGGCGTCAGCGAAAACTATAATGTTCTTACGATTATCGTGTCCGAGGAGACGGGCGTTATTTCCATAGCGCAGCACGGTGAGCTTACGCGCTACTTCGATTCGCAAATGCTTACCGATAAACTCGAACAGACATACGGCTTGCAGGCTACGCCGCAGTCCACGCGCAAGCACCGTCGCAGGGAGGGTTGATATGAACAACCGGAAACAAGAAAATGCTAAAAGACCCAACAAGTTCGTGTCGTTTTTAAAAGGCGTATTTGTGCATAATATCGGTTGGAAGCTGCTGTCTATTTTTGCTGCGGCAGTGTTTTGGGCGCTTGCCGCAGGACTTTCGGGATTGGTGTAATGATTGATTTTAACGACGAGATATTGTTGCCTACTGGCGACGTAGCGGACTTTGCGGCGGTCGCGTGCGATCAGTTTGCCGCAGACCCCGAATATTGGAACACACGCGCGGCAGAAATGCCGCCGTTTTCGGCTTTGGATTTTATTTTGCCGGAATGCTTTTTGTCTGATTCGGAAAAGCGCATTGCGGCAATTCGGCGTGCCGCTGCTGACGTGCCGAGCGAAAGGTTCACAAAAGTACACGGTGCGGTGTACGTTACGCGCAAAACGTGCTACGGCAGAGTGCGTCACGGTGTTGTGGCGTCAATCGACCTGTTTGATTACGACTACAAGCCGGGCTCGCAAACGCTTGTCCGAGCGTCGGAGCGCACTATAGAGGAACGCATCCCTCCGCGAGTAAAAATACGCGAAGCTATTGACTTCGAAATGCCGCATATAATGCTGCTTGTTGACGACCCTGACGATTTGCTCATGTCAGCATGCCGCAATGCAAAAAAACGGACTGTGTATGACGGCGAGCTAAACGGTAACGGCGGGCATATAACCGGTGAGCTGATAGAAAATACTTCGGCGCTCGATATTGCCGTCAATAAGATTATCGACAGCAGTGTTAACAAGTTCGGTACGCGCCTTTTCGCATTGGTAGGCGACGGCAATCATTCGCTTGCAACGGCTAAGTTTTGCAGCCTAAATAATCCGACGTCGCTCAACCAAAAAGCGCTTGTGGAAATAGTCAATATTTATGACGACGGACTTGTGTTTGAGCCGATACATCGTCTCGTAAAAACAGACAGTGCAAAAAAATTTGCGGACGGTTTGCGCTCGGCAATAACAGGCGACTCGGCCGCTACGCTGTATATGCCCGAGCCCGTCACCATAAGCGTGCCGTCTGACAAGATAGAGGCAATAACGGCAATAGACAGGTTCTGCGAGGATTACGTCAAAGGCAACGGCGGGTATATAGAATACGTGCACGGCACGGATAAGCTATGTCAGCGCGGATATGTCGGTATAGAAATGCGCGGCATACAAAAATCCGAGTTGTTCATGTATGTTGTTAAAAACGGCGTACTGCCCAAAAAGACGTTCTCGCTCGGAGAGGCGGAAGAAAAGCGGTATTACATAGAATGTCGCAAGATAAAATAGAGCAAAAATAAAAATTGTTTAACTATATATCGACAATGTGAATATATAGAAATGGAGTACGGTAGATGAAGGCGGTAAAGTTCGGCGGCACTTCCATGTCCACAGCGGACAGCATACTGCGCGTCGCAAAAATAATAAAGCAGGATCGCGATAGGCGGTTCGTCGTTGTGTCCGCTCCGGGCAAAGCCGAGGGCGAGGATAAGGTGACGGACGCGCTTGTTAAGGTAAGCGAGGCGTGTGCGTGCGATCGCAAGGCGGCGTTTGCACCCGTGCGCAGTCGTTTTGAACGGCTGTGCGAAGGCGTGGGATTGCTCGGACTGCTTGACGGCGAGCTTGACGCGATCGAGCGCAATATAGTCCAAGCCGATTACTGCTACATACTTTCGCGTGGGGAATACTTGTGCGCAAAGCTTCTCGCAGGAGTATTAAATTATTCTTTTATCGACGCGGCGGAGCTTATCAGGTTCAACGGAAATTCTTTTGATGACGAACTTACGCAGGACACATGTAAAGTCGGGCTAAAGGGTAAGCTCGACGTTGTGATCCCCGGGTTTTACGGCAGCGACGAAAACGGTAGGATAGTCACGTTCTCGCGCGGCGGCTCGGATGTATCCGGCGCAATAGTTGCGCGCGCGGTAGATGCCGACGTATACGAAAATTTTACGGACGTGGACGGGTTTATGACCTGCGACCCGCGCTTTGTGCCGCACGCGTCGGTGATTGACGTGCTTACGTACAAGGAGTTACGCGAGCTTGCGTACATGGGCGCAAATGTGTTGCACCCCGAATCGATTTTTCCCGTGCGCAAAGCGAACATACCCATTCATATACTAAATACATTCAACGAGAACGCTATCGGAACAAAAATCGTGCCTACGGAGGAGTTTTTGTCAGGCAAGCATGTTCGAAAAAACAATATGCCTATCACCGCGATTGCCGGCAGGCAGCACTTTTTTTCCATGCATATCGACAAATCGTTGATGAACTCGGAAGTCGGTATCATGCGCCGAGTGTTAAGTTGTTTCGAGCGATACGGCGTGTCTGTCGAGCACATTCCAAGCGGAATCGACTCTGTAACCGTCGTTTTTTCCGCGGTGGACTCGGAAACCACAAACAAGCTTATCGAAGAAGTAAAAATGGAAGTGAATCCCGATCATATCTCGCTCACTACCGACATCTCACTGATAGCGATAGTAGGTCACGGCATGAAGTCCCGCCCGGGCACGGCGGCGCGCGCTATAAATAGGCTGTCGCACGCAAATATAAATTTGCGCATGCTGGATATGGGCGCGTCGGAAATCAATCTTATTTTAGGCGTGTCCGACAGCGACTTCGAGCGCGCGTTAAAAGCCCTTACAGGCGAGTTTGAAGTTTAGATAATTCAGAATTAAGAATGCAGAATGAGCCGCTATGCGGCATTAATGATGAGACTCCTCGCCGTGCTCGGAGTGACAAAAGAATAGATTAGTCAAGCAAACACACAAACAATCGAATTAAAGTTTTCTTACATACTTCTTTTACAAAAGAAGTATGTTTTGCTTGACATGGCATATTGCTTTATGATATAATTTTTCAGAACCGCGCGAAAAGGGTCTTTTAATTCGGTCAACCGAAACCCCGACGGCGAATACTAAACGGAGGTTAGGCTATGTTTGCAATTATCGAAACGGGCGGAAAGCAGTACCGCGTATGCGTGGGTGACGTTCTTGATGTGGAGCGTCTTGACGCAGAAGAGGGCGCTACCGTCAACTTGAAGGTTCTGCTCACCGGCGACGGCGAAAATATCGTCGCAGGCGGCGAGGCGGAAGGCAAAACGGTAAATGCTACCGTTGTGCGTCAGTTCAGAGCGCCCAAGGTTATCGTGTTCAAGTACAAAGCGAAAAAGAACGTGCGCAAAAAGCAAGGTCATCGTCAGTACAAAACGCGCATAAAAATCGACGCCATTGTATGATAAAAGTCAAGTTGTTGGTTAACGCCGACAGGATTATAGGCGTACGCGCGTCCGGACACAGTAATCTGGATAAAAGCGGCAGCGACATTCTGTGCGCGGCGGTTTCCACGCTTATACAAACCGCATACCTCGCAATAGTCGATATTTACGGCGACATTCCTTACAAGGAACGTGACGGATATTTCGAGTTTAATGTTCCCGACGGTCACGACGCGGACGTAATTATCAGAGCAATGCAGGTAGGGCTACAAGATTTAGCGAGCGGTTTTCCGCAAAATCTCAATTTGGAGGAAGCATAAACATGTTTATTAATATTCAGTTGTTCGCTCACAAAAAGGGCGGCGGTTCTACAAAAAACGGCAGAGACAGTAACGCACAGCGCCTTGGCGTAAAACGTGCGGACGGTCAGTTCGTGCTCGCGGGCAACATCCTTATTCGTCAGCGTGGCACTAAGGTTCACCCCGGCGAGAACGTCGGTCGCGGTGGAGACGATACTTTGTTCGCGCTTGTCGACGGCAAAGTCAAGTTTGAAAACAAGGGCAATCGCAAACAGGTTAGCGTTTATCCCGTTGCCGCAGCCGAGTAATTTTTATTAATCTCGGGCGCATAATTTAATACTGTTACTACTAATGTCAAAGGGGGCGCAAAAAACCCCTTTTTTCAATTAGTAAGGCAAAAATTTCGTTTTTATTTTCAAAAGGTCTTTATTTATGTACAAAACCGAAGCAAACAGAATTATCGTTGACGCAAGCGACATTGACGTAAAAGCCACTATCGAGTGTGGTCAGCTTTTTCGTTACGAAAAAACCGAAAATGGATATTCGGTAAAGTCCGGTCGGTATTCTTGCGATATTTGTTCGCTCGGTGACGCGGTCATTATTGATACAACTGCCGTAGATTACTTTGTCAACTTCTTTAATCTCGATCGTGACGTTCTCCGAGCCAAACGCGAGCTGAGCCGTTTTCCCGAGCTTGCGCCCGCACTTGAAAGCTGTGGCGCTCTTCGCATACTGCATCAACCGCTGTTTGAAACGATTATATCGTTTATTATATCCGCCAACAACAACATCCCGCGCATAAAGACGATTATCAGTAGGATTTGCGCGGAGTTCGGCGACGTTTTTCCCACGCCGGAGCAGTTGGCGGGCGTAAACCGCAGGCAGCTTGACGCGCTTGGCTGCGGCTACAGATCGCAATACATATCAGACACTGCCAAGATTTGCGCCGAAACAGACATACTCAACAGGATGTACGCGGCGAACACCGCGGACGCGCAAAAAATGCTAAAGACGCTTTCAGGCGTTGGGCAAAAAATAGCCGACTGTGTGTCGCTGTTCGCTCTTGGGCGCTTGGAAGTTTTTCCCATAGATACTTGGATGTTCAAAACCCAGCGCGTCGGCATGGAATCCGAAACGCAGACTCGCGCGCGGCTGATGGAAAAGTACGGCGCGCATGCGGGTTATGTCCAGCAATTGCTGTTTTACTACTACGCTATTTTGCGGAGAGGTCAGGTATAAGATGTCGCTTGCTCAAAGCTTTGTGGCGCTGTTTTCCAATATCGATATGGTGTCGATATGCTTGTGGATAACGGGCTTCATTCTGTTTTGTATAGAATTTTTCCAGCCCATGCACGGCGTGGCGTATGCTTTGGGCGTATCGCTAATCGGCGCGGCATTTTGTACGCGCATGGTGTACGGTTCGGCGGGAGAGGCGTTTGTGTTTGTTTTGCTGACGTCGGTATTGCTGTTTGCGGTGCATTGTGTATCGCTTGTAACGCAACGTCGCGACTGGCTTAAGGTTGCAAGAATGGAAAAGGCGGGCGAGCGCTCGCGCAAGTACAGCGGACTGATCGACAGTATTGGAATAGCCAACACTCCGATTGACTTAACGGGCAACGCCACGATCAACGACGTCAATCTTGTTGTATACAGCTTCACACCGATTATGTCGGGCGAAAAAGTCAAGATAACCAAAATCACTCAAGACAAAATCATTGTCGAGCGAGTTGACGAAGATAATTAACCGTTATAGCGTTCTATGCCGTTCGGAAATAACATAGAATAAACCACTATGAGTTTTATCGAGCAAGCGGCAAAAATATTCTCTAATACAGCGGAATACAAATTCCAAGCGGTAATATTCGGGCGTGACGCTTTTTACATAGAAGGCGCGCGCCCGATTAAAATTGACGAAAAAGAAATGATATTCAAAATCCCGTCCGGGTTGATCACGATTGAGGGCGAAAAGCTCGCCGTAAAGGAGATGACGGACGATTGCGCGGCGATAGTAGGCAGAGTTTGCTCGTACACGGTGACCGACCTATGAGTAAAAAGACAGAACGCGTGCCTGCCGAAAAACAAAAAAACAAGTCGGACAAGTTAAAGCAAAAAGCCGAGTTAAAGCGCCGACGCCTTGAGCGTAAAGCCGAAAACAAAAAAGTCAAGCAGGCAGCCGAGCAGAATAAACATGCAGTAAAACGCGAAAAAGAGCGGATAAAAGCGGATATAGCGGCAAAAAAGGCTAAAGCTGCGGCAGAACGGCAAA
>JAIEFT010000007.1 GCA_029066805.1 Clostridiales bacterium | reverse complement strand
GAGCAGAATAAACAGGCAGTAAAACGCGAAAAAGAGCGGATAAAAGCGGATATAGCGGCAAAAAAGGCTAAAGCTGCGGCAGAACGGCAAAAAAAGCGCGCAGCCGTATATACTAAAATCAGAGGCAAGCTACGCAACCGAAAGGCAGGGTTTGATTACAGCGGATTCGGAATTCTTCCGCGAGTCGAGCTGGCGGTAAAGGGCGACAGAACCTCTGCGGTTGTGCGACTGTCGGCGTCTGGAATAAATGTGTCGGACGTACGCTTTGCGGGCGGTGAAACGCTGTTCAAAATACGAAAAAAAGACTTGCGCAAAGCTGTTGCTATTTTGAGTGAAATGTGCTATACTCATAGAATAAATGCGGAGTTTGGAATAGCGCGAAGGTTGGCTTTTTCGGCGGCGCGTTTGGGGCTTATTGCGGGGGCGGCGCTTTCCGTAATAGGCTTGAACATTTCATACGGATATATCTGGCGAGTGCAAATCACAGGCAACAGCGCTATTTCCGACGCGGCTATAGAAGCCACATTAAAGCGCGCAGGTCTTTTTGTGGGCAGTAAAAAGACCGATAGTCTTGCCGGCGCGGCAGCGGCGGAGCTTGGCGGCATGGCGGGCATATCCGACGCGTCGTGCGAGATTATCGGCACAACCTTGCATGTGCATGTGTTGGAAACTACCGATAGTACGTCAATCACGCGGTATCGGGAGTATGTGTCCGACTATGACGCCACCGTCACGCGCATAGTTATGAAGAACGGCACTGCTACCGTAAAACGCGGCGACGTGGTAGGACGCGGCGACGTGCTTGCGAGCGGCGACGTTTACTCCACGGCAGGCGAGCTGCTTTATACCGGCGACTGCGAGGGCGATATTTACGGAAACGTAGCAATCACCGTTACGGCGCAAATCCCGATAACGGCGGTAGAATACAGACGCACCGGCAGAACTTCTGTCAAAACGGTGTACACGCTGTTCGGCAAACAGATGGGGAGCGCTTCTTCGCCGTACAAGTCGTACGAGTTATCCACACATACATCGCGCTACGACGTGCTTGTTCCGCTATATGCCACAACGTATACGTACGTCGAGACGGCGGCGGTCGAATACGAGCGCGACTTGACCACGGCGGCGGAAGAATTTACCAAAGCCAAGATAGAGGAAATGCGGTTTGAGGGCGAGTTTGACTACAAATGCAACATGGAGCAAACATTGCCGGGACTGTATACGGTACATTTGTTCATAACGGGAGAAACCGTTATTTCACGCGGAAGATAGCTGTATTATCGGCAAAACACGGAGAAAAATTTGACTAAATCGTTCAAAAACGACGAGCTGCGCGCTGTATTCGGCGCGTATGACGCCAATATAAAAACGTTGGAAACGCTTATACCCGTCACGGTGCGGGTTAGTGGCGACGGCGTGGAAATTTCGGGAAGCGTTACGGATACCGAGCTTGCGGGGCTGCTTTTGGACAAGCTGTGCCTTGCGGTCCGGCGTGGCGAAAATATCGATCCCGATAAGGTCAAACAGTATTACGACATACTCACTGCCGATCCGTCGAGTTTGGATGATATAACCAGTTCGATTGTTTGCGTTACTGCGCGCGGGCAGAAGATTTACGCTAAAACCTTGCGCCAAAAAAAGTTTATCGACGCGGTAAATAATAATCTTTTGACTTTTGCGATAGGTCCTGCGGGCACGGGCAAGACGTATCTTGCCGTTGCAATGGCGGCTAACGCCGTAAAGAAAGGACTTGTAGACAGAATAATCCTTACGCGTCCCGCGATAGAGGCGGGCGAAAAGCTGGGTTTTTTGCCGGGCGATTTGCAAATGAAGGTTGACCCGTACTTAAAGCCTCTGTATGACGCACTTATGGAAATGTTCGGCGACGATTATACCAAGCTGATAGAGCGAGGCACGGTGGAGATTGCGCCGCTCGCATATATGCGCGGCAGAACGTTATCTCACGCGTTTATTATATTGGACGAGGCGCAAAACACAACGCCCGAGCAAATGAAGATGTTTTTGACGCGCTTCGGCGAGGGCAGTCGTGTAATCGTTACAGGCGACGTAACGCAGATAGACCTTCGCGGTGAAACATCGGGACTTACGGACGCGGAAAATGTTTTAAAGGACGTGGACGGCATTGCGTTTGTTCACTTGTCGGAAGATGATGTCGTTCGTCACGGGCTTGTTATGAAAATCGTTAAAGCATACAACAAATATACGCAAAGGAGAAATCATGTCAGAAGCGGAAAAACCGAGTAAAAAAATATCGTACGCTCCGCCGCGCAGTGCATACTGGTGGACTGCGGGCATTTTTGCCATAGTATTTGCGGTGATTTACATATCGCTGGTCGTGTTTGTGCACTTTGCGGCGACCGGTTCGGGCATACTCGGACTCGACGACAGTCAGGCATACGTTTTGTATGCGTTTGTATTTTTGTTCTTTATAGTCGCGCTGTACATTTATATGGTCGTGTCGCGCAGGGAACTGTTGTTCTCGCTCAAGCGCATAGGCGCAATGATGGCGCTTTTCACGTTTGTTGTGGTTGTAAACATAGTGCTTTTGGCGTTCAGTGCGTATCTGATTTGCGTAGCGCTGACCGCCATGCTCATATTGCCGTTTTCCAAAAAACGCGACGCGTTTGTGCTTAACATATTCTCGTGTCTTGTAACGCTGTTTGTGCTGATAGCAACGCTCGAACACAGCGAGTTTCCGGCGGTGGCGTTCACGCTGATAGCGGGACTTTTGGGCGGCGCTGTGGCAACGTACAGCTTTCCTACCAGCATGACGCGCGTGGTGGCATTGCTGCGTTCGTTTGTAACGGGCTGCGTAACGATAGTTGCGTACTTTGTCCTGCTGTCTACGTACAGGCTCAGCGTTGCGCCGTTCGTGGAAAAAATCATGTACATCGGCCTGTCGGCGGCGGGCGAGCTGCTTGTTACGGCAGTGCTTGTTCCGCTTGTGGAATGGATCTTCAATCTTACCAGCGATTTCAAGCTGATGGAGCTTATCAACCACAAAGCCCCGTTAATCCATAGACTCAGCGTGGAAGCACCCGGCACGTTCAATCACTGCCTTGCCGTCGCCAACTTTGCCGAGATCTGTGCGGACGCGATTGGCGAAGACCCGTATTTGGCACGTGCTTGCGCGTACTATCACGACGTCGGCAAGCTGTGCAATGTCGAATACTTTACGGAAAACCAAGCAGGGTACAATCCGCACGACGATATTTTGCCCGAGGTTTCCGCCGAGATTATAAGGAAGCACACCGTGGATGGTTACGAGCTGTGCAAAGAGAACCGCATACCGGAAGAGGTTGCACGCATTACGATAGAGCATCACGGGACACTGCCGATAATGTATTTTTACAACAAAGCCAAATCGCTCACCGACGGCGATGTGGATATAGAGGAATACCGCTATCACGGCGAGATTCCCACCGGCAAGATGGGCGCTATAATAATGATTTGCGATTCCGCGGAAGCGGCTATACGCGCTATGGACAACCCTACGGGTGACAAGGTGGATAGGCTGCTGCGCGGCATGATAGACGACAGGCTCAAGCAAGGTCAGTTTGACAATTGCGAAATAACCATGAAGGACTTGACGGCTATCCGCCTTGCAATAGTCGGCGCGTACGGCGGACTGTTCCACAAGCGCATAAAATACAACATCAAACGAGACGGGATAAATGTTTAAGTTAACAGGCGACGTGCAGGCGGGGTTTGGTCGGCTTGCCGGAATAATTTTTAATGCGCTGGGTCTTAAAGGCGACGCGGCGGTGGATATAACCGTCACAAACGACGAGTCTATGCGCGAGCTGAACAACTCTACGCGCGGAGTGGACAAAACCACAGACGTGCTCAGCTATCCTGCGCTCGATAGGATCACCGATTTTACGCAAAAAAACTATCCCACCGACTACGACGGAATGCAGAGAGCTGTTGTTCTCGGCGAGATTGCAATCAATCTCGACGCGGCAAAACGCCAAGCAGAGGAGTACGGAACGGGCGAGCGCGAGGTCAATTATTTGTTCGTTCACGGCATGCTGCACCTATTGGGATATGACCACTTAGAGCAAGCGGACAAGGATAGAATGCGCGCGGTAGAGGAACAAGTGCTTGCAGAAACGGACAAATCGGTAGTGGTTGCCGTTGTAGGCAGACCGAACGCGGGTAAATCGTCGATAGTAAACGCTATAGTCGGCGAAAAGGTGTCTATCGTGTCGCCCAAGCCGCAGACCACTCGCGATAGGATCACGGGTATTTGTACGGAAGGCGCAAGACAGATAGTATTTTTAGATACGCCGGGTATGTTCAAGCCGCGCACCAAGCTGGACGAGCATATGGACAAGAGCATAAAAAGCTCGCTTGGCGGCGATGCCGACGTAGTTCTTGTGGTGTTAGACAGCACAAAGGGCATAACCGAGGCGGATGAAAAACTGATAACCGAGCGGCTCAAGACCCGCGCGCCGTTGTATGTCGCGGTAAATAAGACAGACTTAAAGGGCTACGACGGTATATATCCGATTTTGGAAAAGCTGAACCCGCTCATGTCGCGCAAGGAAGGGCGCTCCATTAAGGACGTAATTCCCACGAGCTGTAAAACCGGACGAAATATAGACGTGCTAAAGGCCGCGCTTTTTAACGAATGCAGAGAAGGCGGATTTTTGTTTCCGCCCGACGAGTATACGGACAGACCCGTCAAGTTCTTGATAGCGGAGGCGGTGCGCGAAAAAGCGTTATTGTTCTTGCAGGACGAGATTCCGCACGGCGTAGGCGTCAGCGTAAGGCAGGTAGTCGAGGACTCAGAACCGGTCAAAATATCATGCGACGTGATTGTGGACAAGCAATCGCACAAGCAAATTGTAATCGGCGACGGCGGCGAAATGATAAAGCGCATAGGCGCTGCCGCGCGTCGGGATATAGAACGCATGCTCGACTGCAAGGTGTATTTGGAGCTGTTTGTCAAGGTCAGACCGGGTTGGCGCGACAGATCGGACATTCTCAAAGATATAGGATATTAGAACTGCTGATTCAGTTCGTGCGGCAATCTTGCTGTCGATTTCCGCGCTACGTGCGTCTACAAATAGCGGACGTAGCGCCGCTACGACCGCTATTTGTATCCTTCGTATCACATAAATCGCCGACGCAATCTTGCTCGCGTCACTTAATCATCAGTTCAATTAGCGTATAATTTTGCTCGCGACTAAAGAGACTAACAAAAAGCTTATTTATTCGGAGGTCTCTATGAACGGCGAGGAAAGAATGTTTTGGGAACTGTTTTGCGCTACCGGCGCGCCGCAGTACTATTCCATGTACGTAAGGGCGCGCGACGAGAATAACGAGCGCAATAGTCAAAAATAAAACATAAAACCGTAAGAGGAGATAATGGTCGATTTTTCCGACAAGTGCGTAGTACTTAAAACAAGCGACTACCGCGAAAATGACAAGCTTGCCAAGGTGTTGACGGCTGAGCACGGACTTGTTACAGTCAAGCTCACCGGCGTTAAAAAAGCTAAGGCAAAGCTGAAAGCATTCGCACAGGAGTTTTCGGTATTCGACACACGGCTTACGGGTGGTAAAAGCGCATTTTTGACGCCGATTGAACCGTTGCTTATACGCGACGGTTTTTCGCTTTGCTCGGACCTTAAGGTTTTTACGGCGGCGTCGGTGGCGGCGGAAGCGGCGGTATCTTCCATAGGCGACGCCGAGCCGCACACGGAATTGTTTTTGGAATTTCTAAAGTTAATATCGAATCTGACTAAACCGGAGTTAGACCCGTACTATCAAGCGGCGGTTTTTATGCTGCGGCTTATGGAAATATCGGGATTTTTCAGAATGTACAATTATTCCGAGCAGCCCAAAACGCCGATACAGATGTTGGGATACGCGCAAAAAATGGGGTATGGCAAAGCCCCGGACGACGATTTGTCAAGACGAGCTTTAAAGTACATATGCAGCGAGTTCGAACGCAACTTCGACACGGGACTTAAGAGCGTCGCCTCAATCGACCTTTATGCTAATTAATAATTACGAATTACAAAATAATACGGAAATTTTGGTTAAGCGTGTAAAATCGCTTGCTTTTTTATGGGTTTATTGGTAAAATATTTGACGGACAAAATATACTTTTAAGGAGAATTACAAAACATGGCAAAAAAGTATTGCTATCTCTTTACCGAAGGCAACGCTAAAATGCGTGAACTTCTCGGCGGCAAGGGCGCAAACCTCGCGGAAATGACCAACATCGGTCTTCCCGTGCCTCAAGGCTTTACAATTTCCACCGAAGCCTGCACTCAGTACTACGAGGACGGCCGCAAAATCAACGCTGATATTCAAAAGGAAATCATGTCCTACATCGATAAGATGGAGCAGATTTGCGGCAAAAAGTTTGGCGACAAGGAGAACCCGCTGCTTGTTTCGGTACGTAGCGGCGCACGCGCTTCCATGCCGGGCATGATGGATACCATTCTTAACCTCGGTCTTAACGAGACCGTTGTAAACACTATCGCTACCAAATCGGGCAACCCTCGCTGGGCTTGGGACTGCTACCGCCGTTTCATCCAGATGTTCTCGGACGTCGTTATGGAAGTCGGCAAAAAGTACTTTGAAAAGCTCATCGACGAGATGAAAGAGAAAAAGGGCGTAACGCAGGACGTCGAGCTTACCGCCGACGACCTCAAAGCGCTTGCTATGCAGTTCAAAGCCGAGTACAAAAAGCAGCTCGGCAAGGATTTCCCCGACGATCCGAAGGAACAGCTTTTCGAGGCTATCAAGGCTGTTTTCCGTTCCTGGGACAACCCTCGCGCAAACATCTACCGCATGGATCACGACATTCCGTATTCCTGGGGCACTGCCGTTAACGTACAGATGATGGCGTTTGGCAACATGGGCGACAACTGCGGCACGGGCGTTGCGTTCACGCGTAACCCCGCGACGGGCGAGAAAGGTCTTATGGGCGAGTTCCTTACCAACGCTCAGGGCGAGGACGTTGTTGCCGGCGTTCGCACACCCATGCCTATCGCAAAAATGGCGGAAATATTCCCCAAAGTTTACGAGCAATTCCAAGAAGTTTGCAAGACGCTTGAAAACCACTATCACGACATGCAGGATATGGAATTCACCGTCGAGAACGAAAAGCTTTACATGCTTCAGACGCGTAACGGCAAGCGCACCGCCGCCGCCGCTATCAAGATTGCATGCGACCTTATCGACGAAAAGATGATAACCGAGCAGGAAGCGCTTATGCAGATAGACGCAAAATCGCTCGACATGCTTCTTCATCCGCAGTTCGATCCGAAAGCGCTCAAAGCTGCCGACAAGAACAACGTTGTCGGTAAGGGCATTGCGGCGTCCCCGGGCGCAGCCGCCGGCACTATCGTATTCACGGCAGAAGACGCTGTTATCGAGGGCAAAAAGGGCAACAAGGTTGTTCTTGTCCGTTTGGAAACCAGCCCCGAGGATATCGAGGGCATGAAGTTTGCGCAGGGCATTCTTACCGTTCGCGGCGGACAGACCTCGCACGCGGCTGTTGTTGCGCGCGGCATGGGCACTTGCTGTGTATCCGGTTGCGGCGACATCAAGATGGACGAGGAGAACAAGCAGTTCACGCTCGGCGGCAAGGTGTACAAGGAAGGCGACGTTCTTTCCCTTGACGGCTCTACCGGCAACATTTACGATGTTTTGATTCCCACTGTACCCGCAGATCCCAACTCGGGCTACTTCGGCAGAATCATGGAGCTTGCTGACAAATACAAAGCAATCGGCGTTCGCACCAATGCGGACACTCCGAAGGACGCCAAGCAGGCTGCGGCGTTCGGCGCGCAGGGCATTGGTCTTTGCCGCACCGAGCATATGTTCTTCGATCCCGCTCGTATCGGCGCTTTCCGCGAAATGATTTGCTCGGATACCGTCGAAGAGCGCGAAGCTGCTCTTGCCAAGATCGAGCCCATGCAGCAGGCCGACTTTGAAGGGCTTATGGAAGCTCTCGAAGGTCAGCCCGTTACGATCCGATTCCTCGATCCGCCTCTGCACGAGTTCGTTCCAACGGACGAAGCGGATATTGCCGCGCTTGCCAAATCTCAAGGCAAGACCGTTGCTCAGATTAAACAGCTTATTTCCGACCTCCACGAGTTTAACCCGATGATGGGTCACCGTGGCTGCCGTCTTACCGTTACGTATCCCGAAATCGCCGTTATGCAGACCAAAGCGGT
>JAIEFT010000061.1 GCA_029066805.1 Clostridiales bacterium | reverse complement strand
GCTTGTTGCAGCAATAACTGCCGCAATCGCGTGCGTATTGAAAGACGAGCGCGACGGCGACGCACCCGAGTTTGTAATCAAGCGCATTGTGCGCAAAAAATAATTTGTTAAAAGCATTTGGAGGAACATATGCGTAAATTCAATGTTACCGTAAACGGCAAGACCTATTCGGTCGACGTAGAGGAAGTAGGCGAGGTAGCTTCTGCGCCCGTCGCAACACCTGTAGCAGCTGCACCTGCGGCGACGCCTGTATCTAAGCCTGTAGTCGGCGACGGTACGCCGCTCAAAGCTCCCATGCCCGGGCTTATTCTTGGACTTTCTCATAAGGACGGCGACACCGTCAAGAAAAACGAAAAGGTCGTTGTTTTGGAAGCCATGAAGATGGAGAACGACATTAACGCGCCCGCAGACGGCGTTATCACATATGTTGTCAAAAAGGGCGACAACGTCGATACCGGCGCAGTGCTCGCGTATATAAAGTAGGGTGAGCCGATGAACTTTGTAGAAATGCTTAAAAACCTGTGGGAGAGCACCGGTCTTAATCATTCCTATGCAAACGGAGGGTTTTTGTGGCAAAATTACGTGATGATTGCCGTCGCGTGCGTTTTGCTGTTCGTAGGCATAGGTTTGAAAAAAGAGCCGTTATTGCTTGTTCCGATTAGCTTTGGAATGTTGCTTATTAACATTCCGGGCGCACAGGAAATACTTATGAAAACGCCGGAGAACGGCGAGATCGGCGGATTTTTCTATTATATTACGCGCGGCGTTAAGTGGGTTATTTTTCCGCCGATAATCTTTTTGGGAATCGGGGCAATGACAGACTTCGGTCCGCTGATTGCCAATCCCAAAAGCTTTATTTTGGGCGCGGCGGCACAGCTCGGCATATTCATTACGCTGTTCGGCGCAATGCTGTTGGGCTTTGAAGGCTTTCAAGCGGCGGCTATTGCAATTATAGGCGGTGCGGACGGACCTACGTCAATTTATGTAGCTACCAAAATGGGAGTGTCAAGCGGTATGCTTTCCGCAATAACCGTTGCGGCGTATTCGTATATGGCGCTTATTCCCATAATTCAGCCTCCTCTGATGAAGCTGCTTACTACCAAGAAAGAACGTTCTATAAAAATGGAACAGCTTCGTCCCGTTTCCAAGCGCGAGAAGATTGTTTTCCCCATAGTTGTTACGCTCGTTTGCGGTTTGATTTTGCCGGATTCGTTACCGCTACTCGGCATGCTTATGTTCGGAAATCTGCTAAAGGAATGTCTTGTTACGGATAGACTTTCGGATACGGCAAGCAATTCGCTTATGAACATTATAACCATATTCCTCGGTATAAGCGTCGGCTCTATGGCTGTTGGTACGGAATTCCTTGCTCTCGATACGCTTAAGATAGTAGTACTTGGACTTTTTGCGTTTATTATGGGTACTGTCGGCGGTCTACTCATGGGCAAACTCCTTTGCTGGCTGTCGCACGGCAAGATAAATCCGCTAATAGGCAGTGCGGGCGTTTCCGCTGTGCCAATGGCAGCGCGAGTGTCGCAAACAGTTGCACAAAAGGAAGATCCGAACAACTATCTGCTTATGCATGCAATGGGTCCCAACGTCGCAGGCGTTATAGGCTCTGCGGTTGCGGCGGGTGTGTTGCTATCTATCTTCTAAACTAATAAATTTAATCGAATTAGAATTCGGAGTATATTATGAGTAAAGTCAAAATAATGGAAACTATTCTGCGTGACGCGCACCAATCCCAAGCCGCAACGCGCATGCGTACCGACGAAATGTTACCTGCGGCAAAAATGCTTGACGACGTAGGTTTTTACGCATTGGAAGCATGGGGCGGCGCTACATTTGATTCGTGCCTCAGATATCTCGACG
>JAIEFT010000060.1 GCA_029066805.1 Clostridiales bacterium | reverse complement strand
TTTCATGCCGATGACGTAACCGGTTAGGGTTATGTCGTTGGACTTGCTGCCCATGGTGTTGACCTCTCGCACCATCTCTTGCGACAAAAAGTCCAGCCTGCGCCCCTGAGGCGCGTCAACTTCCGCGCAAATGGCTTTAAACTGACCTATGTGCGAACCTAACCTCGAGATTTCCTCGTTTATATCAGCCTTATCGGCAAAAAACGCAACTTCGTTTAACAGCTTGGCTTCGTCCGGCTCGTATCCGTCGAGCAGTTCTTTAACACGCGCAAGCAACGCAGATTTGTAGTCTGTAACGACCTGCGGCGCGCGCTCAATCGCCTTTTTGAGATACGATTCCAAATTGCCGACAAGAGTCATTAAATCGGCATAAACTCCGTCGCCCTCTACGCACCGCATTTTATTAAGGTTTTCCAGAGCTTCTTTTACTGCTTGCTTGGTTAACTCCGCAACAAGTTCGCGGTCGTCATCGGGCACGGTTACGCTTGCAATATCGGGCGTGCGCAACAGAGCCGTCACATTAAAATCGTCTTCAAGCATAAATTCGGCGCGCAAAGTTTTTGCCGCCGATACGTATTCAGCTGCAAGCGCCTTGTCTACCGTAACCTTTTTGGCAGACTCGGAAAGATTGACATATGAAAAATACACGTCAAAGCTTCCGCGCGACGCGTACGCCTTGATGCACTTCTGAATAATGTCGTCAATATACATGAGAGATTTGGGAAGCTTGCACGCAATTTCCAAAAACCTGTTATTGACCGATTTGATTTCTACGGTGACAGTGCGCTTGCCGCCAACAGCAACGCCCTTACCGTAGCCCGTCATGCTCTTCATACAAACCTCTGTGATTTTAAGCCGAAAATGTCCGCTTGGGCGATTTACATTTTCTCAATATATATTATAACAGATTTTAGCTACGATTTCAAGTATTTAGCATATCTTTAAACTGACTTTCATCGATAATTTTTTTGCCGAGTGCACGCGCTTTTTCCAACTTGCTGCCGGCGCTTTCGCCTGCCACTACTATGTCGGTAAGCTTGCTTACGCCTGACTGTACGATACCGCCGTTTTTTTCTATCAGCTTTGCGGCGTCGCCACGCGTAAACTGAGACAGAGTGCCCGTTAAAACAAACTTAAGTCCGGCAAACTTTCCGTCTGTCTTTTTTTGATATATCGGATCTATGCCAAGCGCCTTGAACTTAGCTACAACGTCGCCGTGCGCGGCAAAGTAATCGACTATGGACTGCGCCACAACTTCACCTACGTCTTGTATGGCGGTAAGCTCTTCCGCACTCGCTTTAGTCAATGCGTCGATTGACCCGAAATGCTCGGACAGTGCACGCGCCGTAACCTTACCGACATTTTCTATGCACAATGCACTGATAAAATGCGGAAGATCTGCGTTTTTCGAGTTTTGCACTGCGGAAATAAAATTAGCAATCTTTTTATCTTTAAACCCGTCTATCAGAGCGAGCTTATCTACAGTCAATCCGTAAAGCTCGTCGGGCGAACGCACGCCTAAAATGTCGTATAGCTGTTCCGCCGTCTTGATGCTAACACCGTCTATATCCATACAGTCCTTTGAACAGAACTGCACGATACGCGCTACGATTTGTGCGCGACAGCCGTAAAAATTCGGGCAGAATATATGTGCGCCATATTCCGTAAGCGCATGATTACAACACGGGCAGGCTGTGGGTTTTTCTATTGTCAAATCGTTGTCACCTGTTTCGGCAACTCCGAGTATTTCCGGAATGACGTCGTTGCTACGGCGAATAAACACGCGCGCGCCGATCTTTACATTTTTACGCACAATATCGCCGTAATTATTGAGCGTGGCTCGCTTTACAGTTGCGCCGCACAGTTCAACCGCGTCCAGCACCGCAAGCGGCGTAAGCTTACCCGTTCGCCCAACCTGCCAAATTACATCGCGCAAAACGGTGGTGGTTTCCTCCGCCTCGAACTTGTATGCGATAGCCCACTTGGGGAATTTGTCGGTGTAACCTATCGTGCCGCGAACACTTGCGTCATCCACCTTAATAACCATGCCGTCGATAGCAAAATCAAGCGCAGCTCTATCCACAGACAGAATTTTCGCTATGATTTCCTCTATATCGTCAGACACAAAACACATGTCTGTCTTGAATCGATTTTTATTTAAAAACTCTATCTGCTCGGTTTGCGATCCGAAAGCTTGCCCGTCTGTATAATTGACATTGTAGAAAACTACGTCGAGATTGCGCTTTGCAGTCTCTTTTACGTCGAGATTGCGTATTGCGCCCGCAACTGCGTTGCGCGGATTTTTGAGCGGAACTGCGGCGGTCGAATTATATTTGTTGAGCGCGCTTATGCGCATAATACCCTCGCCTTGTACTTCCACAACGCCTTTGTGCGGAATGGAAAGCGGCACGGACTTAATCGTCTTGACCTGCTCGGTAACGTTTTCCCCGATCTCGCCGTTGCCGCGCGTCGCACCGGATACAAGCTGACCGTCGCGGTAAGTAAGGCATATAGTAAGCCCATCCAACTTATACTCGAGGGTGCACTTTGGAGCTTTGCCAAGTGCGCTTTTCAGCTTGTCAAACCACGCGCGCAGTCCGTCAAAGCTATTGCACTTATCCAGACTGTACAGCCTATTTATGTGCGTATGCGGCTCGAATGATTTGAGCGGCTCTCCGCCCACGCGCTTTGTCGGCGAATCGGAAAGCACCGTGCCGGTTGCTGCTTCCAGTGCGCACAGTTTGTCGTATAGCTCGTCGTACTCCTTGTCGGACACAATAGGCTCATCCAAAACGTAGTACCTGTATGCAAGGTCGTTTAGCCTTGCAACCAGTTCTTTCATTACTGTGACGTCGTCCGCCATAAACCTATATCTCTCCTCGACTAATCATTAATAACAGAAATGGGCGCAAAATCGACTGCAAGCAGCATTACGCCTCCGCGCTCGAAATCTATCTTGGCATACATACTATCGCCCATTTTTTCGAGACCGATAACCTTTCCTTTACCCAAGCGTTTATGCATAACCGATACACCGACGGCAAGCCCCGATTTGTCTGATATCGATTGCGACGGCGTAGTCGGCTTTTTGCCGAAGTCGCTCTTGTACGTACCGCTGAACTTATTGCCGATTCCGATGTTGTTGCCGATACTTCCGCTACCGCTCGAATGCTGCGGAGTGTATGCGTGCGATGGTGAAGCGGTAAATACGTCCTCTTTCCTTTGCGGACGCGTAACAAGTCCACACTCGCACAAAAATCTGGACGGCACACTGTAACGCGTTTCGCCGTACAGAAAACGCGACTTTGCGTACGTTAGGAACAACCTGCGCTTTGCACGCGTAACCGCAACGTACATTAGCCTACGCTCCTCCTCCATATGGTCGGCTTCGTTTTCATTTTGCCTAAGCGACGGGAATATTCCGTCCTCCAAACCCACTACAAACACGACGGGAAACTCCAATCCCTTTGCGCTGTGCACGGTGGCAAGCGTAACGCAGTTATCGTCATTCAGCTCATCGGTATCGCTATACAGCGACACCGTCTGCAAATAGTCGAACAGCGTGGCGTCCGGATTGTTCTTTATAAAATCGCGAACGGAATTAACCAGCTCGTTAAGGTTTTCTATTCGCGCATCGCCTTCATCGTCGTCCGCAAATAGTTTATCCACATTGAGCACTGTATAAAGCAAATACTTAAAATAATCTATTATCGACTTTTCAGACATGTCGCGCAAAAGAATAAGCAAACTACCAAAGTCCGCAAGCTTGCTTTTTAGCGCTGTGGGCAGCGGATAAGCACTTGCATTCACAATAACTTCAAACGCGCTTTTTCCGCTTGCACTTGCTAGCTCGCGAATTTTTTCTATAGACGATTCGCCTATTCCGCGACGCGGAAAATTAATAATGCGGAAAATCGCCTCATCGTCACGCGGATTTACCGACGCCCGAGCGTACGCCAAAACGTCCTTAATCTCCTTGCGATCGTAAAACTTGAACCCGCCGAAAACTTTGTGCGCTATGCCGTACTGTAAAAAACGTTCTTCAAAGTGCCGAGTTAGCGCATTTACACGCAAAAGAACAGCGCAGTCGGAATAATTATACTGACCGCCGTCTATCAAATCAAGTATGTTTTTTACCACATAATCCGCCTCGAACCCTTCCGTAGCGGCGCAGTAGCACACAACCTTTGCTCCGTCCTCGTTTTGCGTCCACAGCTGTTTATCAAGCCGCTTAGTATTGCCCTTGATAATCTTGTTTGCAACATCGAGAATATTAGATGTAGAGCGATAATTCTGTTCGAGCTTGTAAACTTTACATTTAAAGTCTTTTTGAAAATCTAATATATTATTTATCGTCGCACCGCGCCAAGTATAAATACACTGATCCTCGTCGCCCACGGCAAATATATTACCATGCATGCCCGCAAGCAATACAGCAATTTCATACTGGATTGTATTGGTGTCCTGAAACTCGTCTATATGTATGTAGCGAAACTTATTTTGATAATACTCGCGCGCCTCTGCGCATGTCTTTAGCAAATACAATGCCTGAATGAGCAAATCGTCGTAGTCGAGCGCGTTGTTAGCCTTTAGAACGCTTTGATACTGCGCATATGCCTTGGCTATATCCTCAACGTCTTGCGAGAACTTAAATACATCCTCATAATCCTCGGGCGATATTCCTTTGGATTTGGCGTTGGATATCTCTGCGATTATACGCTTTAGCATATCCTCGTTGAGATTGTTCTGTTTGACAATACGCTTGATAACCGCTTTGGTTTCGGTCTCGCCGTAAATAGTGAAGTTCTTGTCAAAACCGATCCTATCAATAAACCGCCTAAGTATGCGAACGCACGCCGCATGGAAAGTAAAAATCCATATACCATCCACATTGTCGAGCATACTTTCCAGTCTTGAACGCATTTCGTTAGCGGCTTTGTTAGTAAATGTGATTGCTATAATATTATACGGCGGCACTTTCAAATCTTTTATCAAATGCGCAATACGATGCGTAAGCAATCGTGTTTTTCCGCTGCCCGCGCCGGCGGTCACAAGCACCGCCCCTTCCGTATCGAGTACGGCGCGCTGTTGTACTTCGTTAAGTTTTTCAAGACTGTACATATAACCTCTTCTGTTTACGACCCCGTGCGTTCACGGTAATATCGTTTTTGTAATTCTCTGAATTTTTCGGACAGTTCGAGCACGTAACGCTGTTTGCCGTTGGCGTCTAATCCGTCGTAAACGTCGCGCTCGATAAGCTGTCCTATTGGGTTTAGCGCTACTTCGCTGCTATCAAGAATGTCGCACACCTTGCGGTACATCTTTTCATCGGCGGATGAGCTTGCCGCAACTTCGGAATGACGGCTGACTCTAGCCGAATAATCCGCCACCGCCGTCACCGAAGACAACTCACTTTCCTCGTCCTGCATGCGTTTGAGCGAATCGAAGTATCCCATCTTGAGCCGTTGTTTGGCAAGCCAGCACCGCTTTTTTAGTTCACCTGTTTTTCGTTTCATGTTGCACCCTCCCTAAAGCATAAGTGCATTATAGCACGACTGTGAACACAAGAAATATAATCGTGAAATGTTGACCTATTGTGACATATTTCGGCAAGATTTGGCGTTATAGAGCTTGGCTATGCTTTTATATGCGCCGACAAGTAAAACTTAGCCTGCCTTGTTTCCACCTGTGAGCGCCGCTCGCAATTCTTCTCGGTTGGTGCGCACCACAGACAATGTGGAACACAAAAAATTTTCGGTGTCCTTAAACAGATTGTCAAGATGCGCTTTGGTGCGCAAAATCAGATTATCGCATTGCGCATACGCATTTTCTATAATCTGCTTTGAAGCGGCTTGAGCAGAGCGAACAATCTCCGAATCGGAAACTATTTTGTTCGCCTTTTCTTCCGCCGCACGAATGGTGTTTTTTGCCACAACGTCGGCGTTAGCCAATATATCCTTTTTCCTTTCCTTTACTTGCGAGGCTTCCTTCACATATTCAGGCAGAATGCGCGAAAGCTCGTCGCACAAGTCCAAACACAAATCCCAGTCGGGTTTTTTAGAGAAAAATCCGCCCGCTTTTTCAAGCTCGGATTTGAGCTGATCCAAAATTTCCAATGCGTCCTGTTGTTCTTTCATAGCTCTCCTTTTACCGCTTTTTGCCGTATATTTCATTTATTTTTTTAAGTGTGTTAGGCACAACATATCCGGATATATCCCCGCCGAGTGCAGCTACTGTGCGCACAACCGTTGACGATATGTGACCAAGCTTTGCGTCGGTTATCAGTATCACCGATTCCACGCCGCACAGCGATTTATAAACGCTTGTTATATCGCGCTCGTATTCCAAATCTACCGAGTTACGCACACCGCGAACAAGCACGCAATCGCCCTTTGTCTTTACATAGTCGGACAGTAAGCCGCAAAAGCTTTCCACTGTTACGCCTGACATATCCAATACGGCGGCACTAACTATTTCTGTCCGCACAGCAAGCGGCGCAGCGTCTTTTCCTGTATCATCGGCTACGGCGATCACCACTTCATCGAATATCTTGGCAGCACGTTCTACAATATTTTTGTGTCCTAATGTGAACGGATCAAACGTTCCCGCAAATATCGCCTTCACTTTCACCTCGCACTAAATCAAATGCCGACACACCAAAAACTCTGCTGTCTATAATATTGCGTGACGGTATCGTTTTAAGCGGTCTGTCATGCGCATGTTCCAAAACTGCAATTCCGTTTGCGCCTAACATTCCGTATTTTATCAATAGCTTATACACATCTTCGGCATAGTCGGTTTTGTACGGCGGGTCGCAAAACACCAAATCGAACTTAACATCCTTCAAAATGCGCAAAGCCCGTCTGAAATCAGACTGAACAACGCGCGAGGCTGCATGCAGCTTGTCCAAATTCGCGTTCACATTTTTGGTATCTAGGTCGACAAACACACATGACGACGCACCGCGCGACAACGCTTCAATGCCAAGCGATCCGCTTCCGCAAAACACATCCAAGCACACAGAACCCGTTATAAGTCCGCGTGACTGTAGCATAGAGAACAGACTACCCTTGACCATATCGGTCGTCGGTCGCACCTCGCCGCGCGGAGATATCAGCTTTGCGCCTTTGTATTGTCCCGAAATAACTCGCATACCTTAAAAGTATATCACATTTTTTTCGGTAACGCAACAATCAAGTGGCACATCGGTAGCTTCCTGTTCAAACTTTATTGCCTGCCCGCTGTACGCAAGACCTATCTTAAAGGTGTTACACCGCGCAAAAAACTTGTCGTAACAACCCTTACCATAACCTATGCGGTACCCGCGGTCGTTAAAACCGAGCAGCGGTGTGATACAATAGTCTAATTTTGGCGGATAATGTTCACTACAATAACAATCGCGCGGAAGATTGCCCATTCTGTCGGGAGCAAAACGCGCTACAAGCTTTTTGGGCGTGATAATACCGTTTTCCGTATACGGCGCGAAAACCGTTACGTTTTGGACAGACATAAGCATGTCCACTATGTATGCCGTATCGACTTCCGAGCCGATAGAAATATATACCATCACGTTACCGCTCAACATAGGCAATACCTTGTCCGCAATAGCACGCGAAAGCCGCGGCTTGTCCGCAAGCTCATTGCGATACAGCATGAGCGATTTTCTTATTTTGCTTTTAGATGTAGATTCGTTCAACTCGTCCATTAAATCCCGTAAGCACCTCGTAGACAATTGTTCCGTAGCATTTGGCTAAATATTCCGTGTCCTGCTTTTCTGCTATCAAGTATGCATGCTCGCCAAGCCGGCACTGTAGTCCCGTCACGTCTATCATGCATAAATCCATGCACGGCATGCCTATTATCGGACATTTCACGCCGCGTACTGTAAAGTAAAGCCGTCTATCCGTACGCCTGAGTCCGTCGGCATATCCGCACCTGACCGTTGCAATAAGTGCGTCGCGGTCGAGAGTGTAATCGCCGTACCCAATGTGCTGACCGCGCGCAACGTGCGACAGTCCTACGATTTTTGCACGCACGCGCATGCATATATCCATGCCCGTGTGATATCCGTACATTGCAATTCCACACCGCGACATGTCGTACAGATTAAAGCCGTTTAGATCAAGCGCAGTCGAGCAATACAAATGGCGTTTTGCGCGTAGCACAGGGTCTGCGGTTAGTCTATCAAACTCCCACGACTGCTCGGGTGCAGCAGACATTGCGTACAAATGCGAATATACCGACCACGGCGTTATATTGTTTTGCTTGCAATACTCCACTATGTCGCGGAGCTTATCCTCGTTCGCACCAAGCCTATTCATACCGGTATTGACTGCAACGGAAAACCGCTTATACCCACTGCGTACAACGGCATTGAGTCCGTTTACGTCGCTCACTGTAGGAATGATTTGCGGCGAATACACACGCGTATACGGGTATATATCGCCGCCCAATGTGATTATAGGCTTTTTGACAATTGCGGCAGCCTCAAACGCCTCGTCCGCAGTGGCTACCATAAAGCAGTCCACAACCGGCTCAATGTACTTTGCAACGGCAATTCCGTGCCCGTACGCGTCCGACTTGACGACCGCGCAAAATTCGTTGCGCGTGATCGAGCGAATCTTACGAATATTCTGTCGCATTCGCGACACATCTATAACAGTCTGCATAGCATAAATTATCTATGCATTTTGCGTCGCGAACGTTACCCGCTAAAAGGTTTCCTCAGGGAATTTTTTACCTTTCATTTTAATCAGCGATGACGCTATCCGCGCCTTGGCATACCTTTCCTGCCGTCCGGCATTACTATCTACAGGTTCAATCTCCTGTTGCGGCTGTTCCGAATCATAACAAGACGACGTTACGATCGTCATGCCGTCAGACGATATGCTGAAAATGCCGTCCGCACCGTATAAACTGATTTTTTCGTCGCCCACGGTGATTTCTATTATCCCTGCGCTCAGTACCGCAACACGCGGAAGAGCGCCGCGCAAAAAACCCGCTCTGCCGTCGGGAGTGTTCAGAGATACGTAATCCACCGTACCCGAAAACACATCGAGCGCGGGCGTAGCAATGCGAAGAGAAAAACTCAATTGAACGCCTTCTCCTTAACCTCATCTAAGTCCCCGACCATGTAAAACGCCGACTCGGGGTACATATCTGCTTCGCCTTTTAGAATGGACGAAAAACATTCCAAAGTGGTTTTAAGATTGACAAACCGCCCGTCAATTCCGGTGAAGCTTTTTGCAACAAACATCGGTTGCGAGAAAAACCTTTGAATTTTTCTCGCGCGATACACCACTGCTTTGTCCTCTTCCGACAACTCGTCCATACCTAAAATGGATATAATATCGTTCAGATCGGCGTAGCGCTGTAAAGTAGCCTGAACGCCGCGCGCCGTTTCGTAATGCTTTGCGCCGACAATCGACTTCTCCAGCATTCTGCTTGTAGACTGCAAAGGATCGACCGCGGGATAAATTCCCTGTTCGACTATCTTTCGACTGAGAACCGTCGTAGCGTCAAGATGCGTAAATATAGCAGCCGGAGCAGGATCGGTTAGGTCATCCGCAGGTACGTACACCGCCTGAATAGACGTGATAGAACCGTTCTTGGTAGTGGCGATACGCTCCTCCAATGCGCCGAGCTCTGTAGCAAGCGTGGGCTGATATCCCACAGCTGACGGCAACCTGCCAAGCAAAGCCGACACTTCCGAACCCGCTTGCACGTAGCGGTAAATGTTGTCAATAAACAAAAGCACGTTTTTGTTCATCTCATCACGGAAATATTCGGCAACCGTAAGCCCTGTGAGCGCCGTGCGCATACGCGAACCGGGCGGCTCGTTCATCTGCCCGAACACAAGCGCGGTTTTATCCAAAACGCCGCTGTCCGTCATGTCGCAAATCATTTCGTAGCCCTCACGGCTGCGCTCGCCCACGCCCGTAAAAATGGAATATCCGCCGTGCTCTGCCGCAACGTTGCGGATAAGCTCCATAATCAATACGGTTTTACCAACGCCCGCACCACCGAAAAGTCCTATCTTTCCGCCACGCAGGTACGGCGCAACAAGGTCGATTACCTTTATGCCTGTTTCAATAATTTCAGTGCCGTTTTTCTGTTCGTAAAACTCGGGCGCTTTACGGTGAATGGGTCTGTGTGTTTCGGACTGTATTTCGCCCTTGCCGTCAATCGGCTCGCCGAGCACATTCATGACCCTACCCAGCACTTTTTCGCCGACGGGCACTGAAATCTGATGACCTGTGCCATAAGCCTTCATGCCTCGCGCAAGTCCTTCGGTAGGCTCTAGCGCAATACACCGCGCAGTAGAGGGCGGAATGTGGCTCATTACTTCAAGTGCGACAAACCCGTCCGCAATCGTGCCTGAAATCGCGCCGCTTGCAATCAAGTCGTGTGTATCGACTATTACTTTCTCGTAAATTTTGGGGAGCTTGGTGTCAAATTTAACATCCACAACAGGGCCCAAAACAACAGTAACTTTACCGATATTAAAATCTCTTTTCACTGTCTGCTCCTTTACGTAATGCGGAAGTCGCACCGACTATTTCCACTATCTGACCTGTAACCGCGGTCTGCCGTTCACGGTTATATTCCAAGGAAAGCTGCGCAATAAGCGCGTCCGCATTTTCGGTAGCAGCTGACATCGCTTGGTGTCGTGCGCTCTGTTCTGCGGCACAGTTGTTTACCATTGCGCCGTACAGCTTACCGGATAGATACAGCGGTACAAGTGCATCCAGCACAGCCTTTGGCGACGGCTCAAACATGAGCTCCGACTTTACATCGCTTTCGCAGTCCATTTCAAGCGGCAAAATCCTTTCAACAGTCGGACATACTGTCTGCTTTTTTATTGTCGAGTACGCGACGGAAATACTTTTTACACTGTCGCCATACAGACATAACAAATAATCGCACATGTCTTTTGCTGCGTTAAAGTCAGCCGATCCGAGATGACAGAAACGCAAATCAACATTTTTCGCGTTTTTGTATTGATTTGCCGCCGTCTGCCCTATCGGAATGATTAGAGTGTCACCGTCCATTGCGTCTTCTGCGACCGAGAAGATTTCATTATCGAATCCACCGCATAATCCTCTATCCGAAGAAAGAACAATAAGAGCGTCATTACCGTCCTTAGGCACGGAGATAAACCCGTTATCACTCGAGGCAGATACACTGCGCATGATGTCGGTTATTAATGTCAAATATGCGTCCACGCCGTTGCAAACTTCGGCGGCTTTGCGCATTTTTGATACCGATACTGTTTGCATTGCGCCCGTTATCTGCCGCGTCTGCTTGACCGTAATTAATCTTCGTTTTATTTCGGAAAGATTACTCATTTTTGCCGTCCTTCAAAAAATACAGCAAAAACTCGCTGACTGCGTCGTCTATTCTGATTCCGTCATCCATGGATATCTCACCGCCTTGCGCGAGATTGCTCGTGATATCCGCGTAGTTTATGTCGAAGTACCTGATGAATTTATCTTTAAACTCGGATATTCGCTCGACGGGGATGCTCTTGATCAGCTCTTTAGTGGTCAAATACAACAGAATTATCTGGTGCTCGAGCGGCATAGGCGCATGTACGTCTTGCTTGATAACCTCGGTCATACGCTTGCCCTTTTCCAGCATGCGCGAGGTGGCTTCGTCGAGATCCGCACCAAACTGCGCAAACACGGCAAGTTCGCGGTACTGCGACAAATCAAGCCGTAGCTTACCCGACACTTTACGCATGGCGCGGGTCTGCGCGCTGCCGCCCACACGCGACACCGATAGTCCCACATTGATAGCGGGACGAATACCGGAATTGAATAAATCGCTTTCCAAAAAGATTTGTCCATCTGTTATGGAAATGATGTTGGTAGGAATGTATGCGGAAATATCGCCCGCAAGCGTTTCCACTATAGGCAGTGCTGTAATAGAACCGCCGCCCAGCTCGGGACTAAGCTTTGCCGCACGCTCCAATAACCTTGAGTGCAGATAGAATATATCACCAGGGTACGCTTCCCGTCCCGGCGGACGCTTTAACAGCAGGCTCATTGCGCGGTACGCAACGGCATGCTTACTGAGATCGTCATAAACAATCAGTACGTTCTTGCCGGAGTACATAAACTCCTCGGCAATAGCACAGCCGGCATATGGCGCAATATATTGCAGCGGCGCGCTGTCTCTCGCCGTCGCGCTTACAATAACCGTATAATCCATAGCGCCGCGTTCGGTGAGCGTTGTAACAATATCGGCTACGGTGGACGATTTTTGTCCGATTGCTACATACACGCAAATCACGTCCTTACCTTTTTGGTTGAGGATTGTGTCTACTGCAATCGATGTTTTGCCCGTCTGTCTGTCGCCTATAATAAGCTCGCGCTGTCCGCGACCGATTGGAATCATGGAATCCACAGCCAAAAGTCCGGTCATCATCGGCTCGTTAACTTTGTCGCGGTCCTTAATAGCAGGCGCGGCGGCTTCTATCGGACGGTATTTATCGGGCACAAACGCGCCCAGCCCGTCTATAGGCTTACCGAGTGGATTGACTACGCGCCCGAGCAATTTTTCACCTACCGGCACGGACACAATCATACCGGTGGTTTTTACAACCATGTGCGCGCTTACTTTGTCGTCGTCATCAAGAACGATCGCGCCCACACTGTCCTCCGACAAGCTTAGCACAATCGCCTGCGTTCCGTTTTCTATTTCCAGCATTTCGCCATATTCGGCGCTCTGGAGTCCGTTACACATAATAACTCCGTCGCCGCAAAACTCAACACTGCCTGCCTGGCGCACTTCAAACGACTTTTTGTAACGCGAAACAGCGCCCGTTAGTTCACTATCGGTATGCTTTTTTATATATTCGGCGTTTACGGCGTCGGAGGTTGGTACGTCCGCACGAATGCCGCGGTTATCTTTTGCTTTGGTGTTTTTGCGACGCTTTGGCGTAGCGGCTTCTACATAGCCGTCGCTACGTCGAATCAAGCCGCCGATATTGTCTATCTGCGCGCGCAATGTTCCGTCGTAATACTTATCGCCGTCCACTACCAGTATTCCGCCGATAAGCTCTTTGTCTATCGAATAGACAAACTCGACTTTTTCACCACGGTGCTTGGAGCAAAATACGTCCTGTATTCTGCGCTTTTGATTAATCGAAAGCTCTGTCGCAGACGATACTTGAATAACGACGCTCATTAGTCGTTCTCCCAGTCGGACAGCACTTGCTCGATAAGCGCGTCGTTATCACGCTCTGTGATTTCACGTTCCAAAAGCTTTTGCGCGACCTGCACCGCCAAGTTGTTTACGCTGTCGCGGTACTCGCCTTTAAGCTGTTCCATTTGCGTGGCTGATTCTTTTTTTGCCGCGTCTACAATTGCTTTTGCTTGGTCCTGCGCTTCGGCGAGTATGGCGTCGGCTTTTTGCTGTGCGGCGGTCGCCGCAGTCGCGGCGGCACGTGCGGTTTCAAGCTTTAACTCCTCCACCTTTTGCTCGTACTCGGCGGCATTTTTCTCGCTTTCGGCTTTAAGCTTTTCGTTTTGCTCGTACACCTCGTCAAGGCTTTCACGCTTGGACTTGAGCATTTTTTTGACAGGCTTGTACAGCAACCCAATCATTACGGCAAGCAGTATCAAAAAATTAACGGCATAAAAGAGCATGGACTTCCAATCCAGCCCGAATACATCCAGTATGTTTGCACTTAAGTATTGCAACATAGCCTTATCTCTCTTACATAACTATCAACATGATAGCTATAAGCAGACCGTAAATAGCGGTTGTTTCGCAAAATGCCAATCCGATAAATAACGACGAACGTATCTGTTTGGTCGCTTCGGG
Organism: Clostridiales bacterium; assembly: GCA_029066805.1. Lineage (GTDB taxonomy): Bacteria > Bacillota > Clostridia > Christensenellales > Pumilibacteraceae > Anaerocaecibacter. The sequence continues at coordinate 16,306 of JAIEFT010000060.1, read as the reverse complement.
CTGGCGCGCCATGCTCTCGACCGCCTTACTGGTGGAAATACCCATACCGATAGCCGCGCCTACGCACGCGATTGAGGCAAGCCCCGCGCCGAGCGCAGCCATGCCTTCAACACCCAAAAACGCCATAACGGCAGACAAAAACACTTGCATAAATACCTCCGAACAGCTATTCTATAGCCTCGTTAATAAAGTTCATAGAAAGGAACATGAATATATACGCCTGCATCAACGCGTGAAACAGCGTGAACAGCGGTTCTAAAACTACGGGCAGAATGTTACGCAATGCGGTCTGATACACAATATCCATAATAAGATATCCCGAAAACACACTGCCGAACAACCTTAGCGCCATAGAAAACGGTACGACCAAATCGGTAACAAGAGGTATGACGGTGGCATAATGCGTGAGCCGTCTTGCGTGCTTTTTCATAAATCCGATAATAAGTATCGCAAAAAACGTAATAAAACCGAGAATAATATTGCAGTTTAAATCGGATAACGGCGAGCGTAGCCCAAACAACTCAATAAGAATTCCGAACATGATAAACGCCGAGCACCCAAAGTATATCGCGCCGACAGCACCCGCATAGTTCTCTGTCATGTCCCTGGAATTGTTATCGAATAAGCCTACCGCCCATTCCACAAACATGCGGAATACAGACGTGTGTTTTAAATCCTTGCTCCAACGCGGAATAAAAAACACGCGAACTACAACTGCAAATAATATTAAAACAACCGTTACCACAAAAGTAGATAACATTGTTACTGTAATATCTAAGCTACCTATGCTAAACGCATAATTAGGCGCTATTTTGGGAGGTTCTAACATCTTGCCTAATATATCACTTTAGAATAGTAATTGCAACCATTTTGTGAAAATATTGTGAAAGGTTGCGATTCTTTATTTACACAAAAAAAGGTTGCGATTCTTTATTTACACAAAAATCAGTAGTTTAAATAGCTGTCAAACGCATTTACAATATGATTGACAGTTTTATCTTGCAAATATACTTCCACAACGTCAAAGCGCACAGGCACGCCGAACAATCTGAACTGTTTGATATATTGTGAGGTAACCTGCGATATCTTCTTTATCTTTTGGTGTCCCACAGCTTCGGCGGGAGTTCCGTACTCTAGCGATAAGCGCGACTTTACTTCCACGGCGATTAATGTCTTTTCGTCGGTGACGAATATGTCCACCTCGCCCACAGAAGTGGTATAGTTTCGGTCAAGCACGCGGTAGCCGTGTGTTTCCAAGTACTTGACGGCAATATCCTCGCCCGTCGTACCGCGCTTGTTTATTTTTTTCTTCCTTCTATTTTCCGCCATTATCACTCCCCGCAACTATCGGCAAATCTTCGTACAAATCCACGTCGACAAAGTTCTTAATAAATGTGCGGCGGTGTTCCGGACAATAGCCGTGCGCCTTTAACGCCGATATATGTTCGGCAGTGCCATAGCCCTTGTTGCTCGCAAAACCGTACTGCGGATAAAGCCTATCAAGCTCGCGCATGTATCTATCACGCGTTACCTTGGCGATTATGGACGCCGCTGCCACAGAATAGCTCTTTGCATCAGCTTTTACAACCGAACTATACGGCACGGAGGTATCGAGATTTTTGACAGCGTCGATTACGGCGATATCCGGCTTGACTTTAAGCCCCGCTATCGCTTGTATCATGCCTTGCTTGGTCGCTTGTAATATATTTATGCGATCGATCACGGCGCGGTCGATCATCACCACACAGTAATCCGCAACCGCTGTAATCTGCGCGAACAATTCCTCACGCTTTTTTTCGCTCAGTTTTTTACTATCGTCTATGCCGACAATAACATAGTCAAACGGCATAATGCATGCGCAAACAGATACAGGTCCGGCAAGCGGTCCACGCCCAGCCTCGTCCACGCCGCAAAGCGTGGCAACATTGTACGCCTTGTCGAATTCGATAAGCCGTAATACCTTTTGAGTAGCTATTTGTTTCCGCGCGTCGTTCATTTTGCGTACTCCAATGCAACTTTCCCAAGTCGCCCTTTACGGTAATCGTCGATAAGCGCCGCCGCGGCTCTATCAATGTCGAATTCACCGCCGCGAATGCGAAAACCGCGAGAAGCCGCGATTTTATCAAGTCCCTCGGCTACGTCTATTTCTCTGCCGTAACGCCCAACCAAAATACACGTATCAATGTCGTTTAGCCTATTTATCAGTGCGACGGCAAGCTCTGTAACGTCGAGAACCTCGTCCTTTATACTCCCGATAATAGCGAGATTTTCACCTATGCGCCTGTCCGTAATTTTGGGGTATAATGTGCCAGGCGTATCAAGAACATCGAGCGTAGCATCCACTCTCGCCCATGTAGCCGTGCGCGTAACGCCCGCACGATTGCCTGTGGTAAGCCGCGCCTTGCCGCAAAGGCTGTTGATAATAGTCGACTTTCCTGTATTGGGCACGCCTATTACAACCGCCTTGATATGCTCGTTAAGTCCGCGATTACGTTGTTTTTCCAACACATGTGCGCACGCGTGTTTTATGGCGGGAAGAAGTTTCTTTTTGCACGACGCACTGTTGCCCTCGAGCGATATAGCTATACGGTTATTTCCACCAAGCTTGGCTATCCAATCGTTAATACAATCGGCGGAAACGGTATCGCATTTGTTAAGGACGTACACGACGGGAATATTAATCATGCCGTCAAACGCGGGATTGAAGCACGACAAAACCGCGCGGCTATCCAAAACATACACCGCGCAGTCCGCTGTTTTTAGGTTTGCCTCTATCTCCCGAGTGGACTTTGCCATGTGCCCGGGAAACCAGTTTATTTCCATAGAAAACCTCGCGTTCAGTCCTTGCCGATCAGGTCGGGGCGCAGCCTTGCGGTAATCTCCAGGCTCTGCTGTTTTCTGTATTTGTCTATTTCCTTGTGATTGCCGTTCAACAGCACTTCGGGCACTTTTCGCCCCATAAACTCGGGCGGACGCGTATACTGCGGATATTCGAGCATGCCGCCGGCTGAGAAGCTTTCGTCCTCATGAGACATCGCACTGCCAAGCACGCCATCAACAAACCGCGACACCCCGTCGATTACGACCATTGCCGCAAGCTCACCACCCGATAGCACATAGTCGCCAATTGAAATCTCGCGGTCTATGCACAAATCAAGTACGCGCTGATCCACGCCCTCGTAGTGCCCGCACAGCAAAAGTATATTATCGTTAGCCGCAAGACCGCGGCACAGTCCGTCGGACAGTTTTTCACCCTTAGGCGACATATATATGCGCACATACTCGTGAGTGGGATCGACGGCGTTTATGCAGTCGTAAATCGGCTGAGCGGTCATAACCATACCCGCGCCGCCGCCGTACGGCGTATCGTCACACTTTTGGTGCTTATCTTTGGAATAAGCGCGAATATCCACCGCCTCGAAGTCGAGCTTGCCACTCTTGATCGCCCTACCGATAATGCTCTCATTAAGGCAATCGAACATTCTCGGGAATAGCGTAAGCACCCTAATTTTCATCGTAGACCGCCACTTCCTTTAGCCTATCTCCGTCCACAGTAAGAACATTAGACTTTTCGTCATACTCGGCGTTTAACACTTTAATAAATGCAAAAGTCATCTCGCCTTTTTCCGTTTGAACGGTAAACACGTCCGCAGCACCGAATGACTGCACAGACTTTATTACGCCTATGTTTTGACTGCTATCGGCAGTCTTTGCAACAAGCGTAGCGCCAACCACGTCGTCTATAAAGAACTCTCCGTCGTCAAGTGCAACCGCCACAGCGCGGTCGATCGTAACGAATTTGCCGCGCAAGAGCTCGGCAGCGTTGCGGTCGTCTACTCCCGACAGCTTCAAAAACACGTCATTACCGCTAACGCGCACTGCGTTAAGCTTGTACACGCGACTTTCTATATAAACCGACTTAAGTACGCAAAAGCGCGACGGGTCATTGGTCATCGCTCTGACTTTGACTTCGCCGCGCACTCCCTGCGGTTTTGTAATTTGTCCTACGGTAATCAAGTTACTCGTCAATCTCCACGGTGCAATTTCTGCCCTGCTTAGCCGCCGCCGCCTTGACAACCGAACGAATGGACTTGATTATTCGACCTTGTTTGCCGATAACCTTTCCGATATCGTCCTTAGCAACCTTGACAACTATTACGTCGCCGTCCTCGGTCACCGACACCTCGTCCTTGTTGTCAACAAGCGCGGTAATGATGTAGTTAACAAGTTCAGTCATTGTGAATTACTCCGACTTTTTCTTCTTTTCGACCTTGGTCTTTTGCGTTGACTTTTTGGTCTCCATAGCGCCCGACTTTACAAGCAAAGCGCGCACGGTATCCGTGGGCTGAGCGCCGTTTTTGATCCACTGCTTAGCCTTTTCAACGTCAACCTTAAGACCGTCGTCAAGGTGCGGATCGTAAGTGCCGAGGATATCGATAAATCTTCCGTCACGCGGCGAACGCGAGTCGGCAACGATTATGCGGTAGAACGGGGATTTGTGATCGCCCATACGGGTAAGTCTGATTTTAACCATGATAATTTTCTCCTTGAAAATGAATTATTATTGATTGTTATTGAATTGATGAATGCGTGCGTCTTTTAGTGCGGAGATGCGAGTAAGACAAGGAAGTCCGAGTGGCGGCGAGCGGGAGTGTAGAACCACCTACATGACCCGAGACGCCGCGACGGCTGACGCCGTATTACGACGCATATACGCGCTAAAAATTACCTAAATCGTCTTTTCTGACGAATAATCTTCTGCGGCTGCATAGGCATTTTTCCGCTTTGCGCGGCTTTCATCATTTCGCGCGTTTGATCGTACTGCTTGAGCAGTGCGTTCACTTCCTGAACGGACGTACCGCTGCCTGCGGCAATGCGCTTACGGCGCGACGCCTTGATTACTTCGGGATGATTGCGCTCGTAAGGCGTCATGGAAAGGATTATCGCCTTGTACTTGCCTATGCGTTCGTCTATCTGCTTGGAATCGACGTTGGCACGGCTCATGCCGGGTATCATAGCAACCACATCGTTTATATCGCCCATTTTGGCAAGCGACTTAAACTGCGTTAAAAAGTCCTCCAAAGTGAACTTGTTTTCGCGCATGCGCTTTTCCATTTTTTTGAGTTCTTCTTCGGAAACGGCTTCCTGCGCTTTTTCTATAAGCGACAGCACGTCGCCCATGCCGAGTATACGCGACGCCATTCTATCGGGATAGAACGGCTCGATGTCGCCCGACTTTTCGCCCGTACCGCAAAACTTGATAGGCTTGCCTGTGACCGAACGAATGGAAAGCGCCGCACCGCCGCGAGTATCGCCGTCCAGCTTGGTAAGAATTACACCGGTTATATCAAGCTCCTCGTTGAACGTTTTGGCAACGTTTACTGCGTCCTGACCGGTCATGGCGTCAACCGTCAACAGTATTTCCGTGGGGTTGGTCTTTTGCTTGATGTCCTTAAGCTCGCGCATAAGCTCTTCGTTTATGTGCAGCCGACCCGCAGTATCTATTATGACAGTGTCGTAGCCGAGTTTGACAGCCTCTTCGACTGCGCGCGCGGCGATCTTGACGGGATTGCCCGTGCCTTGCTCGAATACGGGGATATTGACTTTTTTTCCGACTACTTGCAACTGATTGATAGCAGCGGGGCGGTACACGTCGCACGCCGCAAACATAGGCTTTTTGCCCTGTTTTGTAAGATATGCGCCGAGTTTACCGCAGAACGTGGTTTTACCTGCTCCCTGAAGTCCGCACATCATGATGACGGTAGGCGGCTTGGACGATACTTCAAGCTTGGAGTTGGTAGAGCCCATAAGCTCTACAAGCTCGTCATTGACTATTTTAACGACCTGTTGCCCGGGCGTGAGCGACTTTAGCACCTGCTCGCCCACAGCTTTTTCAGACACGCGCGCGACAAAATCCTTTACAACCGCATAGTTTACGTCGGCCTCCAAAAGAGCTATGCGAATCTCGCGCATTGCCTGTTTGATTTCGCCCTCGGTCAGCTTACCTCGCGAAGTTATTTTGGCAAACACGTTGCCTAATTTGTCGGCTAATGATGAGAATAAACCCATAAAATCCTCTCCGATTCTACCGCAATTCGATTAGTACGTGACGCAACCTAAGCTTGGCTTGCTCTACGTCATTGTCGATATCGCTTAGCGCCTGTTCCAAATGACTTTGAAGTCTATCGGAATTTTCGACCATTTTCAGCTTGTCCTCGTAGTCCAAAAGCTGCTTTTCCGCCTGCTTGATACTGCACAGCGCCGCCTGCCTGGTAATGCCGAGGTTTTCCGCTATCTCCGCGAGCGACAAATCGTCGTCGTAGTAATTGCGGATAAGCTCCCGCCTATGATCCGTGAGAAGCGCACCGTACGCGTCGCACAGTCTTGTAATATTCAAATCCTTACTCATAAAAACGGTGTAAAGATAAATTACTTTACACCGTGATTATACAACATATTAAATCTTTTTGCAACTGTTTTAGCAAAGTTTTTTAAAATTATCAGTCGCCCATTATACCCGCGACAAAATCTTCTGCGTCGAAGTCCTCGAGGTCGTCTATTCCCTCGCCTACGCCGACGTACACGACAGGAACGTTAAGCTCGCCCGCTATTGCAAGCACAACGCCGCCCTTTGCCGTTCCGTCAAGCTTGGTCAGGACTATTCCGTCAATATCTATTGCCTCATTAAACAAATCTACCTGCGAGATAGCGTTCTGTCCTGTAGTAGCGTCAAGCACGATATAATTATACACCGTAGCGTCCGGCAATTCTCTATCCACAACTCGAGCTATCTTTTTAAGCTCTTCCATCAAATTCTTTTTGTTGTGCAGTCTGCCCGCCGTATCTACAAGAAGCACGTCTCCTTTTTTGCTCTTTACACTCTGCGCCGCGTCGTACACGACCGCCGCGGGATCTGCTCCCTCGGAGTGCTTGATTATGCGCACACCCGCGCGTTCCGCCCATACGGTAAGCTGATCCGCAGCCGCCGCACGGAAGGTATCGGCAGCCGCGATAGTGACCGATTTGCCCATGGACTTGAACTTTTTGGCGAGCTTGCCTATCGCCGTGGTTTTACCCACACCGTTCACGCCCGACAGCATAATAACGAGCGGATAGTCGTATTCGGGCAATTCGTTTTCTTCCAAAAGCTCGACTAGGATATTTTTTAACAAATCACGAACGGTCGCGGTATCGCGCACATGATTTTTGTCGATTTCTTCCTTGAGTCTGTCCATTATCTGCTCGGTGGTTTCCGCGCCGATATCCGAAGTCAACAGTGTTTCTTCCAGCTCATCGTAAAAATCGTCGGTGAGCACACCGCCGGTAAACAGCTTATTCAGCTTGTAAGCTATAGCTTCCTTTGTGCGTTTAAGTCCGTTTTTTATCTTTGAAAACAGCCCCATAATTCACCCTATTCTTACTCGTTTTTTGCCTTTGTAATTGTTTCGGCATTTTTGAGCGCGTCGCTGAGTCGTACCGATACAATCGTGGAAACGCCCTCTTCTTCCATGGTAACACCGTATAAGCAGTCCGCTTCTTCCATAGTCGGCTTTCTGTGCGTAATGACAATAAACTGCGTAGTAGCCGAAAAACGCTTAATCATGGCGGCAACCCTACCGACGTTGGCGTCGTCGAGCGCCGCCTCAATCTCGTCGAGTATACAGAACGGCATGGGACGAAGCTTCATAATAGCGAACATAATCGCTATTGCTGTGAGTGTTTTTTCTCCACCCGAAAACAGCGAAATAGACTGAAGGTTCTTTGACGGCGGCTGTGCGATTATCTCTACACCGCGCAGCAGCGGATCTTCGTTTTCGGTAAGCTGTAGGTCGGCATTGCCGCCGCCGAAAAGCTCGCGGAATATGCTTTTGAAGTTTTCTCTTATCTGCTCGAAACAAGTGTCGAAGTCGCGCATCATGTTTGAGGACATTTCCTTGATTATACGTTCCTCATCCGCAAGACTCTTCATCATGTCGTCGCGCTGTTCGGAAAGCTTGCCTACCTTTTGCGAAAGCTCCTGTGCTTCCTCAACCGCATTTTCGTTGATACTGCCGAGGTTGATTATTCTGCGGCGCAGCTTGGCAATTTCGATCTCGCCGTTTTCCGCGTCGTAGTTTTCTTCCTTAAACTCCAAACAACCTTCATAAGTAAGCGAGTAGTTTTCATTAATAGCGGACTGCATGTTTTCCATATTGACGTCCACCTGCGCCAGCAAAATCTCCTGCTCGTGTTTCTTTTCCGTGAGCACGGAAATCTCGTCGTTGTATTCCAATCTCGCCTTGTCGCTTTCTACCGTCTTAATGTTCAGCTCGGATTTGTGCTGCGACAGTCCTCCAAGCTTATCCTGAAGCGCTTGGCGTTTTCTGTCGTTGCCGTCCGAACTGCTTGTGGAAAGCTCCTTGATCTTGTCGTCGCATTCCTGCATTGTACGGTTGTTGCTGAGTATCGTCATGTTGTTGCTTTCGATACGCGCGGCGGTGGCTACCGCTTCGCTCTTTAACCGCGCTATTTCGATCTGCAACGCCTCTACGTCTTTTTCCAGCGTTACTATCTGTAGGTTCTTGGCAGTAACGCCGTCGTGAAGTCTATCGCGCTCGGCACGAAGCGCCTCAAACTCTTTGTTGATGCGCGAATTCTCTTCGCTATGCGCGTCTACGCCAATGTCATCCTGTTTTTGCTCTACCGCACTAAGGTCGGCATTGGTATCCGCAAGCCGAGCCTTAAGCTGTTCGAGCGATTTTCGGTCGGAAGTCAAGCTCTCGTTCAACGCCTCCAATTCGCTACGCAGAGCATTGCTCTCCGCCGTCTTTGCTGCCTCGGCAAGATCGTAATCGTGAATATCTTCCGTAAGCTCGCGCACGCGCTTCATGAGCGACTCGTTGCGCGAGGTCAATGTGTCGCGCTCGCTTTGAAGTTCGTCTATTTTCGCTTTTAAGCTATCGGACTGTGCGATAATGTCCTTTAGCGTGCGCTCATGCGCGAATACGTTTGACGCATCCGACTTTTTGCTACCGCCGGTAATAGCGCCCTGCGGTGTTACTATATCTCCGTCAAGCGTAACTATGCGAAAACCGTACTTGCTGTCACGAGCAAGCCTTACGGCAGTGTCCATATTATCTACAACTACGGTACTGCCGAGCAATCCCTTTATAACTGGATCGAATATCGGATCATAAGTCAACGCGTTGGTAGCAACACCAAAGCAGCCGTGCCTGTCGAGCAACGGCAATAAGCCTTTATCGATAGCACGCGGCTTAAAGCTCGTTATGGGAAGGAATGTCGCTCTGCCGTACTTATTGGCTTTTAAGTGCTCGACAAGCAGTTTTGCGTCGTCCTCATCCTTTGTTACTATATTATTGACGGCATTGCCGAGCGCCATATCCACAGCCGCCTCAAATCCGTCCTTTACGTTGATAACCTGACCTATTACGCCAACAACGGCGTTTTTTATGCGCTCGTCGGTCTGTGCGTCTTCCAAAAGCTTGCGCACCGAATATGTATACGCGTCCTTTTGCACGTCCTCTAACACGCGCCTACGCGACACAAGCGCCGAATAATCTTGCTTAGCTTGTCCGAGTTCTGCGCCGACTGCGGCAAGCCGCGACACAACATTAATATTCTCGTTGGAAGCTTCGTCCTTTTGCGAGATCAGACCGTCGCGCTCGGAACGAAGAGTTTGTAGTTCCGCATCGATCGATTTTATACTGTCGTTTTCCGCCGCGATTTTCGCCTCGAATTCGGCAAGCCTGCCGCCTAATTCCTCTATCTGAGAGGCAAGCGCCGTACGCTCGGCGGAAAGCTCACCCACGCTGCGGTTGACGGCGGCGCGACGTTCCATTGCGGCAAGCAATGCGGTGCGGGCAGCGTTAATTTTTTCTTCCTCGGCGATCACGCGCTCCGCAAGCTTGGTGTACTCGGCATTGAGCCGCTCGTACTCCTCGCGCGTGAGCTTGAGAGCGTCGGACTTATGCTTGAACTCGTCCTGCTTATCGGCAGCCGTTACGGTAAGGTTGCCGTAATTGTCGTTGAGCGTTGAGTTGGTAGCCATAAGCGACCTGTTCTGCGCGCTTATGCTGTCAAGCTGCTGTCTGTAAAGATCTATCTGTCCTGAAATCTTCTGCTTGTCTACGGAAAGCTCCATAAGCTCGGAACGGTATTTTTCCAGCGTGCTGTCAATGTTTTGCAGTTCGGTCATGGCGGCGTTGTATTCTTCCGTCGCCGCGGAGTATGCGCGCTGCTTTTCCTGTATTTCCGATTCTATACCGGCGATGACTGCGGAAAGCTTGTCCTTTGTTTCGGACGCCGTTTCGTAGCGGTTGATGTACAGATTGATTTCGTGGTGTTTGAGCCGTTCTTTGATTTCACGGTATTGACGAGTTTTTTCGGCCTGACGCGCAAGCGGCGCTAACCTCTCCGTATCATTGCTTAATATGTCGTTAAGCCTGACAAGATTTTCGCGAGTGCGCGCGTTTTTGCGTTCCGCCTCGGTCTTTTTGAACTTATATTTACTAATGCCCGCCGCTTCCTCGAACACCGTGCGACGGTCCTCCGGCTTGGCATTGATTATTTCCATAACCCTGCCCTGACCGATAATCGTATAGCCTTCTATAGCAAAACCCGCGTCGCGAAGCATATCGTTGATGTCGCGCAGCTTGCACTGACTGCCGTTTATGTAATACTCGCTCTCGCCCGAACGGAACAGCTTACGCGCGATTACGACTTCCTCGTATTCGTACGACGGGAACAACGACCTGTTGTGGTTGTCAAAAGTGAGCGCAACCTCGGCATAAGACTGCGCCTTGCGCTTTTTTGAGCCGTTAAAAATGACGTCCATCATTTTTGAACCACGCAAAAGCTTTGCCGACTGCTCGCCCAGAACCCAGCGCACAGCGTCGGCAACATTACTCTTTCCGCAACCGTTTGGTCCTACGATTGCCGTTATGCCCTCGCCGAACTTGACTTCCAGTCTGTTGGCAAAGGATTTGAACCCGATAAGGGCGAGCTTTTTAAACTTCAAGAGTGACTCCAGCTTTTACGCATACACGTACATATATCATTCTAACATATATGACATGAAAAATCAATCGAAATTTCCCTACTTCTTTTGAAAAAGAAGTAGGGAATAAGATTTTATACACATAATTATTATCGAATATTTGCTAAGAATATCATTATTTGTCATACATAGCGGGCACGGGCTATTTCTAGCATTTTTTGCCTGCCGTGAAATCTCAGCATTTCTTTTCCGTCAACGCTTTGTATACTGTTTCGGCAAGCTTCTTTTCGGCGTCGTGCTTTGACCTGCCTTTTGCGCAAAACCTTTTGCCCAGCGCGTCCATTTCGGCTACAAACATGTCGCCGTCCTTGCAAATATCGTAGCAGAACAAATATATGCCGTGTTCCTCGCTGTAATTTTTGAGTTCACTTATATAATCTCGTTCCGGAGTTACAAAATCGTAGTAAATTTTTTCGAGCACAATCCGACAAGCGTCCATACCGCCGTCAAGATATACCGCGCCCAAAAGCGCCTCAAATATATCCGACCGCGCCTTTTCCGCAAACGCATTTTTGTTCACGCCCGCACCCACGCGCAAGTATTGCATAAGCCCAAGCTCGTCCACTATGCGCGCAAGCGGCGCACGCGAAACAAGCGAGGCGCGCTTAGCCGACAGCCCTCCCTCGCTTGCCGTACGGTCATGCAAGAATAGACGTTCACCCACAAGAAAGTTGAGCACGCAGTCGCCTAAGAATTCTATGCGCTCGTTGCCTACAGCGGGATGCTCGTTTACGTAAGACGAGTGAGTAAACGCCGCGTCCAAATATTTACTATCGTTAAACTTATATCCGATTAGCGATTGGACCTGATCGAGGTTATCGTTATTCGCCTGCGTTTGTTGTGTCGGTTTCTTCAACTGCCATTCCCTGTTTGATCTTATCGATAATATTGTTTTGGTACATTCTGATAATGTTGCGAATGGACGCCTTGGTCGATACTTCGTTGGACGAGCCGTGCGTTTTGACGACTATCTTTTTTACGCCCAAAAACGCCGCGCCGCCGTAGGCATGATAGTCCATTCTATCCTTTAGTTTGTACACAGATTTTTTCATCAGCAATGCGCCGATCTTTGACTTTAATGACGACATCATTGCGTTTTTAAGCTCGGTCATAACCATTTTGGCAGTGCCCTCAACCGACTTGATAAGCACGTTCCCCGCAAAGCCGTCTGTTATGATTATGTCATAATCACCTGTCAGTGCGTAACGTGCTTCGACGTTGCCGACAAAGTTCAGATCGGTACTCTGCTTAAGGAGCGCAAACGTCGCTTTGGAACGCTCGTCGCCCTTGTGATCTTCCGCACCTACGGATAACAACCCGATTCTGGGCTTTTCTATGCCGAACAGCGCGCCCACGTACATGTTTGCCATAACGGCGAACTGCGCTAAAAACTCGGGCTTGGAATCGACGTTAGCGCCGCAGTCTGCAATGCAAACCAGCTTGCCTTCGACAGCCGTAGGCATAAAGCATGTGAGCATGGGACGGTGTACGCCCTTAATGCGCCCTACCATGAGAGTCGCGCCGGTGAGAACCGCACCCGTGCTTCCGCCGCTCAAAAGTCCTACGGCGTCGTCCGAGCCGTTGAGCAGATTAATTGCACGCACAAGCGACGAATCGGGTTTTTGGCGAATTGCGCGCGTGGGCGTATCGTCGTTGGAAATGACGTCTGACGCATGCTCGATCGCTATATTTTTGGGCATGTCCGCTCCGATTGTAGATTTGATAAACTCCGTATCTCCAACTATGACGATTGTATAGTCGGTATATTCCTTTGCAGCCTCCACGCATCCGCGCACCATTTTGGCGGGATTATCGCATGCGCCTATATCAACAATAATTTTCATTTATTAACCCTCAATTATAAGTATATTTTATCGCGCCGTCACGCGCAGGATATCTCTACAAAAAAATACCCCGCATCTACCGTATATGCGGGGTAAATTTTTAGTCGTTACCTTGTTTTTGTTCGATTTTAACTTCACCGTCATAGCTACCGCAGAACGGGCACACGCGGTGCATCTGAATCTGCTGGTGGCAGCTTTTGCACTCGACCAATGCCGGACCGGACAGCTTCCACTGCGATCCGCGCGTATGCGTGCGTTGCTTTGATGTTTTATGTTTGGGGACAGCCATAATCCACCTCCTTGTGTTACAAAATGATTATACAGCATATCGACAATCTTGTCAAACATTTTTTAACTAAATAATCGATTTTTTATTGAAAAATGCTTGACAAATGTATTTGATAAGTGCTATATTTACTATGCTGTCTTGAACAGATACCTTTGCGGAAGTGGCTCAGGGGTAGAGCATCACCTTGCCAAGGTGAGGGTCGCGGGTTCGAATCTCGTCTTCCGCTCCAAGGAACGCTAATATGCGTTCCTTTTTGTTTTACAAAAACTGCGGAAGTATAAATATACCCATAAAACAAAATCGACGGGCATAAAAAGCCTGTCGATTTTAATTTGTAATTGAACAAATAAAATTACTGATTTTTCGTGCGCTTAAAGTACAACACCCAAAACGCAACGGCAATCAATGCCCCGCCGATTATATTTCCTATTGTGGGCGCAAGCAATCCGTTAAGCAGCGCATATCCGAAGTTAAATGCCCCGCCGTCTATCATGACCGCCGACATTATGTAAAACATATTTGCGACGCTGTGTTCAAAGCCGCACACAACAAAAGCGAATACCGGCAAATATACCGCAAGGATCTTCCCCGCCGCGTTCTTGCTAGCCATAGCCGACCATACCGCAAGACAAACGAGAATATTGCAAAGTATGCCTTTCAGCAGAGCTACGCCGAAGTTAAGCTCGCTCTTAGCAGCCACAAGTGACACTGCCGCGACCCCTATATTACCACTGTATGTATTGCTATACACGACAAGTAAGGCAATTAGCACAGCTCCGATAAAGTTTCCAAGATATGCCAAGCCCCAATTTTTGAGCATACCCCTTACTTTTATATCCCTATTCAGCAGCGGCGCGACGAGCAAACAGTTGCCTGTAAAAAGCTCCGAGCCACAAATGACTACGAGCATAAGTCCCAGCGGGAATACCGCGCCCTTTACAAGTATAGCGGACGTTCCGCCCACAGCTGTGCCCGCGACGGTTGCAATCGCACCGCCGAGCGCGATAAACGCGCCCGCAAGCACGCCGAGCAACAATATTTTGTACCAGGCGTTGGTAGTTTTGCCGTTCGCGACGGTTATGTAATTGCTTGCAATATCTATCGGTTGATTCATAGCTGTATTCTATCAATATATATGACAAAAGTCAACACTTTTCCACATTTCGGAAAAATCAAAGCAAATTAGAAATTATACTTGCCTGCGTATTCCCAATCTATCTTTTGCGGCGGATTCTTTAGTTGCTCGTACGCAAGCCACATCATGTGCGCAACCGTTTCGCGCGGGACAAGTCCGGTGTGGCCGCCGAACGCCGGCACAACTACGGAGTTTACGTCGCTATTGAGCGCCGCAATAAGACATGAGCGCGTGCAGTGATAAACTATGGTATCGTCTTTAATAGCGCTCGGTATGCGCATTGTCGGCGTGTGGATTAGCTTTATGCCGTCCACGTCTGTATCTAATACTATGCTCGAGCAAAGCGGCTGCTCGCCGTACAGATTATCTACAATATACTGCTGAACCTTTTTTTGCAAAGAGTCGCCGAACCAAGCCGTAATGGCTTCGTCATACCCACCGTCCATTATGCCATAACTATTTGCGGGCGACACAACACAGTCCACTTTGTACCGCCGCATAAACTCGACAAAATCCAAGCAAACGATTTCAACATTATCAAGCCCGAAAAAATATTTACTCCACGCGCCGTACATTTCGGGATTTCTGTCCAAAAGATAGATCTTAAGATTTTCGATTTTTCTTTGCATTATGCGCTTACTCTCCTGATTTGTAATTATATATCGGCTTTATGATCTTTTCAATTTTCACAGTGTCTTTTACGAGCGAAATAATCTCCTCCGACGGCTTGTAAGCGAACGGCGCTTCGTCAAGCGTTTCCGCACCGACCGTTGTGGAATATATGCCGAGCATAGTATTTTTGAAATCCTCGATTTTGATTTGCTCACGCGCTTTTGCACGCGACATAATCCTACCCGCGCCGTGCGGTGCGGAATAGTTCCAATCGGGATTGCCCTTGCCGATGCCAACAATACAGCCGTCGCGCATATTCAGCGGAATAAGCACGCGCTCGCCCTTTTTAGCGGATATTGCGCCCTTGCGAATGTAGTTGTCCTCGCCGATGTAATTGTGCCGCGTTGTGAACGAATAGAAATCATCCGCACTTTTGCCGAAAAGCGCGTTGATGATCCTTTGGCTCATAGTGTACCTATTTTTATTGGCAAACTCCGTGCATACCGCCATATCATGCAAATAATGTCGCATGGACTCGCCTTGCAAATAACATAAATGTTTAGGCAATTTGGGATTGCGCTCAAGCGCTTTAAGCGCGGCGGAAATTTCTTTGTCTCTGCCCTGCGATTTAAGCTCTTCTATAACCCTTGTAATATCCGAATAATTGAGCTCGGATACCGCCAAGTCTTGATAATACTCGGCCACTTGCTTTCCGAGGTTGCGCGATCCGCTGTGGATAATCAAATACTTTTCGCCGTTGCCGTCCTCGTCCACTTCTATAAAATGGTTGCCGCCACCCAGAGTGCCGAGCGAGCTTTCCAGCCAATCGAATTTGCTCAAACGATTCTTGCAGTCAAGCTGTGCAATAAGCTGCGCCGCCTCCTCGCTGCGCTCGCCCACCGTGCGACCTGACGGAATAGTTTTTCTGATAATTCCGTCAAGCTCGGATAAATCTATATCCATCTTGCCGAGCGAAACGCAAAGCATTCCGCAGCCTATGTCCACACCGACAAGATTGGGAATAATTTTATCTTTTATCGGCGCTGTAAAGCCGATAACGCATCCAATGCCGGTATGAACGTCGGGCATAATACGTATCGGCTGACCGTCGAACACTCCGGTGCCGTCCAACGTTTTAAGCTGTTCCAATGCCGACTGTTCTATATCGTCGGTAAAAATTTTTATATTGTTAAATTCTATCATACATAAATACCCTATGCGAGCAATGTCGCAAAAAACATCACAAAAAACAAAAAACGTCGAAAAAGACGCTAAAAATCAATTTCGACGTTTTGGAGCCGAAGATGGGACTTGAACCCGCAACCTACTGATTACAAGTCAGTTGCTCTACCGATTGAGCTACTTCGGCG
>JAIEFT010000006.1 GCA_029066805.1 Clostridiales bacterium | reverse complement strand
TACGTATACTTTATTTTGATATCGGCAACACGCATTATATCTTCGGGATTGCCGACCGCGCCCATTGCTAAATGCGTAATGTTTTTTATTTTGGAAACTATTTTTAATCCGCCTTCCGCAAACAGCTGCGCGCTTGCCGTTGCGTACACGACAGGAAGTTCGATAACTGCGTCCGCGCCGCCAAGGATAGCGCACTCGGCACGCAAAGCTTTATCGCAAAATGCCGGCATAGCGGACTGCACAAACGGTCCGCTCATAACGCAGACTATGTTGTCAAAGCCGTGTGCTCGAAGCGCATCCAGCTGATATTTGTGTCCCGTATGAAAGGGATTATATTCTGTTATGACGGCACAATTTTTCATAATAATTACTTTACTTTGCTCATCGACAAGTGTATAATGGTAGTTAGCAATATATGGTTTAACGATATTATTTTACCATATTGCTTTATAATTGTAAATACTTTCTCGGAGGATAATTATGAACGATTTGTTAAAGTCAGTGCGCGAAAAAGCCAAAAGTCTTAAAAAGACCATCGTTTTGGCTGAGGGCGAAGAGCCGCGCATAATCACTGCCGCCGCTAAGGTGCAGGCGGAAGGCATTGCTAATGTTGTTTTAATCGGCAGTGTCGATGTAATTAAGCAGAAATGCCCTGCGGTCAATCTTGACGGCATAACAGTAATCGATCTTAGCAAGACCGATGTTGAGCCGTATGCCGAGCTGTTGTACGAGCTGCGCAAAGCCAAGGGTATGGATATGGAAACAGCGCGCAGGCTTGCGCACAACCCCTTGTACTTTGGCGTACTCATGGTAAAGCGCGGGGAAGCGGACGGCATGGTCGCAGGATCTGTAAACGCAACGGGCGACGTTCTTCGTCCCGCACTCCAGATAATCAAGACAGCCCCCGGCATTAAAACGGTAAGCTCGTGCTTTATTATGTGTCTTGACAAAAATTCCAAGTACGGCGAAAACGGCATAATGGTATTTGGCGATTGCGCTGTCAATCCCAATCCGGATAGTCAACAGCTTGCCGACATAGCAATTGCTTCCGCCGATACGGCTGCGGCTATTGCCGGCATTACGCCCAAAGTTGCGTTGCTTTCGTACTCGACAAAAGGCTCGGCAAAGGGTGAGCTTGTTGACAAGGTTACCGCCGCACTCGATATTGTAAAGGCGGCGCGCCCCGAATTGCGCGTGGACGGGGAGTTGCAGGCTGATGCGGCGCTTGTTCCTACCGTTGCCGATCTTAAAGCTCCCGGCAGCACTGTTGCAGGCAAAGCCAACGTTCTTATTTTCCCCGACCTTCAAGCGGGCAATATCGGATACAAGCTTGTTCAGCGTCTTGCGGGCGCAGAAGCTATCGGGCCTATCTGCCAAGGTTTTAACAAGCCTGTAAACGATTTGTCCAGAGGCTGCAGCAGTGAGGACGTTGTAAACGTAGTTGCTATGACTGCGCTTCAGAGCACTATCGCAAAATAAAAGTAATGAAGTTTAAAAAAATTACCGTAAACTGTACCTCGGAGACCTCCGATATCGTGTCATATGCCTTGCATGAGGCAGGAAGCATGGGGGAGGTCTTTGAGGACTATATGAACATAAAGCAGGTTCTGGACGATAAGCGCTGGGACTATGCCGACGCACAACTGTTTAATCCGACTGAAGGCTGTGCTGTAATAGGTTATTTCACGATTGAAACATCCGAAGATTTGGTTTTGCATAAAATCACGGCGTTAAAGGAAAATGACTGGGCAGACTTTTCTGTGCTTAGCGCTTCGGTGGAGATTATTGATTCAGTCGAATGGGAAAACGAGTGGAAAAAGTACTATAAGCCGTTTAATATCGGCAAGGTCGTAATAGTTCCCGAATGGATAGATTACAGCCCTGTAGGCGGAGATGCCAAGGTGGTGCTCAATCCCGGACTGGCTTTCGGGACAGGCATGCATGAAACGACTTCCATGTGTGTGGATCTTATGCAGCGCATTCCGTTATCGGGCAAACGTGTACTGGATTTTGGGTGCGGCAGCGGTATACTTGGCATTTGCGCCACTGCGCTCGGCGCAGGATCTGTAGTATTTGCAGATACGGACGAGCAGGCGATTACCGCCACCGAATATAACTGCAAAATAAACAATATAGTAAATCCCGAAGTGTTTTGCCGCGACGTGCGCGAAATGACAGAACCTGCCGATATCGTTGTAGCAAACATTACGGCCGACGTATTAATCGGAGTTATGCCTATTATAAAAAGTGCGCTCGGAAACGGCGGTTACGCAATAATCAGCGGGATTATTTCCGACAAAAAGCAGAGCGTGCTTGACGAATATTCTAAGGAGTTTACCTTAGTACAATCACAACAAAAAAACGAATGGAGCGCTTTTTTATTTAAATTATGAGATTTTACTACCCGAGTATCAGTAAATCCTGTTTGGAGCTCAGCGGCGACGCACATACTCATGCGGCATATGCTTTACGTATACGCGTGGGCGATTATATTACGGTGTTCGACGGGCGCGGACACGACTACTCTTGCAAAGTCAAGGAAATTAAAAAGGACAAAACTTTGTTAGAATTGTTAAATACCGCCGAAAACACCGGAGAGAGTAAGGTTGCAGTTACGTTGTATCTATCTGTTATAAAGCAGGACAGGTTCGAATTGGCAGTTCAAAAAGCTACTGAATTAGGTGTGACAAAGATTGTTCCGGTTTACTCTACATTCACGCAACGCAACGTTAGCTTAAACTATGATAGGCTGAATAAAATAGCAATATCGGCTTGCGAGCAGTGCGGAAGAAGCAAACTTCCAATAATAGAACAATCACTTGACTTTGACGAATTGCTCGGTCGGGCAAAAAGCACGTATTTGATTTTCCCTTGGGAGCGCGAAATGCACGGTCAGCTTCGAGCGGCAATAGACAAGAGCAAAATCGATATGTCGGTATTTGTAGGACCTGAGGGCGGAATTACCGAAGAAGAAAAAAATAAATTAACCGACGTCGGCGCAAAGTCTGTTACACTCGGCACGCGCATATTGCGTGCGGAAACAGCAGCTATAGCCGCGCTGTCTGTTATATATTACGAAATGGGAGAGTGGACTCTTTGAATATACGCGTAATTACACTCGGCTGCAAAGTAAATCAATGCGAAAGCGCGTCAATTGTGGCAACGCTTAAGTTGAACAACTATTCAGCATCGGCAGGTTTAGAGCCTGCCGATATTTATATATTGAACACATGCTCGGTTACTGCCGAAGCGGATAAAAAGTCACGTCAATACATTGCAAAAATGCGCAAACTTAATCCCGATTGCAAAATTATAGTGATAGGATGCAGCTCACAAAACGCGCCGCAGAAATTCGCAATGAAAAACGTAATAGCTGTAGGTGGAACATCAAATAAAGCCGATTTCACACTCAATACCGTTAAATCCTTATCAAAGAGTAATGATTATAGTATTCTATCAGATAGAGTATTATACGATAATGCGATGAGTGGCGTAGGAAATTGTGATAAATATGATTATGGGGAATATCCTGTATCGGATAAAACGCGCGCTTTTATTAAGATTCAGGATGGGTGTAATAGGTTTTGTACGTACTGCATTATTCCGTATTTACGCGGAAGAAGTAGATCGCGTAGTATTGAGGATATAATCGGTGAGTGTGAACGGATTGAATCGAAAGAGATCGTTATAACCGGTGTGGATATATCTAACTATGGGTATGATATTAGCTCTGATTTAACAATGCTTTTAAAGGCGCTATCTGGTGTAAAGGCGCGAAAGCGATTAGGTTCGTTGGAATGTGAGGCTGTAAATGAGTCTCTGTTGGATGTGATGGTGCAGGGCGGTTACTGTCCGCATTTTCATTTATCGCTCCAGAGCGGCGATAATGCGGTGTTAAAAAGCATGAATAGGCGATACGATACGGCGTATTATTATGATAAAGTCAAATTGATTCGACAGTATTTTCCGCTTGCCGGCATAACTACGGATGTGATAGTCGGATTCCCGACTGAAACCGAGGATTTTTTTGATAACTGCTGTAATTTTGTGCGTGATTGTGCTTTTTCGGATGTGCATGTATTTCCATATAGTAGGCGTATTGGCACGATAGCTGCTAAAAAATACGGGGAACTAAGTCCTGAAGTGGTAAAACACAGAGTTAATAAACTGCTTGAAATAAAAAATGATCTGCGCACGCAATTTATGACAAAAAATCTCAATACGATAGCTCCTGTATATATTGAAGATTCCGAAGGTGGTTATAATGTCGGGTATACGCCTAACTATATTAAAGTTTATTCTCGTGCAAGGTGCGGCGATATTGTTGATTTACGCTTAACAAAGCTTAACGGTAATCTGGGCATGTTCGGCGATGAGTCTTTGTAATGGTTTACTTTTGTATTAATTTTTATTGCTTGAGTAAATTACAGATAAGCTCAAACAGTGGGGAATAAACATAAATAATTTTGATAAATCTATTTAATCACTTCGCAAAAGACAGCTTTTACGAAGTGATATGCTTAAAAATAGGCGAATTGCCGATTTTTTTCTGATTTTCTATAAAGTTTTAATTTATTTTTATTGGTCGCTTTGCTTAAAAGATGCGTGATGTTATCTTTTTATTTTTCTTTTATATTCTTTTATGGTTATTCGTAACTACGTTTAATTGATTTACAAATGCGCATATCTGCAAGATATAATGTATAACAATCATACAGGATTAAGATACTATTGCTGTATGAAAAAGTCCTTAAAAGTTACTTTTATATGCATGGCTGTATTTGTCGTACTTGTATTGCTGGCAGTGGGCTTTTTCTTTTTGGTTATTGAGCCTGATATAACATTATTCGGCAATGATAAGCTTGACATGGATAAACTCACCGGGTATTCTGATTCCGTTATGTTATTGGATGTATACGGCGATCCTATTGACGACGCTTTTTTTGGCGGTAACAGCATATCGGTTAAGGTGGACGATTTGTCAGCAGATACTTTAAATGCCTTTATAGCTATTGAGGATAAGCGGTTTTATTCGCATCACGGTGTTGATTATAGGCGCATGGCGTCCGCATTTGTATCAAATATTAAATCGAAAGGATTTCACGAAGGTGCTTCCACAATAACGCAGCAGCTTATCAAAAATACACATCTTTCCAATGAAAAAACTATTAGCCGAAAAATAAGTGAAATACGTTTGGCGCGTAAGTTAGAGCGTGTATCGAGCAAACGGCAAATATTGGAAAGCTATTTAAACGTTTTATATTTTGGATCGGGCATTCGCGGCTTGGGCACTGCAAGCCGCGTTATGTTCGGCAAACCCGCGTCAGAGCTTACACTCGCCCAGTCTGCCGCACTTGCGTCTATAATCAATAATCCGGCTAAGTACAGCCCGTACAACAATATCGATAATCTTAATAATCGTAAGCGACTTGTGCTTGACCAGATGTTAAGCCAAAAACTAATAACAAAATCCGAGTATAATAGCGCAGTTGCAGAACCACTCGAATTTGGAAAAAACAGCTGCAATCAATTTGTGACAGGTGTGCTGAAAGATGCGTGTTCGGCGCTGCAATGCTCCGAAAAAGAATTGTATATAAATAACTATACAATAAGCACGGCATATAATCCAAAAATAGCGTCCGCTGCACGCAGCGCTATATCTTCGGTAGACGAAGACTACAACATTCGTGTATTAGTGCTTGACAACAGCTCCGGCGGTATTGTGTGCGATGAAACAAACTGCAATAAGTATATTAATCCGCAAAGATCACCGGCTTCTACAATCAAACCGTTTACGTCATATGCCGGCGCTCTGGAAAACGGACTAAATCCCCTGTCGCAAATTTCAGATGAACCTACCGTATTCGGAGACTACGCGCCCGCAAATTATAAAGGCGTTTATCGCGGATATATGTCGTTGCGTGATTGCTTAAAATATTCGTCAAATATTGCTGCGGTAAAGCTAATGAGGCAATTTGGTGTAGAATCGTCAAAAGATGTAGCCGAACGGTTTGGTATAACTTTTGAGCAATCGGATAACACGCTGGCTGTAGCGCTTGGCGGTATGGAAAAAGGCGTCACGTTGCCGCAGATAGCAAATGCATACAGAACGCTTGCAAACGGCGGTGTTTATACCGATATTGGATATGTTGCAGAAATCAAAAACGCAGATAGAGATATTTACAAAAAACAATCACAACAATGTGCGGCTATCGGCGATGATACGGCATATCTTATTACGGATATGCTAATGTCTTGTGCGCAATCCGGAACAGCTAAAAAACTTAAAAACACGGGAATAATCGCAGCAAAGACCGGAACAAACGGCGATGAAAACGGCAATTACGATTGTTACGCTATTGCTTATACTCCCGAATATACGTTTGCGGTTTGGTTCGGCTCGGCAGATGATCCGATATCGAATTCTGTGACCGGAGCGTCATGCTGCGACATTATTAAAAGAGTGTGTGCGGACGCGAAAATTAACACGTCAGCGCCTTTTGTACAGCCTAAATCAGTCGCATATTTCGATATTGACGCTAAGGAATTATCAGAATCACATGAAGTATATCTTGCCGACCCGCTATTACCCAAACGATATCGGCATACTGCATTATTATCTAAAAAACATTTACCGATACGTAAAAATATTGATATATTAGATTATTATGACGGTTTTATGTGGGAATAGCGATGCATTTTGCAAAAAAATAACTCACTCAAGTATTTTACCTGTGTGAGTTTATTTTTATTATAATTGTACTACTTCCAATCCGTCGATAGCGCGTTCAATCAGCTCGTTATAATCTTTGATGCGACTCTCCTGTTCCTCGACCTTTTCTATCGTAGGTTTTATAAGCGGAAATTCAGGGAGGAAAACCGTACAGCAATCCTCGTATGGTTCGATTGATTTTTTGAACGTGCCTATCTTTTCTGCGATAGCAATAATCTCATCCTTATCCATGCCTATACACGGACGAAATACCGGCATATTAACTACAGCGTTTGTAACAGTTATGCTTTCAATCGTTTGGCTTGCTACTTGCCCTAAGCTTTCGCCGTTTATAATACAACCGCAAAAGTACTTAGTGGCGACTGTTTGTGCTATTCGCATCATAAACCGTCGTACAAGAGTAATCATGTAGTTTGGTTTGCAATTGTTGTGTATTGATTCTTGTATTTCCGTAAGTGATATGCACATAAGTTTTATGCTCGGGCAGTACTCCCCCAACAGCTTGGCAAGATCAATTGCTTTTTGCTTGGCGGCTTCCGATGTGTACGGGTATGAATGGAAATGCAGTGCAGTTATGCTCATTCCGCGTTTTGCCAGCATGTATCCGGCTACGGGACTATCTATTCCGCCCGACAATAATAACAGTCCTTTTCCGCCCGTGCCATAAGGCATGCCTCCTGCGCACTTGATCGTGCTATCGTACAGGAATACATCCCCGTTTTCGCGCACGTCTACGTTGAGAGTGTATTCCGGATTGTGTAAATCCACTTCCAGCCCGGATTTTGCTTGTAAAATACGCTCGCCGAGCTTCATGTTTATCTGCAAAGAATTGAGCGGATATTTTTTGTACGAGCGGTGTGACGTCACGCGAAATGTGCCACTATTAGGAGTCATTTGAATCGCCAGCTCGGCAATTTCGTCAAAATCGTAGCCGCACCTGCGTGCAATCGACACCGAATGTATTCCGAAAACATGCTTGAGCCGCGTTATAATATCATACTCGAAAGATTGATTGTAGTCCTTTACAACGTATCTACCGCGACCGAAAAATACTTTGCAGTCTATGCTGCTTAATTTTTCGGTTATATTGTTTTTTAGTGTATTTTCAAAGTAATCTTGGTTTTTGCCTTTAAGATAAAGCTCGCCAAAGCGAATTAAAATAACGTTGTCAAACATGATTTCTCCTTATATATTGCATGCGTCAACAATGGTTTTAGCGGCAGACATAGCATCGTCGCGCGTAGTGTTTACAAAAAAGCTCAATCGTATGCACCGCTCTATCTCGTCTCCGCTTAATCCCATAGCAGATAGTACGCGGTTGCCTCGCTTCGATCCCGAGCATGCCGCACCTTTGCCGATAATTACACCCTTGTCATGTACGATGTTTTGCAAGATTTCCGCTTTATACTTGGGTGCGCACAGACATAAAATGTATCCGCTGTTGGCTTTTTTGCCAATTATATTAAACCCGTGATTGCTAAAATAATCGCAAAGCTCGTCGCGAAGTACCGCCGCTTGAGTGTGATCGTATTTTGAGCATTCCTGTACTGCTGCTGCAAAGGCCGCAATATACGGAGTGTTCTGAGTTCCCGACCGTAAACCGTGCTCTTGACCGCCACCTGCTATATACGGCGCAATGTTTAATCCGTGTCGCATATATAAAAGTCCTATGCCCTTGGGTGCGCCAATCTTGTGTGCACTTGCGCTATAATAGTCCACATCCAATCCGCTAATCGGAGTATTGAGCTTAATAAATCCCTGTACTCCATCACTGTGAATCAACGTTTTGGGCGATTTTTGCCGTATCGCAGCGGTTATTTGTTTTATCGGGTTTACGACGCCTGTTTCATTACTGACGTGAATAACGGAAACAAGTGCGGTATTTGTATCGACAAGGTTCAGTAGCGCGTCTACATCTACAGCGCCGTCTCGTGTGAGCGGTGCGACGCGGACATCTTTTCCGCGACTTTTAAGCTGCATTGCAACTTCGTATACAGAGGAATGTTCACCGGCAGAAATAACTATATTGCCTTTATGGTTTTTTATACCGCAGTTGAATACCCAGTTATTAGACTCGGTTGCACAAGATGTAAAAATCAGCTCGTCACTTTGTACTCCTGCCGCATTAGCAATTATACTGCGTGCGCGTTCTATACCGTTATTAACATTCACTGCGCTTTTGTATGTAGCATTAGGATTAAAGTATTCGGTTAGCATAGCCGTTTCTGCAGCTTGAGCGGCACATTCGAAAACCTTGGTTGTAGCGGCATTATCCAAGTATATCATCAATCACGTTCTCCGTCATTGTTGTCGTCTGTTGCATCTTCGTCATCTTCGTCATCTTCGTCATCAACTTCGTCAATCCTGAGTAATGCCTCTTCCTGCTCCTTCTGAGTAAGGCGCTTTTCCAAGTCGGAAACGCTCTTGTCGAAAACTGTTAGTGCCGAAGCGGACATAGCTCGCCTAAGCGCTATCATAAATCCCCTATTCGGTTCTAAAAAAATAATTTTGCGAATTCCTTTATCTGTTTTGTAGCAGATATACAGAATGGAATCTTCGTCATCGTAATTAACAAGCGCGAGGATTTTTTTGTTTGCGGAACGTTCTATCTTTTTGTAGCCCTCCGAGTCGAATACACCGACGGATTCTATAAGCCGTAGCCTAATAGTATGTTTTTGCTTGCGTTGCTCGCGGTAATAAATTTCGGATACCTTTATAAATTCGTCGTCTATTACGTAGTCGTATTCGGTATTGTTACGCTTGTTTATTCTTCCAACAATATACGCGACAACAAAAAACGGGATTGACACTAACAAAAATACCCAAAACAGTTGCCAGAATAAATTGCCAAGCGCTGCGCTTGTAATAAGAATAAACAATCCCAGTACCAAGAATGCGGTCTTAACAAAAGTAAGCGTCTTTGTGCGTTTAGTGCGTTCATCCACATTTTTATTGGTGACATTTTGTTCGAAATACAATTCCATTTATTTCTCCGATGTGCCGAGTTCCGGCGTTTGTATTATTTTTCCGACAACGGGTTTATGCTTGGCGGCGTCAAAAAGCGTGAGCGTAAATATAAACGTAGCGCCTGCCCCGCGACTGCTTTCCACCCAAATCACTTCCCCGTGTTCGTCGATAATCTTTTTGACAATGGACAATCCAAGTCCCGACCCTTTTGTTTTGACCGGCGAACGCGATTTGTCGGTCATGTAGAACGTGTCCCATATTAGCATTTGATCTTTTTTGCTAATTCCGTATCCGAAGTCGCGTACGGTGACATAAACTTTATTTTCGTGAATATCGGTTGTAAGAATGATTCGCGAATACGACGGCGAATACTTGATGGCGTTATCTAACAAGTTGGTAATTACTTGAATGATTTTGTCCTTGTCTGCAAAAACGTAACACGGTTCACGCGAAAACTCTACATTGATCTGTAGCGCCTTTTTGATGAGCGCCGGTTCAAACTTGGCTACAATCTCGTTGATAGAGTCATTAATGTCGTACTTAGTTAGTACCAATGGGTTCTTGCCGGAATCCAGCCTTGATAAATCGAGCATCGAAGTAATAAGTGCGTTAAGCCGCTTTGTCTCGCTAAGCGCGATTTTCAGGTATTTTTCCTTATCTTCGTCGGTTGCCGTTCCGTCAAGCACGGCTTGCAAAAAGCCTTGAACGGAAGTCAGTGGCGAGCGTAATTCGTGCGACGCGTTTGCAACAAATGTTTTTCGCACTTGTGCAAGCCGTGCGTACTCATCGGAAGTGGCATTTACTGCTTTTACCATATCGTCGGTGCTGTTGTCTATTGTAATCAAGCTGATCTTGTTGGAATTTCCGTCATGCGCCATTTTACCGAGATGTTTGCTCGCCTCTTCAATTTTGCCGTATACCAAATAATGCGATATAAGTACATACGCAATGGTTTCAAACACGCATAGAAATACGATTAACACAATAATTATGTTGCGGTTATCAGCATCGGCATTGGGATACGCAAAAACCATCGGAAAAAATACCGTGGAAAAAACTACGATAAACGCTACCGCAATCCTAAAAATATGAGATTTAAAAAATCTTTTTACGGTAAATCTTCCACTCATCGTAAACATTAAAAGACTTCTATTTTATACCCGACTCCCCACACGGTTGTGAGTCGCCAGTGAGGATTATCGCCGAGTTTTTCTCTAACGCGCTTAATATGCACGTCAACTGTACGCGAATCGCCCGAATAGCTTTGCCCCCAAATGTATTTTAGCAGTTCGTCGCGAGTAAATACATGCATCGGTGTTTTTGTAAGCATGTATAACAGTTCAATCTCTTTGGGCGGCATTTCTACTTTTTCGCCGTTTAGCATAACGGTAAAATCGTTAAGATTTACGGTCAGATTAAACAGAGTAACGATCTTTTTATCTTCTTCTGTTTGCTTGAATCTGCGTAAAACAGCACGGATGCGCGCAATAAGTTCTTGAGGTTCAAACGGTTTGGTTATATAGTCATCTGCACCGCGGTTCAGCCCGGAAATCCTATCGGTGGGTTCGCCTCGCGCCGATAGCATAATTACCGGAACGTTGCTGAACTTTCTTAGCTCGGACAACACTTCAAAGCCGTCCGGGCCGGGCATCATTACGTCAAGTATCACAGCATCGTATGTATTAACCGAAAGCTTATTAAGCGCAGTGTCGCCATCGTGACAGAACTCTGCGTCAAAACCGTCGCGTTGCAGATATAGAGCCAACAACTGGCAAATATGCTCGTCGTCGTCCACCATTAATATTTTGATTTTTCTGTCAAATTTTTCCATGATTTAATATTGCCCTATTAAAGTTGATTGACGGATTATCGTCTTCTTCAAAATGCTCACTGTCGACCGTGTAGTTAAAATATACCTTGTACAGTGCGCCGATTATTGTGACTATGTCTGTTATATCTGTTTTGTCAAACGGAATATTCATGCAAAGCGTTTTGCGCGCGACTACGATAAATTCCTTGTTGCGAAGTATACTGCCCTTGATACACGCGACTATATAACTACAGTCTATTCCCGTGGAAATCGCAATATCGGAAATGGCTTTTTGCTCATCGTAATCGCTTTGTACTACGTATCTTGCCGCCAGTGCGGCTAAATACGAACAGCCGCATAACTGTAAATGAAATCCATGTGAAAGTAAAATGTTGTACATGGCAAGCCTAACGTCGTTTAAATCGGCTTTGCGTTCGACCGCCAGCTCGTTGTGTAAAAATCTATCGAGCGTATAGCTTTCGAGCGGATTAATCCTATCGACTATATAGATATTATCGGATATATCGTGCATTACAGCTCCGTTGCGCTAATGAATTTAAGTCTTATATAAACGCTTAAATCACACAACACGTCTTTTGACGTCATCGGATGTGATTTTGTCAGAGTGACTACTCTGTTAAAGAAGTAATTATCGTAAATATTAAAGTACTTTTCTATTATCCGAGTAACGCTTTCTACCGTAGTTGCATGGGTTTTGGCAAAGTCAGCGATAACTTCTTCCAGTGCAATTTCCGGATACATCGTAAGTACTTCCATTAACCGAGCCATAACCGCAAGACCGTTGCCTGTAGGCGGCGTGCCCACAAACAGTAAAACTTTGACTATGTACATCTTGATCGACTCGTAACGAAGCGTTCCAATCCGCGGCACTACAGGGCTGCCAAAATCAAGAATAACAGACGCTTCACGCCTAAACGCGGCAACCGAGCTTTTAAATCTTTCGCCGAATTCGGAGCTGTTGTTTAAAGTATAATTGCCGACTACAGACTTTCCGAGTCTCGACCGACGCAAATTTTCCGCAAAAGTACCGAGAAGTGTCGGCGCTGAAACTATCGGACTATTGTTGACTTTTGCCGCCATACGCTATTTTTTGTAATCGGGTTCGGAAAGCTTCTGCCCGCCCAAAAGGTGCATGTGCAAATGCGGAATGGTTTGCATAGCGTTGTCGCCTTGATTTATCATTAAGCGGAATCCGCCGTCAAGTCCGAGCGATGGAGCTATCTCGCCTATCTTTTTAATGCACTTGCCGAGATTGACAGCGTCGTCATCGGTCATTTCGTTAAAATACTTGTAGTGTTTTTTGAGGACAGCTAAATAATGTTTATTTGCTTTCGGCGAAATGTCGGCGATGACTACCATAAGATCGTCCTCATAAAATCTTTCCGACGGGATTTCACCTTTGATGATTTTACAAAAAATGCAATCTTCCATATCTACCTCTATGAAACTGTTTTACAGCAAAAATCTGCCGACTAACGGCAAATATATTATATCATCTAAATACGGCAAAAGCAAGCTTTTGGCGATAACACAAAAAATTGATTGTGCAATAATAAACTAACGTCATTAGAATTTTGTATAATAAAAACGACAAGCAGTTAATCGCTTGCCGTTAAAATCTTTATCTGTGAATTTTAAATGTTTTGCCGCCTCTATACATTGCCGAAGTCCCTAAGTCATCCTGAACGCGCAAAAGCCTATTGTATTTGGCTACGCGCTCCGACCGACACGGCGCGCCGGTTTTGATTTGACCGCAATTGGTTGCAACCGCAAGATCCGCAATAGTGGTGTCCTCGGTCTCCCCGCTTCTATGCGAAATTATGCAGGTAAATCCGTTTTTATGCGCTAAATCGATTGTTTCGAGTGTTTCCGATAACGTCCCGATTTGATTGAGCTTGACCAAAACCGAATTGCCGCACTTACGGTCGATACCCTTTTGTAATCGTTTAACATTTGTTACGAACAGATCGTCGCCGACAAGCTGAACTCGCGATCCGATTGAGTCGGTCAGTTTTTGCCAGCCGTCCCAATCTTCCTCATCCAGTCCGTCCTCTAACGAAAATATCGGATACTTGTCCGTTAGTGTGTGCCAATGATCTATCAGTTGTTCGGAAGTAAAAGTGACGTTTGACTTTGGCATGCGGTAAATGCCCGTTTTGCCGCTTTTCCACTCGCTTGCCGCTGCGTCGAGCGCTATCACAAAGTCGCTACCGTCTTTAAAGCCTGCTTTTTTGATTGCGTCAATAATGACCTTGACTGCTTCCTCGTCACTATTGAGATTGGGCGCAAATCCGCCCTCGTCTCCGACAGCCGTTGCAAGATTACGACTTTTGAGCAGACCTTGCAGTGTGTGATAAACTTCTGCACACCACCGCAAGCCCTCTGAAAACGACGCCGCGCCAATAGGCATTATCATAAACTCTTGCACGTCTACCGTATTGGATGCGTGTGCGCCTCCGTTGAGAATGTTCATCATCGGTACAGGCAATTCTCTTGCCGCACATCCGCCCAAATAGCGGTACAATGGAATACCATAACACAAAGCGGCTGCCTTTGCCGTTGCCAAAGATACAGCGAGTATAGCGTTTGCACCCAACTTGGATTTATTGTCAGTTCCGTCGGCGTTTAACATAAGCTTGTCAATACTGTAAATATTGTTCGCGTCATTTCCGCTCAAAACCTCGTTGATTACGGTATTGACATTGGCAACGGCTTTTTGTACGCCTTTTCCGTTGAATCTTTTATTATCGCCGTCTCTAAGCTCTATCGCCTCAAACTCGCCCGTAGACGCACCTGACGGCGCTGCCGCGCGCCCGACTACTCCGCTCTCGAGCGTCACTTCTGCTTCGACTGTGGGATTGCCGCGAGAATCTATTATTTCCCTGCCGACTACCTTTTTGATTATTGTGTTCAAAATACAAAACTCCTTATTTGACTATGTATCAACTAAGGAGTTATATTTATCTTTTGCAGAATTGAATAGTTATATACCAAGCGCCTGTAAGCATGCCTCTAATGCCAGCATTCCGTGCTCAAATGTAAGTCCGCCTTGAAAATAAGCCGTATACGGCGGACGAATAGGCGCATCGCATGACAGCTCGATTGACGAGCCTTGGACAAAAGCTCCGGCAGCCATTATTACTTTGTCGTTATATCCCGGCATGTCCCACGGCTCGGGCGATGCAAAGCTATCCACAGGCGATACTGATTGAATGGTTTTGCAGAATTCAATCAGCTTTTGCTCGTCGTTAAAGTTGACCGAACAAATAATATCATCAATATTGTCTGACGGCTTAGGCAATGTGTCATAACCGAGTTTAGAAAATACCTCGGAAAACAGCAGCGCGGTCTTTATGCTCTGAGCCGTAACATGCGGAGCTAAAAACAGACCCTGATAAAACAGTCGATAGTCCCCGGCATACGATCCAACTTCACGACCGATAGACGGTGAAGTAAACCTACCTTCTATCTGAGAGATAGCGCGCGCAGTGCCGCAAATGTATCCGCCGGTCGGAGCAATGCCACCTCCCGGATTTTTAATTAACGATCCGACAATTGCGTCGGCTTCGGACGGTTCTGTAGTTTCCGTAAACTCACCGTAACAGTTATCCACCATTACCATACAGTTTTCGCGCTTAGCGAGTTTTATGATCTCACGTATTTGATTAACTGACAATGCAGGTCGCATATCATAGCCGCGTGAACGCTGAATCGCAACAACGCTCGGCTTTTCCTCTTGAATTTTGGCCTTAATTGCCTCATAATCGGGCGTACCGTGTTTAAGCGGCACGATTACGCAATTGACGTTAAAGTCCTTTAGCGACCCAATTCCGTCGCCGAAAATGACGTCGTTGAGCGTGTCGTAAGGTTTGCCTGTCGCGCACAAAAGCGTTTGATTTGGGCGAAGTAATCCAAACAGCGCGATGGTAAGCGCATGCGTACCCGATGTAATCATCGGCGAGACTATAGCAGACTCCGTGCCGAACACATCGGCGTATAGCTTGTATAATGTGTCGCGCCCAACATCGTCGTAGCCGTAACCCGAAGTCGGCGCAAAGTGGCGAAGTGCAATTCTGTTTTTAATAAACGCGTCTAATACTTTTTTTTGATTGTCGAGCGCTATGCCTTCAACTCGCTTAAAGCTGTCGGCAAGATTATTGATCGCTTGCTCTATAAGTTTGTGCATGATTATTTCTCCAAAAATTGTGCGACTGTGTTTTTGACCGCGTCGAAGTCACGAGCGTCGATAAACACCTTGTTTAGCTTCATATTATTGAAATATGTCATTTGCCGCTTTGCATAGTTGCGCGTCTTTTGTGCAGTTATTTGCTCGAGTGTTTCGCGCGGCGCGTTGATATCGGCGGCTATCTGTTTATAACCCAATGCCTGCATAGATGAACAATTTTTATATTGCAGCAGCGATTTGACCTCGTCTATCAGTCCGTATTCAAACATTCGATGTACGCGCTTATTGATTTTGTCATACAGCATGTCTCGCGGAAGCGTGAGCACTATAGTTAAATCGTCATATGGTTTATCAAGTGCAATAACATCGGATTTTGTTTCGCCGCGCAAACAGAATATTTCAAGCGCTCTGACTACGCGCTTGCAGTCATTTGCCGAAATTTTAGAGGCGGACGCGCTGTCGATTTCTCCGAGCATGCAGTGTAAAACCTTTGAACCGAAAAAATGCGCAATCAGTTTTAGACAAGCTCTGACGTTGTTATCCTTTGGCGCGTCGCCGAAGTTACAGCCTGAAAACAGAGAATATACATACAGCCCTGTACCGCCTACGATTATTGGGAGTTTACC
This sequence comes from Clostridiales bacterium, assembly GCA_029066805.1. GTDB lineage: Bacteria > Bacillota > Clostridia > Christensenellales > Pumilibacteraceae > Anaerocaecibacter. The sequence continues at coordinate 15,545 of JAIEFT010000006.1, read as the reverse complement.
TGCGTTGTGCGTGTTTTCTATTTCCGCTTTGGCTATTTTAACGTACTCCCCGACCGAAAAGTCCGCGTCGCCGTCTGCGATGTCTATCATTTTATGCACAACGCCGTCGCACTCTGCGGGCGTAAGCTTGCCTGTCCCTATATCGAATCCGCGGTAAATTTGCATAGAGTCCGCACCGATAATATCACCGCCATAGCATTTGGCAAGTTTAATAGCGGTATCGGACTTACCTACGGCAGTGCAGCCTACCAAGGCAATCGCTTTTATACGATGCGCTTGAACCACTTTTCTATCTCCTTTTTGGAAAAGCTTACCACAATCGGTCTGCCGTGCGGACAAAACAACGTGATGTTTCGCGCTGTCATTTCCGATAGCAAAGCGTCTATTTCCGATTTGCTTAAATCGTCTATCTCGCCTTTTACCGCCGCCTTGCACGCCGCTTGCATGAGCCGCTCTTTAAGCACCATAGGGCTCTTTTCGCGCGAGTTAACAAGCAATAGCATATCGGATACAAAAGACTGCATATCAATGCCGACGCACTCATAAGGCAAATATGACAACGTAAATGTATATTCCCCAAACGGCGAGATGCCAAAACCGCAATCCTCAAGCAGTTCTATATTCTCGCTCAAAAGCTCTGCGTCGGCTGCCGATACGTCAAAGACAAACGGAATCATAAGCGGCTGGGTATGCAGACGCTTTTCCTCGTATCTTTTGAGTAACTCGTCGTATAATAACTTTTCGTGCGCGGCGTGCTGATCGATAAAATAGCATTGCTCGCCTCGCTCGAGTATTAAGTACGTGTTGAACAGTTTGCCTATATACGTGCATTCGACGGGCTCAAACAATTGCTTTTGCGAAAAGTCCGCCGACGAAGTATAAATATCCGAATATGCAGGTTTTTTTATCGGTTGCGGGATTTCGTCCATAAGCCCTATCTCGACAGGATTTTGAGCCGATTGCTGAATAGTCGTATTCGTGACCGGCGAGATTGAGGTTTGTGATTGGGACGAAACGGCAGATTCTATATTGAAAAATGACTTAAATAGCGTGTGCGACGATTTGCCGTATTCTTCAGATCCGCTATCTTTATCAAAATCGGGTGCTTCTAAATCTAACTTTTTGGGATCGGTAAGCTTGGGGCTAACCGCATTTTTTACCGCGCGAGCAACTACAGACTTAACCTTGATCGTATCGGCAAACTTTACTTGCATTTTGCTTGGATGCACGTTTACGTCAACCATATCGAACGGCATTGTTATATGTAGTATAAAAAGCGGATATTGGCGTTTCATCAAATACGCAGAATAAACAGAATACACAGCGTACTGAATATCCGAGCTTTCTACGTATCTGCCGTTAATAATTATGTTTTGATAGTTGCGTGACGGCTTGGTGAATGTGGGCAAGCACGTAAAGCCCTCAATCTCTATAGGAGTATCCGTAAGCTGTACTTTCACCGTATTTTTTAAAACATTATCTCCGTAAACGGCGAACACAGCGCTCTGTAAACCTTCGCCCGGCGACGAGAAATGCTTGGTTTCGCTGTCAAACTTGAAAACGACATTTGGATTAGCCAACACTAAATGCTCTATTAGAGTAAAGATTTTAGTCTCTTCACGCGACGGTTTATTAAGGAACTTCTTGCGCGCGGGTATATGATCAAAAAGATTTTCTACCGTAACGGTTGTGCCGAGGCTTGTGCCGCATTCATCATGAGAAATAAGCCGCCCGCCTTTGTAGACTATTTTGCCGCCGATTTCGCTTTCCGCAGTGCGCGATATCATGGTTACATCCGCAACTGCGGCAATGCTCGGAAGCGCCTCGCCGCGGAAGCCAAGCGTACTTATTGTGTCAAGATCGTCAAGGCATTTTATCTTGCTGGTTGCGTGAGGTAAGAACGCGGTGGGCATATCGTCAAAGTCGATGCCGCAACCGTTGTCCGTGATAGAAATTTTATCAATGCCACCGCCCTTGATGGAAACAAAAATTTCCGTCGCGCCCGCGTCTATGGCGTTTTCGGTAAGCTCCTTTACGATAGACGACGGGCTTTCCACGACCTCGCCGGCGGCTATCCTATTGAATATTTCGCTCGATAACTTATTTATTTTCATTTATCCAACTTTTCCTTTAAGTCGCAAAGTATATCCAATGCCGCCCGTGGCGTGACGTTGTTTACATCAATATCTTTAAGTATACGAATAATCTCGTCATACTGCATCGCGTTGTCAAACAGCGAAAGCTGCCGCACGTCGTTTGCTTTGTGCGCTATGTCTGCGTTGACAAGCTTAGAAAGTAATTGTTTTGCCCTATCCAACACGGACTTAGGAAGTCCCGCGAGGGCGGAGACCTCTATACCGAAGCTCTTGTTGGCGCTGCCACGCATGATCTTGCGCACAAACTTAATAGTGCCGTCGTTCTCTTTTGCCGTAAACTTATAGTTTTTCAGCCCCTGAATACTGCCCTCAAGTTCGGTCAACTCGTGGAAGTGCGTGGAGAACAGTACTTTTGCATTCAGTTTTTCCGCTACATGCTCTATGACTGCCCAAGCAATGCTGAGCCCGTCGTATGTAGAAGTACCTCTACCTATCTCGTCGAACAAGATTAGGCTATGGTCGGTCGCATTTTCGAGTATCCCCGCAACTTCGGTCATTTCCACCATAAACGTGCTCCTGCCTGTGGAAAGATCGTCGCTTGCGCCTACGCGGGTAAACACCTTGTCAACTAATCCGATTTTAGCGGCTTTTGCCGGCACAAACGAACCGATATGCGCAAGCACTGTTATCAGCGCGACTTGTCGCATATACAAGCTTTTACCTGCCATGTTAGGACCGGTAATCAACATAAACTTCGCGTCGCTCGAGTTGAGAACTGTGTTGTTCGGCACAAAAATCTCATCGGACGGGAGCATTTCCGCAACAGGGTGTCTACCTTCCGTTATAATGATTTCGCCGTCGGTAGTGATTTCTGGGCGGCAATATCTATTATTTTTGGCAACGGTTGCAAGCGACACCAAGCAGTCCAAATCGGCAACCGTCTTGCCAAGCGCATTTATGACCGAACACTTTTCGCGAAGCTTAGACAGAATCGAAGCATATATTTCCTTTTCCCGCTTTTCGGCAAGATCGGAAGCGTTGAGTACCTTGTATTCAAGTTCTTTGAGTTCGTCGGTTATGTATCTTTCGGCGTTAGCGACGGTCTGCCGACGTTGATAATATGACGGAACAATGTTATCAAACTGGCGCGGGACTTCGATAAAATATCCGAAAAGTCTGTTGTAGGAAATGCGCAAATTTTTGATTTGAGTTTTTTCGCGCTCTTCAGCCTCCATTTGAGCAATAATATTGCGCGAATTGTTGACGAGCGCACGGTATTCGTCAAGCGTAGCGTCGTACCCTGTTTTAATGATATACGTATCTTCTTTTTTATCGGATTGCGGCGACGATACAACAATTGCGTCGTCAATTAAGTCTGTCAGTTCATCGAGTAAAGTAATTTGACTGTTTATATCGCAAAGCATTGGCGCGCTAACAGCATCAAGCGCAGATTTTACTTCGGGCAGAGCATGAAATGACATGTTGAGCGACGTAACGTCCTTAGGCTTGATTTCGCCGAGCGCAAGGTTTGCCGAAATGCGTACAATATCTTTAATCTTTAAAAGCGCCGAACGCAGACGTTCGCGAAGGATTGTATCGGCAAACAGTGCGTCTACGGCGCAAAGTCGTCTATCGATTTCGGATTTGCTGTAAAGAGGGCGAAGTATCCACTTTTGCAGTTGTCTGTCGCCCATAGGCGTACACGTTTTGTTTATTACGTCGCGAAGAGTTGTGCCGCGCTTTCGGCTTTGCGATTCGACAAGCTCGAGCGTTTTGGCGGTATTTGCGTCAATATCCATATACGCCGCATCTTTGTAGCTTTCCGTTGAACCGATATTTACATCATTGCGGAACTGATTGTGTCTTACGTACGCAACAAGCGCACCCTCGGCACATACGCACGCAGGGGTTTTGCACAGTGTTTTTAGTTCTTTGTCGTCAATAAAGCTTGCCAAAGTGGTTTTTGCCGTTTCAAAATCGAACATCACGTCGTCGTATTGCGACAATGTGCAAATCGACCCGTACTTGACGGCAGAAAGCTCGACACTTTCCTCCATCATTTTTGAGTTTGCAATAATTTCGGCCGGCTTTATGCGTAACAAAAGATCGTTGAGCTTGACCTTAACTGGACAAGGAATAAAATGATTATATGTTTCTGCGGTGGTAATGTCCGTCCACACCGCACCAACCCCGCTATCATCCAAATACAGCGACATAAGGTAATTGTTTTTGTCGTCGCTTAAACTATCCATATCCGTAATAGTTCCGCCCGTAATTATTCGCGTAACATTACGTTCTACAAGCTTGCTGCCCTCAGGCGGTTCGTCGCCCATTTGTTCGCAAATTGCAACCTTATAACCCTTTTTTAGTAGCCTTGATATATATGTTTGCACCGCGTGATAAGGCACGCCGCACATAGGCGCGCGTTGGTTTGAGCCGCAAGCCCTGCCGGTAAGCGTTAGGTCGAGTTCCTTAGACGCAGTGACGGCGTCCTCAAAAAACATTTCGTAAAAATCCCCAAGCCTAAACATAAGAATAGTATCGGGATATTCGAGCTTTATCTGTTTGTATTGCCCCATCATCGGAGACAACCCGTTTGTGTTTTTACCCATTCTACACCACCTCGCCCGACAAATTGGCATTTTTGGACGCAGTAATCTTTACGCGAACAAAATCTCCGATAGCAGCCGTATCGCTCTCAAACGTGATTGCGGCGTCGGTCTCCGACTTTCCGTAGCATTTGTTTCCGTCCTTATCAGACACAAGAACTTCGGCGAATTTTCCGACAGACTGCGCGGCGAGCTCTTTAGATATTTCAAATTGAAATTTTATTAACCTATCTATGCGATTTTGCTTTGTATCATAATCGAGCTGCGGCATTTTATCCGCAGGCGTACCGCTGCGCTGTGAATAAATAAACATAAATAGGTTGTTGTATTTTACTCGCTCGACTAAGTCAAGCGTCTGCTCGAAATCTTCTTCTGTTTCTGTCGGGAAGCCGACCATAACGTCCGAACTAAGCCCGATATCGGGCAATAAATCGCGAAACGCCGCTATCTTAGTTAAATATTCATCGCGCGTGTAATGTCTGTTCATAGCCTGCAATATTCTGTCGCTTCCCGCTTGTACGGGTAGATGCAAGCTGTGGCTGAGTACTTTTGAATCGTATATAATTTGCGCGAGCTTTGGCGAAACGTCTTTAGGATGCGACGTCATAAATTTGAGTCTATACTTTGAATCGCTTTCCAATTCCTGTAGCAAATCAGTAAATGTTTTGTCGGCGTATTTGTAAGAATTAACGTTTTGACCGAGCAATGTAATCTGCTTGTATCCTTGTGATAACAGACTATCCACGTCGGCAATTATATCGTCTATCGGGCGACAGCGCTCTCGTCCTCGTACATAAGGAACAATACAGTACGTGCAAAAGTTATTACAGCCGTACATAATGTTAACCCACGCATTTATTCCCGAAGAGCGGACGGGCGAGGCAAGCTCGTCGACGTTTCCGTCTTTTTCGGACGCCCACACATCGATAATTCGCGTACCCGTCAGGATAAATCTGTCTAAGTAATCGCCAAGCCTCGGTTGATTAAACGTGCCGATTACGATATTTACAAACGGACAACGTTTTACGAGCCGCTCTGCCGCACCGTTCTGTTGAGTCATACAGCCGCAAACAACAATAATCGAGCCTTGCTTTTTTTTGCTTTTAATTCTGCCTAAATGTCCGTACACCTTGGTTTCGGCGGTTTCGCGCACGCAGCAAGTATTCAGTACTATTACGTCCGCGTCCTCTACGTTTTCGCACGGCATAAACCCTCGGGCTTGCAAAATACCCGCGAGTTTTTCCGATTCATGTACGTTCATTTGACAACCGTATGTGTAAATAAAATAGTTCATCGACATAATTATACACTAAACCCCGAAAAAAGTACAGTAAATTATACCGACTTATCAAATACGCGTGAAAAGCATTCGAGCTTAGCGTCAAGTCTTTCGCCATATTCGGATATGTACAAGCCAACATCACGAACATTTGCATGTCGAATTATCTTTCCGGCATCTACTATTTTTGAAATAGCGCCCGCGCCGCAAGCAATAACGCTTACGGTCTCTTCCATAGTGGTTATGTTGTTTATGCATTCCTTAGATTGCATTGATAACCCTATGTTCTCCAAATTACATGCTTGACGTTTTTGTCGATACAGATAATACGGATTATACTCCCCCATGTTTTTAAGCACATAGTCAAGCATAGCTGCCGCACCGATATTTTCGCCGTCCGTATATCTTATTGCACTGCCGTTCTTTTTAGAAAGCGAATGCACGGTAATGTTCTGAGGAGAAAGCGCAATTATACCGTTGTAGCTGTTTATAAAATCGTTTAATGTTTCGTCTTCAAGCCCCGCAATCAAGTCGCAGTTGATATCGAAATTCATGCTCTTTGCGCTATCGTAAGCCTCGTAAAACTGCTTTACGGAATGATGTCTGCCAATCTTTTTCAGTGTGGCGTCATTCAATGTTTGCGGATTGACGCACACTCTTGTTACGCCGTGCGATTTCATAATCGAAAACTTATCTTTGGTAACGGTATCGGGTCGCCCTGCCTCGCAAGTATATTCAACGTCCCCGGCATCGATAGCGGAAAGCAACATGTCTAACGTGCTTTCGCCAAGCGCGGTAGGCGTACCACCGCCTATATAAATCGACAACAGTTTTTTGCCGCGCACGGATAAAAAATCCACAGACTTTTTTATCTCATCGCACAATAGTTTTACGTATTCCTCAGATTGCGTTTTGTATTTTTCTATCGGCAATGATACAAACGAACAGTATGTACAACGCGTCGTGCAATACGGGATATGAACATACAGGTTATAATAATCGCTATCGAAATTAACTTTTCCGTTTTGCGCACTGACAATTTTGGCTAAAATATCCGCACGCATTTTACTGACGCGATAAATCCTTTGCATTAGATTAATTGTTTCGGCAGCGCTATTTCCTGCACGTAAACACTCGTAAAACAGCTTGGTTGGACGAACGCCCGTAAGCGCACCCCAGGGCATTGTTCGTCCTGTATACTCGCGTAAAGCGTCGTATACGGTGATTTTTGACAGTCTTTGCCGTCTATGCTCCGGAGGGATGACATTATAATACTCATCTGCGTATGAGTACGAAAAAGCCTTTCCGTCTACATTAACGGAAAAGTTACTGCCGTCTGCGCTCAAAAATATATCGGGACAATCACTGTAAAACAGTTTTGCGACGTCCAATAGCTCGTTGTTTGTTTTGATGTCAATGCACATATGGATTGTTATTACGCTCAAAGTCAAGTGTAGAACTCTCGCCGTGTCCGGGAAGAACGGTGTAGTCGCCCTTTAATGCAAAAAGCTTTTTTACGGACTGCAACAAGTCGGCATGAGAGCTATGTGGAAAATCTGTGCGACCGACGCTCAAACGAAAAAGCGTGTCGCCGGTAAATATGCACTTTTCAGCAACAAAACAAACACCGCCCGCAGTGTGCCCGGGTGTTGCGATAACTGTAAAATCGTGATTGCAAATAGTAAATTTGTCACCGTCGCTTACCATTACGTCGGCGTAAAACTCTTGGACGCTTTCGCCGAAGAACCCGAGGTCAATGTAAAAGTCGGATTTTTTCAGCATTTCGTAGTCTGTTTGAGAAATGTATACTTTTGCACCGTTAGCGGCAAAGCGCGCAACTGCACCTATATGATCAAAGTGTGCGTGAGTGATAAGTACGTACTTCGCTTTAGCCCTAGATTTGGCAAGCCGAGCAACTATTCTTTCATAGTCGTCGCCCGGGTCGATAACTATCGCGTCAGTACCATCTACTATCAAATATGTATTTGTGCAAAGACTACCAGTTGTAATGCAATCAACCGTCATTGTTCACCTATTTTACCGCTCTATATACCTTATCGACATTGCGCAACGCTTTGATCTTGTTGATTACCAAATCGAGCTGTTCGGGCGATGTTACGCGCACACTTAGCGAAATTACGCCGTGACGCTCCTTATCCGAACGCGCGGACATCGCTTCGATAAATACTTTCATGTCGGAAACGGTTTTTGTTATTCTTGCAAGCACGCCGCCGCTGTCCTCACATTCTACGGTAAGCGACGCTACAAACGGTGCAAACTTATTGCCGCTCCAGTGCGCCTCGATTAGACGGAAGTCCTCTGCGTTCTTAATATTCGGACAGTTATCGCGGTGTATTGTTACGCCGCGCCCGCGCGAGATGTAGCCGACAATACGATCGCCCGGCACAGGAGAACAGCACTTCGCCATGCGGACAAGCATGTCGCTATGCCCGTTTACTACAATTCCCTGCCCGTCTACTTTGGTGACGGTGGAAGTAATAATACTTTCAGGCTCGACAGGATGTTCGTGCTTATAAAAATCAATTAGCTTAAGAAGAATTTGATTGGGCGTATACGCGCCGTACCCGACCGACGCGTACATATCGTTTATAGAGGAAAATGAGTACCTCAGCATTATTGTGTCCAGCCATTTTTGAACAAACAAGTCGCTCAAGTTATAGCCGCGGTTCTTGGCTTCGCGCTCTAGAATTTCCTTTCCGTGCTTGATATTATCTTCCTTCATCGCGTGTTTAAAAAACGCGCGGATCTTGCTTTTTGCCGTTGATGTTTTGATAAATCTTAACCAGTCACGGCTAGGGCCTTTTGAGTTCTGGGACGTGATAATATCAACATAGTCGCCCGTTTGGAGTTTGGTTTCAAGCGGGACCATCTTGTTGTTTACCTTTGCGCCAACACATTTATTGCCGACTTCGGAGTGGACGGTGTACGCAAAGTCTACAGGAGTAGAACCTTCGGGCAACGCTATTACATCGCCGCGCGGCGTGAACACAAACACCTGTCCGCTGTATAAATCAAGCTTGAGCGACTCGTAAAACTCCTCCGGGTCTGCGGTCTGCTCCTTTTCGTTTTCCATAACGCCGCGTAGCCATTCCAGCTTTTCGTCAAGGTCGGAATCCGCAACGCGGTTTTCTTTGTACTTCCAATGCGCGGCAATGCCGTACTCGGCAATCTTGTGCATTTCGTATGTGCGGATCTGTATCTCAAACGGCGCGCCGTAATTCGTCATAACGGTGGTGTGAAGCGACTGATAATTATTGGGCTTTGGCACGGCAATATAGTCTTTAAACCTGCCCGGAATGGGTTTCCACATAGTGTGGATAACTCCCAAAACCTCGTAGCAATCGCGTACGCTTTCCACAATCACGCGTACAGCGGTAAGGTCGTAAATCTGGTCGAACGTCTTATTCTGCCCAACCATTTTTTTGTAAATGCTATAGAAGTGCTTTGGTCTACCGCTAACCTGCCCGTTGATTTTAAGCTCACTCAGTTTTTTGCGCAGCGTTTCGCAGATGTGTACAACCAGATCCTGCCGCTCCGCACGCTTTAATGATACTGCTTTTACAAGGTCATTGTATGCCTCGGGATGCAGCGTCTTAAGACATAGATCGTCCAATTCGCATTTGATAAACGACAAACCCAGCCGCGACGCGAGTGGTGCGTATATATCCAATGTTTCGGTTGCAATCGCGATTTGACGTTCTTGTGAAAGTACGTCAATCGTACGCATATTGTGTAAACGGTCTGCAAGCTTGACAAGTATGACACGTATATCCTTTGCCATAGCAAAAAACATACGGCGGAAGTTTTCGGCTTGCTCCTCTTCCTTGGACTTAAAGACCATTTTTTCAAGCTTAGTGACAGCCGTGACGAGCGTACAAACTTCCGCGCCAAACAGCCTCGTTATTTCATCGGAGGTTGCCTGCGTGTCCTCTATACAGTCGTGCAACAACGCCGCGGCAACCGTTGCGCTATCCATGCCGATATCAAGCAGAATATTTGCTACTGCAATCGGGTGGATAATATACGGTTCACCGGATACACGGCGTTGCCCGTCGTGCATGCGCACGGCATAGCTGAGCGCGCTATCAAGCATTTCAATCTGCTTGTCGCTGTACATCAAAACGTATCTCGAGCGCAAATGCGCACTTTCGCGGTCTATTATTTTTTGCGCCTCGATTTTAGTAATCCCGTCACTCATTTTGCCACGCCTCAATAGTTCTGTAAATTTCCGAATTACTCAGAGTACTGCTTCCCTCAAACAGCATAATGCCTTCCGGGCGGAACGACATCAGCTTTAGCTGTGTAAACACGGATAAGCAAGCGATAAACTGCGGAAGCTCGATAGACTTTACACGCGCATGCAAAGCCTTAAAATATGCGTATACATTGGGCGCTTTTATTGTGGCATGCCCCTTGATAGCATTGTAGTACTCGCCGAATATTTTCCTGTCAGACTTGACGCAATCAAATAGCTCATGACGATTGTCACGCTCCGGAATGTAAACCTGTGCGTTTGTTCTGCCGTTGATATACCCAATAACGTTAAGCGACGGCGGATAGTCGAGAAAAATAATGCGCTTATAATTTTCCAGCATGAAATTTTTGGAAAGTTCAGGCGCAACCATAAGCCGCGTATATACGTTTACAGCTGTTTCGGAAAGCATTTCGTGCATAATGATATTATCATTTTCAAGCTGCGCACACTCGTCGTATGCACGTTTGCTCCCCGCAATTATGAGTACACCAAACTTGCTATCTATTAACGAGTTCAATTCTTCGGGGGCATAACTTGTATACTTTACGTCCGCATGCGGCGCGTAGTTGAGCATGCGCAAGTAACCGGCACGCGCTATCGTATCATTTACGGCGAGCCGATTAAGCGCACAACCACGCAAATACAGCCGCGGCGCATAGTCTCCGTCTATCAGCTCGTAAACCATTTCTCTGTCGGCTTCACCGTTATAATATGTGTTTAGTTTATAAGAATTGTACGCAAAAAATTGAAGTCCGCCGTGCGACTTAAGTATTGTGTGATTAATGTTTGTTTTAAGCGGCGTTGCAGTAAGAGCGGAAGTTCTTGTCATGAACAGAGGCTTGGGATTGCCGTTATTGCCCGTAGGCTCTAAGTACTCAAGCGACGCGGCAAAGTCTGCCGTTACATCGCTTTCGTTTAGTTCCATGTCGTATTTGAGCGACGGAATAAACGTTGCAATATCCTCGTCCTGCAGTGCGGCATAAATACGCGACTTAAACTGTTCTACGTACTGCGGCAGGATCGTAAAGCCGGCAGCTTGGTTATGTCCACCGAATTCTTTAAGGATATCGGATTGACGGCTAAGTAAATCGTAAATGTTAATACCCTCTACACTGCGGCAAGTGCCTTTATATTCGTCGTTGCTTTTTACCAATACAAACACCGGACGTTTAAAATCGCCTACAAGTCTTGCGGCGAGGATACCTGTTATGCCCTTTTCCCACTTATCGCTTGAAATTACAATAGCGCGGTGAGTAACCAAATCTTCTTCGCGCAAAAGTTCAATAGCCTGTGCATACAAATCGTCACAAAGCGATTTTCGGTCGTTGTTTGCGTTGATTATCTGTTGGAGTCTGTCAGAAACGATAATCGGGTCGGACGAAGTAAACAGCTCGAAAGCACGATAAGCGCTGCCCATTCTGCCTGCGGCGTTTATGCGTGGCGCAATGCGAAATGCAATGTCTGATGATGTTACGGTCTTAAGCTTGAGAGAATCGATCAGCGCAGCCACACCGAAATTTTTGCTGTGCGACATACTCATAAGCCCGAGTTGCACAATCAGTCTGTTCTCGTCGGTAAGACTGACAAGGTCAGCGACTGTGGCGATTGCCGCTAAATCATAGTACAAGCTTGACGCCTCGATTCCGCCCATTGCTTGAACTATCTTTAGCGCGACGCCCGCGCCGCACAAATCCTTAAATGGGTATTTACAATCGGATTGGTGCGGGTTTACAACTACGCAGTCCGGCAATGTATTGCCTACCTCGTGGTGGTCTGTAACTACTATATCCACGCCCAATTCCTTTGCATGCTCAACCTCCTCAACGGCAGAAATACCGCAGTCGCAAGTGAGAATAAGATCGGGCATAACATTTTCTATAATGCGCTCGATGCTTTCAATATTCAGTCCGTAGCCCTCGCCGAGTCGGTCCGGAATATGTGTGTACACTTCCACGCCCTGGGCAGATAAATACAACGACAAAATCGACGCCGCACAAATTCCGTCGGCATCGTAATCGCCGTATACAACCACCCTCTCATTGCCTTTTATAGCTTGTCGCAACCGTTCGCAGCACTCGTGCATGCCGAGCATACTTTCTGGTGGGTAAAAGTTATCCACGCTCGGATGCAAAAAAACGTCTATAGCATCAATATTGTCATAACCACGCAAAAATAACAGCTCTACAAGCTTTTTGTTAAGCCCGAGTTTTTCACTAATGCGTCCCACCTCTTCCATATCGGGTGTAACGTTGTTAATTTTTTGCGTCGTTAAGTTCATCTCTCACTCATGTATTCGTTTTATAAGGCAAAAGCCTTCGATTAGGAAGGCTTTTTTTACATACTTTATGCGCCGATTTCGGACGGCTTTGTTGCTTTTTGTTTCTGTTTACGCTTTTTATCTACGGGAGGCAGGTCGAAGTTTGCTCTGTTTTTACCGACGCGCTGGAACAACGCCCACAGCGACGGAGCAATACAAATCGAGGAATACGTACCTGCGATAAGTCCGATGATTATCGGGAATGCAAAAATCTTTATGTCGCTTACGCCCAGAATTGCAACCATCAAAATCATAACTAACGTAGTAATGGTGGTGTTTATGGAACGCAACAATGTGTCCTTGATTGACTTGTTTGCAACTTTTTCGGGCGTCATGCCTTTAGAGAACACAGACTTCATATTTTCGCGCACACGGTCGAATATGATAATCGAGTTGTTGATTGAGTAACCGAGTATCGTAATGAGCGCGGCAATAAAAGTGCTGTTGATTTCGATATGGCATATTGCCATAAAAGCAAACATTATAAGCAAGTCATGGAATAATGCAACAATACATGCCAGACCGCTTGAAATTTGGAATCTAAGACCTATATATGCAAGCATGAACATAAGCGCTAGCACAACGGCAATTATTGCGGTGAACAACAACTCCGTAGAAACGGTTGCGCCAACCATATCTCCGCCCGAAACCGAACCGGAATACTTGTCGGGTAAGTTCATAACAGAGACTAAAGAGCTTTTTAGCTGTGCGGAATCGGAAATGTCGGTAGAGCTTGTCACAATCACCTGTTTTTTATTTTCGGGATTGAGCGCAACCGAGCTGCTATTGATAGTGATATTTGCGCCGGTTTCTTTATTGATATTTTCAATCGCCGCAACAAGCGCCTTTGTAATGTCGGATAACGGACTGTTATCACCATCGGCGTTAATAACATCGTCATATGTCGCAGTAATCGTTTTGCCGTTTACCGCGACAGTCGGGACTTTGTTTAGAACTGTGTTTTCAAGAGCCGATACAATCGCAGGATTGACGTATGTGCTCATTTCATTTTCGCTTACACCGCTTACTTGCGAATACTTAACGCGAATAGACGCAGTATCTCCCGAGCCCTGCAATTGCATAGCACCCGAAATTTCTACTTTGTACGTTTTGTTGTTTTCGGCTGCAACAGATTGGAATACTTCTTCTATCTGATCAAAGTAAATCTGCTTGTTGTTTTCGGTAAGCTTGTTGCCGAGCTTGACGTCTACGGAATAGCCGCCCGTAAAGTCCGTGCCCAAATTAAACGCCGAACCAATAGTGAATCTGAATACTATCATCATGATAGCGGCAATCACCAAAATGACAAGCGGGATAATAAATACAATCTTACGCTTTTCTGCAATGTGGAAATCATTTTCAATCAAATTGTTCAGTTTATTCTTAAGTCCCATTATGCCGTCTCGCCTCCTCTATTTTTTTGCGAACGGCGTTCTTTTTTTGCACGCTCTTTTTCTTGTTGTTTATCCTCTTTTTCCTGCTTTTCGCGTTCCATATCCGCCATAACGTTGGCGTCGGTAGCGTCGGCTTCAAGCCCCTCAAATTGCTTGCCGCGTTTAAGGTGATATAGTTTGGCGTTGTAGGAGTTGAGGTTGATAAAGTATTTGAGTATAGCACGCGACACCAAAAGTGCGGTAAAAAGCGAGATAATAACGCCTACAAGCAACGTCAACGCAAAGCCGTAAATAGAACCAGTACCAAGCAACATCAACAGCACGCAAGCAATAACCGTAGTAACGTTACTGTCGAGAATTGCGAAAAGCGCCTTTTTGAAGCCGGCATGATACGCCGCCATAATCGATTTGCCGCCGCGGTACTCGTCTTTTATACGCTCGAAAATTATTACGTTAGCGTCTACTGCCATACCTATACTCAATAGGATACCGGCAATGCCCGGCAGTGTTAGCTGTACCCAAGGCAAAACAGCCAAGAAGAACAAGTAAATTATTACGTATATTACAAGCGCAAATGACGCCGCAACGCCCATCATGCGATATATTACGCACAGGAACGCTATAACAAGCACAAAACCGACTATACCGGCTATTAAGCCGTACTTCATGGCATTCTCGCCGAGCGTAGGAGAAATTGTCTGTGACTCTTTCAGTTCAAGCGCGACGTCGAACGTGCCGCTCATGATCTGTCCGGCAAGCTCTTGGGCGGACTGCGCGGTAAAGTTACCGGAAATCATCGCTCTGCCGTTGGGGATGGTTTCGTTGATGTTGGCAGTTTGAATCGGTGTGGTTGAGTCGCCCAAATAGATGCTGATTGTACTGCCCTGATTATTGGCGGTAACTTCGGCAAACTTGCGCCTACCCTCAGAATCAAACTCAAGACTGACAACATAACCGCTGTTTTCGTCGTAACCGGAATCGGCATTGACAATATTGTCGCCTGTTATAATAGTTTCGTTAGTGCTGTCAAGCACAAACCTTACCGTAGTGGGCTCGCCTATGACTTGCAATATTCCGCTGGGGTCGTCAACATCCGGGACTTCAACACGAATGCGATCCGTGCCCTCGCGAACAATTGTGGCCTCCGTGTAACCCTTGGTAGCCAAAAGACTCTCAAGCGACGAACGTGTGCCTTCCATTTTTGCGTCAAAATTGCTCGTATCGGTATTGGTTGCCTGGTACACTGCGTATACGCCGCCTTGAAGGTCAAGACCGAGGCTGATAGATTCCTTAGAAAGGAACGGATTATAAAGCGTCAGTCCAAAACGCATGGGCACAAACGCCAAAATCATGCCTATCACCATTGCTATGCCGATAAGCACCAGTTTTACAATCGTAGATTTTTTCTTAACAGCCTTGTGTGCAGGCGGCGCTACAGCGTTTTTGCGCTCTGCGTTAGCCTTTTCGACCGTCAAGGAGTTTTGTTCGTCCATAAAGTTTTCTCCGCGGGATCTTGTTATCGCCGAATATGTTTATCCATTCTACCGATATATTCCCTAATATTATATAAAATA
>JAIEFT010000059.1 GCA_029066805.1 Clostridiales bacterium | reverse complement strand
CGTGTCCGGCGTCAACAACTATCTTTAAGCCCTTAAGCGGGAGAAAAAGGCCTGTGCCCTTTCGGATAGTCTCGGTAAGCGAATCGCAATACAGCCGCAAAAAGTCGCGGCGCACTACCGTGGAGGTGGAAGATCGTGGCAGCTTTTCTTGCAGATCGGCAAGCTCGATAATTTCGTTTAATTGCTCGGAATTTACTCCGCCCTCGGGAGTAAAAAACTTAAGTCCGTTTATGTCTTTGGGGTGATGGCTGGCTGTTATCATGATCGCGCCGTCCGCCGTCATGGACGGAAATTGCGTGGTCATGAACGCCGCAGGCGTGGAAAACATGCCGCAGTCGAATATCTCCAGTCCGGCGTACTTAAGCTCGGCTATAATCGCGCGCGAGAATGCTTCGCCGGTAAGCCTGCTGTCACGCGCAACGGCAAGCTTGCATCTGGGCTTATCGGCTCGCCGAACAATCCACAGTGCAAAAGCGCTCGCCAAATCACGAACCGCTTGTTCTGTAAGCGGCGCGCTTTTTCCTTCTGACGGGATCGCTCTCCCGCGAATGTCCGTGCCGCTCTTTAGTATGCCGTAATTGTTCATACACCCTCCGTAAAGTCGGATATGTTCGTATGCCTATATTATATAACTTTTAGTCGTGTTTGACAAATGCTTTTACCTTAAATTCGCTATTTTTCAAAAAATATCGCGCTTAAAGAATGTGCAGTAACTCGTCGAAACACCGCACGGTATAGTCGGCATTGCTTTTCGTACAGCCGCGCGGGTCATACAGACAAGTATCAATCCCGCTGTCTATGCCGCCGCGAATATCGGAATTAACGCTGTCGCCAAACACAAGCGCCCTCGACTTTTCCACGCCGAGCGCGCCAATCACATAATCGAACAACCTCGGATCGGGCTTGTTATAACCTATCTCGTCGGATATAAATGCGCCGTCGATATATCCGTCCAACGCCTTGAGCCGCTCGCGAGCAATCGGAGCGAACCCATTGGTGACTATGTACACTTTAACTCCATGCGCACGCACCGCCGACAAAAACTCCGTCGCACCGTCTATCAAGAATCTTGTCTTTTTCATTTCCCGCATAAACGCGGCGCTCATAGCGGACGCGTCAAAATCCTCTTTTAGCCGTTCCTTGAGCATAGCAAACCTAAGCTTGTCAAGCTCGTCGCGAACAAGTCCTTCGTCCTCCAGCTTGCGCCATACTATTGCAGTGATGTCGCCGAACTCTTTTATTATTATTCGGTCTGCGGCTTTAATGCCCACAGCTCGCGCCGCATTTATTATTGACGTGCGCATAGCGGTCTGAAAATCCAACACGGTATCGTCCGCGTCGCACAGCAATATATCGTACCTGTTTTGGCGATGCTGAGACAATACTTTCATTGCTCACCTCCTAAAACGCCGTGCTCGCGCAAAATCGCAACGGCACGCTCGTAAACCTCGTCCGAATCCAAATTATTTTCTAAGATAATTTTGCAGCCCTCTATCTCCCGATAAATCATCATGTCCGCGCCGTTCGCGGTCGCGCTTCCGTTGTTGCGACATCTGCGCAAAAACGAAGTGAGCGTGTCCGTATACACCAAGTCGAACGCGTACTCGAACGCGGGCAGTATACAAAACGCAGCAAGCGCATCCTCGCCGCAAGTTCCAAGCGGCGTGCAGTTTACTATCATTTCCGCAGGCTGGTTGGAATACAGCTGCGCGCCGTCAAACTTGGAAGCAAGCCGCACGGCGTTAACCATCGACCGACCGAGCACATACGCTTTTTTGCCTAAAGCCGTCAAAGCTTCCACCACCGAATACGCCGCCCCGCCCGTGCACAATACAAGCACTGCGTTTACCCTATTTCGCCAATCGTCAAAGTTTTTGTCGAGCGCACTTATAAATCCGATACCGTCCGTGCTGTACGCCGTTTTGTCCGCGCACCGCACTACGTTGACCGAAAGTCCTGCGCCTTGTATATATCGATTTATTTCCGACTTGTACGGATTGGCGACCAAAAAGCCGTCGTAACCCGAAAGCAGCATTTCTACGCCCTCGCCCAGCCTGTCGTACGGCACGTCAAATACGTCGAACGCAACGTCTATCCCCACCGAATCGGCAATCGCTTTGTGGACTGCGGGCGATTTTGTGTTCGCTATATCTCTGCCCAACAGCGCGATTTTTGCAGTAGCGGGCTTGCCGTGACCGAGTACACTATTGCTAACCACCTATCACCTCCGCAAAGAACGACGGATAACCGACCTCCACACAATCGGCGTTCGTTATGCATACGCCGCCGCCCGCCGCACCGGCTACCGCCGCCGCCATTGCAATGCGGTGATCGTCGCGCGGATCTATACAGCCGCAAGTAAGCTTTTTGCCGCCGCGAATTATCATGCCGCCGTCAATTTCTTCTATATCCGCACCGAGGGCTTTGAGCGCCGCAACAGTCGCCGATATTACGGCGCTATCATTATTGCAAAGCTCCCATGCGCCCTCAATTACGCTGATGCCGTCAATATGACATGCGAGCGCACACAGTATCGGAATTTCGTCTATTACGTGCGACACGTCGCTTGCACCTATAATAATAGGTCTGAGCCTACCGCCGCTTACCGTAATATCTCCGCTCGGTTCTGCTCCGTCAACAAAATTGCTTACTTCCACCTTTGCGCCTATCTTACGCAAAACGTCCAAAAACCCGGTGCGCGTTTCGTTAAGCCCGACGTTTTTGACAGTACAGCTACCGTTAAGGCATACGCCAAGCGCAAGCGGATATGCCGCCGCCGAAATATCACCGGGTACGGTTATATCGTTGCCGAAAAGCACGCTGTTAGCGCACTGCACGGTATCGCCGTCCTCGGTAACTTCGCCGTTGAGAGTTTTTAGCATGCGCTCGGTGTGATCGCGCGTTTTTATCTTTTCGGTGACGGTGACTGTTGAAGAGCTGTTCAGTCCCGCAAGCAACAGCGCGCTCTTTATCTGCGCCGACGACAGCGGCATAAAGTACTCTAATCCACCGAGCGGCGAACCTATAATACGCACCGGCAAATGCCCGTCGGCGTCGGTTATTCTTGCGCCCATAAGTCTAAGCGGGTCTATTATATGCCTCATCGAGCGGAGCGCAAGCGGCATGTTTCCATTCACCTCGAACACACCGTTTAGTCCGCTAAGCAAGCCTATTAAAAGTCGCGCAGTTGTGTCGGAATTTCCACAGTCAACAGAACATGAGCGGAACGGCGCGCCAGTAATGTGCGCAGTGTTGCCTTCGATTGTTATGTTCGCGCCCAACCTACGCATGCAGTCAATAGCGGAAAGCACGTCGTCGCACAGCGAAATATTGCGCACCGTTGACTTGCCGTGCGCGTAAGAGCAAAGAACAACCGCGCGCACCGATATGCTTTTATCCGGCGCGACGGTAAGTGTTCTGTCGTAACTGTTCAGTTTGGGAACAGTGACTTTGCTCATGCTTTTTTAAGTTCCTTTATTGCTCGATCGTATCGCGGCGCAAAGTCAGCTTGAGAAATGTGCAGCTCCACAACCTCACCCGCCGAAATAGGAAGCATTACGGTTATATTTTCGCCGTCGTTCTTTTTGTCGCGCACGGCGCGCTTGATTACCGAACCCGAAGTGGTGCGCGGCGGAGCTACAAATCGCTTACACAGCGAAATTATCTGCTCGTAATATTCCGGGTCGACTAGATCCTTACACATAGCGCACTCGGTCATGATTCCCTTTAGCACATACTCGCCGTGCGATGACTTGTAGCCGTCCAAAACTTCCAGCGCATGTCCGACAGTGTGCCCGACGTTAAGGATTTTGCGCATACGCTTTTCGGTCGGATCGGCGTTTACTACCGCATTTTTAATCTCTATACACTTTTCTATAAGTTCGTAAACGATTTTGCGGTCGTAGCTTATCATGCCGTCAATGCTGCCGAGCAACAGATTGTACGACTTTTCGGTAAGCAAGCATGTTTTGATTATCTCGCCGTAGCCGCAAAGCCAATCTTCGCTGTACAGCGTTTCCAAAAAGTCGTATGATATTACTACATGTGCGGGCGCATGAAACGACCCGATAAGGTTTTTTGCGCCAAACATGTCGATCGCTGTTTTGCCGCCTATGCACGAATCCACCATTGCAAGCAGTGTGGTCGGAATGACGACCCAGTCGATCCCACGCATGTACAGCGACGCAGCAAGCCCCACAACGTCGCCTACAACTCCGCCGCCGAGCGCCGCTATTCTATCCGTGCGCTTTAGCCCGCGCGCGTCCATTTCCGTCAGTATGGCAGTCAGCGTTTCCAAAGACTTGCTCTTTTCGCCTGCGGGAATGACAAACGCGTTTGCCGCAAGATTGGGATATAACTCCGCAACGTTATTGTCTGTCACGACCATGGCGCACAGCGATAGCGCGTTTTCCACATCGCCGCGAATGCTTGCTCCGTAAATCAGATTAGTCGTCATACAGCGCTCTCCTTTTACATAATAAAAAGTGAAATATCGGCGTGTTCTCGTAATTACACAATAAAGAACGTATTCGAGGGTGCGTAGACGCGGCATAGACAAGGCAACCGAGCGGCGGCGATGGGGAGTGTAGAACCACCTACATAACCTACGGTTGTCCCCACTGCGCAAATTTGCCTACGCAAGCGTGCAAATTTACTTGTGGGTATAGGACCGAGACGCCGCGACGGTTAACGCAGTATATGTCGATGTATACGCGCCCGAAAGGTTTACCAGCTGCCGCCTCCGCCCCCACCGAAGCCGCCAAACGAACCGCCTCCGCCGCCATGCGAGTGCCCGCCGCCCGAAAAACTGCCTATGTTAGGGCTGCGCGGAGCAGGTCTGTACGTGAGCGATGAGCCTATCGAGTTTGACAGGCGCGACACCAGGTATATATCGAACACCGAAATATGTTTGCCGTGATAGTATCCAGGAGGCTGCATGCTTAGTTTGGAGAACTTGTCCTGCCAAATATCGGACACGCCCAAAACATTGGCGTAAGGAAGTATATTATAGTAATACTGCGGGTCGTCGGCGAGCAGCGCTTCGAGCTGATCCTTTTCGGCGTCGCGCAGAAAGTTACGGAATCCGATTATGTCGTTTAACTGTTCGGTGTATTCGTCGGTGCGGCGCGTAAGGAACGGCGCGAGTGCGGACGTTACGCCTACACACACTGCAAAGATTATCTTTTCTGCCCAGCCCATCGCGTCGGTCGGCACAGCAAACATGACCGCTACCGACAAAAGGATCACCGCAACAAAGAACAGCGCCAAAAACACTTTGCGCCGCACATCGCCGATCTTGAAGTACGTGCGCACAAGCAATGAACCGAGCGCGTACGCAAGGATTACGGGCGCGACGGTGATTATGCCTATAAAATTGAAAAATCCGGTGTGTATGCGCATAGTGACAAGCACCGACACGAGCACGGCAAACAGCGCCGCGCAAAATGCCATAGCTACGGACAATGTAGTAAAACCCTTTTTAAAAAATTCGCGAAACTCGGCATTAGCCGCGGCTTTCGCCGTGTATATGTTGTCCGCAAAGCTTCCGGAAATATCCTTTATCGAAACTCTTTTCTTTATTTCGCCATCGTCGTTATTTTTCGACTTGACTTTTTTTCCTTTTCTGAACAGGTCGTTAAACAGAGTGCGCTCATACTCGGTGACCGGATCAAGCTCCTTCAGCTTAATCAAATAGGTATCCGAACCTGTGTCCTCAATATCGATATAACCCTCGCTCGCCCAATAGAATATGAGCGAAGTCACGTCTTCGTCAGAACACTTGCCGTCAATAAGCTTACCAAGCTGCGTAGGCAGCATGCGCCGTTTTCTGCCGTTTTTACCGTCAGTCATCGGCGGATAAAAATTGACAACCGGCGTGAGCGGCTTATCCTTACCCAAGAAGATCATCAGCAGCACCGCCGCTACAACGATCACGATCCCCACAACAACGATAACAACGCCTTCGAATCCAGAGCTCTTTAGCACGCCGCCTGGCATGCTTGCCTTGACGCGCACGCCGTGGAACGGCGATAATCTGCCTGTCTGCAAGGTAACGGTTTTGCCGTCGCCCGAAAGCTCGGGCGATACGAATTGCCCGCTAACCTCTACATACAAAGCGTCGGCTGTTACTGCCGTCGGGAATGTAACGTTTACAATAGCGTTCTCTATTACGCACATCCAACCGTAGCCTACGGGATTGATATCCAATATATTATCGCCGTCGGGATGAACCGGCGTAATGTAGTCGTACTTGAGCGTGCAATTAAGCGTTGCGCCTCTCGATAAGTATCTATCGGCGTCGCCTACCTTTACGCGTACTATACGGTTAGCCGACTCATGCTCGACTTCGTAATTTATGGCGTTGCCCCTGCCGTCGGTCACGTCTACCTTGAGCCCACGCACACGCTCGCCCGAGTCGACGGGGATATCAACGTATATGCCGTGCCGCTGCTCATTGAACAATACGTCCAGCTCTTGCGTGACAGAACACGAACGGTCGGTTCTCCACACTGTATCGACGCGCATTTCAGTTATTGTCATTTTGTCGTCTATGTCTTGCGGAGAACTGTAATCTACCTCGGCAAAAACTATTATTGCCGCAAAAAACAGGACCGCCGCTGCGAAAATAATTCCGAAAACGACGGTTACACTTTTTTGTGATTTCATAGCTTAATCAAAGCTCACCTTGGGCGCGACGCGCTCGGCGGCATCCTCGATCTCGAAGAACGGTCTGCGTTCCAGCTTCATCTTGTTTGCGACAATGCTTGACGGAAACTTTTCTATCTTGTTGTTGAAAATCTTGATTTTAGCATTGTAGTACTTTCTCGACCGCGCAATTTCTTCCTCTATCTGCTCGAGCTGGCGGGACAGATTGTTAAACTGACTATCCGCCTTTAGCTGAGGATATTGCTCCTGCACAAAGTTGAGCAAGGTGCGAAGCGACGAGGTAAGTTCGCGCTCGGCGGAAATTCTGTCGACGCCGCTCGCCGCCGAAGATGAGCTGCTGCGCGCCGCTATAGCGGCATTACGCGCCGCGGTAACTCTTGTGAACGTTTCGGACTCGTGCTTTGCGTAGCCCTTGCAGGTAGCTACAAGATTGGGAATAAGGTCGTAACGCTTTTTCATATGCACGTCCATAGCGGAGAACGACTCATCTACGTCGTTTTTGAGCGAAATGAGCGAGTTGTGCGTAGTGATGTACCAAATGATACCAATGACGACAATCAGCCCGACAACGCCGCCTACTATGCCGCCTATCACAACGCCGGACAAAGATAAAAACTGCATTTATTTTTCCTCCAATGCATTATTACCGAATTATTGTACCATACAACGCTTAATATTGCAAGTGTTTTTTTACAACGCAAAAAGCCGAGGAGCGCTCCCCGACTTATGCCAATCAACTATTTGCATTTTCGTTGAACTTTGAACTGATTGCCGAATAAATCGTGTACGCCACTTTTTGCTGATAGCTTGCCGTTATCAGGCTGCCTTCTTCCTGAGCGTTGGACAAAAACCCGCACTCGCACAGTATGGACGGATACTCGCTGCAATTGAGTATATAGTAGTCGCCCACCGCCGCTTGGCGCGGCCTATCGTTTAGCACGTCGTTAAAGTAATTTTGCACGACCCTTGCAAACGGCTCACCCGCCGCGCCGGCATAAAATACCTGCGCGCCTTTTACCGACGACACGGGATAGGAATTGCAATGCACGCTTACTACAAGGTCCGGCGTAGCCGACGCGAGTATGTTTTTTCGCGCCTTCATATCCTCGCGCTTACTGTACTTTAGTCCACCGCACACAGCCGCGCTGTCGCTTCTGGTAAGCACAACATTGTATCCGTCGTTTTGTAGGTGCTTTGCAAGATACTTGGCTATGGAGAGATTGACGTCACTCTCCTTTGTGCCTGTAGTTATACCGGTTACTCCGCCGTCCGCTCCGCCGTGCCCTGCGTCGATAACTATGGTAATGCCGTTACTCGGCTTGGCGGAAGCTATAACTGTTGCCGCCGTCGTAACCGCCGTTATTACGGCAAGCACGACGGACAGCACCGCTATTATCGTTTTCCTTTTTATCGTTATAAACGCCATTTGGCGCGCTACCTCCCGACCGAACCAATTTATCGCTACTTTTCTACAAAATTCTGCACTATTGCACACACTCATTGTGCATAACTATGTGCATAAGTGCATAACTTAGATAAATTCGCTACGCGAATTAACGATATGCGGCTAAACGCCGCGTGATATACGCTTCGCGTTCGATATATATCCGCTTTCGCGGATATGAGATATGTCGCCTTACGGCAACGTTTATACGGTTAATGTGTGGAATACAATTGAACATTGCCGTTCAGCCATGACTCGAACAACGGTTTGAGCTGACGCTTAGAAGCTTTTTCCATTGCGCCGATAAGGTTCTGCGGCTGAGCTATTCCGTACTTGTTGTCGGCGTAATACTGCTTTAGTCCCGCGAGGAACTTATCTGTGCCTATAGTGTTGCGAATATCGTCCAGCATGAGTGCGCCCTTGACGTAAATCATGTACGAGTACTCGGTTTCGTTGGCGTATTCGTTTACCGCACGCGTCATGGACGTGTCGCCTAAGCCGTTGTTCTTGTACGTTTCGCAATAAAGCATGTATGCTCCGAGTGCGTCCGCGCGCTTACCCTCAAACGTGTATTTGTAACCGTCGGCATATTCGTAAAACATCATGGTGGAATACTCCGCCATAGCTTCGTCAAGCCACGAATGCTTTACCTCGTCGTTACCCACCGCGCCGTACCACCATTGGTGCGCCGTTTCGTGCACTATAATATCAAGCTTGCTGTCGCCGCTGTAAGCGTCGGAAATCATAGACAGTGCGGGATATTCCATACCGCCTTGCAAAAATCCCGTCTGCACTACCGTGTATTCTTTGTACGGATATGCACCGAACTTGTCACCGAATATGCGCACACTGTCAATCGCCGCGTTGAGCGCCTTTTCCGGATCGGCGTCCGAATAGTAGTAGTAATTGACTATTGTCGAACCGCTGAGCCCACTCATTTTTTGGTACTCGCCAAGCACTGCCGCAAAGTCACGCACCGAGCTTGCGCCTATCTCATATGTCACAGTGCCCTCGGCTTCGGTTTTGCCCGATATCTCGCCCGTGCACGCGCATTCGTAGTTTTGCGGAACGGTGAGCGTTACAGAATAGTTAGCGCACTCGCTGTAGAACGGATCGCCTATCGAGTAATACGGATCGGCTACAAACGCGCCGTCGCGGTACATGCACGCTATCGGATAGAAGTTGGCAAGGTTGACGGATTTATCCGTGTAGCCAAGTCTGTGCTTTACTTTGGGAAGCTTGACGGAATATTGGATTTTTACCGAGGTTTTCTCGGTAGGCTCTAGCGCGCCGTCAAGCGCTACAATAAGCACGTTCTCATCGTCTCCGCCGACCGTGACTTCCTTGGTATTGCCGCCCACGGACACCCCGTCGATCTTCATAACGCTGTAGCTTCTGCCGCTCGGGTACGCATCGGGTATGCGGTCGTTGGGCACGGGACAATACGTAGCCCCCTCGCGGAACGCGTTGGGATAAAGGTGAAACCACAACTCGTTAAGCGGAACGTCGTTGTTGTTGACGTAGTCGCAAGTGACGGTCGCGGTAAGAATGTTGTCGGCGGATAGAGACGCTTCTATCGTGTAGCTTGTAAGCTCGGTCTTTTCGTCGGACGAACACGCGCAAAGCGGCAGAGCGAGCGCCGCAACCGCAAATACGGCAATGAGTTTTTTTCGCATATCGATAATCTCCTTTTTTTGCCGCACCTTTTGCGGCTTTGTTGCTTTACGATTATCAATATGTCGAAAATATTGCCGATATGCTCTTTTTGCGAAAACCTGATCAACAGAAGTTTTATTGCTCGTACTGACTATACCAAACTCGTTTTGTCGAGTATCACATTGCTTACCGCGCCAAGACCTACGGCGAACAGCCCGCCGCCCGCAAGCGTCATAATAACGTGAAGGAAGCTTGCATTGAGCGGTGTCATCATCGGTATCATCATAAACATGAACGCGCCGACGCCGATCGCAAGCAAGATCGAAAGCCACGTACGCTGTTTCGCAACAGCGGCAAACGTTAAGAATATCGCAACGAATACAGTAACAAGGAATATTTTGGAGAACAAACAAGCCACTATTCCGCCCGCAGTAAAGCCCTCCATTGTGAACGGAAGTCCGCCGATCGCGCCGCCTATCATAGCACCTATGAAGAACATAATAATCATGATAGCGCCGCAGACAAAACATACAATCGTTTTCGAAAAAACGTAATCTACCTTTTTCGAGCGAACGGTAAACAAATTCTTTGCATAGCCGCTCTTAAAATCGTCGGAAACGAATACACATACAAGCACGGCAAGCATAAAGTACATAAGGTTCATATTGCACATAGTCGTAAGGTCCATGCTCATACCCGCACTTTCGCCGCCGCTGACAGAGCTTATCGCCTGCCATACGTTTGTGAACATTACCGCCGCTTCCGCGCCCGTAGTCGGGTCGGGTTCGCCGCCCATCATAGTAGTCATTACCAAAATAAGTATCGGCATTGCAAAGCTGACCGCCGCCAAAATGTAAACAAGCGGCATAGTGAACATTCTTTTAAAGTCCACCTTGAGCATGGTCTTAAGCCGCTTTTTAAACGTGAGTTTTTCAAACGTCGCTTCCATTTATCTGCCCTCCTTCATCAAGTCGATATAATATTCTTCCAAACCGATTTTGCTTGTTTTGATTTCCGTAACGGCAATACGCAGCTCGTTATACATATAGTCTACAACTTCTTCGGCTTTTACCCCGTCGTAAATGCGGATATATTCTTCTTCGTCCGTTTCAACGCGAGTGTACTTCCGTTCGAGTACTGCCTTCGTTGCCGCCATGTCTTTGGCTTTGAGCTCAACGTACGTGCGACAGTTTGCGTTAAGCTCTTCGGCGGTCATTTCCGCTATCATCTTGCCGCCGCGCACGATACCGTAGTGGGTCGCTATCTTTTCCAGCTCGCCCAAGATGTGCGACGAAATGACAACCGTGCAGTTATAGTTTTTGGTAACGTCCGTTAAGACCTCGCGCATAATGCGCATACCGTCGGCGTCCAAACCGTTGATAGGCTCGTCAAGAATAAGTAACGTGGGATTACCGAGTAGCGCGAACGCTATGCCAATACGCTGTTTCATACCGAGCGAGCAGTTCTTATATTTGTTGCTCGCCGAGCCTTCCATGTGAACGACTCTCAACACTTTACGCACCTCTTCTTCGGCGTTTTCTATACCGAGGTTTGCCGCTTGCAGCATCATGTTGTTCCAGACGCTGTAATTCGGGAAACACCCCGGGGCTTCGATAAGCACGCCCACCTTAGCTCTGACGTCGGCGTCTTTATAATCTCTGCCGAAAAGTTTAACGCTTCCGCCGCTCGGCTGTATAAGTCCGCAGATGATTTTTTCCGTCGTAGATTTTCCCGAACCGTTCTCGCCGATAAAGCCGTAAATTGCGCCCTGCGGCACGGTCATGTTCAAGCCCTGTAACGCTTGCTTCTGCCCGAAGTTTTTTGTAAGATTTCTTATTTCTATTGCGTTCATTGTTCACCTCTTAATAGCAATCTCGTTTAGATAATATCCACGAGCCTAATATGTTGTATATCACCGCCCATGCGACCGAAACCGTAAGACATACGATCACGCTTACAAAGTTTGCCGACAGGCACGCGTACACCGACGAGCCGTAAAGGAATACGTTGAGCGCAGCGGAATTTCCGATGACCGCCGCCGCGCCGATAACCGGAATACCCGTCCCGAGCACGAAGCACAGCGCGATCGAAATGCCGAACTTACTGCGGAATATTACGTTGATAAACGTATATAAGCTCGCCCAACCCAAGCTCATAATCATCTTGCCGAGTATGGCGCAAATAAGCGAGCCTGCATCGACAGTAAACGGCAATCCAGTGCCAGCCGCCGAAATCATACCGCCTATCAAGTACGTAATGCACATGCAAGCCATAGAGAACGCGCCGAGCATTGTCTTACTCATCATGTAGTCCTGTTTTTTAGCGTGGGTGGTAAATAATTGCTTGACGTACCCGCTTTTGTAATCGTGACCTATGAAAATCGAAATCATAATTCCGCCGCAGATAAACACCATATTCATATTCGCGTAATCGCCCATGTCGTTTATGACGTACAACGGACTTTTTGCGGCTATGATCTGCCAAGCGTTTGTAAACATTGCCGTAGCTTCCGTAGGTGCGCCTTCCGCACCGCCGCCCATAGCGCCCATCGATACGAGCGCGGGAATGATAGCGGCTATTCCGAGAAAGATATAGAACAGCGGAGTGTGAAACAAGCGGTAAAAGTCCACGCTCAGCATGCCTTTTAATCTTTTGAAAAAACTAGGTTGTTCAAATTGCAACTTGACTGTGTTTTCCATGATTACTTTTCCTCCTTTTTGCTCATAAGCTCGATATAGTATTCTTCCAGTCCTACTTTGTTCTTTTCCACTTCGCTCACCTTGTGTCCGTTATCCAAAAGACATTTAACGATCGCCTCCGTGTCATCTACGTCGTAAACGCGTAAGCTATCGTCCTCGAAACGAACGTTGCCGAACTTCTTTTGCAAAACTGTCATAGCCGACGGCACGTGCTTTGTCTTGATCGACACAAACACGCGCGAGCGCGCGTCCATTTCGGCGGCGGACATTTCCTGAATAAGCTTGCCTTGTCGAATAATGCCATAATGGGTTGCTATCTTTTCCAGCTCGCCCAAAATGTGCGAAGAGATAAGAACTGTGCATCCGAGGTTCTTCGTAATGTCTACAATGATTTCTCGCATGATACGCATACCGTCCGTATCAAGTCCGTTAATCGGCTCGTCAAGAATCAAAAGCGCGGGATTGCCCAAGAGTGCCATAGCGATGCCTATACGCTGTTTCATGCCGAGCGAGCAGCTCTTAAACTTAATTTTTGCGTTATCTTCCATACGCACGATCTTGAGCACACGCTTTATTTCCTCGTTACGATTTTGAATACCGAGATTGAGCGCCTGCATCATGAGGTTTGCCCACACGCTCGAATTTGGAAAACAGCCGGCGCTTTCGATAAGCGCCCCTACTCTTGCGCGAACGCCTGCGTCGGTATAATCCTTACCGAACAGCCTTATTTCACCGCCGTCGGGCACAAGATGTCCGCAGATAAGCTTTTCGGTAGTAGATTTACCCGATCCGTTTTCGCCGATAAAGCCGTATATTGCGCCGACGGGAACGGTCATAGAAAGATTATCTACCGCATACATTCCGCGAAAACTTTTTGTTAGGTTTCTTATTTCTATTGCGTTCATTTATTGCCTCCTGTATTTTACACTTATATTTTAATTGTTTTTTTACTCAAACACCACAACATAAAAACAATTTGTGTTGGTTTCTAAAATGTTTTTATC
Organism: Clostridiales bacterium; assembly: GCA_029066805.1. Classification (GTDB taxonomy): domain Bacteria; phylum Bacillota; class Clostridia; order Christensenellales; family Pumilibacteraceae; genus Anaerocaecibacter. The sequence goes on along the minus strand of JAIEFT010000059.1, from coordinate 39,608 downwards.
AGAACAGCGGCGAGAATACTTTTACCATTGCGCGAACAAATCTTTGGAACAGATTTTCTTTCAACATACCGAGTTCAAACTTTATAGACTTTTCTTGCGTGTCCAGAAAATCGCGTTTTATATCCTCGATTACTGCGTGCTTATATATCCACACCCCGTTTTCAAAGTGATGAACGAGCGAACGGTAATCCATATTTACCGTGCCGACCATAGCCGTTTCGTCGTCGGATATGTATGTTTTGGCATGGACGAATCCGCTCTCGTATTCGTAAATCTTAACGCCCGCGGTCATAAGTCTGTTGTAATGACTGCGTGTCATAAGGAATACAAGCTTTTTGTCGGGGATATGCGGCGTTATAATACGAACGTCTATTCCGCGTATGGCGGCATGTTCGAGAGCTTCTATAAGCTCGTTGTCTATAATCAAATACGGTGTAGTGATATAAACGTATCGCTTTGCTTGATTGAGCATATTCAGAATGACCGACTTTGCAACCTGTCTTTCGTACACCGGCTTTGGACCGTCGCCGAACGGTATGCAATAACCGTCCTGCTCGCATTGCTCATAACGGTAATAATCGGCAAAATTATCGTCGGCTTTTTTGTCGTTTAAGCCGTAGTCTATTAAGAATAATCTTGTCAGTTCGTTTACCGCTTCGCCCTGCAAGCGCAAGCCCACGTCCTTCCAGTGCCCGAATTTTACAATACGATTAATATATTCGTCGGCAATATTCACGCCGCCCGTGTACCCTACCTTACCGTCTATTACGGTTATCTTTCTGTGACTACGGTTGTTAAACTCGTTGTTGGCTTGTCCGCGCAGGCGCGAGAACGGAACGGCTTTTATCCCCAGCTTACGGAGCTGTTTATGGTAATTGCCGGGAAGCGTCATCATACAGCCTATATCGTCGTAAACAACGCGCACTTCCACGCCGCTCGCCGCTTTATCCATGAGCACATCCAAAATCGTGTCCCAGAACAACCCGCCCTCGATTATGAAGTACTCCATGAATATAAACTTCTCGGCTTTTTTCAGATCATCGACCATGGCGGCAAACAGCTCCTCGCCGAGCGGATAATATCGAATATCGGTATTAGCGTATGTATGCGAATCGGAAAGCTTGTTCAGCATAATAGCTTGCGAGCCGATAAGCGCGTCGCCTGCGCTTATTTCCGATAGTTCCGTCGTATCGTCTTTATCTACGTGTTGTTTTGTCAGCTTATCTAATCTCTTTATTTGCTTTTTGTTCAGTTTACGCGAATAGAACATAAAGTACAGCATAAACCCGACGATCGGGATGAGCATGACAAAGAACAGCCACGGCAGCTTGTAATCGGGATTATCCTTGCGGTTGATTATCGCGATCGCAACGCCGATCTGCGTTGCAACCACGGCAAAGTAAAAGTACGGAATGTACATCGTCAGGAACGTCATAACGGCAATAACCGCCAATGTCTCCAATACGACCAGAAATATTGCAACGATATAGCGGAACGGGGTATAAGATATCTCCCGTTCCACTTGTTTGTTGTATTCGTTAATTACGATTTTCTTTTTCATCTGCCATTCCTATTTGTGCGGAATTTCTTTTACAACCCTGCAAGGGTTTCCTACCGCCACAGTGTACGGCGGAATATCTTTTGTTACGACCGAACCTGCGCCGATTACCGCGCCCTCGCCGATAGTCACACCGGGCAAAACGGTTACGTTCGCTCCAAGCCATGTTTTATCGCCGATCGTGATAGGCTTATCGCAAAAACCGCCTTTAAGCCTTTCGTCCGCATCAAGCGTGTGGTTGGTGCAGATAATGCTACAGTTAGGACCGATAAGCGCACAATGTCCGACGGTGATAATGTTGGAATCGAGGAACGTGCAATTAAAGTTGATCATTGCCGTGCCTTTAAAGTGAATGTTCTTTCCGAACACGCACTTAAAGCCGTCCTCGATAAAAACGTATTGATTGTAGCCGGTGACAAGCTCCTTGATTATTTCAGTGCGCCTAGGGTCGCTCGGTCTTGAGTGATTGAAATCGTATAAAAGCTCCTCGACTTTCATCTGAAAGGCAATCACCTCTCCATCCCTGCGGTTGAACTGTTCACCGGAAAGCGCTTTTTCGAGTTCAGTCATTGTTTTCCTCGCCTGTAACTTCTACAGCGTACTTTCCGTCAAGACCTTTGGCTTTCAAAAACTCGTTGAACTCGCGAGCAAGATCTTCCGCGGTATATTCCGAAGCGTCTTGCACATTTGCTCCGCTATTATTTGCGCCGTAGCCTGCCGTTGTTCTGTAAACGCTTGCTTGCGCTTTTGCAATGTTTGCTTTGGTCTGCGCCGAAATTCCGTCGACAGCCGCCGCGGTCTTTTGCGGCGCTTCTTTTATGCCTTTTTTAAGGTTAGCAATAATCAGCTTTACTTTTGCCTTAAGACCTTTGGTATGCAAAAACTCGGTAAATTCGGGGTTTGCTTCCGCCGACTGACGCTTTACTTCCTCAAGCTGCGCTTTGTCCGCTTCCTTCTGCTTGCGCGTGTTTTCAGCCATTTGCGCAAATGCGACTTTGAACTTTGCCGCAATGCCTTTGGTGTGGCAGAATTCCTCAAACTGTTTGCTGATTTCCTCGTAGTGATGGTCGTTGTACTGTTCGTTCATGGTTTTTAATCTCCTTATTTGAATGATTTTTTTGTTTTTTTCGGCGTGGGCTTGCAGTATTTTCCATTGCGCATCACCCGAAGCCGATAAAAACTCCTTAAAGTCCGCGTCGGTTATAGCGACGGTGTCTTTTGTTTCGTTGGTGTTTTCGTTCTGTTTCATACCGGATTTGCCCTCCCGATTACACTTACATTTTAATCCGTAATTTCAAAAAACACCACAACACAAAATCCGAAAAGTGTCGGTTTCTGATTGCTTTTTTTAAAATTCTTTAGTATAATCAAAACATGAACAGGTCTGAATCTAAATTCCAAAATACGGCGAATAAAATGGGCAGCGCATTTATAACTTTGTTAGAGAGCAAAGAATTTGCGGATATAACCATAATGGATATATGCAAAGTGGCGGACGTCAACCGTTCCACCTTTTACGCGCATTACGAGAATACGTACGATTTATTAAAAGAAACTTATCAGGGAATGATAGGCAACTTTTTAACCGAATGCAAATTTGACGATCCCGTAGATCTATCTGATATGCGCAAACTGAACAAGGACGATCTAAACTTTATCTCGCCGAAATATCTGTTGCCGTACTTGAAATATATACAGGAACATAAGCGCCTTTTCAAAATTTATGCCGAAAACGCACACGCCTTTGAAATAAATAGCATGGACAATTATATGATTGAAAATCTCTTCGTTCCCATATACGCCAAACACGGCGTGACGGACAAAAAGCTCATTTACTACATGCAAAAGTATTTCCTAAAAGGTATCGACGCCATAATCAACGAGTGGGTACGCAACGACTGTGAGGACGATATTTTGTTTATTTGCGAAATCATCACCTACTGCGTCAGACCCATGAGCTATAAAGCATAATAAAACACGGTATCGGATAAAACGATACCGTGTTTTTAACCGTTGAATTTATTCTGACTATTTACCCACTATAGGGATAGTGGGCGTGTACGTGCGTTTTAGCGCGTCAAACCGCTGTTTACGGTCTACAGCGCACTCTATCAGCTTATCTATAAGCTTAGAAAACGGCATTTGTTCGGAAAATAACGGCGACGACAGCGAGCCCGGGATCGTGTTTATTTCGTTGACGTAAATATCGTCGCACTTTATCATAAAGTCAACGCGCGCAACGCCGCTGCACCCCACCGCGCGGAACGCCTTTTCGGCTAAGCTCTGCACAAGCTCGTTCTTTTCCGCGCCGATTTCCGCGGGCATCTTATGCCTTAGCGATTTCACGTCGCCTGCATACTTATCGGCAAACGTCAAAAACGTTTTCCACCCGACGGGTTGTTCGGTTTGAGACACAATAAGATCTCGGTCATAGCTGTCGCCCAGCACAGCGCAGTTGACTTCCGTAAAGTCCAATAGCGCTTTTTCGATTATAACCACGTCGTCCCACTCGAACGCCACTCTGAGCGCCGTGTAAAGCTGCGCCCTGTCCTCCGCAATCGATATGCCTATGGAACTGCCTAAGTTGCACGGCTTGACAATCACGGGATAGCCGAGCGATTCCGCGCTTTCCAACACCGCACCGGCATCGGCATTGTAATTTACGTGCGTAGCCGTCACGTACGGCAGCACGTTCAGTCCTGCGCCTACAAACGCCTGCTTTGATTTTATTTTGTTCATACCTATAGCAGACGCCATAACGCCGCTGCCCGTGTACGGTATGCCACACATTTCAAGCAAACCCTGTAGCGAACCGTCCTCACCCAAAATTCCGTGCATGCAAAGCAGCGCGCAGTCAACCTTGTACAGCTTTTTGTTTTTGTGGTACAAGTAATTTTCGGCGGGACGAAGGTATACCCTTTTTCCGTCGAACCTGTTGTTGCGCACGGCGGAAACGCTGTCAAAACACTCAGCCGCCCACCATACGCCATCCGCGTCTATGTACACGCCGACACACTTCTTTTTGCATGCGGACATGGCTTGCAATCCCGTAATAACACTGATGTCGTGCTCGCACGATCTTCCACCGAAAAATACAGCAATCATATTTGTTGTATATGATTGCCGTAAAAAAAGTGTGATAAATTTTATATTTATGAACGCTCTACAGGAAATAGAACGAAAAAGTCAAAATTGCAACAATGCCGAGATATAGCGAGAACCATTTGTAATTGGCTTTGGCTATCAGCTTTAGCATGACCCTGACCGCGATATATCCGGACGCGAAAGCCGTAGCCGCACCTATAAAAATGCTGAACCAATCGACGTTGCCGAGCGCGCCCGCTTGCGCCACGTCGATAATACTGAGAAGCAGTGACCCGCCTATCACAGGCAAGCTCATTAGGAAGGAAAACGTCGCTATCTTTTTGCTGTCCGTGCCTGCGACCGTACCGCCGAAAATAGTCGAGCCCGACCGCGACACACCGGGCAAAACGCCTAAGCCCTGCATAAGCCCCATTGCTACCGCGCCGCCCCAGCCCAAATCCTTAGGCGTCTTGTTGCGCTTGGCAACAATTTCGCTGACCAGCATTATTATTGCGGTAAACGCAAAAAAGAAGCACAAATACTTTGCTGTCGAGAAGTACTCTTCGATTATATCCTTGCACGCGAACCCGACAACAACCGCGGGGATCGTGGCAACAATCAGCATTAATAAATTCTTATACGGTTTTTTGAATAGCTCGATTATAGGCTTATACAGCACGATTACCACGGCGACAAGCGTACCCACGTGCGCCATAACGTCAAACAGCAAAAAAGAGCTGCCGTCGTTAAGCCCCATCAGCTCTCTTGTCAATATCAAGTGTCCGCTTGACGACACGGGCAAGAACTCGGTAAGTCCCTGCACAAGCCCAAGCACCATGGCTTGCCACCAAACCATACCTACCTCCGAAAAAACTATCTCGCTTACATTGTACTATACGCGACGACGGTTTTATTACTCTTACGTCTAAATCATTTTGAATAGAGCTACGCAGCGTCGCTTGTCGCATTGGCGGTCATTTTCGCTTCGGCGCTTGCCGCGCGAAGACTTGACTCGCGCTCCTTAATAGCTTGCTCGCGTGCACCGCGCGGAACGACCTCAAACACTTTCTTTTCGGTGGCGACCTCGTCCTCTTTTTCGGCTATCTTTTTGAGCTCGGCAAGATTTTTGTCGAACTGTACTCTATCTATTGTTTCAAGCTTGGTGACGAAAATGCCCTCGTGTATTGTATTGTTGACCTGTTCTTGGTCGTAACGCAGCTCCTCAAACAGCTTCTCTCCCGGACGCAAACCCGAAATGACTATTTGAATATCCTTGTTGGGCACAAACCCGTTAAGGCGAATCAGATTGCATGCGAGGTCGTAGATATACACGGGATCGCCCATGTCAAGCACAAACACCTCGCCGCTCGAGGCGAGCGCGCCCGTCTGCAATACAAGCCTAACCGCTTCAGGTATCGTCATGAAGTAACGCTTAATGTTTCTGTCAGTTACCGTTACCGGACCACCCTCCTGTATCTGCTTTAAGAACGTAGGTATGACCGAGCCGGACGAACCGAGCACATTACCGAATCGCACGGCAGCCATTTGCATATCGCTGTCCGCGGCGCGCGTCTGAACAAGCATTTCGGCAAGGCGTTTGCTTGCACCCATAACATTTGCGGGATTGACTGCTTTGTCTGTGGAAATAAGTACAAACCGCTTAACGCCCGCTTTTTGACACTGTTCTATTACGTTTTTAGTGCCGAACACGTTGTTCTTAATCGCCTCGGTCGGCGCAATTTCCATCATAGGCACATGCTTGTATGCCGCCGCATGAAATACCGTTTCCGGCTTGAACCTTGCCAGCACCTCCGCAAGCTTGCCTGCCTCGCGCACAGTACCCATAATCAATGAATATCTATCCGTGTCGAACTTTTTACGGAATTCCTGATCGATATTGAACATGCCGTTCTCGTTCTGGTCGAAAACAACAAGATGCTTGCAGCCGAAAGTCAGCGCTTGGCGACAAAGCTCCGAGCCGATAGAACCTGCGCCGCCGGTGACCATGACGACCTTGTCCTTGACCGACATATCCACAAGCTCGGTCTTGACCTTGAACTCGTCCCTGCCGAGCAATGATTCTATCTTTATATCGGCAAGCGCGAGCGCCGAATTAGCCGTAGAATTTGCGTCGCTTATCGGCGGCAGCATTTTGATTGGAATGTTGTACTTGGAAATCTTTTCGTATATATGTTTTAACTGCGATTTGGTAATGTCGGTAATAGCTATAACAAACATATCCGGGCTGTAGTCGTCTATAATACGTTCCACATCGTCAAGTCCGCCCGCAACAAGATTGCCGCCTATTGACTTGCCCTGCTTGTCCGGATCGTCGTCCATAAACGCGACGGGCGTATACCCCTCGTCGGGGTTTGCTACAAAACGGTTGTTCAGTACAGACCCGATATTGCCCGCGCCGTAAATAACGGTACGGACGGGCTTTTGGCTTACCGGGAAGTTGCCGCGCTGAACATGCTTGAAGTAGCCGATGAGCATGTTGGAAAACCGAGGTATCGCAGTAAAAATCATTGCCAAAAATACAAATAGCAGTATTTGCGTGCCCCAAAGCTGAACGTTAAACGCCGCCCACAGCACCGCCTTAAGTATCAAAAGCACGCAGTAAGACAGCACATACGACGCGACAAACTTGATAAATTCGATCCGTCCCGCCAGCTTCCACACCACGTTGTAACAATTGAACAGCGCAAGCATACACACAGGAATGCCTGTCATGATTATCATAATTGGCACAATAAAGTTTCTATAGTTGAGCGGAGCTTCTACAGACACTTGATTGAACATAGCCTTGTGCGCCAGCCAGAACGCACCGAAGCAAACGGCAATGTCGAATATAAACGTCAAAATAACTCCGCGATAGCGCGGAGAAAACAACGTCTTAACATTCACATTAGCGCGTTTTTTCGTTTTTTTATGCTCCGATTTGGTTTCGGTGTTTTTAGGTTGCTGTTCCATTACCCCTCGATTATACCCTTATAACGCTTTGTATATTACCACAACCTCATTATTTTGTCAACCTTATGTAGAATTTTGTCAAAATAATTTCCTTACTTCTTTTTGGAAAGAAGTAAGCAAGAAAACCTTACTTCGATTTTTGCGGCAAAAATTATACAAACATACCATAAAACACCTACTTTTGAAATTATTATGCCGTATGCGATATTTTATGGCATACGGCATTATTCGGGTTATTTTCGAGTGTTGATGTACTTTTTGAATACGGCAAGCACCTCGTCGATTTTGCGCGGGTCTTCGCACTCGCACATCACGCGAACCTTTGGCTCTGTGCCCGACATGCGCACGATCAGTCTGCCTATGCCCGACAGCCTTGCCGTGTAGTCCTCGATCAGGTCTATCATGCCTTTCTCGTACATTATGGACTGATCGGCGTATTCCGCAATCGCTTTTTGCGGGAACAGGTTGAGCTCGATAAACTCGCCCAATTTTCCGTTCTTGTAAAGCGCTTTTGTAAGGAACATACTCGACATTATGCCGTCGCCCGTCGTCGCTTGCGGATAAACAATATAGTGCCCACTCTGCTCGCCGCCGAGGTTGTAGCCCTTTTTGAACATCAAATCGCAGATGTATTTATCGCCGACCGGAGTGCGAACAAGCCGCCGCCCGTCCTTTTCCAGCCGACGCTCGAGCGCTGTGTTGGAAAGAATAGTACCGACCACGACATTGTCCTTTAGCGCCATTTCCCTGCCGATATTGTACAACACAGAATCGCCGTCCATGATCTTGCCGTCAAACACGAAAGAAAGCCGATCGGCGTCGCCGTCGTACGAAAAGCCGAGCTTATAGTCCGTGCCGACCATGGAATGCAACACGTAATCGGGATGGAGCGCGCCGCAGCCGCTGTTTATCTTTTCGCCGCGAAGCTTGCAGTTTTCTATCTCGACGGTAGCGCCCAATCGCTCAAACGCTTGCTTGGCAACTGTGGACGCCGCGCCGTAACCGCAGTCCAGCCATACCTTAGCTCCCGTCATGTCGTAGTCCACGGTATCCACAAGGTAGTCTATATACTGCTTTTGCGCGTCGGCAATTTCGCGAACAGACCCTACGGCGCGCGACTCGCTGGGATTTTCGATGTAATACTCGATACTGCCCTCCTGCTCCTCGCTCAGCTTGACGCCGTTGCCGTCGAATATCTTAATGCCGTTGTATTCGGGCGGATTGTGCGACGCGGATATAACAATACCGCAAAGCGCGTTGTATTTGATTGCCATACGCGCAATCGCAGGCGTGGGCAGTATTCCGACGGTAAGAACCTCCGCCCCGCCGCGCTTAAGCCCGTCGATAAGCGCCTGCTGTATCTCCGGACCGGACACGCGCGTGTCTCTGCCTATAACAACTATGCCCTTGCCGAAGTACGCTACAATCGCAAGTCCGACTTTGTAAGCCAAACTCGCGTCAAGATTGTCGCCGTACTTGCCCCTTATTCCGTCAGTCCCGAAGTATTTGCCCATTTGCTTCTCCCAAATTCGCGCAAACAATAGCGCGTAATATTCTACCGTAAATTATATAATACGGCTCTTTTCTTGTCAATATATATGCGCAAAAAATTTACATTGCATACAATTATCGGACGGAAATAATTTGGATATTATGATTGCTCGCGCGGCGTCCACACGGGATAGATATTTACGTTTTCGCCGTTCTTGACTCGCGCTATTATTGCGTCCGCATCTTCCTTGGTAAATAATATGCTGCCGCCCGGCGTAAGCGAAAAGCCCTTGCAGTCGTAACCTATGCGTTTAGGAAAATATCCGATACCTATAAAGAATGCAACTAAATTGTCATTACTAATAAACTGCATGCGTGAATTTATGTTTATAGACACTACATACGGGTAAATCTCGTTGTCATAATCAAGCTCGCACACCCAATGTTGTTTACTGTTCGCTTTTTCCTTGTCGTTTGTATATACGCAGATTCCCGCCCCCAAATAGTGCCCCGGTTTATAAATTGTATCAACCGCATACGTAACCGGGCGCGGGACATGCTCCTCAACATGAATGTCGAGTCCAGACATTATAACAGTGATATCAAACGCCGCAAGTACTTCATTTACTGTTATCGGAACAAACACTCTACTTAGGTTACAGCAATCAAAGTATGCGTGCACGCCTATCTTCGTGATCTGCGGCGGCACAATTAACTCTGTAAGCCAAGAGTATCCGCAAAACGCATAATCGCCTATTTCGGTTACGGTCTGCGGAATTACGCTACTTCTACAACCGACTACTAATATATTGCCTTCCTTATTTAGTAGGCAGTTGTTTTCGCTTTTGTAATTAGGATTATCCTTATCAACCGTTATTTCAGTTAAATTGTTGCACCCGCCAAACACCATTATTCCGATTTCCGTGACGCTCTTAGGTATGTTAACAGACAACAGCCCGACACCGTAAAATGCACCATTCCCTATTCTTTTGACAGAATTGGGAATCGTTATATTTGCAAGCGCCGAACAGCCATCAAACATTTGCGGATTTACTATTTCTATCGATTCGGAAATTGTGACGTTTGTAAGCGAGCTACAGTCACTAAATGCCGCATTGCCGATATATGAAACTGAATTAGGGATTATGACGCTTGTAAGCGAGCTACAGTCGCGAAATGCCGAATAGTCAATACTTGTAACTGAATCAGGTATTTTGATATTTGTCAAAGAACTGCACCCTTTAAACAAACTAAAACCAATCTTCGTGACAGAATCAGGTATTACGACACTCGTTAAAGAACTACAGCCAAAAAATGCATTCCTACCAATGCTTGTAACAGAATTCGGAATTGCGATGTTTGTTAACGAGCCGCATTTATAAAATGCATTTTCGCCGACTTGTGTAACAGAATTCGGAATTATTACGCTTGTAACTTCTTCACATTCATAAAAAGCACTGTGGGATATACCTATAACAGGAAGTCCGTCATATCTGCTCGGCAACAAAGCAGGACCGGACAAATCGGTACAGCCGACAATATTATACGCGGTGCGGTCGTCCGTTATTTCGCAAAGCACCTTTCCACCGCCCCTTATTACCTCCGCCGACCAATCGGAATCCGCATACGTTTTGCTCACCGCCTTTATTCGTATAACATATTGCTCCGATTTATCTTCAAGATCAATATTGAACTCCGCGTCCAAAACAGGGTTTTCAATACCATTTATTTCCACAACAAAGGCGTCGGCTCTAATATTATCGTCCCATGTAATCAGCCCGTCACACATACTGTACTGTATGTTGGTAGGCACTTCAAGCTTATCTGCCTTATCTCCGCTGCAAGCAGCAACAGCCAAAACAAGCATAACTGCCAATATCGCTAAAAAAATATATTGCACTAATCGCTTCACTTAAAATTATCTCCAAAGATAAAAATATAATTTTTAGAGTATACTATTATTTTTGTATACTTGTCAAGCGAATTTTACACGTCATAATGACCCGCCAATCCAATTTTAAAAAATAAATTTTGAATACAGTTGACATATCGGCGATTTTCGGCTTATAATATATCGGTATGGATGCTATAGTGGAAAATATTGCCAATGCGATGAATAACTCGCTCGGCGCGCCGCTTGCCGTACTGCTATTGTCGATTATTCCGATAGCCGAAGCGCGCTTTGCCATACCGTTCGGGATAAGCATGGGGTTGTCGCCTATCGAGGCGTTCGGCTGGGCGTTTTTGGGCTCGTCGCTTATTGCGCCCATACTATTGATAGTTTTTATCCCGCTTATCAATGCGCTGTCAAAGACTAAGCTGTTTTCCAAAATCGGCAAGTTCTTATACGACAAGTTTGAAAAAAAGTCGCGTTCGCTAGCCGATTCCGTGCAAAGCGACGCACAATCAAAGGGCGCAAAAAAGCCGTTTATCACCAAAAGCGATATGAAAAAAATGGGCGGCACGGCGCTATTTGTTGCCATTCCACTGCCGCTCACAGGCGTTTGGACGGGCAGCGCGGTTGCGTCCATACTCAAAATAGGTTTTGTAAAATCGCTTATCGGCGTTATTGTAGGTAATGCCGTCGCGTGCGGAATAATTACGCTTATATCGTTCTTGTTCCGTGATTACGTCAACTACATCACTCTCGCGTTTTTTGCGATAGCGGTAATAGTCGTTATTATACTTATTGTCAAATTCTTTTTATACAAACCGACCGAACAGACAGACAAAAACGAATAATCTACCGAAGACGACGGGAATAACACAGAAAAATAAAGGAGAATTACAACCATGTGCGGAATTATAGGTTACGTGGGCGGCAAACAAGCCGCGCCCGTTCTGCTTAAAGGTTTACAGCGCTTGGAATACCGCGGCTATGATTCGAGCGGCATCGCCGTTGTCGACAGCGATAATATTGACGTGATCAAAACAACCGGCAAGGTAGCCACCCTTTGCGAAAAAGCGAACGGCGGCAAAAAGCTAAACGGAAATATCGGTATAGGGCACACGCGTTGGGCGACCCACGGTGCGCCGAGCGACGTCAATTCTCACCCGCACCTATCGGCTGACGGGCGGTTTTGCATTGTTCACAACGGAATTATAGAAAACTTTGCCGAGCTTAAATCCGACATTATCGCACACGGTTTGCCGTTTAAGAGCGACACGGACAGCGAGGTAATAGCGCAGCTCATCCAGTATCTTTACGACGGCGATATGATTTCCACGCTAAGGAAGGTCATGGAGCGTGTTACGGGTTCGTATGCGGTCGGCATTCTATCCGCCGACGCGCCCGACACGCTGTACGCGATACGTAAGGACAATCCGCTAGTCGTCGGACTCGGACAGAACGAAAACTTCATCGCGTCCGACTTTGCCGCGGCGCTCGAGCATACGCATAACTTTGTTCAGCTTAACGACGGCGAAATCGCCAGGCTCACCTCTCGCGCCGTCACCTTTTTCGACAATAACGGCAATACCGTGGAAAAGACCCCTTACCTTGTTGACTGGGACATATCGCTCGCGGAAAAGGACGGATATCCGCACTTTATGCTCAAGGAGATCTATGAGCAGCCCAAAGCAATAAAAAGCACTCTTTCTCCCCGCATCAAGGGCGATAATATTATACTCGACAAAATCGACTTTTCCGCAAACAACGTAAACCGCATTAACCGCGTAAACATTGTCGGTTGCGGCTCGGCGTACCATGCGGGCATTGTAGGCAAGCATTTTATCGAAAAATACTGCCGTATCGGCGTAGACTGCATACTTGCCAGCGAATACATCTACAGCAACCCCATAACCGACAATCGCACGCTCACTATTGTTATAAGCCAGAGCGGCGAAACGGCGGACTCGCTCGCGGCGCTCAGGCTTGCCAAAAAATGCGGTTCGCACACCATTGCCATTGTAAACGTTATACAAAGCGCAATAGCACGCGAAGCAGACAACGTGCTGTACACCTATGCAGGTCCTGAAATCGCAGTTGCTACCACAAAGGGCTACACCACGCAGGTGGCGGCGCTGTACCTTGTAGGGCTTAAAATCGCCAAGGTCAAGCACATAATTTCGGACGCGAGATACTCCGAGCTTCTCGGCGAGCTCGCTCTCCTGCCCGATAAGATAAGCGAGATCCTAAAGGACACAGACAAAATCAAGCAATATGCCGAAGGCTACGCCGAGCATAAGTGCGTGTTCTTTATAGGCAGAAACACCGACTACGCCGCGTCGCTCGAGGGCGCGCTCAAGCTTAAAGAAATATCGTATATCCACGCCGAAGCGTACGCCGCGGGCGAGCTCAAGCACGGCACGATTTCGCTAATCGAAAAAGGCACGGTCACGCTCGCTCTAGTCACGCAGTCCGATTTGTACTCCAAAATGCTTTCCAACATAAAAGCGGTGCAGTCGCGCGGCGGCGACGTGCTTGCCATATCGTCATACAATAACAAGCAGATCGGTGAAGAAGCCGACGGTTTGCTCACTATCCCCGATTGCGACGACGACGTAACGCCAATACTCACCGCCGTGGTATTACAGATATTCGCCTACTACATCGCGGCAAAACGCGGCTGCGACATAGACAAACCGCGCAACCTTGCAAAATCGGTCACGGTAGAATAAAAAGTAATTAACAAAAAACATGCCTTCGTAAATGCGAAGGCATGTTTTTTGTGTAATTAATAATTTACCATGCGGTAGGCTCTCCGTCTACGTAATGCCAGTAATTACCTTCCGCAGTCGGCTGTTCTTCCGAATAGAAATAAATATTTACGGTAAATATAGGAAAATATTCGCTTTCGTAGTATGTAAATTCAACGTCTACATTTTCCCACTCATTCTCAGTGCCGTAATAATATAAACAAGGAAGCGGTCCGGATATTTTATCCGACGTTCCGACATATTGAACGTTTTTAGGCACGACTACTTCCGTAAGATTATGACACCCGCTAAACGCATTGTAATCCAATCGCTTTAGCCCTTCCGGCAATACGATTTGTTCCAACTCACTACATCTACTAAACGCATGACGCTTTATACGCTGCACGCTTGCGGGAATATTTATTGATTTCAGCGAAGTACAACCACTGAATGCAAAATCATCGATTGTGATAATAGTGTTGGGTAAAATTACTTCTTGCAAGCTTTTGCAATCGGCAAATAAACATTGCGGTATCTCGGTAATACCGTTCGGAACGGTTACGCTTACAAGATTTACGCAATTTTCAAACGCGTCGGTTTCAATATCAACTACCGTTTCGGGAACAACCGCAGTTTGTATATTGGGCAATCCCACGTATAAGCGTGTAAAAGACTTGTTAAACAACATATCGTCTTGAATGACGTAGTACGGATTTTCGTCGTCCACCAGTAACTGCCTTGCTCCTGTCAACGCATTTACGATATCACTCCATTCCCCTGAAATAATATTACCGCCGTGAGGTTCGTCGGGATAGCCTGCACCCCAGTTTGCCCAACCTGTAAAGTATACGTTTTTTCCAATTGTCAGCTTTTCCAGATTCTTTGTAGCGGAAATAAAAGCGTGGCACGCAATTACACCCGTTTCATCCGGTATTTTGTATTCGACGGACTGTTTACCCGCAGGATAAGTTATAAGCATATGTTTCTCTTTGGAAAACAGTACGCCGTCTTCCGCACTGAAATACGGGTTATTTTCGTCCACGGTAATTGCTTCAAGTTGGGCGTATGAATTATTCAACGTGTGTCCGTCATTAATATATCTAACTGTCGCCGGCACATGAACCGAAGCTGTCGCATTTTTATATCCGCTTATAACATGCTGAATGGTTTGCTTACCATCCTCGTAATTCATTATACTTACAACCGAGAACTCACGCCCGCGGTACGTAATCGTAGCCGGTATTACAAAATCTCCGCTCTTTGTTATACTCGAAACAGACAGCGTGTCGTAGCCTACAACAGCATACTCCGCACCGTCATTAGTAAACATATCGTAAAAGATAGCGTCGTCGCCGTCGTACCTGCTTTGCGCTCTATCGGGCAATTCGTACAGAAATTCCAAACCGACGCCGTTGTCGGGCGTATGATTCTTTAAAAAGCTTTCGTCTGTAGCGCAAAAATAATTATGCGATATTCCCCAATAATATTTTGGAGTATCGTCGTAAGTCAAATCAAACCAGTACCACTCACCGTCTATCTCCGCCAAGTTCCATGCGTGATCGACGTTTCCGCCCTTGCCCGTAACCAACAGATTGTTTATGCCGCGCACATTGAGCAGTAACTGGAAAGTTCGCGCATAACCTTCGCAAACCGCGCCATTGCCTTCCAGCACGCCTGTAATGTTGTGCGCCCACGCGGCGGTTTCCGGCTTGTTGTTTCGGTCATATGCATAATCGATTGTATCTATTATTTTATCATGATAAGCAAGCGCAACAGTGTACGCGTTTTCGTTTTTCGCTAAAGCCGTGTACTCATCGATTATACCGTACAGCTTATTGTTGTACGCCGTGCGCGCCGACCCGACAGCATATTCTTGTTCCACAAACAACGTGAGCTCCGTATAGGTATACGTTGCGCTGTTTGCAAGCCAATAGTACAGCGGTTTGTCGTCAACGTAGGTCTTCCACACGGATATTGCGTCGTCGTGCGTTAATCCGTACTTGTTGTAGTCAAAAACGCCAAGCACGTACTTGCCGTTAGCGTTTTGCGTAGCCGTGATATCGCCGCTATGGAAAGCTGTAACTGCATCGGCTATATCGTCGTAAAACGCGCACAAGTCTTCGCCCTTTGGCATGGTAGCCAAATATCGGTAGCCGTAATCGTTGTTGTAGTATTGGTCTATGTACACGACTTCGCTTAATTCGCAATATTGGCACACGCCGTTTTTAAAGCTGTGCTCGCCCGTTGCGTCCAAAACTTGCGATTTGGTTTCGCCGCATGTTTTGCACGTATAAAACATATAGCCGTTCTTTGAGCAATTCGGTTCATAAACAACAGTGCCGATATCCCAGTCATGGTTTAGCGGCGGCAGAACGGTATACCCCTTGTCCCCGCACTTACTGCAAACCTTGTAGCTGTAACCCGCATACGTGCAACCCGCCGCCAAGCCCACTTCCGCGTTGGAATATTCGTGCGGGCAAAGCGGTAATTTTTGCTTAAAAACTACATTGCCATTTGTATCGGTAATTACGATTTCTCCGTCGGCGTTAACCGTAACGTTCTTTATGCCTACGCCATTAACGCCGTCCTTACCATCCTTGCCGTCTTTACCATCCTTGCCATCCTTACCGTCCTTGCCGCAAACGCCGTCCTTGCCGTCTTTGCCGTCAGCACCGTCCTTGCCACTGATTGACGCTATAAATTCTTCCAGCGTGCCGATATAGCCGAGCTCGGTCGCCCTTTGATACGCCGCGCTCATGGTATATTCGTCGCCCCAAACATGTTCGGGCGAAGCAGTGTTGCCGTCTGCATTTTTTCCGCACGCAATAAACGTGCCCAAACAGACCGTTGCGACTATTGCAGAAAGTAATGTGATACAACGTTTTTTCATATGCCCTCCGAGGAACAGACAAATATTTACAATACTATATCACATATACACTGCAATTGCAACATTTTATTAATTATTTTATTCTTTATATGTAGATAAAAATTCTATTTTGGGCGTTTGCTCGCCTTTTTTGGCGAGCTCTCCCGAAAGCTCGAGGCAGTACTTTAGTCGCCGCGCCGCGCCATCCGCGCCGTCGTAGATTTTTATTTTTCCACCGTAAACGGCATTTATCATGTCAGTTATGTATGTGTAGTGCGAACAGCCGAGTATAACCGCCTCGGCGTCCATGTAATCGCGAAATATGCTCTTGACAAAGTCATTTATCCGCGAAATATCATCAACGTTATCCTCAATAAGCTTGGCGAGCTCGGGGACGGCAATCGGCACTATCTTTTTTTCGCAGCTAAAAAGCAATTTATTGAACCTATCCGATCTGTATGTTGCCTGCGTGACGAGCGCGACGGCGTAGCCGCGCTTGCCTAGCTGTTTTATGCACGGGCGGACAGCCGGCTCTAAGCCCACCACCACGCGCGAGCCGTACAGCGCGCGAATATCGTCCACCGCCGTCACCGTCGCGGTATTACACGCCACCACCAACGCTTTACAACCGCGTGAAAACAGCGTATCTGCGCAAGCAAACGCCGCGCGTGCAATATCTTCCCTCGGCCTGTTTCCATATGGCATGTTCGCCTTGTCGGCTAGATAAATAAAGCTTTCGTCGGGCAAAAGCTCTACGCACTTTTTGAGCACGTTAAGCCCGCCGACTCCACTGTCAAAAACTCCTATCGGACCACGCATAGCCCTTATATATGCGCGGTGCAAGACTTACGTTACAACCCTAATACGCTCTTACCTTTTCGCCGCCGAACGCGTTGTTTATTGCACCGGCTATAATGCTTGCGCAGTCCTCGACCAGAATATCCACGTCCTTTGGCGTCACTATCATGTCACAGTGCGGACGGCTATCGCACTCGCAGTAGTCGCGCACGATTGTGGACGAATACACCACAAGCGGAACGCCTACCGACACAGTGCGAACACCGAGCGATTTTTCGTCAAGTCTACGCCTATGGTTTTCCACACCGCTGCCCGGAGTTATGCCGCTGTCCGTTACTTGAAACGCGGTGGCGATACGGTTTGCCGCAGCGGCTGTAAGCGCGTCGATCACCACTATCGCGTCGGGTTTAACTCTGTCCGCCACGGCGGAAATTATGTCAAAGCTTTCTATACCCGTCATGCCGAGCACATTCGGCGTTAGCGCGCAAAGATATTTGTCGTTACCACCGTTCGCACTTAAGTGGCGGTTGACCGACAAACGCTTGAACACCCTGTCGCCCAGCGCGTCGGCAGTAAGATCGGGATTGCCAAGCCCAACGGCAAGCACTTTTCCGCAGCCATTGCAATAACTTTTTAAGCACGACGTGAGCGCGTCGATCACTCGTGTGTATTCTTTATTTTCACCATTGATGACGGCGGTCGTCTCAAGCGTTGCGTATTTCCCGCACGGCTTGCCGAGCTTTTTGGACATTGCCTCGTCCACCTCTACCTCGTAGTACCTGATGAGTCCGTCGTCCTTGTGGTGCTTGTGGCGGCAGAATTCCACCGCCATATCGGTAAAAACAGCGTTTTGGTCCATAAAAATATTGTTTGTAAAAGAAAAAAATTTAGTCGCGAGCGCGACAAACAGTTGCAAAAGTTTATTTAGTGTGCTATAATACATCAAGCCACCGACGCAGAAAGAAATATTCGATATTAATCAACAGCAAAGAAATCGAAAAATCAATCTGTGATTGTGTTATAATTGTATGGCAAAACGAAAAAAGGCGATTAAAGGAGTAAAATCGTGCCCAACATTAAATCCGCTAAAAAGCGCGTACTTATTACCAAAAAGAAAAACGCTCGCAACCGTTCCGACCGTTCCAAGGTCAACAACGCAATCAAGGCTTTCAACAAAGCCATCGATTCGGCTAACATAGAGGAAGCCGAGCGTCTTCTCCCCATAACAATGTCTATAATCGACAAAGGCGTTACCGCAGGCATTCTGCATAAAAACGCCGCCGCCAATAAAAAGTCGGCTCTTAGTAAGCGCATCAGCGATATCAAGAGCGGCAAGGTTACCGTAACCGTCAAAAAGGACAACAAGACGATCGCCGCCGAAAAAGCGCGTGCCGCTAAGGAAGCGCGCGAGGCAGCTCGCGCCGAGTTCCGCGCAAAGCAGCAAGTCAAGGAAGCGGACAAGGCCGAACAGAAAAAGAAAAAGACTACCAAAGAAAAGGTAGAGGAAGAAAAACCCAAAAAGGAAAAAGCGCCTAAAAAGTCCAAAAAGACCGAAGAGGAAGCTCCCAAAGCCGAATAATAGTATTTAAAAATTAATCGCTCCCCTATCGGGAGCGATTTTTGTTGTGAAAAATATATTTGTCATTCCAAATTATTAATTCCGAATTCTGTATTCTTAATTAAGAATTAATCCTCGTCGTCCATGATTACACCGAGCTCGCGCATAATATCCTTTAGGTCCTCTTTGGGGTGGAGCGCCTCGGTAAACGAGAAGCCCGCAGGCGATCTGTCAGCGTAATCGTCATCTGCCGCACTCACCTCTTGCTCGGGCTCATCGTCGTCTCCGTCGAGCGATTGTTGAAGCTTTTCGCGCTCTTGTTCGAGCTGACCGTCTATATCGCCCGCACGGGTCAGCACATCGGATATCTTTCGGTTTACCTTGCTCGCCTCAATAAGCTCGTCGTCAAGCGGGTACGCGGCTATAATGTCGTTATAATAGCTCAACCACTTTTCGTGAAAGCTCTTGAGCTGCGCTATCTCCTGATTGTACTTTATCAGCGACACGCGCTCGATATCGTCTGCCTTTTTGATAGCGGAGGTGATCGCCTTGTACACAAGCTCTTTTTGGCTCTCGTACTTTGCTATCTTTCTTTCGGCAGCGGCGAGGCTCTTTTTTAGCTCATCAATACGCTCGCGCTGACGCATCAACGTACTTTCGCATTCTCGGCGCACCGCGTCGGTATAACTATCCAACTCGGTTTGTGTGTACTTCTTTTTACCGTCCATTTCTTACTCTCTCAAAAAATCATTATAGACTTTAGTTTGACGTCTTATGTAAAAAATAATTATTTGCGGGACTTATGCTCTTTTAATATCGTCTGCTTAAGCTCGTACAGCCCGTCTGAGATATTCACCTTGTATATCTGCGGATTATCTATGCGCTTGTATTCGTCCCAGAACTTGGCTTTTTCGGCAGTAGCAAACTCGACTATCTGCGAAAGCGCGGGCTTGTTGTACACGCACTCACCGCCGTCGAAAATCTTGTGGTGCATTGGGCGAATGTCGTAGTCGGATAACGTAGTGGTTTTCCACCGCTCGGTTTCGTGCGTAAGCACAAGCGGCTTAGGAATCTCCTCTCCGTAAAGCGCGATCAAGTCAGCAACCGCCATGCCACGCTTGTCGTACAGCCTGTACAGCGTTTTGAAGCCGGGGTTTGTCACCTTTATTATCGAATCGGAAATCTTCATACGCGGTTGCAGCTTTCCGTCGCGCTCGATAGCCGACAGCTTGTACACGCCGCCGAGCGACGGCGTATCCTCGCTGGTTATCAGCTTTGTTCCCACGCCGTACATATCGATTTTTGCACCCTGCGCATTGAGAGACTGTAATAAGTATTCGTCTATATCGCCCGACGCCATTACCACCGCGTCGGTGAATCCGGCGTCATCCAACATTTTGCGCGCGACCTTGCTAAGATACGCCAAATCGCCGCTGTCAAGCCGTATGCCCACGGGCTTATGCCCCTGCGCTTTCAGCTCGTTAAACACGGTTATGGCATTTTTAATGCCTTGTATCGTGTCGTACGTATCTACAAGCAGCAAGCATGTGTCGGGATAGACCTTGGCGAACGCCCTAAAAGCGTCCAGCTCGCTATTAAAGCTCATGACCCAGCTATGCGCGTGCGTACCCTTGACGGGGATATCAAACATCTGCCCTGTCAAAACATTGCTTGTCCCGTTGCACCCGCCTATTATGGCGGCGCGCGCACCGTATATGCCCGCGTCCGGACCTTGAGCGCGCCTTAGTCCGAACTCGACAACGCTCTTGCCCTGCGCCGCCGACACGATACGCGCCGACTTGGTGGCTATAAGCGTTTGGTGGCTTATTATATTAAGCAGCGCCGTTTCGATCAGCTGCGCCTCGATTAGCGGAGCTTTGATTATTACTATCGGTTCTTGCGGGTAGACAATATCGCCCTCCTGCACGGAGTACATTTCACCTGTGAACCTAAACTCTTTCAGATAGTCGAGAAACTCTTTGTGAAAAACATTAAGCGAGCTTAAATACGAAATATCATCGCTCGAAAAGTGCAGGTTTTTTATGTAGTCAATCGCCTGATCGAGCCCGGCAAAAACCGCATAATTTATGGTATCCTTTTGGCGGAAGAACACATCGAACACGGCAATATCGTGCGCTTTGCCTTCTAAAAAATAACCGTCCATCATTGTCAGCTGATAGAGGTCTGTCATCATTGTGAGATTACGCATTTTCCACACGATCCTTTTTTAAATATGATTCTAACGCAATAGCTATAACTACGAGTCCGCCAAACGCGGCAAGCAACCCGCCGACAAGCCCGTAGCCGCACGCACCCGATGAACCGAGTGCAAATATTCCGCCGAGCAGTCCGAAAAACAGCATTGCTTTTATCTGCGGGAATTTGAGCTCCGCAAACCACAGCGAACACACACAGCCTATAGCCGGCGATGCAATGTATATTGGATAGAGCTGCGCGTAGCCCGCAGGCGTTGTCACGGCAAGCAGCGACGTCAACCCGCATGCGAGCACAACGCCCGCAAACCACATAGAAAGCGAATTTTTAGCAATGATCGCGCTGAGCAAAACCGCCGAGCCAAAACCGAACAACACTGTCGGCGCGGCGATATCACTGACCGCCGCCTTGATCACGCCTGTGCCGGCAAGCGCCAAAATAACGCCCGCGGCAACAAGCAGACAGCCCATAACGATATTACACGCGCACTTTTGCTTTTTGGAAAGCGGAAGTACGGCGTCAGTCGTCCCACTTGTCTTCATACACTTCCTCCGCGGCGTCCTGTATGACATCTTTGGTATGCTTCTGTTTTTCCACGGCGTTATCCGCAGTTGCTTCCGTATCCGCGCCGTCCGCTTGCGCCTCGGCAGCTTTGACCTTGAAGGCTACACCGTTGTTATCTACAACGACTTCTTCTTTATTTTTGACCTTTTTTCTGTCCTTAAAGAACGTTATGTCGGGCATGGGATTGGCAAGCTTGGTTTTTTCGTAATCGAAGTATTCGGAGCTTAGTTTCTTTTTATCTACAAAGATAAACAGCTTTTTCCCCGCTTTTTTTGCGCGTATTATGTGCGTAGCTATTATCGCCACGCCCGCTATTATAAACAATACACTCACCACGACGCTCGCGCGCATGCCGCCTATCATAAGCACGTCGTTTACTCGTATAGCTTCTATCCAAGCTCTGCCTATACCGTAATATATGCAGTATATCGCAAACACGAACCCGTCAAAGCTCTTGTGTCTGCCGAGGTATAAATACAACAGTATAAAAAATCCGACAAAGTTCCACAGCGATTCGTAGAACCAAATAGAAGCTCGCCACTCCCCGTGCACAAACATGCTTATAGGCGCCCACTGAAGTGCCGGATTGGTCACTATCTCGCCGTAAGCCTCGCCGTTGGCAAAGTTGCCCCAACGTGCGACAATCTGTCCCAGTATGATGAACGTAAAGCCTACGTCGGCAATCTGCCAAAACGATACGCGTTTGTTCTCCGGAAGGCTCTTTCTGTTCTTCCAAAAATGAAAGATCACCGCGCCGCATATCGAGCCTATAAGTCCGCCGTATATGGCAAGTCCCGCAAGCCCCTTGAACTCGCCTCCCGAAAAGCCGCAGAACTCCGCAAACGTCCAGGAATTTCCCGCTATAACGTCAAACACTACGTGGTATACGCGTGCGCCGATTATAGCGAGCGGCAGACATATTATAATCATGTCGATTATAACATCACCCTCCAAACCGTGATGCTTGGCTGCCATGTACGCACCCACTACGCCGAGCATGATACCCGTTGCCATAAGCAGACCGTACCAATTGAACGAACTGATAAACGCTAAAGAATTCATAAAACGATTATAGCCCTTATCTATAATTTTGTCAAGTATTCCCCTACTTCTTTTGAAAAAAGCGGATGAGATTCTTCGCTTCGCTCAGAATAAGCCCAATGGCTTGCTTCGTAGGACAAAAAAATAAATTGATTTTTGTCACCCCGAGCATTTTTTGTCCTCTCGAGTGGAGCTCATCCTTATTTATAATTCTGCATTCTTAATTCTGAATTTACTACGGCGCTACGGCTATCACCTGCGGAATACAGCGATAGGTGTTTTCCCTCACCTTTACGCGCTTGATCAGTACACCGTCCTTGAACATGTTTACATATGTTTCGCTCGATACTCCGTCCTTGCCCGGGGATACGAGCATACGGCTTCCGCTAATCGCGTCGCGCTCGAAATACTTGTATTCACTGTCCGTTTGTTCCTCGGTTTGAAACTTGACGGTATCCACGACCACGCTTTCGGGCACTACCGTATAATCGGGCTTTTCGCCGAAAATTTTGACCGTACCCTTTCGCCCGTTTACCGACGTAGCAATATACACCGTGTGCGTGGTCGTATTGGTTATCAATAAATCGCTTACCGAGCTTATCATAGCGTCAAGTCCCGCAGGACAGTACGACGGACATATCGAGTGCGCGTTTGCCTGACAGCTAAGTCCCGCTATCAGCGCGGCGTTGTACACCGCAGTTGACGCTTGGCATACGCCGCCGCCCACTCCGTCGGTATATTTGCCGTCCACTATTATCTTGGCTTTTTTAAAGCCGTTGCTTTCGGTGCGCTCGCCCACTATAGAATTGAACGACACGGTCTCTCCTGCCGGAATTATCAGCCCGCCTATCTTGCTAAGCGCAAGCGTAACATTGTGCGCGCGCTCTGCCGAAGACCCGGCAAAATCGGTAGTGTACGAGCTTCGCGGCAGCATTTCCGCCTTGAGCATTGCGGAGGTGATTACAGGCTGAATGTCCGTATTGTACGCCTTTACCTCTCCGCCGCCGGAGAATTTAAACGCGCAATATATACTTGCGTACAGCTTGGTTTCGTCAATCTTTTTGCCTATCTTTTCGGGTGCAACCGTAAACTTGCCGTTATTATACGCTGTTTTGGCGTCCGTGGGCGCAACAAAGACGCGCTCGGATATTTTGTCAAGCTCTCTGACAAGCACGGGAAAGCATTGTTTTACAGCCGTTTTGTAGTCCGCGCCGCGCGCCACACACTCGTCCATATACGCTATTTTTTCGGGGAGCGGCGCATTAATCTTGCGCGCCGATATCTGTTCGATAACGGTAAAGTCGGACGGTGCTACGGGAGTATCGGTATATACATACCTTCCATTTTCGTACTCCACAGCAAGCGTCGGGTACGCGCTGTCTACTGTCTGCGGCGCTTTAGCCGCGCCCATAGCAAACAGCAAGCATACAAACACCGCGATTATGTATAGTGATCTACTGTACTTTTTCATACAGCGATAGTATGTCGAAAAACCTCGAAAGTATGCGCAAAAAAAATTCCAACCTCGTTATTTCGACATTGGAATTGTAATTTAAGCCATTTTCGCGCTATTTTTTTTGCGGCAGTTCGGCGGGAGTTTTAGGAAGCCGCGACGCCGCTCGAGTCAAAAATTCAACGTTGTTGTTTTTCGGATTGATAATGCACTCCTTCCACAAAACCTCGAGCGCGGCGGAAATCGCTTCGCTCTCAAATCCCATGTCAGCCAAATCCTTGCCCGATATCCTCAGCGCCCTTTTTAGTATGGGCGCACCCTCATCCACCAGCCTATCGCGCACCAGCTCGAACCTGTGCGGCTCAGCCGCTTGTTCCGGCGTCACCATGCCGGTAGCTATTTTGTCCGCCCTAATAAGCGCTGTGAGCTTGTCGATTATATCGTAATTCTTAGCTACAAACACGCGTATTTTGGATTCGCGCGCGTCGCCGCGCATATCGTACATGTGTAAGTTGCAAAGCCTGACGACTTGCTCTATTACATCGTTCGGATAACGCAGTCTATTAAGAATTATCCGCGCCACTATGCCCGAACTCTTTTCGTGGCCGTGAAAATTGCCGAAACGCTTAAAGCAGTACGCCTTGCCCACGTCGTGCAGCAATGCCGCAAGCCGCAAATTATGCTTAGGCGGCACACTCAGAACCGTGCGAAAAGAATGCTCCAAAACGTCATACTTGTGATACTGCTCGGGCTGAGATAAACCGTCGCACTCGACAAGCTCGGGTATCAGATTTTTCCACAGATCCAATTGTTTTAGCAGTCTTAGTCCGCGGTACTGCGCGTTCTTTACATCGTTGGCTAAATCCGCGTGCAAAATCTTGTCCAACTCTATGCGCTTGCGCTCGGACGTTATGTCGGCAAGATTATCGCTCATCGACTTTGCCGCGCGCGCCGTTTCGCCCTCTATTTTGAAGTCGAGCTCGGCAGCCAATCGCACAAGTCGCAACAGTCGCAGCCCGTCCGACTCGAAAACATGCTTGTTGCAGCCGCGCAGTATCTTCATTTCCGCGTCGCGAACGCCGCCCAACGGATCTACTATCTCGTCGCGCCGCACGTCGTAGTATATGGCGTTACAACAAAAATCACGCCTTGCCGCGTCGGCATATATGTCGGTAGTAAAGCTGACGCGCGTCGGCGTATGCTCGCCGCCCTCGCCGTACACCTCCACTCGGAACGGAGTGTATTCGTACCTAACACCGTCGTAGATTATCTGCGCAGTGCCCATGCGGTGATTGACCATTGTCATGTTTGTGCGCGGCGGCAAGCTCAAAGCAAGCGCCGGCATCGGTCCGGCTATATCGATGTCCGTGCATTTATATCCGCACAGGCTGTTACGCACAAACCCGCCCACGACATAAACGTTTTCGCCCAGCCCGCTAATGAACTTGGCGGACTTTTCGTCAAGGTTGATTTTCATGTTTTATATCCGTATTGTTGTTGATCTTATTCTACCACACACCGAGAATAAAATCAAGGAAATATATGATATTGACAATAAATATTATCCGTTGTATAATGTTATCGAATTATCGTAAATGGCGGTGAATATGAAACGCAAGTATGAAATAGCTGTGTTATCCAAGGGCGCGTTTGCGCGCACGGTGCGAATTTTCGCACCTAAAAAAGCCGACCGCGCAATTATAATGCACGACGGTCAAAACGTGTTCTACGACGAGGATGCGACATATAAAAAGAGCTGGCGCGCAATAGATATGCTAAAAGCCGCCGAAATAAAAAACACGGCAATCATCGGGATTGACAGCGCCGTCACTCGCAACGATGACTATTTGCCTTTCCCGCCTGAAAATGCCGAATCCTATAGTATTAAGCTTGTGGGCGGCGGCAAAGCAGACGTATACATGGACTACATCGAGCAAATCATATTGCCGTATCTGGATAAGCGGTTCGGATATAAGTTTTACGGCATGCTCGGCAGCTCTGCCGGCGGGCTTGCAACACTCTACTTTGCGGCAAGAAAAAACGCGCGATTACGGGCGTACGGAATGTTTTCCACTCCGCTGTTTGTAAGCCCCACGGCGTTCGGCAAATTCTTTGGCTCTGCCACATTCGACAAAGACGCGTACTATAAGGTGTACGTCGGCGGGAGCGAATGCACGGGCGAAGTACCGACCGCGCTGAAAGATAAAGAAACTCAGTTGTTTGTGACCGACAGCTATACGATTACCGATACTCTGCGCAATAGCGGCGTAAAAAACCTCGACCTAACCGTCACCAACACGTCAGGTCACGACGAAGCGGCTTGGCGCGAACCCGAACTCGACTTCTTTAAAAAATTCTCTCGGCTTTAATATATTTTAAGCCTTCATTAAAACCAACAATGTATCTTCAAGCGTGAGCACCTTTACCTTGGCGTTGCGGTGAACGGCTTGTATTGCCTTTGTCACTGTGTTGGCTACGGCGTTGTCTGTCATGGAAAAACCGTTTTCGGAGTTTATTTCTATTGCTTGGTAATCGACGCTGTACACGCCGCCGTTCTCTCCGCCCGGCACTGTTATCGTGTTGCGCTTTGCGTATGCTTTTGCAAACTCGGCGGCAATTTCGCTCATGCGCGTTTGCTCATTCTCGTTTTTTGCGATGTAGCAATTGATTTTAACGCCGTTTACAGTCATGTCCGTATACACGTTTAACGGCGTTTTGGCAGTTTGCGGCGCGTACCTGATTGTAGTTTTACCGTCATAGCGATACGGCTCGAAGTGCGTTCCGCTCGTCATGGCGTCGGTTACAAACAAGTGGCTATGCAGTCCCAGTTCGTATTCGCGCGACGCGCCGTCAAGCGCAAACGTAACATGGCTATCGCCCCAAGTGCAGTCCACCAAATACCATGCGCCGCCGAGATAGACCTTGTTCCATGCGTGCCCGCCCGCAGTGCGCAAAGACTTGCCCGCTCTGCCCACAACGCGTACGCACGGGATACCCTCTATATTGCACAATAGCGAATACGCTTTACTCATGCCGTCACACACGGCATACGGTTTGTACACAACATTACCTATGTATGTTTTGCCGTCGCCGAACACCCCTTCCAGGTAGTATGCGGAATACTCCTCACTGCCGCTGTCGAGCTTGGTAGCAGGCGTGTCGTAAGTGACCTGCCACATAATCCAGTCGTATATTGCATGCGCCTTTTGGACTTCCGTCATATCGTCGGTGCAAATCATTCTAAGAATATCGCGCGCTTTTTGATAAACAGTACTCGCGGACGAACCTGTCTTGGGCACGGGTCTTACGCCGTTCTGCACCGCCAAATACAGCTCGTCCGAATACTCCACCTCCGCCGTGCGCGTTATACGGTCTATAGGGAACGCATAGCTCGCAGGTCTGTACTTATTTTCGTCGTAGTTTATATGCGGAAGCACGGCGTGCAACTGCGCCGAGCGCGTACCGCCGGAAAGCTGTTTTGTCGGGTTGTTCACAGTGTCAACCTTGAATTCGGTATGCATAACGCCGCTGCTCACGTCGTACACGTTAATGCCGCTGTAGACGCCGCTGGTCGCGGCTATAGGAAACGCTTCATCCCAAAGCTCCTTCGCACTCCCCGATCTGTCATAGCCGATATAGCAATTGAACTTAACCGTTGAGTTTGCGGTTTTCTGTCTGAAAAACACGTAATATTCGACAATACTTACATACTCTGTTTCCGATGTGACATATAAATCCCCGCAAGGCAGAATAGTCGTTATAAAGTCTTTCGCCGTCGACGGGCGCTGTGTGTAAGTGACGTATGACGAATACTCGCTTTCTGTTATCGCGTCGTCGTCCCCCAACGATTTTACGCGGAACTTGTACACTCTTTCTATCGCGTTTGATGAGCAAATATCGATAAGTCCGCCCACGTCAAAGCCGTTTTCGTCAAACAAGTCGGCGTACTTGGAATCCGTTTGCGAATACTCTTGCGTTCCGTTCGGCGATGTAATTTCCACCTTTACCTTACCGATCGCGTCATACCTTAAGTACGCATGCGGGTACATGTTGTCGTACAATAGCTCGCTATCCACTGTCGGCGCGACAGCACCGCGGAAGTACGCTTGAGTCTCGTATGCCGTCTGTCCGTTTACCTTGACGGACAATGTGTGTCGCCCCGCCGTGGGCTTGTATGCGTACGTAGACAGATTACCCTCGTACAGAATTTTGCTGTCCTCGTAATACTGAAAATAGCTCTGTTCGTCCGTACCGGAAACAGTAACGGTAAACACAATGTCGGTGAACGGGTCGTCTTGCGTAAGCTCGCCTTTTACTTCGACCTCGGCAGTTACGGCGTTAAACACGCGCACAGTTATCCCGTCCGACGTAACATCCCCGCACTTGGCGGTTATTATAAACTCACCCACACCGCTCGGCGTGTACTCAAAGCTTTCGTCCGAAGCGTGCAGTTTAACAAGCCTATCGTTGACGTACCAGTAGACAGTGTCGCTGCTCGCGGGCGCGCCGGTCGCCGTAGCCGAAAACCTGACTAACGACGTTTTTCCGACGGTCTGCACAAGCTCGCCGCTCGAAGACAGCAAAACCGCGTCCTGTTCTTTTTCCGTAACCACAACTTTCAGCTTATCGCTTGCCGAGTTCGTTTCGGCGGTGATATGCGCAGTTCCTACAGCCTGCGCCGTAATCACAAGCGTATCTTCGTCAATCTCCGCAACGGAGCTGTCCGACGAACTGACCGTATACGAATCGGTATCGGTTTCAAGTATCGTAAGAATATCAAACGTATCTCCCACTTGCAGCGTAACCGTGTGCCGCGAAAAGCTCAACATGTCCGCCGTGAAAAGGTTACGCAAAAACGAACAGCCGCTCGAAAGCGCCGCTATCGCAACAACAAGCATAACAGCCACCGCTCTGTTTATAATTCCGTATATGTTTCGTCCTTTCATCATACCTCCGCACGCGGTGAACTCGCGATTGCCACAATGATGTTGCCTGCCGTTACGGTGCGCCTGCCCGCAAACGTCGCATTGTTTAGCACGTACTTTGCATATTCGTTAATCGCTCGATTTATGTATGCCGTGACGGCAATTACCTGCTCCTCCGTCATGCTCTTGTCAAGCTCAAACTCCACGCCGTATGTGTTGTTGTATACAATCACTTCGCTGCCGATATGCGGCAACCTCGTGTTGCCGCGAACCGTACGGTCAAATGCGAAAAATACGACTGCGCGAACAGCCTCGTAGTCAAGCTCGCTTTCGGATATGTAATAGTCGAGGGACGCGCCGTTAGCCGTACGCTTTACGGCATACTCGGTGTTTGTGCCGTCAAATGCGTCGCGCTCGCCCGTCGCGTTACAGCCCAAAGCCTTGAGCTGCTCGTCGCTGATCAATAGCCCGCGGTGCGACGTTAGCTCCGCCGCCGTCCCGCCGGACGACGACTCGACTCCCGCAATATTTATCTTGCCGCCGTAAACGTCCACGTTGTACCAAAGATTATCCGGCTTGACCTTGTTGTAATATCCGTAACCGCTGTCGCGTTCAATAGAGCACTCGATCCCCTCCATACGGCACAGCAGCGCAAACGCCTTAGCCGCACCTTCGCTCGTCACCGCCGCACCTCTCTCTCGCGACGAGCCGAAAACACCTTCCAAAAATCTACTCGCGGAATAAGCTTCGACGTCTTGGACGTTGACAGTCGCCCACTGCAACCAGTCGTATATGGCATGCACCTTTTGTCGCGGCGAATAATCCGCGCCTATTATGCGAAGCAACACGGACTTAGCCGCGCGATAAATACTTTCTGCGATATCGCCCGACTGAGTAAGCGGCTTAACTCCGCACGACACGGCAAGAAGCAGCTGCTCGCTGCCGCGCACATTAACGCCTATCTGCGGTCTATCGGAAATAAACACATAGTCTATCGGCCTGTGATTCTCCGAATATTCGATGTGCGGCAAAAAGGCGTATACGGAGTTTGCCGTCTTGCTCTCATACTTTGTCGGCTTGTTTGTGTACGGCGCAAATGCGATAGTTAGTATATTCCCGTTCTTCACCGTTGTTGCGTTAAGCCCCAACATTTCCGCTTGTTCATGCACGGCGCGTTCGGCGTCCGCTATTCCGATTTCGGCATAACACTTAGCGGACGTTTCGCCCAAAGCGTACAGCTCGCGCACAAAATCGCGCGCGTCCGCCTCGTTCGAAATGAACGAATTTTTAATCAATACCGTATCTTCGAGATAACTTTTTACGTCATCGCCATGCTGCACAAAATTCAACTCGTGCCGCCCGCCGTCAGTACCGATTATAATCGCGTAGGTAGCGGGATTTGCGGCGCATACTTCTATGTACTCTGTCGCACGGAAAGAGCCGTCTCCGAACAAATGCGCGTACTGCGCGTCTGTTACGTCAAATGTGTTGCGCTTGCCTGTAGGGCTTATGATCGACACATACAGCACTTTGCGCTCTCGCGCCCAACGCACGTACACTCCGTTCATGTCATCGTAAACAATTTCATAATCAACGGCATTTTCGTCCGCAACAGAAAAAATCAATTCGTCCTTGCCGTCGATTTTTTTGCGCTCGCCGTTAACAAACAGCGAAACGGCGTACTCACCGCCTGTCAGAGTAAATTCCAGTATAGGGCTGTCGCTTTTTACTTCGCCGTTTACGATCCACTCATACACCGATTTAGGATTGAGCGCGTTAACATTCTCGCAAGCGGTAAATTCTACAGGCGTAAAGGCTTGAGCATTTTTTACTTCCGTATGCTTGATCGTAACGCCGGTGCGCCTGTACACCCTGACGGGACACTGCTTTTTTTCGTCACCCACGGCAACGGATACTGTGTACTCGCCGTAGCTTTGCGGCGTATATTCAAAGCGGTTGCCGGTAAACGAAGTAGCGCCCACTTCCCACTGCGCAACCGTTTGCGGATCGACGTAGCTATCAAGCTCGACGGTAAATACAACAGGCAAAATTTTGTCGCCGTCATCGACCGTTTGAACTGCGTTTTCCGCCGTAACGCAAAAGTCTTGCGCGCCTCGGTACAACACGGTAATATTCATTACGACGGTTTTACCGTACGCCGACACATTCACTTTAGCCGTGCCCGTCTTGACCGCCGTAATATATGTGCCGTCGACTTCTATACAATCGGAGTCGGAGCTAAGCTCGATTACGTGCTCCGTGACGGCGGAAAAAACCACATACGGAAGTATATCGCGGCGTTCGCCTACAGTGAGTGTTATGTCGGAGCGTAATAGCGCGATATCCACATCGCTACCGCAACCCACAAAAAGCATTGCGACAAGCGTCACTGCCACCGCAAGCATTATGCGAAAAATACTATTCTCTGCTTTTTGTACTGCCTTCACAGATATATTATAACAAATTAGCACGGTAAAAGCAAGGAAATCAGAAAAAATAAGCGTTCACATTGTAATCCCTATCATTTTGCGCCGCCTCCGAACATAAAATAAACCGATGAAATCCATGACGAGAGCAGTATTGACGATGACGGCGTTCACATTTGTGGAGCGCACGCTCGGGTTTTTGTTCAAGATATACCTATCGCGCGAGATCGGCGCGGTCGGCATGGGCATTTATTCGGTCGCATTGTCGTTCTTTTTCGTACTGATAACACTACTTACCTCGGGTATACCGCTTGTAGTAAGCAAGCAGACTGCGACCGACAGAGCAAAGAGCGGCGGTGTGTGCTCGGCGGCGCTGATATTCGAACTGATAATCGCACTAGTCGTGTGCCTTTTGGTGGTGGCGTTACAAAAACCGATCGGAGCGCTGTTTGCCGAGCCGCAGTCCATGACGCTTGTAATAGTAATGCTGCCTGCGCTGGTTTTTTCGGGCGTATATTCGGCGTTCCGCGGCGTGTTGTGGGGCGAAAAAAAGTTCACTACCGTAAGCGCCGTGGAATTAATAGAGCAAATTGCGCGCATAGTCGGGTGCGTGGTGCTGTTCAGCCTATTCGACAACAAAACCGTTGCAGTTGCCGCGTCTATGGGTATAGCATGCTTTGTTTCGGCAGTGGCGGTTGCACTGTTCTACTTTTGCGGCAAACGCAAACTGCAAAGCCCCAAAACTCACTTAAAGCCGCTTATATCCACGTCAGTGCCAATCACACTATCCCGCACGACGTCCAGCATAAACAACTACATCATAGCAATCGCTATGCCGTTTTTGCTAATGTCAAGCGGGCTTAACTCCGAGCAGTCCATGTACGTATTCGGTTCATGCGTAGGCATGGCTTTGCCGCTATTGTACCTGCCTATAACGGTGGTTGGCTCGCTCGCATTTGTAATGATACCCACACTGTCCGAAGCGTACGCGCTTGGCGACAAAAAAAGCATGTGCCGCCAGATAGAAAACGCGCTGTCATTTTCGATTATAATCGCGGCAATAGTGCTGCCCGCGTACTGCGCGCTCGGCGAACCGCTCGGCACGTTTATTTACAACAATACCGACGCAGGCATTTTCCTCAAAAAATCGGCGTGGCTGCTGTTGCCGTTAGCGTTTGAAAACATCGCCTCATCCATGCTTAACTCGCTCGATTTGGAAAAGAAATCGCTCATAAACTACCTTATAGGCGCGGCATCTATGTACGCTATTTGCTTTGCTTTCTATTCCAGATTCGATATGGATGTGTTCATACTGGCATTTGGACTCAGCTTGATTTTGTCGTCCGTGCTGGACATTATAGATATTAAACGGCGCACCGGATTTAAACTTAAATTCTTTAAGCCGCTGTTTATATGCCTTGCCGCCGCCTACCCTGCTTGGCTTTTCACAGAATACGTACATTCCATAATTCCCGGCACGGTTCTGCCCATAATCGTAGCAGGCGTTGGCGGAGTGTGCTTTTCCGCCCTCGCCGCCGTCATATTCGGCGCAATCGACTTTGACGTCACCATAAGCAAAAAGCAGAAAAAGAGGAAGCCGTTGTTCGGTAAAAATAAACGCAAAACAGTATCTTGATTTGCTTTACTTAATAACGTCACTGTGCTATACTGTAAGCAATTTAATACCAAGGAGAAGCCCGACAGTGAGTAATACTCAGCAGGAAATTGCGACTCCGGACAATATAGCAACCGATAAAGTCCGCTCGCAAGCATTAAAAATCGGAACGACAAAATGGTTAACCTACACCGCGCTGTTTACCGCGCTTGCGCTTATGATGAAGGTTATCGGTCAAATAGGGACGCTGAACGATATTTCC
Source organism: Clostridiales bacterium (assembly GCA_029066805.1). Taxonomy (GTDB): domain Bacteria; phylum Bacillota; class Clostridia; order Christensenellales; family Pumilibacteraceae; genus Anaerocaecibacter. The sequence continues at coordinate 6,139 of JAIEFT010000059.1, read as the reverse complement.
AAAATCACGGCGATTTACGCGATTTGGCTGATTGCTGCCGCTGTGCTCGGACCTGTCGGCGGCGGCACAGTGTGTTTTATTTCGGACGTGGTTATTGCGCTCGTTTTCCCAAAAGGCGTGATAAATCCGTTTATAACGCTGGTTTGTACGCTGTACGGCGTGCTTGCCGGACTTATTCTTAAGCACACACCCACCAAAAGCTATCGAATCAGGTTTTTGCTTGCAGGCGTGATTTGCGCGTTTGTTTGTACATTTGTGCTTGATTCACTCGCTATTTGGGGTTGGTGTAAATATTACTTAAAGCTCGGTAGCTTTATGGAAAGCGGCAAAAACGGCATATTCTGGATATATATGGCGTCTCGGCTGTTCCAACTGCTTATGGCTATTGCAAACACCGTTATTGCAATAGCGCTTATCCCCGCGCTTAAACGGCTGAAGCTGCTGCCGCCTGTTAAAAAGCGTAAGCAAGCTGCGGCTTAGCAATAGCTTTATTCAAATACAAAACCGCAAAAATGCTTAGTCGCTCATTTTGCGGTTTTGCTTTCGTATACGGCAAAAAACATTTTTTGCACTTGAGAAAAGTGGATTATACGCACCGGCTTTTGAGTTTCGGGGTCGCGCGCAGGCTCGCCAGTTATTGGATCGGTGGGCGTTGTTACCGAGCTTTGATTGCCGTTTCCGTAGCTGCCCGTGCCGTTTTGCGCGCCGTTAAGCTTTAAGTACAAGTCATTGAAAAACTCGGCTATTTGCCCTATCAAATCCCACTGCGAATCCCAGTATTCATATGCATACCACTGCTCGGTGCGCACTTTGCTGCTGATCTGTGCGCCGTAAGCATAGTAAGCTTCGGTATCCTCGGTTAGCACAAACGCTTCGAGCAGATTGGCGAACGCGTAATAATATCCGCAATACCGCAAATATCCGTCGTCCGACGAAATCAAAATATACCGGGCAAGCAGGTTGGCGTCGCCCTCGCGGAAAACGCCCTTTGCGTGCGCCAACTCGTGCGCTAGCGTCACTGTACGCGACGTAGGCGGCGCGGCGACGTTGACAGTCGCTTCACCCATCGGCAAAAACGTCATACCCGTTATAAGCATTTGTGACTGAAACCAGCTGTTAACAACAGGCTTTGCCGTAGGAGTGTACTGATTAAAGTAATCGTCGGTAAGCCTTGCATACTCTACTTTTATGCGCTCCGCAAGCTCCGAAAATGTGTACGGGCATACTACGCAACCGTTTTTGTCACGCGGCAGCGTTTCGGCGAGCCGATTATAGTCGGAAAGGAAATACTCGACAATCGGCTTTACGCTCTCCGCATCGTATTTTTTATCGGACTGCGGCAAAGGCATTTCCGCACGGTAGTACGCAAACGCCATGCTCATAACGTACAGATTGAGCATGTACACAACACCTATCACAATGGCGAGCGCGCCCGTGAGTATGCGCATTAGCCTGACTCTGCCTAAGTTGATAATCAATCGCACATATAAAAAAACGCCCAGCCCGATAAGACAGACTATAAAAAACTCCGTAACCGAAAACGGCAGCCACGACGTGAGCGTACCTATCACCTTCTCCCAGCCCGCCTCGATGTGCGTAGTCCACCACTCCGCAATCTCCGGATCGGTGCGCAGGTCAAGCATTAATATCAACGGGATAAGTAATCCGCATATTACCGCGGCAAGAATAAACACCGCTTTACATATGGGGCGTTTCACTTTTTCCGCGCGCCGCCCGTCCGCCGCGTACACACGCGAGTACCGCTTAGGGCGAATATATCCGTTGCGTTTTTGCCGTTCAAACGTCATGTATGTATTATACAGTATACAAGCGAGCTTGTCAATCTGGAATTCGGAATTGTAGTTGGCTTACGCCGACATTATAGTTGAGATTCTTCGCGGCGCTGCGCTTGCTCTGAATGACAAAAAAGTTAGTTGAACGCGCTACCGCTCCCACTCTTTTGTCATTCCGAGTGCAACGAGGAATCTCATCCTTTTTCTTAATTCTGCATTCTTAATTCTCAATTTACTCGGCAGACATAATTTCTTTTACCGATACTCTGCTTATTTTGTACGAATACGCCGCCATTGCAGCCGTGTACAGCACAATAAACGTTGATAACGTTATAAAAAACTCCGGCACGCCAAAGCTGTAAATAGCAACGCTTTCAACGTCGGCAAACACCACGTTTACCATAACCGTCATAAGTACGTGCTGATATACCGTTCCGAGCGCAAAGCCCAAAAGCGCAAACGGAACATACCCTAAAAGCAATGCAAAAGCGCGCTCCTTTGCCGAATACCCAAACGCTTTCATAACGGCAACACTGCTCTTATTCGCATTAATAGCCGTTGTAACCGCCATAAATAGCGCCGTAACGCCCAAAACCGCGCCGATAACCAAAATCATCACGCCCATGATAACGCTGCTTACGTCGCTCATAGCAAGCCCCATTTGCAGCATTGCCGAATAACAAAAGCACGCGAACGCAACAAAGAAAACTGCCGATTTTTTGGAGGCTAGCGTTGACAAACATATTTCGACTAAAAACGAGCGCGACCTATCCGACGAACGGCGTTTGGACTTTACGGTCGACTTTCCGCCCTTGATTATGTCAATTATTCCGCGACGCAAAGATAACTTCGCATATAGACATGACAGCGCCGAAAACAGCACAGTCGGTGCGATGACAAGCGCGGCAAGCAGTTCCGCATGATACCCGATAGATATTGCAGGCATGCCGTCAATTGTCATTTCGCGGTAGATTACAGGCATTATGGCATGCCCTGCACCGTAGCCCACGGCACAGCCGATAAACGTACTCAGCCCAAAAACCCAAAAGCTAAGCGCAATTCTATTGTCCGAATATCCCATAGCCTTGAGTATGCCGAACCGTTTGGCGTTGCCGTCTATAAACAGTTTAATGTAGAATACCGTCATTACAACGGCAATCAAGCAAAGCACACCGCCGGTTATTGCGCATGTAAATTTTGCCGACGCCATATTTGCGTCGTACAAGACCTTAAGCTCACCGCTCACCACATCGGCTATTGTCTGCGCGTCTATATAGTAATTCAAAAAGAAAGTGCACACAAATACCGAGCAAAAGAAAACCACGGAAATTCCGAAAAGCTTTAGTCCGTCCTTAATGCCTATTACCATATTACCACCCTATCTCATAAGCCGATTTGGGCGAGCCGTTTTGCGTTACGCCTACTATATTGCCGCTGTTCATTTCCACAACAGTGTCAGCCATGTCCGCTATATTGCGGTTGTGCGTGACCATGACCATGGTAAAGTCACGTTCTTTCCTCAGCTTGGCAATATAGTCGAGAACGCTCCTGCCCGTGCTTTCGTCAAGCGCGCCGGTCGGCTCGTCGAGGAAAAGAATTTGCGGTTTTTTGGCAAGCGCACGCGCTATGCACACGCGTTGCTGTTCGCCGCCCGACATAGTGCTCGGCATTGCCTTCAGTTTATCAGACAGTCCAACAGCCTCTACGTCGCGCAAGTAGTCGCGGTTACCCGCAAGATCAGCGCCCAAACGCACATTCTTTTCCACGTTTAAATGCGGCAAAAGATAGTATTGCTGAAACACAAACCCCACATATTCGCGGCGAAACTCGGTCAGTTGTTTGTCTGTCATTGCGGACAGATCGCGCCCGCACGCGGTAACATTACCACTATCCGCACGCTCCAAGCCGGACAATATGTTCATCAGCGTAGACTTGCCCGAGCCCGACGCGCCGATTATCGCGACAAAGCTACCACGCTCGATGTTTATAGACACGCCACGCAACGCCTTGACCGCGCCGCCGTTAAACGATTTATGTAAATCTGTAGCAACAATCATTTCTTAGTTTACCTCCGTTTGCTTAATATGTTCCATCATAGCGACAAACTCCTCTGTAAGCATAGCTTTTTCGTCCGTGAACGTGCATACTTTGGTAGCAACCGCCGTGGCTATGCCGTGCGTATAAACCCACAAGTGCATATACAGACGTTCGGCAGTTTCACGATCAAGTCCGTAATAATTCATTACGGACTGCAAAATCTTTTCGGCGTTTTGGTCGATAACATTAAGCACGCCGCGCTCGTCGAGTAGTTCCTTTTGCTCGCGCATGAACAGCAGCATAAACAGTTTCGGATGCTCGTGCGCAAACCGCAGATACGCTTCCCCCACGCCGCGGAACGGAACGTCATTTTTCAGCCCTTCGTCAACATAGCCGTTATACAGCTTGTTAGCGCTGTCGATAACAGCGGCGCAAACCTCGTCCATTCCGCTGAACACGGTGAAGATCGGGCGCGGCGAGCTGCCGAGCGCCGAGGCAAGCGTTCGTGCGGTAAGCGCGTCAAAGCCGTTTCGTTCTACTTCAGCTAACGCAGCGTCAGCTATCTCCTCTTTTGTGAACTTCGATTTAGGCGGCATAATTACTCCTATATAAAAACACTTGTTTTAAAACATTTGTTTTAGTATACAGAATAAATATATGTTTGTCAATATATTTTTACGAATTTTGAATAATATATCCGATATAAGCACAATATACAAGTGTAAGGCAATCGCGGGTTTACGATAGGTATATCGACCAACATTGCGATAAAACCTCCTACCCCACAATGCTTTACAGACGGTTCGCTTAGACGCCGTAAAATACCTTTCAGCCTACGGCAAGCGAAACGAAAATCTCCTCCAACGCGTAAGCATTGTGGGATTTTTTCGTTGTGGGAAAACAATGATGAGACCCTAGACTGCTCTCGGGGTGACAAAATTAATTTTTATTTGTCATTCAGAACAAGTGCGAAGCGCGCAGTGAAGAATCTCATCCTTATAAAAAATATTTAAAATTCTGCGCATAAACCCCCGAAATACGCACAACATAATAGTGTAAAGCAAATAACTTTTTAACGCCGAAAAGCTGCTTTACAAAAATCTAATCGCTTTTAATAGCGAATACGAAAAATCCACATTGCACATGCAACATGGATTTTTTCGTTGTGAAGAATTTTTGTTTGAAAATACATATCATGAATTTTTCATTTTGAGCAAACTCTTTAACCAGCTGTCAAGCTTGGCATTTGCCTTAGCTTCATCCTTAGCAAACTGAGTCTGAGAAAATGTTACCGTACTGCCGCAATGCGGACAAACAACAGTGCAAGTGTAATGGAAATTGTATCCTTTAATGTTACCACTTTGTTTGTCGTATTGAGCTTCGTATTGATTGCATTTAAACGAATACTCAATCGATTTGTCGGTATCGCCGAAAAATTTATTACACTGCGTACAAATCGAAAGCTTGACGAATCTTGCCTTGCTATACGCACAAAAGAATAAGGCTATACCTACAATAGCAATAAGACCGCCCGCAACAATTAAGCCAAAAACATCGCTGAGCACCCCTACCAATAAAAGAACCGCGCCCAAAACAACGCCGATAAGACCTATTATTACAAACGGCAATGCTGCTTTGAGAATTATTTTGAATGTCGACATAATTTCCTCCTGTCATTTTTGACTTAATTATACAAGAAGATTTCTTCTTTGTCAAGCGTTTTAAGAAGAATTCTACTAAAATATTATTAGATATGAAAATTGGCGACAAAATAAAAGAGCTACGACTCGAAAAAAGGCTTTCGCAAATGCAATTGGCAAAGCTGATAGGAGTAAGTCAAAAAGCTATTGATTATTGGGAACGCTCAGTCAACGAACCGAAATCGAGCTATATCATTTTGCTTGTGAAATGTTTCGACGTTTCATTCGACTCTTTTTTTGAAGACATTGATTAGAGCTAAAAATCTTATTCTGTTTTACCCTAACAAAAAAATCCACATTGCACAAGCAACATGGATTTTTTCGTTTTAGGAAAAAGGCAAATATTTTAGTGATTGCCCGACGTCGGCTTCGCCGCTACCTTCCCCCATGAGAAAGGTCATCAACCGTAAAAATTAAATCACATACAATCGCAAATTTAATAGATAAGCCTTTACGGCATAGGCGCGGCGCAGACAGGCAACAGTTGGCGAGCCGCCGAATCAAGCGTAATCCGCTCACGCGATGAGTGCACAATGAAACTCCCCCGGCGAAGCCGGGGGTTTCTCATGTGCGGGCAAAGCCCTAGTTGTTACTAGCCGCGCCTAAAGG
>JAIEFT010000058.1:3664-53501 GCA_029066805.1 Clostridiales bacterium | reverse complement strand
AAGTTAAGCCCTATGGAGCCGATAGTACCTGTCTGGTGACGGACCGGGAGAGTAGGTAGCTGCCGCATTTCATTAAATAGACGACCTTAATCGGTCGTCTATTTTTTTGTGCAAAAGTAAAATAGAATAACAAAGAATTGTCCGAACAATGGGGAGTTCTTCCGCATTTCATTAAAAGAACATTCATAACGAATGTCTCTTTTTATTTGCTTTTGGTCACTCAGCGCAAGCGCGAGCGCATTGCCTGCTCGCCGAAGAAACTGATTTTTATTCGCTTTTCATACATGTTGGAAAAAATTAAAGCGACATAATTCTTTTTAAGGGTATCTTTTACGAATAAAATAGCTAAATTATTTGACCGTCTGATTTAGCAATATATGTATAATATACTGTATAATTATATTGCATTTCTAATGGCAAATATCATGATCAATTGTGAGGCGAAATAATGACGAGATTTAAGACTCTTGTATTTGTATTACTGTGCTGCATGCTTACAATTGTGCTGTGCGGCTGTCGAGCAAATTCGGACGACAGTTCCGACAATAGATTAAACGACATTATTGACAGTATAACTGGCGGAAATGACGATAAAACATCCACTAATAGTGAAACATATTTGCAGACGGGCGTTGGATATACCGTGGATGCCGTTTCCGCAAAAAACTACAACGACTACAAAAAGGGCGTGTCGGTTTTGGATCGATCTAAGCTCAGTAAAGCGTCTTTTGACAAAAACATGGTTCAATACAATAGTGTAAAGACATATTCGACAAATTCAATTTCTGATTTGATCACTAAATCAACGCTCACGCATGATTTGAAAATGGACATTGGCGGTAAAGCTTCCGGTATAACAGCAGGCATTGAATTTGGACTTACTTCGAGCGCAAGCTTTGAGTATAAGAAATATTCCGATAAGTACTATAGCGTGCTTGACCACTATATAGAGCGATATAGCTTATCACTTGTTAATTATGCTATGCGAGGGCAGTATGCCGATTATTTATCAAGAGAGTATGTAAGTAGTATTGCGTACTTGTATGAAAATCAAACCGATACCGAGTTTTTCAAGTTTTTCAGCACGTATGGAACTCATTTGATCGGTTCGGCGGTTTTCGGCGGAAGGTTAAATACATATTTCAGCACGGTCACTAACAAGGTGACTATAAATGAAGATAAAGTAACGGAGCTTTCGCGCGGATTGAAGTTCGGTGCGGACGGTGTTGATTTATCGGCTAAAGCAACTGATACAGTTAAATCGATACTCGGCGATGAGGCTACTGATACGGAAATATCATTTTCTGCTGTTGCTTATGGCGGTAACGCATTCGGCGCTAATTCCATTGATGACTTTAAAGATAACTACAAAACGTGGTGGGATTCGTTTAATGAGGATTCAGCCAACGCTGTTCTAATAAGCTATTCCGATGACGGACTTATTCCGCTGTGGGAAATGCTGCCCGAAGAATATCAGTCTATGTCAGACGATATGCAAGCGGCTTTTATTAAGTATTACAAAGACTCATACAATCGAATCATTGATACATTCAGATTCTCAAATACGGCTGACTACGACGGCGGCGACGGAACGCAAGACGCTCCGTTTATTATATCTACTGCCGAGCATTTGGCAAACATAGATCTTAATATGGATTCATATTTCAAGCTGAAAAACGATATAGATTTAAGCTCTTATGCCGATTGGGTGGCTCTGGGCGGACACTACCGTGAAAAAGCTTTTAACGGAACGCTTGACGGCGACGGGCATACATTAGCGGGAATGAAACGCACGTCGGTTATTGGCGAAAGAGACAGTCGAATTTACTTTGGCTTGTTTGGTTATGTAGGTTCAAAAGGCGTGGTAAAGAATCTTAATTTCGAAAATGTTAATGTAAATGTACACGGACCGGAAGTTAATAATGAGAATACACGCGTATACTTCGGCGTCGTTGCGGGGACTCTATACGGCACTGTAGAGAATGTCAAGGTATTGTCGGGGTCGTTTGCGTATGACACCGACACAAACGGCAACGCGCACGTCGGTGGTATAGCGGGATATGCATATAGCGCAAAAATCAGTAACTGCGAAAATCATATCCCGCTTGTCAGCCGTAGGTATGCGGCTACGGTGGGCGGAATGGTTGGAGAGGGCGCTTCTGTCAAGTTTCGCGATTGTACTAATTTCGGTAATTTGCATGGTTACCATTACATCGGCGGATATTGCTATGCCGGAGGAATGATAGGGCAAGATGTTAAAAGCTATGAGAGTTCATATTTGCGTTGTGGCAATGAAGGAGAGCTAAAGGTAAGTGGATATAACGGTGCATATAATAGCATTTGTCCTACGGGCGTAGGTGAGTTCCGCGGCGGTGTATTCAAAGGGGGGTTACCCGAACAAGAACATTAAAATTGCAGTAAGTAAAAAGACGCTTAGATTCTCCAAGCGTCTTTTTTATATTACTAATTTATTCGCTTTTTGCAGGTATTACTTGAAAAAAACATGCGACTATGTTAAAATCTTATTAGGAGATTTGGACATGGATGCACAGGATATAATCAAATACTGTCTTGATAGCTTGCCAGACACGGTTTTGGTTAACAGTTGGGGTGAGAGCGGAATATTCTATAACCCGAACAACGCGCTTAAACGCGGTATTTACGTTTTGACGGTAAAGGAAAAGGATGGTGATAATGATAAAAGCTCCGATTTAGACAGAGATAGTATTTTCCGTGTAAATATTGGTGTGCGCAAAAACACGTTTGTAAATATGTTTGGCTCAATCCCCAAGCGCCCGGCAAAAGGCGGTGTTGTGGATATGCCGTTTGATTTTGCTCGGACGAATAAAATACTTCCGCATCCAATATATGCGTGGATGAGCTGGATATGTGCACTCAATCCGTCCCAACAAACTTTTGAAAAGTTGAAACCGCTCATTGTAGAAGCATACAACTATGCAAAAGAAAAATACGCTAAAAGGAGATAAATCATGACCGAACTGACATCTATGCAAAATATCGGCAAGGAAATGGCGAGTAAACTCAAAAGCGTGGATATAACCACCGCGGAGGAGTTGATCGAGCTGGGTGCAAAGGAAGCGTATTGTCGGCTTAAGAAAAATTACCCCAATGTGTGTTTGGTGCATTTGTACACATTAGAGGGTGCTATCCAAAACGTGGAGTTTAACAACCTATCAGAAAAGACAAAAGCGAGCCTGAAAGCGTTCAGCGACTCGTTAAAATAAGTGACTATAAAGGAGTTATTACATATGAAAAAACTTATAGCATACTGCGGACTGGACTGCGAAGCGTGCGACGCGCGTATTGCAACGCTTAACAACGATAACGTTTTGCGCGAAAAGACTGCAAAGATTTGGTCGCAAATGAACGGAGTCGAAATCACGCCCGAAATGATTAACTGCGAGGGTTGCCGCTTGGACGGAGTAAAAACACCGTATTGCGACAGTCTATGCCCTATAAGGCAATGCGCGCTCGGCAAAAAGCACGAAACCTGCGGCGCTTGCTCGGAAATGGAAAAATGCCAAACAGTAGGCATGGTAATATCCAACAACGCCGAAGCGCTTAACAATCTTAAAAGTAAGTAATTTTTGTATGCTTGCAATATCTGCAATAATGCCGTAAACTTGCATGCCGCGATGTTGTTTTGCCATGTATTTTGTTCGTAATGAGCGCGTATGCGGACGTTAGCGGCGGACATGAAAAAGATATGTTGCGAACAAAACGCCGCTCTCAATGCAAATTTGGGCGTTTGAAGGCACGTCGCATTTATAAAATAAACCGAGGATTAATGAAATCTAAATAATTCTGCATTATATCAAACGCTTGCCTTTTTGTGCGATATGTGGTATACTTTTACAGTATGAAGATTGGTTTATCCACATCAACATTTTTCAACACCGTTACGGCGGAGAACATGTTCGACATATTGCGCAAGATGCGCATAGACACCGCCGAGGTGTGCTTGAACACCTTTTCCGATTATGAAAAGGCGTACGTGGACAAGATTGCTCAGCTTCGTCTGGGGGTGGATGTGGCGGCTGTATCGCCGCTGTCCACGCAGTTCGAGCCGCAGCTTTTTTCGCCCAATCTTCGCGTGCGTGCAGACGCGGAGCTTATTTTCCGCAAGGTGTGCTATGCGTGTTTCGCGTTCGGTGCAAAGTTCTACACGTTCCGCGGTCCGATCAATCTTACCGCGACCAAGGACTTTGACTACGCGCGGCTTGCGCAGCGGATTAATCAGTTATGCGATATCGCCGCAACCTACGGCGTTAATCTGTCGCTTAAGAATATGCGGTGGTCGTACGCGGCAACGCCCGACTTTTTCAAAAAAATACTCGAACGCTGTCCGCGGCTGTATTCGTCATTCAGTCTTTACCACGCCGAAATCGCGGGGTATGATTTGCGCGAGTTTTTGGATTCGTGTCCCGCGCAGCGCGTCAGCCTAATAAGCGTACAGGACTTTAACAAAGCGGACTGGTGTTTGCCCGGGCGCGGCAAGTATAGGTTTGATAAGCTGTTCTCCGACCTTGACAGGCGCAAAATAACCGCGCCGGTGCTTTTGGCGGCGGGGAGCGATTCGTACACCGACTTTTTGCAGATTCGCGACGCGTTTGAATATCTACTTGCGCAGTACCGCGAAATAGCCGGTTAATCGGCATAGCGTAAAATTACATTGTCAATAATTCCAATAAGGAGAAAACATAACCATGAATAAAAAGACTGTTCGGGACGTTGACGTAAAGAATAAGCGCGTGCTTGTGCGTTGCGACTTTAACGTGCCCATGAAAGACGGCGTTATCACTGACGATACGCGCATTATGGGCGCACTGCCCACTATTCAGTATCTGTTGGATCAAGGCGCATTGGTGACGCTTTGCTCGCACATGGGCAAGCCGCACTCGATATTTTCCGCCGAGGTCAAGCTCAACAAGAAAGACAAAAAGAAGGTTGAGGCAGGCGAAACCACAGCCGAGGCTATAATCGAAAAAGCCAAAAAGGACGAGCCCAAAAAGCTCACGCTCGCGCCTGTTGCCAAAAAGCTCAACGAGCTGCTTGGCGGCAAGGTGGCGTTTGCTACCGACGTAGTCGGACCTGACGCTCAAGCTAAGCGCAAAGCGTTAAAGCCCGGCGAGGCGGTGCTCCTTGAAAACCTTCGTTTCCACTGGGAAGAAGAGGGCAAGGACGAGGCGTTCTGTAAAGCGCTTGCTTACGACGCCGAAGTGTACGTGAACGACGCGTTCGGCACGGCGCACCGCTCGCACGCTTCCACTGCGGCGATCGTAGAGTACGGCATTATCAAGACCGCGGTGTGCGGCAAGCTGATCGAAAAAGAACTATCTGTCATGGGCGCGACTATCGATAACCCGCCGCACCCGTTTGTGGCTATACTCGGCGGCGCTAAGGTCGCTGACAAGCTCAACGTCATTTCCAATCTTTTGGAAAAGTGCGACACGCTCATTATCGGCGGCGGCATGGCATATACCTTCCTTAAAGCCAAGGGCTACGAGGTGGGCACGTCGCTTCTAGACGAGGAGAAGATCGGCTACTGCAAGGACATGATGGAAAAAGCGGCTAAGCTCGGCAAAGAGCTTGTGCTTCCCATCGATACCGTTACCACCACGCATTTCCCCGAGCCGATCGACGAAGCTATCGAAGTCAAGACCGTACCCAGCAACGAGATCCCCGCGGACAAAATGGGCATGGATATCGGCGAAAAGACGCGCGCGCTGTACGCAAGCAAGGTTGCAAACGCCAAAGCAGTCGTTTGGAACGGACCTATGGGCGTGTTTGAAAACCCGACGCTTGCAAAAGGCACAATCGCAGTCGCTCAAGCTCTCGCCGACGTATACGGCAAGTGCACGACCATTATCGGCGGCGGCGACAGCGCGGCGGCGGTAGAACAGCTCGGCTTTGCGGACAAGATGAGTCACATCAGCACGGGCGGCGGCGCTTCGCTCGAATTGCTCGAAGGTAAGGTGTTGCCCGGAATAGCGTGCCTTAACGATAAGTAAGAATTCAGAATTAAGAATTATAATAAGGTTGAGATCCCTCACTGTGTTCGAGATGACAAAAATATTCTTTTGTCCTACGTAGCAGCCGCAGGTTATTCCGAGCGAAGCGATGAATCTCAACCTTTTTTATTTTTTGCTTGCGTTTTGCCGTTGAGTAATGTATAATACAATCATGAAAGACAAGACGGTAAGGGTCATAGCGATTATCGCGCTTATATTTATGGCGGCGTTTATAGCGTCGCTCACAGTGTCGCTTATGGGAGTATTGAGCAACATATTTTCGTACGTTGCGGTGGGTAGTGCGGCGGTAGTACTGGCGCTTTTTGTGCTGATAAAAATGAGCGGGCGCGGCTATTCCATAACCGAAATGAACAATGAGATAGAAATGGAAAAAATCCGCAAGGAAAACGAGGCTTTGATAGCGGAAGCAAAGGCAGACCAAGCCGAAAAGAACGAGGAAGGGGAACAAATTCAGAATTAAGAATGCAGAAAGCAGAATGATTGGCGGTTTCGCCGCATTAAGGTTGAGATTCTTCACGACGCTTCACTTGTTCGGAATGATAAAAAAGATTTATTGCTTTTGTCATTCCGAGCCGAAGGCGAAGAATCTCAGCCTTTTTTAATTCTTAATTCTTAATTCTGCATTCTGAATTATTAAAATTTGCGGTGAGCTTTTTTAATCTAAATCTAATCTTTTTCAAATTGACATAGCTGTAATACGGTGATATAATTTATGTAGAGGAAGTATAAAAAGCGTAATGGCAAATCAATCGGTACATGTAGCACTCGACCTTGGCAGTGACACAATAAAAATAGCGTATGCGTATAACGACGGGCAGGATCACACGGGAAAGATAGTGGGAGATCCGCTTACGATGACAGGCGTGCCGTCCGTGGCGTATTACGATGTTGACGAAAAAAAGTGGCTGTTCGGCAACGAAGTTGATTTAGTCGGCGACAAGCCTTTTATTACCGTTGTAAAAATTTGCGATTTGCTTAGGCTGTTGCAGCCTGCGGAGTCGCCTGCAACGCAAAAAAGCAATCGTGAGTATTACTTTAATAAAACCAGATTCCCCAAGTTCTATTTTCCTCAACGCTTTCGTTTGACCGACGATCTTGACGCGGCTGTGCGGCTTGACCGCGCGTTTAATGCCTCAGAGACGCCAGCCGAGGTGTGCGAGATGTTTTTCGAGTACGTTCACGATATGGTCGTCGGCAGGCTGACTAAGCTGCTCAAAAAGGCGGGAAGCGTGCCCGATGTCGTGCCGTGCATTGTATATCCCGCGTTTTCGGACGGCGATTATGTTGCGGAGCTGAAACGACTGGTAACACGCGCGTTCGGCGTAGTTCCGCAAACGGTTATGAGCATGGCAAAAGCGCTTTGCGCGTACGCCAAATATTCGGGGCGCATGGAAACCGACGACAAATCGATAATATTCAATATCGGCGAGGAGCGCACTTCGCTTGTTAAGGTCACGTTTTCTGGCGGCGGTATATCGATCGACGGTGTGGACGGGCACAGCGAGCCTGCGTCGATCGGCGGTAAGGATATTGACGACGCGGTCGCCGCGTATATAGAGGGACAGATGTCCGGGCGTGAAACCATGGGCAGACCGTCCTGCGGCGAGGACGGACATCTTGCCGAGACCGCGCTTGTCGCCAAGCAGTATTTGTTTGTAAAGGATATAAAGTCGGCAAAGATAGTTTTGGGCATGCCCATATACGAGAGCCGCGCGTTCCGCTACGGCGTGCCTATTTCCGCGTCGCGCGATCTGTTGATACAGCGTTCCATAACGCGCGAGCAGTTTGAAAAGTGCATAGGCATAGACGGCAATACCGGCGTCGCGCGCAAGATAGTAGATTACATAACCGACGAGCTTGTTCGCCCCATCAACTCGGACGTAAAAAAGATTTTCATCACGGGCGGACCTGTTGAGACATACGGATTGATAAAGTACATACGTCAGTGTATCGAGCCGCTCGGCGTTAAAGTATTTACGTTTGAAAAAGGCGATGAGGAGTACGTCGGCGTCAAGAACGACGGCTACAATATTATGAGCCACGAGGACGCGCTGTACGCGCCCGCTCTCGGCGGCGCTGTTGCGTCCATGTGCGACATGTCTATCGACATAGTGCTGGCGCTCACTTACGGCGTACGGCTTTTCCGCGTTGTCGGCAGCGGCAACGTGATTCCGTATTTCCGCGTGCTTGTAGACAAGGGCACGCGCATACCGAAGGGCGGCGCAACGTATTACACGCCCAAGGACAACGACAAGGGCGGCATAACCACAGGCGACGATTCGGAAGTATCGGCGGCAATGCATATTATGAGCACGTTCTACTCTGCGCTCGACATGGCGCACTCGCGCAAAGCGCCGATAATATCGTATTGCAATTCGGGCGGCGAAAACTTATTGATAGTCAATACCGAAAACAAGACGATGATGAACAAGCTCCAAAGGGAAATCGGGCTGCGCGTGCTCAACGGAGATATAAACAATCTCGGCGACGGCGGCGCGCGCGCAAGATATTACTACAAGGGCAGACCGATACGTATAATTAACGAGGTATTTCTCAAGTTCGGTGTGGAAATCGACGGCGACGGGTACGCCAAGGCATATGCGCGAAACGACAGGAAACGCAATGTAGGCGAGACCCAAATAGTGTATCTGGACGGGCGCGGCGGCAAAGATTACGTGTTCAAAAAGGATATTGAGTTCAGGTTCAATATCGAGACGCAATTCAGCTAAGGAGGGATTAAAGAGAGAATGGAAGATAACTACAAGCTCATTTTTAACGATACTGCATTCTCGGCAGATATCCAGCGCAGTAATCTTCAGTATAAAAAGAAGTTTACCCGTCAGGTCGCGGAAGCGCAGGCAAGCGTGGAAGCATTGGACAGCCACGACGATTTTCACGAGCTTTTGATTGACTGTTCACACTACAAACGTCCCGGGAAAGGCAAGTCCGAGTACGGCATAACCGCCGACAAGGACATCCACGGCGAGGGCGGCAGCGTTATTCTTTCGCACCAACAGACTGCGGCGGAAAAGTTTTTACGCGACCTTAGAGGGTTCGGTTTGCTTGCCGACGTCGTCGGCAGCGGTAAAACGTTTGAAGCGGGCGTGATCTTAAGCGAGCTTGCCGTTCGCGGCAAGATGAAATCGCTGATTATAATCACACCCGATCAGGTTTTTGCGAGCTGGGTCGACGTGCTCGAAAACAAGTTCGGTATGGGCAAGGACTCGCTGTACAAGGTTGCCAAAAACGAGGGTGAGGACTACCCGACGTTGCAGGACGTTTTGAGCGACGTGGGCGTGACCAAGCAGGGCAAGTTTATTCGTCCCAAGCGCCCCATAATCGTCGACGTGGATATATTCGCGCAGTGGCGGTACAGCCCCGATTTTTTGGTAGACGTGGTAGTAGTGGACGAGGCGCACCACTTCAGCGAGGACGCAGGAAAGTACGCAGGCGCAATGCGCATGCTCTCCGAAATGATGCAGACCAAAAAACGCGCAGGCGCGACGTATTGTCTGCTGCTTACGGCAACGCCGCACTCGGGCAATCTTGAAAACATGTTCCGTCTGTGGTATTTTGTGCGGTGTAAGGGCGGCAACCCGTCTGACTTTGACGAGAAGGACGATGGCGAACGCACGGCGCAGTATGTGGAGGAAAAGCAGTACTACAAGGACACGGTATGCTACGGCGCGACCAATATTACAGATTTTATTCGCAGAGTAAAGTATTCGGTAGTCATGCAAAAGTACTACGACGAGTTGATCGAGTACCTGGACGAAACCGGTCAGGCTCAAGAGTTTGACGGCAAGTCGCAATACGACCGCGCTCGGTACATAGACGACTTTCTCGGCTCGGACGGCAACAAAGCGATCAAGGACGACGTGCTCAAGCGCGTATCCGACGCATACCATAACGGCGTTTTGCGTTCGATAATGATACGCCAGCCCAACCGTCTCGCCAAAAAGAAAACTGTGCACAACTACTTTTTCTATCCCATGTCGAGCGTTCCCGAAGAAATAAGCATTACGGGCGTGACCGGCAACAAAAAAATCACTGTTAGCTTTGCCGACGCAACCGCAAGCTCGCCCATGGTAGATACAGGCTCGGAAGAAATGCCGCTTACAAGCTACGCGGAGCATTTTCGCGGAAATTTGCAGTTTTCGCAAGCCTACGGACATATTGTAAACAACATGCTCAACAAGCTTGCGGCGGGCGACCCGCAAAACAAGACCATTCACACCAAGCTCGGATATATGCGGTACTATACGGATCGCCTGCGCAACACGCAAGACTCCGTTGCAAAAACAACGTATTACATTCCCGTCAAGATATCCGAGGACGTAAAGGACTATAAGTACGATACGGCTGTGCGCATACTCAAACAGCACAAGGATAAGCGCATACTGGTGTTTTTTGATTACAACCTCGGCAAGGGCGAACGCGTGTACGACAGGGTATGCGACGCGTTCATGCAAGATCCCGAGCTTAGGGACAGAATAATCATAGGCGACGAGACGTCCGACGTGCACAAGATAGAGCGCGAGTTCAACTCGGACAGCCGCAAGGACGCGATACTGTTTGTAAAGGACGCCAAGTTTACGGAGGGCGCAAACTTACAGGAATCGAGCGTAATAATCAACTATCAAGTGACGTACGATCCGCTCGCTATGGATCAGCGCATAGGACGTATTTTTCGCCTCGGACAAAAGAACAATGTCGAGGTATATTCGCTTGCTGATATGAGTAAATTGGAGGGCTTCGCGCTCGCGTACTTCACGGAGATAGGCTTGCTTTCGGGCAATAGCGGCGACGCGACTATACTTGCTGGCAGCAACTCCGATCAGATGGTAGCTTTGCGGTGCAACGCGTGCAGCAGGGTCGTGCTTATGTCCAAAGAGGCGTACGACGACAAGCGCGCCAAAAATCCCGACGCGCTCAGGTGTCATGCGGAAGCCCAGTGCATCGGGGCGGACGGCAAGGGTACTGAAATGTCCGAAATAACGGTGTATGACTTTAAATGCGATTCTTGCGGCACGGTGCTGACGCGTTCGGTATCGGACGGGTATATGTGTTTTTCCAACGTGGAAAACGGCGAACGCGGCAGAATGTGCAATTCGGGCGAAAAGGGCGACAGGTCTATTTACTGCCGCAAGATTTGCGCGATATCGCACTGCCGTCGGTTTAACAAAGGCGGGCATTTGTACGGCAAGTGCCCCGCGCTAAAGCGTTACAATTCAATCGGAAACATCTCGGACGTCGAGCTAATGCGTATTTGCGCTATGTGCGACAACGAGGATTGCTGGGACAAGTGCAAAATAGCAGGGCGCGCCAAGGAGCAGATTGCGGGCGAGCCGGGCGAGGGCGGTCGCTGCTCCACGTGCGAATACGCGGGTTGCAGTCCCAATCCGTACGTGCTGGAGTTCAACGATAAGTGGGAGTCCGACTGTCCCATGCCCGGGTGTTCGTCGCACCATCATCACGGCGTGCTTCGTCCCGTTGTGGCGCGCACGTTTGCAACGTTCATATCCGAGCTTTGGAAGTTCGATCACGACGGCGGCGAAGGGTTTTGCAAAAACCTCGGCGAGCAAGCCGAAATCGTTTCCGACGTTCGGCAAATACTCGAGCGCGATTCGGACGCGGCAAAGGAGTAGAGCATGGCAATAATCAAAGTCGGATACGAATACGAAAAAGAATTCAAAAGCATTTGCAGCCTTTACAGGAACGGTTTTTTGTCCGAAAAGGTAAGCATAAAACGCGTCACCGATACCGAAATCGTCACTGCCGCCAATGTGTTTAAGTACTGCGAGGATGAGCACGGCGTTAACGGGTCGAGCGACGACGCGGGAAACGAGCTAAGGTTTGACAAGGGCGGCGCGAGTTGGTTTTCGGGACTGCGCGGAGCGAGCTTTGACAGCAGCAGTGCGGACTGGGAGCAGCTTATTGCGGACGTCAGCTCGGACTATCACAAGTACTACTCTATGATAGAGTTTCGTCAGAGCGCAAACGCACGGCTTGCGTCTGTTAACAGCTCCATGGCGGCCGCCGTCAAAAAGTTTGAAAACGACTTTTTAAAGCTCGTAATCGACGCGCCGTTTACTATATCGGAAAAGTATACGGTAGAGCCCGAAAATTTTTACGCCGTATCTATGCGGCTTGAAATAAACGGCGGCGCGCAGTCCGAGCCTGTGCTCGGCAAGGTGTACTTTCGAGTAAGCCGCGACGGCAAGTATATTCCTATCAGTCGAGCGGAGGCGCGCGGTGTAGATGACTATATCAACGCGACAGTGCCTCCTGAGGATAGCGGCGAGCAAAAGTCCGGCGCGGGCGAGCTGGTAGACGGTCAGCTTATCAGCGACGTGCTTAACCGTGCGGGCGAGCTGTTCGAGGCGGAAAACTGCGCCGATTATATAATGTTCAGCCCCGACTATCAGGTCAAGATAGAAAAAATGCTTAAGCTCCTTGCCACCAGCGACGAAAAGGAGCTGGAATGCACGCACGTTACGGTGCTGGGCATTTCGCATGTGGAGTGGCAGAATTTTGCGTATGCGGTAAATGTGAGCGGGCGCAACGCGCTTAAAATGATCGTAGGACTAAACAACAGCATAAGTCTATATTGCACCAATTGCAGCCGTGACGGCGTGCTATTGGTGGATAACAACACGGTGCTGTTTGACGAAAGCGAGTTTGACGGCGATTACTACCTAGACTTTTCCATGCGCAACCTCGGTTTGGACGACGAAGCTATAAATCAGATCAAGACATCGGCGTTGATATCGCGGCACTTGTTCAAGATAGCGTGCCCCGAAAACTCGCGCAACAGCGATTGCACAAGACTTGTTTGTGCAAAGCAAGCCGTGGAGTACACGGATGCCGACGGCAAGATCGTGCGCAAGTGCAAGGGCTGTCCGTATCCCGAAGTCGTGTATCACAACGTATTTTCGGGCGACTACGACGGGGGACGGCTCACCTCCACACTCAACCTGGACGAGCAAGCGTTTGTGCTTACGGAGGATAAGGTCAAAAAGTGCAGGTGCTGCGGCAGAACTTACGGCGAGCACACGGGCAAGAACGGATACTGCAAGCTGTGCGGCGACGTGAGCTTTACCGCCGAGGGCAAAAAGCTTTACCGTAAGTATAGTAAAATGCTTGGACTGCGCGTCCGATTGAAGCATTTGACCGACAAAAAGTGTTGTAAGGAAGACAGCAACATAATCATCTTCGAGCTGGGCAACGAAAGATACGTGTTTAACAAACTGGACGCGCGTGATTACGGTTATATCGAACCGCCCAAAAAGGTTAAGTGAGGAGGGTGTAAAAACGGTAATGAAAAACAACTCACAGTCACCCGTCACGGAAATGCTTTCCGGCAAAAATAAAATTTGGTTGATGATAGGCTTGGCGCTCATGTCGATAGCCGATTTGTCCGCTTGTGTGGTTTTGTGGATATTCGGCGCGGCAAGCGCGTATTGGTTCATCCCGTTTATAATGACGGCTGTGGACTTGCTGTATTTGTTGGGCGTAGCGCTATCCAATCAGCGGTTCAAGTACGCGCAATTGTTGTTTATAGTATATATGGTTCTGACGGCGACTTTCGTCGTTATTTGGATATGCACGTCGCAAAGCCCGACTATATTTGCCAACACGGTCGTGGCGGCGTGGTCGATACTTCATGCCGTCGGCATTGTCGCGGCGGTCGTAGCGTATTTGTACGCTGCGAGGGTAATACGCGGCGGGCGCACCGTTCAGTTCGCTTTGGCTGTAGCTTTTTCGGCGGTCGCGCTGTTAGGTTGCGTAACGTACTACGGCATAACCATATTCTGCGACGGCTATTTCGGTCAAGGCAACGACACGTTTCCGCTCATTTACGAGTATATCGGCGATGATGAGTGCGCGGTTACCGGAATTGTTTGGGGCAATGGCGACCGCGTGGTCATTCCGTATGAGTTCAACGGAAGAAAGGTGACCAAAGTGTCCGCCAATGTGTTCTCCTATGCCGATATAAAGAGCGTAACGCTCAACTGCGACAGCGGCGTCGAGCTTTGCAACGATATGAGGAGCGGTCACGGCGTTAACAGCGACATACAGATATATGTGGACAAAAAGGACGTGGATACGATCAAGCTTAAGCTGTACGGAGCAAATATCGGCGACTATTATCCGTCCCGACACGAGCTTGGAAATAACGTTCACCCCATAAATCTGGACAAAGACGAGGTGTACGTTACGTTCGATTACGACCGCGATGCGTACATGCATTCGGAAATGGCTATCATTCCCACTTGGTACGGCAAAAAGGGCGAAACGTTCAGACTGTCCGATATCGAAGGTCTGGATTACGTGGATAGGTCGGACGTTAACTCGGACGACGATTTGTTCTACTGTTACAATAACGTCGGTTATCAAGGCGGCGGATATATGATGTCCGAGCTGAAAGCCGACGGCGCTGCAATAGACGGCGCTGCAATAGACGCAAGCCGCGACAAAGTGCAGGTGCGATTCCAAAGGGTCACCATGGTGTATCCGGGCGAAGGCAACGATACAATGTACGACACTGCGGAGCACTTTGAATATAGCACTGTGGACGGGACTGTGCGCGATTACAAACTGACCGTCGCAGAAAAAGCCGACGAGTTATTGGCGCAGTTCGACCGCGGCGAGGGTTTTGTGCGCACCATGCGCTGCTATCAGAATAATCCGCGTGATTATAAACAGTTTACATCGCTTGCCGACGTGTTGAGCGAGCCGCACAGCACAATAACGATCGCGCCGTACTGGGAGCTTGCTCAGCCGCAAATAACAATATCGACCGCAACCGGCGATACCGACGTTATTTACGGCGATGACTTCGAGCTTGCCGCTTCGGTGACTCATCCGTTAGACGGCATCAAAATAGAATACGAATGGTACGGCGAAAATACGCGTATCGGCGTTTCGGAAACATTACGGCAACGCGCTGAATATATCGGTGACAATAGATACGGCGCAATAGCCAAAATCAGCGCGCCGCAAATAACCTCTTGCAGTTCTGCAAACGCCGCCGAGATCAATATAAACGTGCTTCGCCGCCCGATCACCGTAAAATGGACGGACGCCGAGGATAATGTTTACGACGGGACGGTAAAACGCATTACTGCCGAGCTCTTTAACGCGTTAGATGACGATAATATCACTCTGTCGAATTCGCAGTTCGGTCAGACCAACGCGGCTACCAACACGTACACGGCACGGCTTTCGGGCGGCAACAGCTATAAGTACTATATAGCGGAGGGCGAAACACACACGTTTACCGTTTTGCCTTGTCCCGTTCCGCTCACTTGGGACGATAAAACCGAATTCCCGTATGACGGGAACTCTCATTCGCCGACGGCGCACGCGTATGGCTTACGGGGCGGCGCGCTTGAAATACGTTATATCGGACGGCAAACAGACGCCGGCGAAAACTATACTGCAATCGCGGAAATTGCCGATAGCAACTATACTATAGACGAGGCGAGCTCCAATAGCATCAAATTCAAAATAACGCCGATGCAAGTGGAAGTAACCTGGGGCAATACCTCGCTCACTTACAACGGGCGGACGCAAGCGCCCACGGCGACGGCTAGGGGCGTCGACGGCAAGAATATCCCGTTAACCGTATCGGGTGTGGAAAAAAACGTGGGCGGCGGCGTGGCTATAGCGACTACTTCGGATAAAAACTACACGCTTACAAATACCGAAAAGCCGTTCACTATTGCGAAAAAGCAGGTTACAATAACGGTTGACTCTATCTCCGTCGAGTATGGACAAAAGCCCGACTACACAAGCCGCAATAACGGCATAGAGTCCTCCGACGACGTAAAAATATTGTACACGGCTGACGCCGCGACCGATGACGACGGAAATATTGCCGTAGGTACATACGCGATCGGCGCGACGGTTACGGGGGCGGACGCGTCCAACTACGATGTGAGGGTTGTCAGGGGCATGCTCACCGTTACCGAACCCAAGCCTACCACGCCCGAACAATCGGGAACAGAGCAGGAGTAGAGAGGGACAGAAAAACATGATTTGTCAAAAGTGCAGCAAAAATATAAAACCCTTGGAGCTGTATAACGGCGATTGGGCGTGCCCGTTGTGCAAGGCGGTCCTGAGCATCAAGTCTATTGCCGTCAAGGTGAACAAGGAAAACGACGATACGTTCAAGCTGTCCGAGCTGTGCTATCTTCGCGCGCTCAAATGCCAAAATTCCTCGGCTAAGTACGAGCGCGAGATCGGCACGGCAATAGACTACTGCCGTGCGGCGGCGCGCATGGGCAATCCCAAAGCGCTTATACGCTTGGGGTTCTATTACGAGCACGGATATATTTCGGCGGACGCGTCCGAAAGCTTCCGCATAGCGTACGAGTACTACAAGCTTGTGTGGAACAGCGTGCCGGAAATGGACGAACGATTGCCCGACCGCGACTATGCCGAAAGCTGCAAAAAACTGCGTTCGGCGGCAGCCAAGCATTATTTGGAGCTACTCAAAAAATTGCCCGAAAGCTATAGGCGCGTGGGCAATCTCAACTATGTCGACGAAAAAGCCAAGATTATCGCAAAGGGGCTTACTGTGCCCGACGACGACGGCACTGATTCGCTCATCGAGGAAAACCGCATTGCGCACGTGATGAATATTTTGCAGTCGTGCTTTTCCAAGGAGCGTTCGCCGCTGTTCGGCGTTATTCGGCTTGAAAGAGGCGAGTACGGCGATCTGCGCGAAGTGAGTTCCTCGGCCAAGAGAAACTCTAGCAAGATTGTCGATATAGCAAAAAAGCTGCTGATCGTTCTGTTCGATGCGGACAGCGGCGACTTCCGCACGGTCAAGACGGCGGACGACAGCAAGGACATCGACGCGGATAACGCGTACTACCTGTACTTCTTCAACGCATACGGTCAGCATGATATTTCCGAGCGCAAGTGCGTCAAGATAGGTAAGGCGCTGCGCAAAAGCACGGGACTGGGCGAGTACAGCGGGGTCAAGCGCATTATCGACGCTATGAGCCGCAGCGTCACGCAAACCGACTATATATTCAGCGAGGACGATGTGCTCATGTACAAGTCGAGGCTTGAGCCGTTCGGGCACGCCACAGACGACTTGATTAATGCTGTCGCAAACAAACAGTAGAATGTTTTAGGAGAATATATTATGACCACTATCGAAAAAGTCAAGTCCATTCAGGACATCGCGCGCAAAAACGGCGTGTCGCTTAACAAAAAGTTCACCGACACGTATTTGACAAGCCATTCCATGTTCAGCGGACCGCAGGTGCTTTGCGACCGCATTGTCGGCGCAATGTGGGATTTGTGCACTCACGGAATAAACAACGGCTTTGACAGTTCGTGCAAAAACGCGATGGACGGTCTGTCCGACATTGTGGTCAAGCTTACCGAAGTGGGCGACGAGCAGATAGGCAAGCTGGGCAAGTTCTCGGAAAAAGCCGACGCAATACTCAAAAAGGAGTTCGCCTCGCGCAAGGGCGGCATAAACGTTACTCAGCCGATTTCCGCATGCGCGGCTTCGTGCTTAGAGGCAATATCCACCATGCTCGAGCTTAACGATAGGGGCTATCTTAAAAACACGGATGACGCGCAGCGCAAGCTTTTGGAAGAAAGCCGCGAGCTTATCAATCAATTGCTGCTCGAGCTTAAAAACGTATCGGACGTCAGCAGTGTGGAGGCGCAGGAATGCGCGGACGCCGCAATATCGTCAATGAACAAGTGGCGCGTTGCGTGTGCCAAAAACATGCTCACTCAGCCCGCCGTGCAAAACCTTAGGGCAGCGCTCGACAAGGTTAAAGAGTGGAGCAAGCTTGTCGTAGTTGTCGGCAAGAAAAACCGCGCCAAGGAAGAGCACAAGTTTGTGGACGACGACGATCTAACCAGCATTATCGAAAGCAAGGGCGCGCTCGAGATTGTGGATACTTTCTTGCGCAGAATGGATAACGAAAAGCAGGAGATCGATTCTTCGCGCAAGGAGATCGAAGCCTACCGCGAGGATAGGCGCAAAAAGCTTGCCGACTGCAATGCCGAGCTTGACGCGCTGGAAGCCGAAAAGCAAGCCGTGCTCAGTCAGTTTGAAAACGGCGAAATAGACCAAAACGCCGCCAGCCGCAAGGTGAAAGAGATCAAAGCGAGAATGGACGATCCGCTTTACCGCAAGGGCGTTCTGGAGGAGCAGCACGAAAAGGACAGTCCGTACTATGATTTGGAAATCGAGCTTGAAATTCGCGAAACCATATATCAAGAGCTATTGGCAATAACGACCAAGCTTAATATGTACAAAAAGGATTTGGTTTTCCTTGTGGACGCTATTCACGGCGTGGATTTTTACGCGCTTGTAGACATGCTGGACGGCTCGCTTAACGATAACAGCGAGGATGCGCTCAAGAGCATACACAGAGTAGCAATGGCGTTCGAGACGAGAATAGACAATATTATGGGGCGCAAAAAGCTGCTTGTAGAGGACAAGCTCAGCCGTCAATCCATGACGGGACAGCGCATAGGCACGCGCGAAGAGATTATCGAACGCCAGCGTACCAAGCGCGAAAATACCGATGACGAGCTTGACGAAGATATTTTGGCTATCGTGCAAAAGCGTAAGCAAGGTCAACAGCAGCCGCAGGCGGACGGGGATTCGGAGCAGCCTGTCAAGCGGAAAACAGTCGCTCTATCGGGTGAAGATTTGTAATCGAAATGGTATCGCTTAAGGACAGAATAAACAACGTCAACACGGCCTATTACTATTCGCTTGACGCTATGGAGCTTCAAGCCGCGCTTAACGAATTGGAAGATGTTCTTTCCGATCGCGTTTTGAGTGCTCAAAACAAGGATATAGGGGAGGCGCTGCGCATACGCGTGCTATGCAAGATTTACGCGCTTGCGTACTTTGTGCGGTTTCGCGACAGCGTAATAGAAAAGCTGGATGCGTGCGTTGCCGAAAACATGCCGATTGCCGTCGAGCGCGGTTATAAAAAAAGCGTGCAGGTAATGAGCGATACGCAAAATCTATTAAAGCTTGTCAAAAGCTTTTTATCCGCCAAGGACGAGCTTTCCGCGCTCGGCAAAAGCGATAAATTGCTTACGGAATGCGGATTGCTGTCACGCGTGGATACGCTGATAGCGCAGGTTGAGTGTTTGCCGTTAACGTCGCCGTTCGGCGACGACGTAGCGTTTATAGACGTAAGTGCGCGGCTTAGCGAACATTTTGCCGATTGGAAGTCGGAGCTTTACGCGGCTTATGCGCGTGCGCTCGAGCGGTCGATAAACTGCAAAAAGATCGACTACGCCGATTACGATTATTTTCCCGTGCCGGACTACGAGGAGGGCGGCAAGGCTAATGCGGTCATACTAAACACGCCGTTTGCCGACGAGGCGCGGCTGTACGCGGCGCACGCAGCGCCTAAAGGCGAGCTTGTCGAGTTTGACGCTAACGAGTTTGCCGCTTCCGAGGACGGCATTTCCCGCGTGTTCGCGTATATAGACTACAAAAAGTGCGCCGCCGTGATCACGCATGCGGAAATGCTTGGCGAGGACAAGCTTAAGTCGCTTTTGCGGCATGCTATGCGCGCAGGAAAAAACGGCACGCCTGTTTTTGTAATAGACGTTGACGGCGGCAGACTGTACGACACGGCTATGTCGGTAGCTGCCGAGGACGAGGATCTGCGCGCGCTCGACATAAGCTGCGCGTACATAACAATGCCGTCGTTTGCCGACGTGGTCGAAGAGCTAAAAGCCGTCAAGCTCGCGCAGTCCGAAACGGAGTGCCGCGAAAAGCTTAAGGAAATGCCGTTTTTGGGCTTTATGGGGCTTAACGAGATAGTTCGTCCCGAATATCAAAGCAGTTGGGCTACGCACGGAAAAAAGATATCCGCAGGTAAGGCTGCGGAGGCAAAGCGGTATCTTTCCAAGCTCAGGGCGTCCATGCTGTTCATAGACGACGGTTGGGGCGACTTTTCCGTCGGGCGCAGCGTTGCCGAAGACGTGGGCGAGTTCGATTACGACGACATAGGTGATTTGGATGCGGAAAACATCCGCCGTATTGTGGAGAGCGACGCTACGATTTTCGGAAAGTGCGGCATGATCGCTCGGTACTGCACGACGGGCACGGGCGATCTTGTCAATTGGGACAAGCTGTCGCGCGACGAAATGCTCAGCCGCGTCACGCTTGCCACAAAACTGGTTTTTCGCGTTTTGCGCGTGCCGATCGTTCCCGAGGTGGAAGTGCTTGACAAATTGGACAACGATACGGTGGGGGGCTTGTGCTGCGACGGCGGAAAGCTCATTCAGTACAAATACGACTGCTGTACCGGCTTGTCTTGGATGCGGGACGCTATAGTACACGAAAGCTTTCACGCGCTTCAGTCCAAGCTTTCACACGGCAATTGGACGCAATGGTACTACGACAATATGGGCATAACGCAGGGTAGAGTTAAGCTGTGGAAGGAAACTCGGGATTGCAAATTCAACAGCAATACCAAATCCGACATATACAAAGTACATATATACAAAGTACATATGTACGAAGCGGACGCGCGCGCGTTTGAAAAGGATTGTCGGGACGGCTTGGACTACTATTGGGGCACGGTGGACTTCACCTGACGCCATTCGGGTGAGTTAACGCACCTAAAAGGAAAAAGCAATGGATTATTTGGATTCTTTTATTAAAGAGCTTTTGCACCTCGACGACGTGCGCGGCAACCGTCTGCTTGACGTGGGCGACGTCGTGGGCGGAATTTCCAACGGAAAGGCGTACAGGCTGTACGCGCCGCACGGCGAAAATTCCCGCACAATGCTACAGGTGATCAAGTCGCGCCGTGGCAAGCCGTCCAACAAAACGGTGCTAAACGGAAGTGCGCTTGTCAAGTCAACTGTAGACAATCCGCTTGTGGAAAAATGGGAGTGGTCGGATTTGTCGGGCGATAAAGACCCCGTCGCGCTCGACAAGTTTATTTCCGACGTGTATAACGCGCTGGATCTAAAGGGCAATAACCCTTTATTTTTGGGCGTGGGCAATCTCACTTGGGACGTCGCGGCGGGCGACGAGATAAAAACGATTAATTCGCCGTTATTGATTTTTCCGATCAGGTTTGTGCGCGGCACTAACACAAGCCCTGTGGAAATCGAGTTTGTGGACGACGACGCGTTTTTCAATCCCTGTTTGATAAACAGAATGCGTAACGAGCTGTCGGAAGACATTGTCGTCAACTTCCCGCATCCCAACGGAATAGGAGCGGACTTCGATGACGTTATAGACCTTGACAAGCTGCGCGACGGCACGGAATACATGGCGCTTGTCGGTAGTTACGTAAACGCATTGCGCCCCGACGGCAGCGACGTGACGCTCGCATTCGATAAGGACGTAATAACAATAGCGCAGTACAGCCACAGCGACATTTGCATGTACTACGACGTGAGGCGCAACAAGCCGAAAATCTACGCGCACCCGCTTGTTCGGCGTGTGTTCGGCGATGGCGGAGAGCTCCCGCCTGTCGACGCGGACGGCGTGGATATTCGACCTGTTCTGCCTACAGACAGCGTGCAGGAGGACATTATATCAAGAATAGCGGCGGGGCAGTCGCTTATAATAAAAGGTCCGCCCGGCACGGGAAAAACGCTGACCATAGCCAACATGCTGGCGACGCTACTGTCGCGCGGAAAACGCGTAATAGTGGCTTCAAAAAAGATTTCCGCGCTTGCCGAGGTGTATGCCAAAATGCCCGAAAGCTTGCGCAAATTTATCATGCTTTTGGATTACGAGACCGAAAGGCAGGCGGCGGCGGTCAATCCGGCCGAGATTCGCGCCGAGTTTAAACGGCTGATCAAGACCAAGCGCGAATACGTGTACGACAAGACCAACGATATAAAGTATCGGCGTGCCGACAGCGCGCGTGGGCGTGCGGTTGTAAAGCTTGCCGATTACTGTGCGGAAATGTTCGGCGAGGACGTTGCCTTTCGTTCGTATTATGACGCGCTCGACGCGTACTTCAAGGATGACGAGCTTGACGAAATTCCGTTTGCTGATTGCGATGACGTAGTCGGCTTATCCCGCGACGACTACAACAAGCTGGTGCTGTGCGTAAAGCAGGCAGCCGAGCATTACAAGACAATGACGGCGGGCGGCGATATTCACGCCTGCCCGTGGTTTGGAGTTAACTCAAAGGTCGATACCGAAAAAGCGTTTGCCGAGCTTGGCGATATATCGGCCGACATGGCAAACATAAACGGTAAAATCGCAGGCGCTGTAGATGCGCTTCCTTCGCTCGATTGGGATCGCATAACATACGGCGATTTGTGCGACGCGGCGCGCCCCATATCGCTCGGCTCGGTCGATATAAAAAAGTTGCTCCTCGCGCTCACCGAATCGGACGGCGAAAGAATAGAAGTGCTGTTGGACAAGTACAGCGCGGCACGCGACACAGGCGGCGAGATTTTCGACCTTTCGGAAGCGGGCGACGACCCGTGCTTTGTGGATATAAATAACTGTGAAGCCGTGGCTGCCCTTACGGCTTCGGAAGTGAGAAAGATCGCGCAAAATAAAAGTGTGTTTTTGGGCGCGAGCGGCAATGAGCGGACAGAAAAAATGGCGGTTTCGTTTATGAAAACCGTTTTGGAAATTATAGATCTGCACGCCGAGCGAAACGACTTACAGCCCGACGTCGTATTCGTTTTGGATAAAGCGGAGATAGGCGATGCGGCGGTTATAAGGGCGGCGGACGCGCTTATCCCGTACAAGGACGGGCAAAGGCGGTCGATCGGCATTTTCGATCTAAAAGCTCGATCGGCGGAGAAAAAGCTTAGGGCGCTTTGCTCGCGAAGCGACATTACGCTTGCCGAGCTCGCAATAGCCGCAGACAAGTTCAAGCGCATAGCCGAATGCGACAAGCGCATAGCCGAGCTGTGTTCGGTGCTTGCGCGCGTGTCGGGCAAGGATAGATTATCCGAGGATGAGTTCGACTGCATATTGCTTGTCGGCGACGTCAGTAAAAGACTCGGACAGGAGATGACGGAGCTTGTCAAGGCGTGCGCGGTTGCCGACGATATAATAGGCAAATGTCGCAACCGAATCAAAGCGCAAGGCGATTTTACTGTGCAAAACCTGATTGACGCGGTCAACCTGATTGTTGTAAAGAACGAGCTGGTCGGCACTGTCAAGGCGTTCTGCGAAAGAGCGGGTGTCGATTTGACAGGAAATATTGCCGCGCAGGCTCGGTCGCTCGCCGCGCTGCTCAGAATATTCTATTCGCCGCATTTTGCAGGCAATGCGGACGGAGTGCTTGCGTTTGTCGAGCAAATGCAAGCGGTGGGGGAAGGCGTTGCCTCGCTCACGTCCGACGTTGTGCGCAAGCTTAAGGCATTCGGCGAGGCGCACTTTGCCAATAGGTACACAAGGCTGCCGTGGCTAACAACAGTCGGCGATACAAAGGTGTTTGTTGCGCAGTCGCGCGATAGGTCTGTGCTAAACGCAGCGGAAAGCTACGACAATATTGTTTTCGGCAAGAACGCTCTGCCACTTGTCAACTTTTTCGAGCCGATAGAGGACGGCAAGGTTAAAGTAAGTCCCGAGCGGTTTGTCGATTTGTTCTTGCATTCGTTCTACTCGCTCGCGATCGAGCACAAGCTCAAAACGCTCGGGTCAAAGCGCAACGGGCTGTGCAAAAACGCCGAGCTCGAGCTTAAGAGCTTTGAGGACGCGGAAAACGAGCTGCGCGAATGCAATGCGGCAACCATTGAGAATCTGTGCATGGCGCGGATAAATCCCGACGATGACGACTTTGACTTTCTTGCGATAGACAAGGGTATAAACATGTCGCTGCGCATGCTGTTCCGTCAGCACGCCTACGCTATACTCAAGCTGAAAAAATGCTTTATCATGTCGCCGTCCACGGCAAGCGTGCTCTTCCGTGGAGAAGCCTACGAAAATTTCGACGTAGTAATAGTGGACGAGGCGAGCCAGATAGAGCCGGTGGAAATGCTGCCCGTGCTGTTCAGGAGCAAGCAGTGCGTGCTTGTGGGCGACGAGTTCCAAATGCCGCCGCTGACGCACTTTAAGGCTAAAAACCGCAAGCGCATAAGCGATACCGACAGCGAGCTTACGCTCGATACGGATATATCGGCGTTGAGCTTAGCGCTCGGCAATCTCGCATTCGACGCGGCGGAGCTTGTCTGCCACTATCGCAGCAAAACGGAAACGCTTATCGAGTTTTCCCAGCGCCAATTCTATCCGTATATGCGCACGTTCCCCGCGACAGTGCCTATGACGCCCGACTTAGGCTTTACGGATATTCTTACCGAAAACGGATACTGCGAGGACGGCGTTAACCCCGTCGAGGCGCAAACGGCGGTGGAGCAGTTAAAAGCGCATTTCGACAGCTACTATAACGAAAAGACCAAAAAGCTTTCTATGTCGGTCGGCGTTGTCGCGTTCGGCGAGGCGCAGATGCGGTGTATCAAGCGACTTGTAGCCGACGACCGCGAGCTTCGGCGAAAGATAGACGACGCTTATGCGCACTTCGACGACGTGCCTGACAAGCTTGTATTTTTCCGTACGATAGAGAGCGTGCAGGGTCAGGAGACCGACCACCTTATTCTTTCGGTCACTTACGGTAAGGACAGAAACGGCAAAGTCAAGCTTGCGTTCGGCGACCTAAACCGCGACGCGACGGGCAAAAATATTTTCAACGTGGCGGTCACGCGCGCAAAGTGCAGGATAACGGTCATTCACAGCATAACTCCGGAGCAGATGACCGGCAATCCGCGCGTCGCGTTTATTCAGGATTATTTGGCTGTGGCAAGGCGTTATTCCGAGGCGGGCAGAAG
The DNA here is from genome assembly GCA_029066805.1 of Clostridiales bacterium. Classification (GTDB taxonomy): domain Bacteria; phylum Bacillota; class Clostridia; order Christensenellales; family Pumilibacteraceae; genus Anaerocaecibacter. Next base: position 28,617 of record JAIEFT010000058.1, on the reverse strand, counting down.
TCAGTTCAAGTCCAACAATCCCGAAAAGGGCGGAAGCTTTATTCGCATGGTCGCAGACTATATAGAGTCCTTAGGCATAGCGCGTGAGCGCATTGTAATAGGCTACGGCGTTACCGACGGTTCTGTGCGTATACCGATAGCCATACTGGGTAAGTCGCTCGACAAGGCGGAGTTCGGCATTTGGTGCGAGTATCCCGTCATGAAAAAGTACGACTTTTACGACTACAACGTTAGGTACGTAACGTCGCTGACAAATCGAGGTTGGGCTTTCCACAAGGTGTACGCTCACGACTGGCTGGACAACGCCGAGGTCGAAAGAGCGGCGCTTAAAAACGCTATAATCAAGCATGTAACTATTTAGCGAACAAAACGTAAACCGCGGAGTTATCCGTAAAAAATAACAATCAAACAAGGAGAATTCAAATATGGCAATGAGCGAAGGAATGTCCGAAAGAGAGCGTCGCCGCGCGAGCATTGACGAGCGCACGCGCGCGCTGGACGAAAAAACGGACGCAGACAGACGCGAGCGGGAGATTCGGGAAAAGCGGCAAAAGTTTTCCGCGCGCAGACAGGAGCTTGAGGACCGTGCCGTTCAGCTTACTCTGGAGCGCGGCAGAGAGGACTACCTCACGCAAATGCTCACGATGTTTCTGGACGTCACCATTCAAATGGAGGACATGATAAACACGCTCAACGACGTGTCAAAGGCTATGCAGTGCATAACCGAAGCTATGACGTGTATGGACTCCATTCTCGAAACCACATACGAGGCGCTTGACGATACCACCAAGATCAACCACGGCTGGAGAGAGCGCAGAAAGAAAAAGAAAAAGATTAAGCTTGCAATGCGCAACAACGAAGGGCGCATGATAGAAATCGTCAATATGCTCGAGTCAACGCACAAAATGGCGTACGGAATGCAGGATTCATTCCGAAAATCTACGGAGCGTATGCAAGCCAAGCTCGCCAAGCAGGCGGAAAAGCAGCGCAAGATTCAAGCGAAGCGGCTCAAAAGCAGCGGCGGCGTCGCGCCGCAACCGAGCAAGGCGCAACAGCTTATAGATAAGCGCGTAAGCGAAGTCGCGGGCGGCGGCGCAGGCGACGGCGCAAGCGCTCCGACTGGCGGCGCTAATGGCGCGCCTTCTACTGATTCGTTCGACGATATTCTTTAGGAGGGGATAAATGGCATCGGGATTCGGTAAAAAGTCTTCTGGCGACGAGGGAATGTCGATCGAGGAGCTTGAAAAGAACTTTAACGAGGCAACAAGCCTGATCCGCACGATTATCGGCGGGGTCAAGGACAAACGCGACCTGAGAAGCGAGGACAAGCAAAAGCTGGCCACGCAGTACTTGCGCGCGTCGCAGTTGGCGCAAAAAATCGGCGAACGTCACACCAACGCGCAAGAGGCGGATAAGTATAAAGAGTTATCTGTAAAGTTCGGTAAAAAGGCTACCGAGTACGGCTCGACGGTAAGCCACACAATACCCAAAACAACGTTCGACGACGTAAAAGGCTTGGATGACGTAAAAAAGCTTGTGGAAAGCTTTGTATACATCGCGTCGCATCAGGATATTGTCAAGTATTACAAAATCGAGGGCGGCTTGGGCATGCTCATGTACGGCGCACCCGGCACGGGCAAAACCATGTTCGCGGAAGCGATTGCCAACAAGCTTCAGCTCCCGCTGTTTATAATTACGCCTGCGGATATCTTCAAGTCGTACGTCGGCGAATCCGAGCAAGCGGTGCGCCAGCTGTTTGACGAAATGGACGCTTGCGCGGACGGCGCGATACTTTTTGTGGACGAGTGCGAATCTATATTCAGCAAGCGCGGTCCGGACACCAAGGACTATAAAGCGGCGGTCACGACCGAGCTGTTGCAGCGAATAAACGGTTTTGGCGTAAACGGATCAAAGCGCATAATGATAGCGGCTACAAACCGTCCCGACGTAATAGACCCCGCGTATCTCAGGTTCAAGCGGTTCTCGCATCGCGTGCACGTGCCCCCGCCCGACATCACGGCAAAACGCGCTATAATCGAGGGCAAGCTCAGCGGCATAGCACTGGACGGCGTGACAACCGAGGACCTTGTGGAAATGAGCGAAGCGTACACCAAATCGACTGTGCCCGGCACAAATGCAAAGGTTACGACTTGGTACTATTCGGCGGCGGATTTGTGCGGAATAATAGAAGAGGCGTGCCGCCTCGCGCTAGAGGAAATGCAAAGTAAGGGCTTGCCAAAGCCTATACCGCTCCGCAGAGACATGTTTGAAAAGGCGTTCAAAAAACTGCGCCCGAGCATATCCGTCGAATTACTCAAGCAATACGAAAATTTTCAGTAAAAACAAAGTTATACTACAAAAACAAAGGAGGCTATTATTATGGCAAAAAACATAGAGCCCAAGCTTAAGAAAATCGGCGAGTATTTAAAGCTGGAAGAAGATATGGTGTTCATTATACCGGAATATCAACGCGCATATTCCTGGAAAATCGAAAACTGCGATAAGCTTTGGCAGGATATAATTGATTATGCCGAAAACAAAAACAAGAGCAAGGACAGCTACTTTTTTGGCACGATAATCGTCAACTGCCAAGATGAAGACACAAAATACGTGCTAATTGACGGGCAACAGCGCACCACATCCTTTTTGTTGCTGTTAAAGGCGTTGTTGATAAGAATAAACAATGCTATTGCAAAAACGTCGTGGGATGAAGATTCGGATAGGCTTTACCGTGGGCTTCAAGATGGAAGAAGAAACATCATGGGCATTTTGTACAAGGCGGAAGCGGACGACATTGCGGACAAGCCCGATGTGACAAAGGATTCGGTAATCTATCAAATGGCAGCGATTATCGAAAATCACTCGATAACCGAGCAGTACAGAAATGAACTGCAAACGATTCTTAAAGCTGCCGACTATGCCACGGCGGAAGCTACGGTCGAACAAATCAAATACAAAAGGAAGGACAACCGCTTTACCAACTTCTTCAAGAATTTCAAGTTTTTCTACGGCAAGATAGGCGAACTGTCGGACTCTCAGTTAAACATAATCACAAAAACCATTATTAACAACTGTGAAGTGATCGAAATAAAGAGCTGGCAAGTCGAGCAAGCTATTACAATGTTCAACTCTTTGAATTCGGACGGCTTACCGCTTTACGATTCGGATATTATTTCCGCAAAACTGTACGCGGCGGCGGAAAGCAGCGGCAAAAATGCAGAATTCAAAGCGCAATGGGACAAGCTGAACGATGTTATAAACGAGTTGGAAACGATTGGCATTGCGGATATCAACTCCATTCTGATGCAGTATATGTATTATCTTCGTGCGCGAAACAGGGAAACAGTCAGCGATACGGGCGCAGTCAACGTTACAATGCCGGGGTTGAGGAGATATTTTACGGACAGCAAGAACAAAGCGTTGATCAATGACCCTTTGACAATGTGCGCCGATATGCTCAAGCTCGCTCGTATTTGGCTGAAAGTATCGAGCTATCCGCAGCTGAGGGTTCTGTTACGGTTCAACGAGAATATGAAGCTGTTTTTGGCGAGCTACTTTTTTAGGCTGGACGAGGAAAATATTACGGAGGAAAGCTTAAAACCCGTTCTCGATTGCTTTTTACGGCTGTTTGCTTTACTCGAGCTAGGCGACGTAGGGTATTCAAGTAAGCAGTTTAAAATGTTCTTATTTGCCGAGCAAATAAAACTGATCGACGCAACCGTATCCTCAGATGACATCAAAACAGACTTCGACGCACACATAAGCGGCAACTGGAAAGAACAAGCCAAAGTAAAAGATGCGTTGAACGATTATGACGAAAACGTATTAGTCTACCTAAACGAATTGCTGTTTGCGCGCGAAAAAGGCGTCGCGTTCTCGCTCGACACAAAGTGCGACATAGAGCATATCATGCCGCACAGCGGAAGCAATCGTCAAGAGATCAGACGAGACGCCGACATTGCCGACGATGATGAGTTCGGCAGCGTTGTAAACAAGCTGGGCAATAAAATACTGCTCGAGGAAAAGATCAACCGATCTATTGGTAACGAATGGTTTAGAACAAAAGTGTCTACAACGCTTGATAATAAAACCGGTTACATAGATAGCAAATATCCGATTGCGTGCGCACTGGTCGCAAAATACCGCGACACCGTAAAGCCGTATTGGAAGAAAGACGATATAAATGCGGCAACAACAAAAGCCGCCGACCGAATTTTAAAATTCATCTTCGGTGAATAATTATTAAAAGCCGCGCCTAAATGCAGGGCGCGTTTTTTATGCTTATTTTAGGGGCAAATTTGCGACGGTAAAAATTATGTGTAATACCGCGCCCATTGGTGCGCGGGGCGAGCGAAAAAATAGGTCCGGGTTGTTCGGGGACAGCCCCGGGGTATTGCACCTAATTTATTCGGTTGCTTTGCGCTTTTTCGCTTTGCGGACTATGGCGATCGATATGCCGATTACTGCGAGTGCGGCGCACAGCACGGCGCACGCAAATGTGACTATAGATCGGCTGAATTTTGCCGTAAAGAAGAACGCGACGGCGAGCAGTGCGTACCTTATTATCTTATCGGAGGAGAAAGCGTTTTTAAACGCCGAGCGGCGCGCGGTGTTGTTTTCCGCATACTTCTTTTGCGGCAGCGCGTTAAGTGACGCGAACAGCTTGTATGCGTCGTCGCCGCAAACGAGTTTAACTTCCATGCCGTCCACCTGCGGTACGGGCGGCGGCGCTTTACACAGCAGTATCAGCGTGCTTGCGCCGTAGTGCTTGGCTTTGGCTATCAGCCGCGCGGCGTCGCTCTCGGTAGCTTCGCCGAATACGCAGTATGCGGCAGTTTTGCCCACATACACGCCGTCGCCGTGCAGTACGGCGTTTAGTTCTTTTAATTTTAACCCTGTCGCCAACAGCTTAGCGGGTGCGTTTTTAGGTAAAAACATGAACTCGAAAAACATGTCGTCGGCGGCTTTGGATATGCGGACTTTTTCTCCGTTTTTGTTGCCGCGCAGCTTTGCCAAAAGACATACGCCCGTAGTTATCGACAGCGCGCAAAATACTGTCAAATCGGTTGCCGGTATAAAGTATCTGAGCACGGCGACTGCGGCAAAAAATATCAGCGCCGCGCCCAATGTTCCGTCTATTAATTTTGCAAACTTGCTTTTCATGCTTGTAATTCTTGACATAATGTGCTAAAATTACACATGAATATTTCTGTGTGGGCGCATGTTCGCGCAGCATGCAAAGGACGACATTGTGGAAACTGAAATCTTAAAGCCAACCGACATGAACATTATGCGCTGCGCTTCTCGGCTGAAAGCGGGGGAGCTTGTGGCGTTTCCCACCGAAACGGTGTACGCGCTCGGCGCGATTGCGACCGACGCGCAAGCGGTTAAAAAGATTTACGACGTGAAAAAACGCCCTACGGACAAGGCGCTGATCGTAGCCGTCGCCAAAAAGTCGGATATAAAAAAGGTGGTAAGGTCCATACCGCCAAAAGCACAAATACTGATCGATAAATTCATGCCCGGCGCGCTCACGCTCGTGTTGAATCGTGCGGACGTAATACCCGACGAAGTCACGGCGGGCTCAAGCTCGGTCGCTGTCCGCATACCCGACAACCCCGTCGCAATCAAGCTGATCGAGCTTGCGGGCGCACCGGTAGTTGTGCCCAGTGCAAACACTGCGGACAAGGCAAGTCCTACGCTAGCAGCGCACGTCAAGGACGATCTGGACGGCAAGATACAGTACATATTGGACGGCGGCGCGTCTAAGATAGGCATAGAATCAACCATTATCGACGCGCGCAACGATCCGCCCACAGTGCTCCGTGCGGGCGGCGTTACTATAGAGCAGATCAAAAAGGCTATAGGCGAGGATGTAAAGCTCGTTCGCGAGGATGCTCGGCTAAGCGGGTACATGCCCAACGCCGAAGTGCTGTTTTCGGCGTACTTCGACGGCATGACGGGCAACATCTGTACCCGCTACGACAGTATTGTGAGCCAAGGCAAAACGGCGGTGATCATCTGCTTGGACGGCAACCGAAAAGGCTACGGTGAGCGCAATGTTTTTACCGTAGGCAAGGACTATGCCGAGTACGCGCACAACCTGTTTGCATTGCTCCGAAAAGCCGACGGCGAGCACTACGATGCGGTAATCGCCGAAGGAGTAAATCCCGACGGTTTGGGCGAGGCGCTTATAGCGCGGCTAATCAAATTAAGCGGTGGACTAATTATATGAAAGAAAAGGAAAAGGTCAGCATAATATTTGTTTGTACGGGCAATACGTGCAGGTCGCCTATGGCGGAGTTTTTGTTCAAGGATTACCTGCGCGAAAAGAAGCGTACGGGCGATTTTACGGTATCGAGCGCGGGGCTCGAGGCGGCAAAGGGCGACAAGATTACTCCGCAAGCGGACGAGGCGCTTACCATCCTAGGCGTAAAGCACAACCCCGAGCGCAAGGCGAGAGTGTTCACCGTGCAGATGTCGCTTGACGGCGACGTGATCGTGGGTATGACCGACGAGCACGCCATGCGTTGCGACAGCGACAATGCCGTATCGTATGTCGATTTGATAGGCAGTCGCATTCCCGACCCGTACGGCTACAACACGCAAGCATACCTTGTGTGTGCCGAGCAAATACGCCGCGGCTTCGACAAAATTCTCGAGCTCGGCGACCAAAAACTAAAGGAAAAACTAAGCTAAAATAGTACATAAGCGATTGAAGCAAAGTTTTCTTGCATACTTCTTTTGAAAAAGAAGCATGGATTTGCGTGACAAATAAAGATTAAAATGGTATACTAATCACTGTAGAGGTGTTAAATATGACAGTATATATCGGCAACGACCACGGCGGTATCGAGCTTAAAAACGCCATAGTAGACAAGCTGACGGCACAAGGCATAGAAGTGCACAACGTAGGGACTGATTCCGAAGCGTCGTGCGACTATCCCGACTTCGGATTTGCTGTTGCCGAGGCTGTGGCAAACGGCAAAGCCGACCGCGGTATTGTAATATGCAAGACCGGCGTTGGCATGAGCATTGTCGCAAACAAGGTCAAGGGCGTAAGGTGCGGACTGTGCTTTAACACCGATATGGCAAGGCTGTGCCGCGAGCATAACAACGCCAACTGCCTTGCGCTCGGTGCGGGCAACACCGATATTAAGACCGCACTCGACATGGTAGACGTATTCCTTTCGACCGAGTTTGCAGGCGGACGGCACGAAAACAGAGTGGCAAAAATAATGGCAATCGAGGAAAAGTAATGGCAAAGCCCGAAGAAATGACATATGCAAACCGCGAGGAACTGGACGCGCAGTTATCGGGCGTAATAGCGGATATTCTGTCCGCCGAGCAGGAAGCCAAGCACATAATAGCTAAGGCGGAGGAAAACGCGAAGGCAATTCAGCTTGACAGCGCGACGCGCGCGCGCAATATGCGCGAGGTTAGCTCTCGCACGATTGCGGAAGCTAAGGAGCAAAAGACTGCGGACGCGATTAAACGCGCTGCCGAGGAAAGAGAAAAGCGCGTCGCGGAAGCCAATGCTCGCGGCGAGAAACTCGTTAAGGAAAAAGACAAAGCGATAACCGAACAGATAAAACGGCTGTACGGAATGCTTGGAGGCAAGGCGTAAATGGCAATAGCCAAGATGTCGCACCTCCGCCTTGTAGGGCTTAGGCGCGATCAAAACAAAATAATGGACGTCCTTGTATCGCGGGGACTGTTTGAGGCGCGCGCCACCGACGCCGTCCCTTTTGAGCTGTCTTCGGGCGAAACGGGGCGTTATCGCGAGCTTAAATTAAAGCAGAGCGAGATTTCTTTCGCGCTTGATTTCCTAAAGGCGCGGCATGCCGCTATGGCAGCAACGCTCGAGGCGAACAAGCGCGACGTTAATAAGGGCAAGGCTGCGCCTATAGAATATACGCTGTCCGGCGAAAAGTATGGGAGTGCGCGCAAGCTGATCACCAAAGCCGATTTTTCGGACGCGGCGGCGCGCGAGTACGAGCTTATGCAAGTTTGCGACGACCTAAAACAGCTGTCGTTCAAGCTGGTGGATTGCTTGTCGCGAGCGGCGGAGTTAAACTCCAAAGTCGAGCAGTACAAGCCGTACGCCGCCATGCCCATTAAGCTGTCCGAGCTGCATAGGGACGGCGATATTGTATTATCAATGTACTATAACCGCACGAGCACAAAGCCTGACATTGCGTTGGACGAATTGCCGTGCGCGTATGAGGTACGCGACGTAAACGGCAATGTCAGTCTTCTCACGATCGCACGCAAAGCAAACGCGGGCGAAATAGACAAACGGCTCGCCGCTATGGGCTATACCAAATGCGTGTTTGACGACGACTGCACGGCGGAGCAAAAGATCGAGTCGCTCAATGGTGAGAGCGAGGACATAAAACGTCAGATTTTCGAGCTTACCAAAGCTGCGCTCGGCTACGAAAAGTACGTAACGGAACTTAAAATTCTTTACGACGTTATCGAGCTCGATATCGAGCGGTCGGAAGCAGAACAGCAATTTTTAAAGTCGGACAGCATGTTCATTCTGGAAGGGTGGCTACCCGAGCGCATAGCCGTAACAACGGTGGACGAGGTCAAAGCCGCTACGCCCGACGTGTTCATTCAGCTTCTCGCGCCCGAAGCCAAGGACGAGCCGCCGACATTGGTCGAAAACAACCGCGCGGTCAAGGCTTACGAGCAGATCACCGATATGTACAGCTCGCCGCGGTATAGGGAGATAGACCCCAACCCGATAATGGCGATATTCTATTTTCTGTTCTTCGGCATAATGATAGGCGACGCGGGCTACGGGCTTATTCTTGCCATAGCCGGCTTTGTTGTGGGGACGTCCAAAAAGTTTGACGTGGGTATTAAACGGCTCGCTCTGCTTGTCGGCATGGGCGGTATATCCGGTATCATTTGGGGCGTTCTGTTCGGCGGTTATTTTTCGATCGACTTCGGCGAAACGCAGGTTGCGTTATTGCTGAACCCTCTCGACAAACCGCTGTTATTGCTTGTACTTAGCATAGGCATGGGCGTAGTGCAAATAATGACCGGCTTTATAATCAAGTTTGTCGCGCTGTGTAAGGAAGGCAAGCCGTTCTCGGCTATATTCGACTGCGGCTCAATATTGCTGTTATTTGTCGCGCTTGTCTTGCTTGTAGTCGGCATGCTGCCGAGTCTCGCTCCCATGCTCGGCATAGAAGTCAACTTTGCTCCGCCCGCTGCGCTTAATACCGCCGCGATCGTGCTTGCGCTTACAGGCGTAGCGCTCATTCTTATTTTCGGCGGACGTAACAGCAAAAACGTTTTCGGCAAGATCGTAGGCGGATTCAAAGGCTTGTACGGGCTTGTCAATCTTGTGTCGGACTTACTGTCGTACTGCCGCTTGTTCGGTCTGTGCCTTGCAAGCTGTGCGATAGGCTTGGCGTTCAACAGCCTTGGCGGAATCATAATGGGCATTCCGGTGGTTGGGTATGTGATAGGCGCGATCGTACTTGCAGTGCTGCACGTGTTCAACCTTGCGCTCGGCGTGCTCAGCGCATATGTGCACGACGCCAGACTCCAGTTCTTGGAGTTCTACGGCAAGTTCTATGACGGCGGCGGCAGACTGTTTGCTCCCATGGGCGCAAAAACAAAGTACATCAGGTACAATTAGCTTGGGTTTTGCCTTTTTAGGTTTACCATAAATATTCTCAAGAAGGAGAAAGAAAAATGAATATGGGTAATGTTTACGCTATTATCGGTGCGGCGCTCGCCGTTATCGTATCGGGCATCGGCTCGGCTATCGGCGTAGGTAGAGCGGGACAGGCGTCCTCGGCATTGCTGAGTAAGCAACCCGACAAGTTCGGCACGACAATGATTTTGCAGGTCATGCCGTCCACGCAAGGTCTGTACGGCTTTGTCGTTGCGTTCATGATGCTCATCAAGCTCAACGCGTTCGGCGATATGGTTGCTCTTACCGACGCGCAGGGCTGGATGATGTTTGCATACTGCATGCCTATTGCGATTGTCGGCTTGGTGTCGGCTATCATGCAGGGCAATGTTGCAATCGGCTGCATCAACCTTGTCGGCAAGCAAGAGAACCAGATCGGTCACGCGATCCCCATGCTTGTTCTTGTCGAGATCTTCGCTATATTTGCGTTTATCGTGTCAATTCTCGGCGTAATGCTTTTGAACATCTAATATGCAAGGCAAGCAGAAAATCATAGACGATATCTTATCGTCGGCAAGGACTGCCGCGTCGTCGGTCGTGGCGGAAGCGCAAGCGGAAGCCCAAGCAGAGCTTGACGAGCTTAGGGCAGAGCTTGACGCCGCGCAAAAGGCGAGCTTAGCAAAAGCCGAAGTCGCCGCGCAGCAGCTGTACGCCGGTCAGGTCAAGCTGGGCGAGCTGGAAGCGAGTAAAGCTATGCTTCGCGCCAAGCAGGCGTGCGTGTCGGCGGTATACTACGGCGTTAAGCTAAAGATACTATCCGCGCCCGACGCCGAATACCTCAAAATACTGCAATCGGTAATCGAACAGTACGCCGAGGACGGCGACGAGATTATAGCGGCAAAGCGCGACAGTAAGCGCGTGACTGCGGCGTGGGTAAAAAAAGTTGCGACGGCAGCAAAGAAAAAGCTAACGCTCTCTAATGAGGTCGGCGACTTTGAGGGCGGCGTGATTTTGCGCAACGTAAAGTACGACCGCGATCTGACTGTAGACGCCATAGTGGACGAGCTCAAGGAGCGCACTATTGCCGAAACGGTAGCGCGACTGGGACTGTAACATGAACACGACTAGGGTTTTTGCCAATATGTCTGCGGTAATCAATTCCGGCAGGCTCAACGGGGAGCGGCTTCGTCGAATCATCGAGAGTAAGACGGTGGCGGACGCATTCAAGGTCCTCGGCGATTACGGCTACGTCTACTCGGAAGGAGCAAGCGTGGACGGCTTTATCGTGGGCGAAACCAACAGGCTGATCGAGTTTGTCGCGGAGGAAACCGCTAGCAGTAAGCTTGCCGACGCGCTGACTGCGCGGTTCAAGTACAACAACGTTAAGCTTGCGTATAAGTCAAGATTTACTGCTGTGCCGAGCGACGGATACTATGCCGCAGACATAGACGTAAACAGAATAACGGACGGCGACTATGAGGACGTCGATAGATTTATGGCGCAGGCTTTGACCGAGCTGGACGAGCAAAACGAAAGCCGCCCGCAGGCAATAGACCTGGCGCTTACAAGGGCGATGTACAGCTATATCCTGTCGTGTCCGCTCGCGATAGTAAAAAAGTACGCGCGTGCCGAAATCGATATGAAGAACATTCTGTCCGCCGCGCGCATGAATAAGCTGAAATTATCCGGCGAGCAGTTCATATCGGGCGGTAGGATAAACGTAGATACGTTAGTCGCGTCGCTTACGGAAGAACCTTTTGCTTCTAACTTTGAGCGCACGCCGTACGCTGAATACGCCGAGCGCATAGCGGAAAACGATTTTTCCGATTTATGGAAATCGGAGATGGAAGCGGACGACTTTTTGTACTATCTCACGCACAGAGACGTTGCGGCATATTCGTCGTTCACTCCCTTTTTAAACTACTACACGGAAACGCTTATCGAGCTTAAGACGGTCAAGACCGCGCTTGTGTGCGTCAAAACAAATTCGCGCGACTTGTTCTACAAGCGCATTCCCGAAATCTACAAGTAATCCATGCAGAGTGAGTAGGGAGAGGGGTACAGGATTTTGGAAAAGATAGGAAAGATAGCTGTAATAGGCGACAGTGAAAGCGCAACTGCGTTTTTGGCGATCGGCGCGGCGGTGTACAAGGTGGACGACGAAAATAAAGCGGAGGAAACCTTGCGCGATTTAGTCAAGTCGGATGAGTACGCAGTAATACTCATCACGGAAAATTACGCAGCCAAAATGGAGCAGCTCATGCAAAAGCTAAAACAGCAAACGTACCCGGTGGTGCTTTGTATTCCCGGTTCGACAGGTTCAAACGGCTTCGGGCTTGCGGGAGTAAGAAAGGACGTGGAAAAGGCCGTCGGCGTGGATATACTCTCCAATTAAAGTTCACCACCGAAAGCACATTCATCACCGGATACGGGCTACGTTTGGCTCGGCGGCTCGGTCATGTAGGTGGGTCTACACTCCCATCGCCTCCTCACCAACTGTTGCCCGTCTGCGGCGCGACTGTGCTTTCAAACAATAGTTACTTCAACTTAAATCGAAATATACACTCGCAAACAAGGAGTGATAAATGGGTAAAATCATCAAAATTAGCGGGCCGCTGATCGTTGCGGACGGAATGCAGGACGTCAAAATGTACGACGTCGTCAAGGTTTCCGACAAGGGTCTTATCGGCGAGGTTATAGAGCTGCGCGGCGACAAAGCGTCGGTGCAGGTATACGAGGAAACGAGCATGCTCGGCACGGGCGAGCCCGTAGTGTCTACCGAGCAGCCGCTGTCCGTCGAGCTCGGACCGGGTCTTATCGGCAGTATATACGACGGTATTCAGCGCCCGCTGGAAAAGCTGTACTCGCTTTCGGGCGACAGAATAGACCGCGGCGTAAGCGCTTCGGCGCTCGACCATAACAAAAAATGGACGTTTACGCCTGTCGTCAAAAAGGGCGACGAGGTCACGTCGGGCGACGTGATAGGCACGGTGCAGGAAAACGAGGTCATCACGCACCGCGTTATGATTCCTTACGGCGTAAGTGGTAAGATAGAAAAAATTTCGGCGGGCGATTATACGATCGACCAGACAGTAGCCGTAGTTTCGGACGGCAAAGTCAAGCACAACGTGACTATGCTTCAGCGGTGGCCCGTGCGAAAGGGTAGACCGTATGCGGAAAAGCTACCGCCCGAACAACCGCTTGTAACGGGTCAGCGCGTAGTAGACACGCTGTTCCCCATAGCGCGCGGCGGCGTGGCGGCTGTTCCCGGTCCGTTCGGTTCGGGTAAGACAGTATTGCAGCACGCGCTTGCCAAGTGGAGCGACGCGGATATAATAGTGTATGTCGGTTGCGGCGAACGCGGCAACGAGATGACCGACGTTCTTAACGAGTTCCCCGAGCTTATCGACCCCAAGACAGGTCAGCCGCTTATGAAGCGCACGGTGCTTATTGCCAATACTTCGGATATGCCTGTCGCGGCACGAGAAGCTAGCATATACACCGGCATAACTATTGCCGAGTATTATCGCGATATGGGCTATTCGGTAGCTATTATGGCAGATTCCACTTCGCGTTGGGCGGAGGCTCTGCGCGAAATGAGCGGACGGTTACAGGAAATGCCGGGCGAGGAAGGTTACCCCGCATACCTTTCGTCACGCCTTGCGGAGTTCTACGAGCGTGCGGGTCAGGTAAAATTATTAGGCTCGACCGAACGCACGGGCTCTGTTACCGCAATCGGCGCGGTATCGCCTCCGGGTGGCGACATGTCCGAGCCCGTCAGCCAGGCAACGCTGCGCATTGTCAAGGTGTACTGGGGCTTATCGAGCGCGCTTGCGTACAAAAGGCACTTTCCGGCAATCGACTGGCTTGTCAGCTACTCGCTGTACAGCGATAGGTTAGCGGATTGGTTCAGGCGTAATGTAGACGAGCAGTTCTGCACGTACAAGCTGGAAATAAGCAGACTTCTTCAAGAGGAAGCAAGGCTGGACGAGATAGTTCGCCTTGTCGGTATGGACGCGCTTTCGCCCGCAGACAGGCTGACCATGGAAGCGGCAAAGTCGGTGCGCGAGGACTATCTGCACCAAAACTCTTTCCACGAGGTAGACACTTACACTTCGCCTAAAAAACAGTTCAAAATGCTCAAGCTTATTGTAGACTTCTACTATGCGGCAAAGCGTGCGCTCGACCGTGGTGTGGATATTAACGATGTGTTAAACATTCAGTGCCGCGAGCGCATAGGCAGAGCTAAATACGTAAAGGAAGAAGATATCGCAAGCCTTGACGAGCTTCACGACGAGATGAATAAGCAATTTTCCGAGTTGCGGGAGAGTGAGTAATGCGTAAAGAATACCGTACCATAAAAGAAGTTGTCGGACCGCTCATGCTTGTAGAACAAGTCGAGGGCGTCAAGTACAACGAATTAGTCAGAATATCGCAAAGCGAGGACGGCGAGCAGCGTTTTGGTCGTGTGCTCGAAGTGGACGGCGATAAAGCGCTTGTCCAGCTTTTCGCGCCGAGTAGAGGCTTGAAGATCGCGTCGGCAAAGGCGGCGTTTACAGGCAAGGCGATAGAGCTAAAAGTTTCGCACGATATGCTCGGGCGTGTGTTCGACGGAATGGGCAACCCCATTGACGGCGGCGCGGAAATTCTGCCGGAAAAGAGCATTGACGTAAACGGCAGTCCCATCAACCCCGTTGCGCGCGACTATCCCAACGAGTTCATCCAGACGGGCGTCAGCGCGATTGACGGACTTAACACGCTTGTCAGGGGACAAAAGCTGCCTGTGTTTTCTGCGTCGGGCTTGCCGCACGCGGACCTCGCCGCGCAGATAGCGAGGCAGGCGCAGGTCAAAAACACCGATGACAAGTTCGCCGTCGTATTCGCGGCAATGGGCATAACGTACGAGGAGAGCGAGTTCTTCACTGCGGATTTCCGCAGGACCGGCGCGATAGATCGAACAGTCATGTTTCTCAATCTTGCCAACGACCCTGCGGTCGAGCGCATAAACACACCGCGCATGGCGATGACTGCGGCGGAATATCTGGCGTTTGAGTGCGACATGCACGTGCTTGTAATAATGACCGACATCACAAACTATGCGGAGGCATTGCGCGAGATATCGGCAGCGCGGCGTGAAGTGCCCGGACGGCGCGGCTATCCCGGATATTTATACACCGACCTTGCCACCATCTACGAGCGTGCGGGGCGTATACGCGGCAAGAAGGGCTCTATAACGCTCATTCCCATACTCACCATGCCCGAGGACGACAAAACGCACCCCATTCCCGACCTTACGGGGTACATCACGGAAGGGCAGATAATACTGTCGCGTGAGCTGTACAAAAAGGGTTTGAACCCGCCTATAGACGTACTGCCGTCGCTGTCCCGACTTAAAGACAAGGGTATAGGCAAGGGCAAGACCAGAAAAGACCACGCCGATACTATGAACCAATTGTTCTCGGCGTACGCACGCGGCAAGGACGCAAAGGAGCTAAGCTCGATACTGGGCGAAGCGGCGCTGTCCGACGTGGATAGGCTGTACGCAAGGTTTGCCGAGGAGTTCGAAAAACAGTATATCAACCAAAGCTTCACGGTTAACCGCACGATAGAGGAAACGCTCGATATCGGCTGGCGACTGCTCAAGATACTGCCTAGGAGCGAGCTAAAGCGTATCAGAGACGAGAACTTAGAAGAATTCTACGATAAAATGTAATTTTGAGCGCATATAGCTCGCGTGATACGAGCTACGTGCGGTTCGCCGCTCGGTCATGTAGGTGGGTCTACACTCCCTTCGCGGCTTACCGCCTGTTGCCCGTCTGACGCGGCTCTCTACGCTCAAAATACTCTATAATTTTTTTGTCGTTCCGAGCATTTTTTGCCCACCGAGAAATCTCAACCTTATTTTAAATTCTGCATTCTGCATTCTTAATTCTGTATTGGAATATCTATGGCACGATTAAACGTAAATCCCACGCGCATGGAACTGCGCAGGCTTAAGGATAGGCTTAAGACCGCCGAGCGCGGACACAAGCTGTTAAAAGACAAGTCGGACGAAATGGTCCGTCAGTTTTTGACGCTCATAAAAGAGAATAAACGTCTTAGAGAGGAGATAGAGGGCGAGATAGGCGAAGCGTTAAAAAGTTTTGCGCTTTCTGCCGGATCGCCGCTCGACGTAGTGCAGGCTATAGCGTTGCCGTCGCTCACTGCGTCAATAACCATAGGTACAAAAAACATCATGGGCGTAGACGTGCCGTTTATGGAAACCAAGCGCGTCGGCGAAGTGAATCTGCCGTATGCGCTGTGTTCCGCGCCCGCGGAACTGGACGACGCAGTGCTCAAGCTGACGGCGCTCACCGATAAACTGTTGCACCTTGCCGAAGTAGAAAAGACGTGCAATATGCTCGCCGACGAGATAGAAAAGAACAGACGAAGAGTCAACGCGCTCGAATACGTAATGATACCGCAGCTGCAAGAGACTATTAAGTATATACTCATGAAGCTTGACGAGAACGAGCGCGCCTCGATAGTGCGATTGATGAAAGTAAAGAATAATTGATTTTTAACCGTTAAAAAAGGCAATACGCCTTTTTTATTTTCGGAGGTGATTTTATGAATAAGAAAGTTTTACTGACGTGTTTATCGTCGGTATGCGCGCTTACTTGTGCGTTTGGGCTGTCGGCTTGTGCGAATACTACGGACGGCACAAACGAGGGCGAAACGTACACGGTCAGCTTCGATGCCGGGCGCGGAACTATTTTGGGCAATCGGTTTTTTGAAACGAGCGTTGCCAAAAATTCCACAGTGGAAGCGCCTAATCAAGAGCCTGTGTGCGACGGATACATATTTATCGGTTGGAACGTTACCGGCAACGAGGATGACGAAATGTGGAAGTTCGATACCGACGTGGTTGCGCAAGATACTACGCTCCGTGCCGTGTGGTTGCAATCGTGCGAGGTCACTTTTGAAGCAAACGGCGGCAAGTTCGAAGGTAACACCGAGACATATAAGATAAATGTGGCGCGTAACTCCAAGCTGACAACCGTGCCGGACGTGACTGCACCCGACGCGAATCATGCTCTCGAAGCGTGGTGGTCGATATACGGCGAAATCGATCTTGCCGATTATACGGTCACTCGCGATATTACGCTCACGGCAAGGTGGGGGCTTTCGGACGCGGTAAAGATCGCGCTCGCGCCTTATACGTATAGGGAACAATATGGCAGAATAACTGTAACCGGCGTCAAAGACAAGGAAGCGGTAACTTCGCTTGCCGTGCCGTCCGTCGTATCGTATATTGATGACAATGCGTTTAAGGACTGCGTCAATCTCGAATCCGTCGTTATCGACGATAGCGTTTCAACTATAGGCGAGAGAGCATTTTCGGGTTGCGCAAAGCTCAAGACTGTGACTCTTCCGAAAGGATTAAAAGAAATAGAAGATTATACTTTTGACGGTTGTACTGCGCTTGAGGGAATCGATATTCCCGATACGCTTACTAATCTCGGTGTGGGTGCGTTTCGTGACTGTTCGTCTCTTACCGAGGTCGAGCTTCCCGCTGGCGTGACGGAGTTACAAGGAAGGACTTTTCAAGGCTGTACTTTGCTTAAGGAAGTCAAGCTTGGCGCTAACGTTACCGAGTTCGGCGCGCATACGTTTAGGGACTGCGCGGCGCTCAAAGAGTTTGAGATACCGTCGGGCGTGGAAATGCTTGGGGATTATTTGTTCGCCGGTTGCACGTCGCTAAAAAGCATAACAATTCCCGCGACGTGTACGCAAATCTGTTCGTATGTTTTCCAAAACAGCGGGCTTGAAACTGTAGTAATTCATGCCAAAAAAATCGGCAGTAAAGCGTTTAGCGATTGCAAGTCGCTCGTAAACCTGACGATAGGCGACGAGGTCGAGGAGCTGGGTTGGGAAATGTTCAGCGGCTGTGTGTCGCTTAGCGAGGTCGAAATCCCCGACAGCGTAACGAAAACGTCGCAAACGTTTAAGAACTGTACGAGTCTTAAAACCGTTTCTATCGGCGACGGCTTGACCGAAATATCGGGCGGCATGTTTAGCGGGTGCGCTGCGCTACGCAATGTGGAATTCGGCGACAATATCACGAGTATCAAGGTGAGCGCGTTTGCAAACTGCATTTCGCTTTTGAGCTTTACAGTTCCCGCCACCGTGACAAGTGTGGACAAAAAAGCGTTTAGCGGCTGCTCGCGGCTTGTAGAAATGTATAATCTCACCGACGAACCAAACTTCCTCAACATCGCAAAGCCGATGACGTTTACCGTTATTCATACTTCTGCTTCGGACGAGAGCATTATTCATTCGGCGGGCGATTTTTCTTTCTGTATGTTCAAAGACTCGGTATACCCGTATACCGAGAAGCTGTGTCTACTCGACTATGCGGGCGACGCGGAAGCGGTCACTTTGCCCGCCGACTACGAGGGCAACAGCTATAAGATATTTTCTTATGCGCTTTCGTGCAAGCCGCAGTTAAAAAGCGTTACGTTTCCCTCGGGCGTGACCGAAATCGGTAACGAGATACTGTTCGGTAGCGACAATGTCACATCGCTTACGGTTGAGAACGGAAACACTGCGTTAACATCTATCGGCAACTGCATTTTCGCGACAGCGGACAAAATGTTTGCGCTCGGGTGCAAGACCTCGGTCATACCCACGGACGGAAGCGTGACGGCAATAGGCAGCAACGTGTTCTGTCATAACAAAACGATAGTGAACGACGCGTTCAAGATACCCGAAAGCGTGACGGTCGTCAAAAGCGACGCGTTCGACGGAATGTACGGAATAATCCGCACCGCGGAGAACGGCGTACAGTACGTAGACAAGTGGGCGGTCGGGTTCTATTATGACAGCAGTGTGTATCTCGATTTGGAAATAGACGCGGGCACTATCGGTATATCCGATAGAGCGTTTGCCGCAAATATCATCACTTACGGCAAACGAATTAAGTCGGTCAAGACAAATACCGAGCTTAAATATATAGGCGAGTACGCATTTACTTTCTGCGATTTTATAACCGAGATAACGCTCAATAACGGACTCGAATATATAGGTCACGGTGCGTTCAGCTCTTGCCAAAAGCTGGAAGAAATAGTGATTCCCGATACGGTCACGTATATGGGCGCGGCGGTGTTCAACTACTGTTCCGCGCTTAAGTATGCCAAGCTTTCGAGCGGTTTGTCTGTTATAAGTAACCAGATGTTCTCCACCTGCGGCGCGCTCAGGTCTGTGGTCATTCCCACAAGCGTGGTCGAGATAGGTCAAAGCTTGTTTTGGAGTCAGCTCAGCACCGTTACAGTCAATCCCACCTTGTACTATGAGGGCGACAGCGAGCAGTGGAGAGCGATAAAAAAGACTATTATCGGCGATGACGCGATACATACGGCGGCGGTCGTTTACTATTCCGAGACAGCGCCGAGTTCGGGAAGAGCTTGGCATTATGGGGCGGACGGCAAGCCTACTACGAAATATTAAAGCAAGAACATAACGTTTTGTAAAAAAGAAACAGGTTTGCATGCAAACCTGTTTCTTTTCTAATTTAGGTTAAATTCATAATTGCGCATTGCTTTTCATATTGTATGGTATGAAAAAACTGTGTATGTTGTTTGCGGCGATAATGACGGTCGTCACTATAATACTGTGTTCATGCGGTGTTGACCCGATGCAGTCGGTGGGCGAGCGGCGCAGCGGATATTTTACGGCGCGCGCCGACGGGTATGCCATGACGGCGGTTAGCGGCGTGCGCGAAGATCCGTTTGCGGCGGACGGTGTGGTAGGCGGAGACGGAACGCTTAAGCCGTATACGCTGATCACACTCGTGCCCGACGAGTTCGACATAGACGCGGTAATAACGTATACAGCCGAGGCTGACGGCTGCACGTTCGGCGGGACAATGATAGTACACCCGTTTGCGGCGAGCTTTTCGGCAGAGTTCGAGCACGAAACTGCGGCAAGCGAGTTTACCGTAACAATAAAGTGCGGCGGCGGCGCTGCTACATTTCATGTAAAAAGTCAAGTCACGTCGGATATGATAAGCTACGACAGGGCTATATCCGCGGCAAAGTCGGCGATCGCTCCGCGCGGTGAGTACGAAATTCGCGCGCGACTTATAAAGAATCCGCTTTCCTCAGACGGGATTTGTTGGCATATAGCGTTTATAACCCAAGACGGCGGCAATACGGGCGTTTTGCTCGATCCTGTTACCGCAAAGGTGCTGGCAAAGAAGTGAATGCAGAATGCAGAATGGCGTAGTTCGGTGGGAACGTTCCTGTATACTGATTTGCCGATATCAGAAATGTAAACTACAATCGATACAATTCTTAATTCTGCATTCTTAATTCTGAATTTTTCATTAAAATGCTTGTGCGGAAAAAATTTTTGTGATATAATGTTCGGTAATGAAATACTCGGACGAACAACTCAAAGACGGAGCTCAGCACGAGACACAAAGCGTCAATGTTGACGCCGACAGCGTTACTATGCCCAAAATAGTGCCTGCGCCCGTGCAAAAAGTGACCGCACCGCCGCCTACGCCGACAGACGAAGGGTCGTTCTCAGACGAGCTTGTGTCCTCAATATTCAAGACCATATTTATCGCGTTGTCGCTGCTTGCGATATTGACGTGCATTATTGCAGTGGCGTTGCCGCTTACTTCCATGCGCGTTTTTAACAACATCGGGTTTAGCGAGCGTGCGGTGGACTTTGGCGAGCGATATATCTCGCGCGAGCTTAGATCATACCGGTCGGACGGCGGGCGCACTGCGGACTACACGGACGCAAAAGGCGACATGCCCGTGCTTACCATGACGCCCGAGCTTAGCAACGACGACTTTATAGAAGCGTTGTATGTATGTAACCGTCTTTCGGACAAGCTCATGACGGAAAGCTTGCGCTCAAACGATACGGTTCGCGCTCGGTACTATGCCGAGCGGCTGGAAAAGTATACCAGAATGTATCTCTCGCTTAACGGACTTGCCGAAATCAGCATAAAGAACGACGCAAAGAACATAGCGAGTATGCCGTCGCCCGCGCTTCAGCCTGTGGTGTACAGCTACGAGCACGATATGCGCGTAAGCAATTTCCGCGCTCGCGCGGTGCTTGGCAAGACAAACGCCATGACGTACAACAACCGTACGTTCGGCATGGGCATAATGTCTACGCCGAGCAGTCGGTCGGAGAGTTTGTCTATAGATATAGACAGTACGGAAGCGGGCTATGTTCAGTGGATAGACGACTACATTGACTACATCGATCAATTGGGCGCATACTTGGACGTGGAGTTCGTTAAGCTCGGAGTAGAGACCGACTTGGGCAAGCGTGTAACGGTTGTTGACAACGGCAAGGAATTGACCAATGTTCCGGTGCTTAGCGAAACGTTTGTTCGCAGTCAATATATGAACAAAATACTCACAGGCGAGGAGTTCTCGCTGTTTATCACGCCGCTCAGTCAAGCAACCGAAACTTCCAATGGCTTTACGCTATTGTTCAATCAACTAAGCAAGTTCACGCGGTACGCGCAGTTGGCGGTAGACATAGTGCCTAACGAGGACAACGGGGAGCTGCATCGGTTATATTGGTTGCGGGTGCTGTCGTCGGTGTCGCAAAAGCTGTGGTACATGGAAATGATTTTGTACTACAATAGGGGCAATCTCGGGCTTAACAGCGACGCGGTCGGACAAATGTACGGAACGTGTCAAAAATATACGATGGTAAAGTACGAAGACCCCAAAATGCCGGGCGTCACTTCGTATCAGATATCGGAAGTTTATTCCAAAAAACTCACGCAATATGTTGCGCAGTATCAATCTAAGGAGAAATAAAATATGAGCCAAATCGTTAAGGAAGGACTTACATTCGACGACGTACTTCTTATTCCCGGTGAATCCCATGTTACACCGAAGGACGTTGACCTTTCAACCAAGCTGAGCGACGATATAACGCTCAATATACCGCTTGTATCGGCGGCAATGGATACCGTCACGGAATCGCGGCTTGCAATAGCAATAGCGCGTGAGGGCGGCATGGGCATTATACATAAAAACATGAGCATCGACGCCCAGGCCGAGCATGTAGACAAGGTCAAGCGCAGCGAGCACGGTGTAATAACCGACCCGTTCTATCTTTCACCCGACCGCAAGGTTTCGGACGCGCTCGACCTTATGCAAAAGTACAAGATATCCGGCGTGCCGATCTGCAAGAACGGCAAGCTTGTCGGCATACTTACAAATCGTGACTTGCGGTTTGAGACAGACTTCAATCAGCCTATCGAGAACGTCATGACCAAGACCGGGTTAGTTACCGCGCCGGAGGGCACTACGCTAGACGAAGCGCAAAAGATACTTGGCGCGCACAGAATAGAAAAGCTCCCGATTGTGGATAAAAACGGAAACCTTAAAGGGCTTATCACGATTAAGGATATAGAAAAGGCAATACAGTACCCCAATTCCGCAAAGGACAAGAACGGCAGACTGCTTGTCGGCGCGGCCATCAGCAACGGCAGCGGGTACATGGATAGAGCAAAAGCGTTGGTGGACGCACGCGTCGACTGCTTGGTGGTAGATACCGCGCACGGTCACAACGTGGACGTGATCAACGCGGTAAAAAAGGTAAAGGAAGCGTTCCCGCACGTAACTGTAGTGGCGGGCAACGTCGCAACGGCGGCGGCGGCGGACGCGCTGTTCAAAGTGGGTGCAGACGTCGTCAAGGTCGGTATAGGTCCGGGCTCGATATGCACTACGCGCATTGTCGCGGGTATAGGCGTTCCGCAGATCACGGCGATTATGGACTGCGCCGAGGTCGCCGACAAGTACGGCAAGACGATTATAGGCGACGGCGGCATCAAGTACAGCGGCGACATAACCAAAGCGATTGCCGCGGGCGCAAACGCTGTCATGATAGGCTCGCTGTTTGCGGGCACGACAGAGACTCCGGGCGAGCTGGAGATATATCAGGGCAGAACGTTCAAGACCTATAGAGGAATGGGCAGCCTTGGCGCTATGCCGTTAGGCAGTAAGGACAGATACTTCCAGGAAGGCACAAAAAAGTTTGTTCCGGAAGGCGTCGAGGGCAGAGTTCCGTACCGTGGCGCGCTTGCCGACGTTGTGTACCAGCTGATCGGCGGACTTCGCGCGGGCATGGGCTACACGGGCATGCCGACGATCGCCAAGCTCAGGAAGGACGCGCAGTTTGTCAAGATAACGAACGCCGCGCTCATCGAGTCTCACCCGCACGATATTTCCATCACCAAGGAAGCGCCCAACTACTCGCCCAAACAATAAAATGCAGAATGCAGAATGATGAATGCAGAATTATGGATAACAATTCATTCTTAATTCTGCATTCTTAATTCTGAATTTATCTCCGAAGGAGTTTATTATGCCCGAATACACGATCCCTATGGACTATACACGCCAAAAAATAAAAGTCACCGTCATCGGCTGCGGCAGATGGGGCTCGTTTTTGGCGTGGTACGCTAACCAGCTCGGACACAAAGTTACGGTGTACGGCAAGACGGGCGAAATATCGTACGAGCAGCTTGTGATGACGCGAAAAAACGAATATGTCACGTTGCCTAAGTCGATAGAGCTTACCGACGATCTGCCTCGCGCAGTCAAAAGTGCCAACGTGCTGCTGGTAAGCGTGCCGTCGCAGGCGTTCAGAAGCGTGCTCGGCGACTTGAGAAGCCAGTGCGACTTGACAGGCAAGTATCTCGTAACAAACATGAAGGGCATAGAGATCAGCACAGGCAAGCGATTGAGCGAGGTCGCGCTTGAGTTCGGACTGGAAAGCTGGCAGATAGCGGTTTGGGCAGGACCGGGACACGTGCAGGAGTTTACCGTCGGCAATCCAAACTGCATGTTGATCGACGGATACGAACGCGCGACGATTGAGAGAATTGTGGAATACTTTAAGAGCCCGCTTATACGCTTTTACTACGGCAGCGACGTTATCGGCACGGAGATAGGCGCGGCGGCAAAGAATGTAATGGGTATTGTAGCGGGCGTGCTTGACGGCATGAACCTTACAACGCTAAAGGGCGCGCTTATGGCGCGCGGCAGCAGGGAGGTCGCAAGACTGATAAAAGCGCTCGGCGGAAATCCGCTTTCGGCATACGGGCTGTGCCACATCGGCGATTACGAAACAACGCTGTTTTCACAGCACAGCCACAATAGAATGTGGGGCGAAAACTACGTCAAGGGCAAAAAGTACGACAAGCTCGCCGAGGGCGTGCATACCGCGAGAGCTATGTCGCTTTTGGCAGACAAGCACGGCGTGGATATGCCTATAACCACTGCAGTCAACACAATGATCCTCGACAAAGTCGCGCCGCGCGCGGTTATGGAACAGCTATTCGACAGAACGCTGAAAGACGACCTTGTGTGATAATTAAGAATTGGAATTAAGAATTAATGAGCCTTCCTTTGCGGGAAGGCTTAATTTTTATCGGCAATTCTACATGCCAATCATCAAAAACTCACTGTAAATTTATGAGGAAAACTTTCATATAGTGTATTGACAACGTCGATATGTAGTGTTATACTAAACGCAATAGAACGTTGTGTTCTAATATCATCATTCATATAGAGGGAAAAATGAAGAGAAGCAAGATTTTGTTATCAGTCTTGGCAGCCGCGGTGTTTGCGACATCGGCGGGCGCTTTAGTTGCGTGCGGCGACGTGGAAATACCGATCAAACCCGCCGAAAAGCCGTCCGAATCACAGACGACCGAGTATACCGTCACGTTCAGCGGCTTGACGGGCGCTAACGCGACCAAAACCACAGTCGGAGGCAAGCTCACCGGTACAATGCCTACGGCGACCGCACCGGAAGGCAAAGAGTTTAAGGGCTGGGCGCTCACTCAAAACGCAAGCAGCGCCGCTATTAGGACGGACAACTACAAAACATATCCTTTTACCGGCACAACCACCACAATAACGCTCTATCCCGTGTTTGCGGATAAACAGCAAGAGGAAGACCCGCCGGTAGAGAATCCTCCCGCGTCGGAAGAGTATACGGTCACGTTCAGCGGCTTGACGGGCGCTAACGCGACCAAAACCACCGTCGGAGGCAAGCTCATCGGTACAATGCCTACAGCGCCAGAGCCGGAAGGCAAAGAGTTTAAGGGCTGGGCGCTCACTCAAAACGCAAACAGCGCCGCTATTAGAACGGACAACTACACAACATATTCTTTTACCGGCACAACCACTACCATAACGCTCTATCCCGTGTTTGCGGATAAACAGCAAGTGGAAGACCCGCCCACAACGGACGAGTTTACCATCACGTT
>JAIEFT010000058.1:2211-3564 GCA_029066805.1 Clostridiales bacterium | reverse complement strand
ATAACGCTCTATCCCGTGTTTGCGGATAAACAGCAAGTGGAAGACCCGCCCACAACGGACGAGTTTACCATCACGTTTGACTTAGGCGATTACGGCACGACTGACGACGAGACCGAAGTAACAACCGTAAACGGCAAAATCACGGCATTCCCGAGGGTGAAGCCCGAAACGGGTTATAGGTTCGACTGCTGGATGATGGGTAATAAAGAGGTTGACGAAAGCACTGTGTTCACCGATGACGCTACCGTTTACGCTCAATATGATGATTCCGACGAGGTGGAAAGCGACGGCGAGCTTCTTGTAAACGGACAGCGCAAGCTTTATTTAACCGACAATACGGAAAACATTCAAGCCCCGATAGAAGGCAATACGGCTACGTACGAATATATGGCGACAGGCGTAGAGCTATCGCCCGGCGAAGTAGTCACGTTTAGAATCAAGGGCAAGGTTTTGGTTGACCATCCCAATGCCGCCGACGGAGATCGTCTTTGGGATACCGACAAACGCCACGGTGTAACGTTCAATCAGGCGACCGGAGAGTTCAAGGTCAAATCGAACGCGGGCTCATCGTTTAACATATATGTTCGCTATTATAACACCGGAACAGACGCGGCTCATCCGTGCTGGTCGATAGAGTTTACCGACGGAGAGCCCGATGAATTGGTTGATGGCGGCTTGTACTTGGTAGGCTCGGGTTTTGAAAACGCGCAATGGGGTCCTACTCCGGAGCTGTATATCGATCCCGATGAGGGCTTGCTTATCACGTTTAGCTCGGGTAATCAAATAAAGGCTTGCCACTGCGACGGAGAGAATGCAGTATGGGATATGGGCGAGCCCGCTAAGTACAAGGAAGTAGGCGGCAACAATATTGACTTTTCAACCGTTGACGCTGATTACGGCAATGCAAACGTAACCGGCTCGGGCACATACACCTATAAAGTTACGGTAGAAAACGGTATCGTCGTATTCACGCTTGTAGCCTAAAGCAACATAGGATTATTACTACCAAAAGCCTTATCTAAAGATAGGGCTTTTTTAATTCGGAATTAAGAGTTAAACAGGACTAGATCCTTCGCTGCGCTAAGGATGACAAAAGAATAGGAGAGCAAAATAAACAACCGAGCAATAGAATGACCTTGCTTCTTTGAGAAAAAAATAAGAACACTGTTGAGTAATGTGATTAAGTAAAACGAACAAGCAAGCAATCGAAGTAAAGTTTTTTTGCTTACTTCTTTGAGAAATGATTATGGATACTGTTAAATGAAATTATAAGCACAACGAACAAGCAAGCAATCGAAGTAAAGTTTTTTTGCTTACTTCTTTGAGAAATGATTATGGATACTGTTAAATGAA
>JAIEFT010000058.1:0-2111 GCA_029066805.1 Clostridiales bacterium | reverse complement strand
ATTATAAGCACAACGAACAAGCAAGCAATCGAAGTAAAGTTTTCTTGCTTACTTTTTTGAGAAATGATTATGGATACTGTTAAATGAAATTATAAGCACAACGAACAAGCAAGCAATCGAAGCAAAGTTTTCTTGCTTACTTCTTTTCCAAAAGAAGTAAGGGAATTTGACAAAAAAAATCTTTTAGGTATTGACATGCATAAATTATAGTGGTATAATAGCGAATACAAGAGCAGATGTATAGAAAAAGATGAGAAACGTCTTATTTTAAGCGTTTGCCGAAAAAATTTCATAATGAGGGAAAGTATGAAGAAATCCAAGTTCTTAGCCGCGGCTCTTGCCGCAACCATGTTCGCTACAGCTGCGTGCGGATTAGTCGCTTGCGACAAAGACGCAGGCACGCTCCCGAGCGGATCGAACCCCAAACCGTCCGAGTCACAGACGACCGAGTATACGGTCACGTTCAGCGGCTTGACGGGCGCTAACGCGACCAAAACCACCGTCGGCGGCAAGCTCACCGGTACAATGCCTACGGCGACCGCACCGGAAGGCAAAGAGTTTAAGGGCTGGGCGCTCACTCAGGACGCAAACAGCGCCGCTATTAGGACAGACAACTACAAAACGTATCCTTTTGCCGGCACAACCACTACAATAACGCTCTATCCCGTGTTTGCGAATAAACAGCAATCGGAGAATCCGCCTATAGAGAATCCTCCCGCGTCGGAAGAGTATACGATCACGTTTAGCGCAGGCGCGCACGGCACGCTTAGCGGCACTGCAGAAGTAACAACGGTAAACGGCAAGGTTTCAACGTTCCCGACCGTAACTCCCGCCAGCGGCTGGAAGTTTGACAAATGGACATACACTTTGGGCACGGCTACAAGCAGCACGACATTCACTGCCAATACAACCGTTACAGCTCAATATACCGAAGATCGAACCGAAGACCCCGACGACACCGATTACAGCACTGACGGACTGTATATAAATGGTGAGTGCTATGAATTAGTCATTAATTCCGGTGCGACAGACAAAATCGAATATTGGTTCGGTGGGATAAAACATGCGTTTGAGAAAGGCGCAAAAATGTCGATTTATTTAAACGGCGAGAGAGTTTCGGCTTATGTGGAGCTTAGTAGCGTAGGTGTGGATAAGTCGGTTTCCGAAGATCCTATATCAGAGTTTACTACGACAATCGCTGGCGATTTTGAAATGTATTTGAAAAAGAATGAAGAAGGTAGCTGGACAGCACAGTTCCTCGGACCTACTCAGGTCGACATATCTTCGGACATTCCGGAAGGCTGTGCCAAAGCCGAACTTGCGTTCGCAAACGGCACTGTAACGCTCTACTTCGTTGACGTAGACGGAAATGCAGTAAGCGATTTGTCTAAGGTCGCGGTGTACACGTACAACGATGAGGCTTTCGGCAACTGGGAAACATCTGCCACGAGCGGAAAATTATCTGCGCTAAAGAATGCTTACGTAAATATTCCGAGCGGTTGGGTGTTCAGATGGGGTTCATTCAGTGGTGACGATAATCAGTCGGGCGACGTAGTCGGCGCTTTCAAGGCAGGCAAAACATATGTTGTCGAGTTGAAGTCAAAGTCCAGCAAACTGGATTGCAAAATTACCGAGATTAACGTCTAAACACAAGTGCTAATTTAAACTAAAAAGCCTTATCGAAAAGATAGGGCTTTTTGATTTGTATAGCTAATTGACTAATCTTTTTCAGTATGCTACAATGACATTGTCGAATAATATATATAGGTGTAGCTGTGTTTAGAAAACTACTGAAACTATTATCACAAAAAGCGGCAATTACGGTATTGTCGTTCTTGTTGCAGATAGCGCTCATAGTAGTGGGCGTGCTGTATGCCGCCACTTTGGCTTGGTGGTTTTGGTTGATTTCGGAGTTTATCAGTTTTGTTATCTGTTTGTACATTGTGTCGCGGGACATGAACCCCGGGTATAAGCTTAGCTGGTGTATTATTATTCTGCTTGCGCCGGCGTTTGGGTGGCTTGTGTATTTGTTTATAGGCAGACAGCACACGCCGCGGCGTGTGCGCAAGCGGCTCGCGCGTGCGTCGGACGTGTCGCAAGTACTGCTAAAC
>JAIEFT010000057.1 GCA_029066805.1 Clostridiales bacterium | reverse complement strand
TATTAGGTTAATCTATGAACATTTATGCGACTGATTTCGGTCGCTTTTTTGTTGCGTTTTAACCAAACAGCTTACCGAGTTTATTCATCATCATGGTCTTATGTTCAAGTAGGCTGTGGGTGTATCGGTTGAGTGTTATAGTTGAGTTCTTATGTCCTAATATCTCGGACAGCGTTTTAACGTCCATTCCGCACTCTATCGCTCTTGTTGCAAAGGTATGCCGTAATGAGTGAAATCCTTTGTGTGGGATTTTTAACTTCTTTAAAACAAGCTCGAATGTTCTTTGATATGAACGTATAGATATTTGCTCTATGCTGTCACTACTTACTACCATATCGCTTTTACTTCGCTTCCTTATTACTTTTAACGATTGCAAAAGCTGTCTTGGTATAGGTATCAGTCTTTTTGACATAATGGTTTTTGGCGTATCGATTTGTTTAACGTATTTACCATTTTTCCAACTATCGTTACAAGCTTTTGTAATAGAAATAAACGCTTTATCAAAGTCTATGTCCGTCCATTTAAGCGCAAGCAATTCTCCTATTCGCAGTCCGGTGTATAAGCACAAAATTATTCCGAACATCTTATCTTTATTTGAATTTATAATATACGCTTCTATCTTTTTCTGTTCTTCTACTGAAAAGCATTCTACTTGTTTTTCAATTATCTTAGGACGTTTTATGCTGTCGGCAAACTGCTTGTCTGTAAGTCCGATTTGACAAGCTCTTTCTAGCGAACTTCGTATTACTGCAACAATTCCGTTTACCGTATTAGCCGAATATTTTGCTGACAGCTTTGCCGTATATGTTTGTAAAGTCGTTGCCGTTAAATCATTCAATTCATGCGCACCTAACTCTGGTATAACTTGTCTATTTATTATTCTACTGTACTTCTCGTAAGTACGGTATTTTACAGTGGGCTTGACCGTGTTCTCAAGCCATTCGTTTAACCAATCTTTGTATTTCACTTTTGTCTCCTTAAATTTGAATTATCACCTATTTTATCATTATCATAAGTTTTTCTACAATAAATAGAAGCTGGAATAGTCTTGTGCTATTCCAACTTCTATTGTTAATACTAAGTTGTAGTATTGTTTTGCGATTTTTCCGCCTTGACTTGTCCTTTTTAGGCGCTTTTGCTATTTTTTTATTAATTTACTTGTTTCCTATGGAACGTAAACCTTATTATAAATTCTTAATTCTGCATTCTGCATTCTTAATTCTGCATTACATAAGTATTCCGCTCAGCAGTCTTGCGGTGGTAGCCGCCATAGTTTCCGACGGGGTCTGATAATCCTTTTTCATCCACTCGCGCATGAGCGACGCGATTCCCGCCGCGGCAAAGCTCAGGTAGTAATCGGCGTACAGCGGATCGAACGACGCGGCGTTGTGCAGTGTTTCCTCTATTTCGATCTGCACAAACTCGCGGATCTTTTCCACAATGAACAAATACAGATCGGGGTCGAAAAACATTGACGAAAACTCTTTTGTGCACAGAATATATTCGTACCAATATTTATAGATTTTGCGCGCGCCCGATGTTTTAAAGTTGTACTTTTGCATAAACTCGTAAAACACCTGGTCTACAAGCCGCTCGACAACAGCTATCTTGGACGTAAAATTCCTGTAAAACGTCTTGCGCGCCACACCCGCACGTTTACAAATATCGCTTATCGTAATTTGCGCAAACGGAGTTTTTTCGAGCAGCTCGAACAGCGCGGTCGTAATCAAGTCCATTGACCGTGCGCGCCCCGCATTGATCTTATGTTCGCCGCTTTCGATTTGGTTCATAACCTATTGTCCTTTCCCGTCCGGGCTACGGCATTAGCCCGATTCCGCGCAAAGCGTCCAACAGCTGCGACGGCTTGTCTATTATTAAGTCCGGATCGAACGCCGATAATACCTTTTTGTCGCGGAAGCCCCAAGTGACGGCAACCACGGGCATGCCGCACGTATGCGCCGTTTTCATATCCGTTTCGCCGTCGCCCATGTACACGGCGCGGCTTACGTCGCTATTCAAAAGCTCGAGTGCCTTGTACACTCCGTCCGGCGCGGGCTTCGGTCTTATTCCCTCCTGCGCGCCGATAATAATATCGACGGTCGGGAAGAAAATGTCCTTTAGCTCGCGCGCCGCCTCATGATACTTGTTGGTGACGATAGCGCTTTTTAGTCCGCTGTCCTTTACTGCGCGAAGCATATCCGAAATCCCGGCATACGGCGCGGTCAAATCCCTGCTGTGCTTGCCGTAATACTCGGTGCAAATCGCAAGACATGCGGAAACAAGCGACTTGTCAACGTCGTTTTCGCCGTCAACGTCAGCTCTGCCCGTCGTTGCAAAACACACCGCGCGCTCAATCAGCTTGGGTACGCCGTTTCCCACAAAATCGCGCACGCGCGACTTGGCAATGGGCGCGTATCCAAACGCCGTAAGCGCATAACCCACCGCCGCCGTCAGGTCGTCCAGCGTGTCGAGCAACGTTCCGTCCAAATCGAATATAATGGTATCAATATGCATGGTTTGTTGTCCTAACATATATACTCTTTTTTGTCACTCTGAACGTTTCTTGCCCACTGAAGAGTCTCATCCTTTTTTCTGTGGTTGAGATTCTTCGCTTCGCGCTCCGCGCTCGCTCTGAATGACAAAAAATCATTATTTAGCGAACGCCAGTATTTCCTCGCTGTGCGCCGCAGCTCCGCCGTCCGCCTTAACGTACTTTATGCCGTAATCCGCCGCGCCCTTACCGTCGCTATTTACGTCGTCGCCTATCATGACGGTGTTGCGCTTGCTCAACTTGTACTTTTTGAACAAAAAGTCAAAAAATGCGGTGTCGGGCTTGCGGCAGCCGTAATCCGAGCTTAACAAAATACCGTCAAACATATCGGTTATGCCCGAAAGTCCAAGCTCGTATTCCGTAAAAGAACTTTGCGCGTTGCTTAGTATATACAGCTTGCCGCCCTTGGCTTTGAGCGCATTTAAAAGCTCGACAGTACCGTCGAACACGCTGAACTGCCGCATAGACTCTTCCCGCGCAAGCTTAGCGCAAGTAACGGCGTCCGCGTCCGCAAGCGCGCCGCCCAAGGCCTTTGCCATCAGCTTGTACACGACGGTTATGTCGCCCTCGGGATAGGCGTACTTACTCGTTTTGCTAAGCTCGTCAAGATGCTTAGCCCAGCACTCGTCATATAGCCGAATGAGTGTTTCGGGGTCGGTTTTTATGCCGCACTTTTCGCAAAACAAGCGCACCACGCCGTGCCAGCTATCCGCGTTGTGCTCGTCGGTGCGAATGGATATGAGCGTATTGTACAAATCAAAAACAAAATTCTTCATAGCATCATTATACAGTATAAAAAAAGCGATTGCAATAGTTTTTATTTTTTTACTTAACTTTAAGCGTATTTAAATAAGCTTTGGTGTCGGGCGAAACGCGGAAGCTTTCCCTCGCTTTTTGAATTGCCTTGTTGTGCACAAACTTAGGGAAGACCTGTGTGGTAAACAGCGGCAACGTTTTGTCGTAATACTTGACAAGACACTCGGCGAGCAGCCACGCCGCCGCCATATCCACATAGTACTGACCGTATGCGACATTGTAACGCAGAGTTTCGAGTATTTTGTCTATGTACTCGTCGCCGAGACAACACGAAAACATTATCATTATGTAGAACCGCTTTTCGTACTGACCCTCGCAGTCCAACAGATAGCGGAAGTCATCCCACAGCGCCGACTTATCCGCCCAACTAAGGCACGGCGTAACGCTGTCCACGTGCGCCCACGACCTAAAAAGCGGAACGATCCGCGATATATATTCGCGCGTCTGACCGTAGTACTCGCCTTTGCGCGCGGCAAGCACGCCGGCGAACAGCACGATTTCGTACGTCAAATCGGCATCGGAAAAGAACCCGTTTAGTACGTCGTCCCGAGCGGCAAGCGGCACGGACTTGGCCAGCTTTTTAATAACCGGCGTGCGCACGCCGCAAGTGGGATAGCCTTCGCAATTCACGATAGGATTGTTGAAATTGTCGTACTTTTCGTCTACTTCCGCAAACAACGCGGCTTTACACTGCTCGTATGTTTCGTACATAATTTATCCTTTATGATTAGTTTTGCGCACATTCCACAACGTACTTCATCAGATTCTTTACGCTGTCAAACACGATCAGCGGAGCTTTGACCGCGGAGAACGTGCCGCCATACTTTTCGAACCCGTCCTTGACGTCCTGAACGCCCTCGAATTCGATCTTCGCGCCCGAGCGCAAAAGAGTTACGGTAGAAGCGTTCATAGCGGAAGCGAGATTCTTTATAAGCCCCACGTTGGCGAGGTTTTTAAGCTCCACGGGCACTGTTTCGTATGCGTCCTTCAATCCGTTAAGCAGTTCGTCGCGCTCGCGCTCCGATTTCAGCTGGGATATGCGCTTGTACAGCTCGACGCGCATTGCGCCGTCGCAGTAATCTTTGGGTATGACTGCGGTAAAATCCACCTTCATCACGGGGTCTTTGTGTCTACTTACCGCCTGACCCTTGATTTCCGCAACCGCTTCGTTGAGCAGCTTGCAATACATGCTATAGCCTACGCTGACCATGTGCCCGTGCTGTTCCGCGCCGAACACGTTGCCCACGCCGCGAATGCGCATGTCCTGTTCGGCGATTTTTACGCCGCTGCCCAAATCGGTATACCGCGACACGGCAGTGAGTCGTTCGAGCGCCGCGCCCGCAAGGTTACTTTCGCTGCTGTAAGTAAAGTACACCTGCGCGACCCTGTCCGACCTGCCTACCCTGCCTTTCAGCTGGTACATCTGGCTAAGCCCCATGTTTTCCGCGCCGAACACTATCATGGTATTGGCGTTGGGAATGTCTATGCCGTTCTCTATAATTGTTGTGGCAACAAGGACGTCCGCCTTGCCGTCGGCAAAGTTTTCCACCGCGGCGTTCATGAGCTTTTTGTCCATCTGCCCGTGCGCGTAGGTAAAGCGTATCTCAGGCATTAGCGACTGCAATTTTGCCGTATATTCGGCAATGCCGCCGCCGCGCCCTCCGCCGTTTACGTAGTTGTAAACCACAAACGCCTGACTGCCGCGCGCCACCTCTCTTGTTACCGCGTCCACTATTAAAGCGTCGGAGTACTCGGTTACGTATACCTGCGCGGGAAGCCTGCCCGTGGGCGGTGTTTCCAGCATGCTCACGTCGCGAATGCCCGAAAGCGCCATATGCAGTGTGCGCGGGATAGGCGTTGCCGAAAGCGTGAGTACGTTTATATCGGTCTTGAGATTTTTGATTTTTTCCTTATCGGACACGCCGAACTTTTGTTCCTCGTCAAGTATAAGCAGCTCTAAATTTTTAAACTTGACAGAATTTCCCAAAAGCTTGTGCGTTCCGCACACAATATCCACCGACCCGTCGGCAATACCCTTTATCGTCTTTGCGGTGTCAGGTTCGGCACGGGATAATGCCGCAACGCGCACGCCAAACTTTTCCATTCTCGCCTTGGTCGTGTTGAAATGCTGATGACACAGCACGGTCGTGGGCGACATAAACGCCACTTGTCCGCCCTGCGCTATCACCTTGAACGCGACGCGCAGCGCGACTTCGGTTTTGCCGAACCCAACGTCGCCGCACACAAGCCTGTCCATGATCTTGCCGTTTGTAAGATCGCCGAAGCACGCGTCTATCGCCGCGAGCTGGTCGGGCGTTTCGGTATACGGGAATTCGGCGGCAAACTCGTCCTCGAGCTCAACTTCGCTCGAATACGTCTTGCCCTTGACGGTTTCCCGCTTGGCGTACAGCGCAAGCAGGTCAAACGCCATTGCTTTAAGCCGAGCCTTTACCTTGCTTTTGACCCTGTCGAACTCCGCGCCGCCAAGCTTACTGAGCTTGGGCGGATTGTCGTTAAAGTCGTACTTGCTGAGGCGGCTCATGTTTTCCACGGGCACATACAGCGTGTCGCCGCCCGCGTACCTGACGGTAATGTAGTCGCGCTCGTAATTGCCGTAGTCGACCGCGCCCACCGCCTCGCAAATCCCAATGCCGTGCGTTTCGTGAACGACGTAGTCGCCGGGCTTGGGCAGCTCCGCAAGCCCCACGCGCTTGAGCGACTTGAACGGGTCGCGCTTTTTGCCGACGTTGCGCATGCCGATAATTACGGTATTGTCGTCAAAGAACACGCCGCCGTCGGCCGTCGGCTCTATGTACTCGACGTCGTGAACTTCAACGCTTTCCAGTCCCTCGCGCACGTCCGCCGCGATAAGCACTTTCATGCCGCGACTGTTCCAAACGGAAATATCGTCCTTTAGCTGAACAAAGTTTTTGCCGTACAGCGGAAGGTCTATGCTCTTAAACTTGTACACCCTGTCGGGCGAGAAAAAGCGATTATTGCTGTCGACCGCGTGAAAGCACAACCTAAGGTTTTGCGTGGGCGGCACGGAAACAAGGTTGTCGATAGCGCAAAACGGCGCTTCGCCCGCCTCGATAAGCCGCTTTGCGCGCGAAGCATGCTCACGATATGCAAAATTACAATTGTCGTACACCGTTTTTGCGTCCTCGGCGATTATGAGCGCGCCGAAAAACCTGTCGAGCGTAGTGTGCGGAAAAATCGAAAGCAGCGTCTGCTCGCCGTCGGTATCGCCCGAGGTAAGCCGCTCCGCCATGCGGTGTTCTATAGGCACGCCGGCGGTTTTGCGCTTTTCGCCCGCTCTTAAAAGCTGCTCTATAGCTGCGGACTTATCGCCGAAAACGGTTTCGGTCGCGGGGTATGCGGTAAACGAAGGTATACTCTCCCCCGCGCTTTGCGTATGTATATCGAGCTTGCGAATGCTGTCGCACTCGTAGCCGAAAAATTCGATACGCGCCGCCTCGCCGCACGGCGCGCACACGTCCACAATATCGCCGCGCACGGCAAACTGCGCGGGCTCGTCCACATGCCCGACGCGCGTATAGCCCGCCGCGACAAGCTTGTTCAAAAGCTCGTCGGTGGGAATGGTTCTGCCGACCTTAAAGTCAACCGCCGCACCGAGAACAAGCTCGGGCGGAGGCACGATTTGCATTAACGCCTCGGACGTTGTTACAACTACGTCGCAATTGCCGCACGCCATACTATACAGCGCGCGCGCCCTATCGCCCGAGCGATCGCTGCCCGCAGCGAGTATTACGTTATTTTTTGGCAAAAACAGTTCGGCATTTGCGTAATGCATGGACAGCTCGACAAACGCCGCGCGCGCCGACACAACGTCCGCGCACACATACATGAACTTTTTGAACGCACAGCAAAAAAGTCGGATGTCCGATTTTGTCAATCCAAACACCGACGTGCGCTTGCCGTCGTTCACCGCCGAAATAACCTCGGCGGCTACGCCGTTCATGTCTCTTATTACCTGACCGATATTACGCATATTGTCCCTGTTTTGTGGGATAAAAAAGTGTGTCGTTTACTTTACCGTTTTGGTCAAGTCTTGCCAAGTCTCGCCCTTGATCCACTGCCGAGCATAGTCGCACGCTATAGAGTACGCCGCGGACATAGTGGGCTTGTCCGCCGCGCCTATGTGCGACAGAACATAGTCCTTAAGCTCCATGTAGTTGGGCTTGAACCCCGTGCCTATGCGCACGCGCGCAAATTCCGTGGAATTAAGCTTAGCCACAATATCGCGCATGCCGTTGTGCGTGCCCGCACTGCCGCTGAGCCGCGCCCGCACCGTGCCTTTTGCAATATCTATATCGTCGTAAATTACGAGAATATCTTGCGGAGCGAGCTTATAGTACCGCGCAAGATATGCCACGGCGTTTCCCGAAAGGTTCATATACGTTTCGGGCTCGCACAGCATGACCTTGCCGCCGACACTGATCTCGCTAATGCGTGAATTGCTCTTTTTGTCGAAAGAAAAATCGGGCGCGGAAAATCCGGCGGCAAGCATATCCACCGCCGTAAACCCGACGTTGTGGTAGGTGTCCCGATAGTCGCTACCGGGATTGCCCAAGCCGACAATAAGCTTCATATTTAGCCTATAACTGCGTTGAGCTTTTCGACCAATTCATTAACGTCATTGCCGTGCGCGGCGGCAGCTTCCTCCACGGTCTCGCCGCGGGAAATGGGGCAGCCCAAGCAGTGCATGCCCATGTCAAAAAACACCTGCGCAACCTTTTCGTTATCGGGCGCTAAGCACAACACGTCGTAAATCGTCATATCTGCGGTAACTTTAGCCATAATACTTCTCCTTGTTTTTTGTTAGTATGTACGTTACCGTTTAAGTATACACTCAGAGAGTAAATTTGTCAATTGAAATGAAAGCGGTTGAGACTCTTCGCGGCGCGCTTGCGCGCTTGCGCTGAGTGACAAAATAAGAATGAAAGACCATTCCGTATTCTTAATTATCCCTAAGCACGGCGCAGATTTGGGCGGCAAAGTCATCGAGCGGCTCAGCGGTTTCTCTGCCTGCGTAAAGCGCCGGACTGCCGCCCGACATAACGGACTCGAACATGTCCGTCGAACGCATATAACGCAACGCAGGCACAAATATGTACATCGGTCGCCAGTCCCTGCCGCGCGGCGGCGTACCAATCGTGTAGTAGCCGTAATCCGAAAAAATCAGATAGTCAAGCATGGTAACGTTCATGTCTGACATCATGCCCGCAAGCTCGCCCACTTCCTCCGCAATGTTAAACGTCTGCGGAAATAAATCAACCTCGCGACGCGCAATAAACGCATATTTACAGTGGTACTTGCAAGCCGCGCTTAAGATTTCGCGCACGGGCACGCCGTCGCAGATATAGCTCTCTATCGCGCGAACATATAAGCCGTCGTCCAGAAACGCAATGTATGTGCCCGTCGTGCGCTTACCGAGATACGCTATGCCGAAAAAGTCCGCCGCCTCGGCGCGGTTCTTCAACCGCAGCTCCGTAAATCCCTGCATTCGGCACAGCACAAACAGCGCAGGCAGCATGGACGCGACGGGCGCGGTGATATCGGCGACGGAAATAAGCTGCTCCTGCGACGCGGTTATCACACCGACCACCGACCCAAACTTGTCTATCAGCTTGTGCGCAACTACATTAGTGTCCTTTTGCGGAATCAAAAACGACAGCAAAAGCTCCACAAGCTCGACGTCGCTTAGCGCGGATAGCTCCTCGTCCTCCTGCGCGGATTTTCTCAGTCTGCCCCTGTGCCCTGCATGCGCGTTGCGTGCGCAAAGGTATTCCATAAACTCGGCATACGGAAGCTGCGGTAGTTCTATACTATCCTCCGCTACCGCGCTCGCAACCTCGTCCGCGCCGTCAATATTCTCTTTTGCTTCGCTTCTGTCGTCCACAATCAATATTGCATTGACTTCATCAAATTAATAATCGACTTTTTCTTATCGTCGGACAATGCGTTCCAAAGCTGCACAAGCTCTTTTTGCTCTTTTGTCAAAACCGTTGTATCGTCTTCGTCGGCAATAAAATCTATTACGGTTATGCCCAGCGCATAACACACAGCTTCCAATAACTCTAACGACGGTAAAGTCAGTCTTTCCCGCCAATGGTAAATAGCCGACGTGGATACGCCCGCGCGTTTGGCTAGTTCGTAAGGCGTCCAACCCCTTGCCACACGCAAATCATCAAGTCGTTCGTAAACCGCCTTTCCGTCTAATAAATCTATCACAACAGCGACCCCATGTCAATAGTATATTCAAATACAATAACTATAGCCCAATTGTCATATATATTTATTGCCAATAGGATTGCTTATATCGTCCATGTGGAATATATTTACACAAAAAAGGGCGCGTATTGCGCCCTTAAGTTGAGATTCCTCGCGTTGCTCGAACAGCCTGCGGCTGCTGCGTAGGACAAAAAGATTTGGAGCACCACAGCAACAATTATTTTGTCACTCTGAACGTAGTGAAGAGTCTCAACCTTAATGCGGCTTTAGCCGCCTAATTCTGCATTCTTAATTCTGCATTCTTAATTCTGAATTAACTCTTCTCAACGATTTCCAGAGCGATACGCGCTTTGGTTTTGCTGCCGAACATATCGATCTCTATATCGGCGTAACGGTTGTGGCGGTTGATGTACGTTATAAGTCCCTCGCAACCTATCATAGGGCCTGCGGTTATCGTGACGGTATCGCCCTTGATGAAGCCGACGGAACGCTCCACGCAGCGTTTGCCCTTTAGCAAAAATTCCAGCCTTGCTCTTTCGGATTCGGGCAGGGCGATGTTGTTTGCGCCGCTTTTTAGGATTCGAATAATGTCGTGCGAGGTGTAAATCAGCGGTCCGAACTCGGTCAAAAACTCGCTCGCGTCGAGACGTGTCTCCACAAAAACGTAGCTCGAAAACAGCGGGCGCTTTTTGTACTGCTTGCCCTGCGTTTTTCCTCGCGCCGCACGGTAGTAAACCTCGGACTGCGGACAGAACGGCTCTACCGTGTCGGCGTTAAGCCCCTTAGTATCGGCAAACCGCGCGATATCCTGTACCACGCGGTTTTCCGTTCCCGTCTTTACATAAAACACATACCAAAAGTACGGTTCTTCCATTTATAATTATTACCTCTTATAAACTTATATGTCGCGCTCTAAGTCCGAGAAGAACGTCACGCCCACCATGCCAACGCCGGTATGCGCGCCTATGACCGGTCCGACCCAGCCGATTATTACTTCGCAATCGGGGCGGAATTCCAATATTTTGGCTTTAAGCTCCTCGGCAACTTCCCAGTTATCCGCAGTGGGAATGTACGCCTTTTTGGTCGAAGGCGTGCTGTTGCGCTTAAAAAACTCAACCATGCACGAAACGCCTGCGCCGACGCCTATCTTTTTGGTGACTATAGTAAGCCCGCCTTCCTTGTCGATACAAAGAATGGGTTTAATGCGGAGCGCCGTGCCGATATATGCCGACGGTCCGGATACCCTGCCGCCGCGCTTTAGGTGCATTAGGTCGGTGGGCATAAACCGCACTTGAACATGATGGGTAAAATACTGCATTTTTTCCAGCGCTTCCGCCGCGGACAGCCCCTCGTTGCGAAGGCGTTCGGCTTCGTCTACTACAAGCCGCTGAACACTGGTCGCGGCAAGCGAGTCAAGCACGTACACGCGTTTTTGTCCGAACTTGGCGTTGACGTTTTCGGCGGCGGTAAGCGCGCTTTGGTACGTTGCGGAAAGTCCGGAGGATAACGTTATGTGAAGTAAGTCGCCCTCGTTTTCGCTGAGAACCTTTTCAAAAAACTCCTCGTGCTCGGCAATGTTTATCTGCGAGGTGGTAGGCATTTTGCCCGCGCGGATAAGGTCGTAAAAGCCTTTGTAGTCCTCGTCTTTATCAAAATTGTCCGTGTGCGGAACTTCGTCTATAGTATACACCTGCGATATGTACTTGATGTTGCGCCTGTCAAGGTCGCCGCAAAATATATCGCACGAACGGTCTGTGGAAAGTATAAATGACATTTGTTATTCTCCTTGATAATTCATTTGTATTTTTATCGTATTAAACTTCGCTGCGAAGCTTGTCCGATATAAAGGTTATGCCTACCGCATTCGCGCCCGTGTGTGCGCCGATGACCGGTCCTATCATTGCAATTTCTATATCGCAATCGGGGCGCACAGCCTTCGCCTTTTTAAGCATACCCTCGGCAAGGTCGCTGTCCGCGCTGGCTATGTACGCCTTGTGCGGCTTTGCCGCGCTGTCGCGCTTGAATATGTTTATCATCTCCGCCACGCCCTTGCTCGCGCCTATCTTTTTTTGCATGACGACGAGCGCGCCCGTGGGGTCGAATCTAAGTATAGGCTTAATGTTGAGCGCCGTGCCTATGTATGCGGATGGACCGGACACCCTGCCGCCGCGCTTTAGGTGCATTAGGTCAAACGGCATAAACCATGTGTGATTGTGATTGACAAAATCCTCCAAAAACGCTACCGCTTCCTCGGCGGAGGCGTCCTCGTCGCGCAGGCGCTGCGCCTCGTCCACAACCAGTCGTGTGGCAATAGTCGCCGCAAGCGAATCGACTATATATATATGCCGTCCGGTCTTTTCGAGGATGTCGGCGGCTACCTGACGCGCAAAAAGCGGCGAGGTGGTAAGTCCCGACGATATGGTTATATGCACTATGTCGCCGTCGTACTTTTTTATCATCTCGCCGAAAAACTCTTCGTAGTCGTTTTGCGTGACCTGCGAGGTGGTGGGCATTTCCCCGCCGCGAATCTTGGCATAAAACTCTTTTATTTGCTCGTCGCGGGTAAACTCGTCCTTATGCTCGCAGCCGTCTATTGTGTAGTATGTGGATACGTATTCTATTCCGCGCTCGCGTAGCTCACTGCGGTATATATCGCAAACCGTATCCGTGGACAATGTAAACTTCATTTTTACTCCGATGAAATCCATATAAGCATAGTAGCAAGCTGCCGCCCGTAAAAGTATTTGCGGCTCGGATTTCATGCTTACATTATACTACATGCTGTCATATTTTTATTTATCGCCGCCACAAAATTCACACATATTACCATTGTATTTGTAAAAAGTATACATAATTATGCTGCTTGTGTCACTTTTTATCCAATTATCGCAGACTGAATCGGAACATTTCCGACCGTCCGAGCAAATGTTTCGAGATTTTTCCGCAAATTCCACGCGTCCTCGACATAAGTAGTCCTTTTACGCACATATGCGAAACTTGAAAATTTACGTTGAAAATGGTATAATTTTTGCAGGTTAAGGGCAGTAGGGCTATAGTGATTCTACCCCAAATCAGCAAGAAAAAAGGAGCTATTACATTATGAAGATTAGGGTTATGGTTTGTGACGACAATGCGGAGTTTGTGGCGAGCGTAAAGTCGCATTTTTCCGCGTCGGACAAGATTGAGCTTGTGGACACGGCGTCCGACGGCAAGCAGGCTTTGGACAAGCTGGACACTGTGCGCCCGGACGTACTGCTGCTCGATTTGGTCATGCCCAACCTTGACGGATTTTCCGTGCTCGAGCGGGTCAACAAGGGCAATATGAAAATCATAATCGTATCGGCGTTGAGCCAAGAGGCGTTTATTTCCAAGGCTATGGGGCTTGGCGCGGATTTTTATATGATGAAGCCCGTGTCGTTCGGCGTGCTCGACGAGCGCATAATAGAGGCGTTCAACAACAAGCGCCCGTCCGCCAAAAACCGCTCCATGGACGAAAAAATAAGTAATATCTTTATCACCGTCGGAATCCCCGCGCACATCAAGGGCTATCAGTATCTGCGCGAGGCTATAAAGATGACGATCGACAATCCCGAAATAATAAATTCCATAACCAAAAAACTATACCCCGAGGTCGCCGACCACTTCAAAACAAGTCCGAGCAAGGTGGAACGCGCCATACGCCACGCCATAGAGGTTGCTTGGAACAGAGGCAAGATAGAAAACATCAATACCCTATTCGGCGTGCGCGTGTACAACCACAACGAAAAGCCGACCAACGGCGAGTTTATCGCGCTGGTCGCCGACAAAATGCTGTTAGAGAGCGTGTAAAATAATTCGGAATTAAGAATGCTGAATGCAGAATTATAGTATACATTATTGCCCTTTCCGTATATAGGAAGGGCTTTTTGTTTAGGTAATAAACAATAAAAATACTCATCTCAAACAAAGACCGACCGCTAATTCTGAATTCTTAATTCCGCATTCTGAATTCACATTCGCTTGACACCGTTTTTTGTATTTGCTACAATACACATATACTAATGAAAAGACTTATTTTGGTATCGTCGCCGCCCGCGTGCGGAAAGACATTCATATCCAAACAGCTCGCCAAAAATCTACGGCACGTGGTGTATCTGGATAAAGATACGCTTATTCCGCTGTCACGGCAGATTTTTCGCGTTGCCAAAAAGCCGTACGACCGCAGCTCGGACTTCTTTGAAGAACAGGTGCGAGACTACGAATACGAGGTCATCTTAGATCTGAGCATGGAGGCGCTATCGTATTCGGACACCGTGCTGATCAACGCGCCGTTCACGCGCGAGATACGCGATCCCGCATACATTGCCGCGCTAAAAAACAAGCTCGCCTCGGTAGGCGCGACGCTTACCGTAATTTGGGTCGTAACCACGCCCGAGGTTTGCCGCGCGCGCATGCTGCGTCGCAACTCGGACCGCGACACGTCCAAAATCCGCAACTGGGACGAATATATCAAGACCGTAGATTTTTCTATCCCCACCGACATAGAGGACGGACGCAAGGACAGCCTGCTTCTATTCTACAACTCGTCCGAAGCCGAATACCTAAAATCCATGCACGACGTGCTTGCCGTGCTCGAACCCGAACAGTAATGACAGATAATACCACACAATACCAAACATCTACGACGGCGGACAAGTCTCACGCCGATTTTAAACAGGCTATGCATTCCGTGCCGCCCCTCGAAAAACGCCGCGCTTATATTATGCTGGCAGCGGCGGGCGTAACGCTTGCCGTGCTGTTTTTGTCGCGGCTGTTTTGGCTGTTCAAGCCTGTGTTCGATCTTGTTTACTACGGCACTTTGCCGATAATTTTGTACTACATACTTATAGGCATTGTGTTTACGGTGTTTGTAATTCTACTGAACAGGTATTTAAAAAAACACTGTTCCGTTCGCCTATTCCTGCCGCAAAAAAACCAAATAGACGTGCCGCGCACGCTGGCCGTTATTGCGATCGGCGCGATTGCGGTTTTGTGCATAAGCGCAGGGTTTAAGTTTAAAGTAAAAATCCAAATCGAGATGGGTTCGGGTATCACTATGGCTACCGCGCTCATCAATCTTGCCGTTTACGTGTATTACGGACTGCATTTGTGGTTGGGGCTGATTGCCGCCGCGTTGGTGCAGCGCGCTTTTGATATATTAATCCCCACGCGCCACTCCGTGCCCTGGGGCGCTATTCTTTTGGTAACGGTGTTCGGGCTTGTCGAGTTCGCGCTCGAGTTCGGCACAACCTCTCACCTTTATCCGTGGATGTACTACTTTCTTACCTACGTGTACGCGCTTATATACGAGCTGACAGACCGCAGCTTCCACCTGACGTACTGGGCGTGTATTATAATTATGGTGCTGTGATGCAATTAAAACAAACCGCCAAAAACGTGGGCAAAGCCCTGCTCCACTTTATAAAAACCAACTACCTCATGGTTGCGTATATCTTTGCCTCGGTCCTCATCGAGCTGACCGGCGTTGCGGTTACGGCGGGCAAGTTTTACATGACTTCGCCTTGGCTGTTCCTTTCGTTTATCGC
Source organism: Clostridiales bacterium (assembly GCA_029066805.1). Classification (GTDB taxonomy): domain Bacteria; phylum Bacillota; class Clostridia; order Christensenellales; family Pumilibacteraceae; genus Anaerocaecibacter. Next base: position 43,678 of record JAIEFT010000057.1, on the reverse strand, counting down.
AATCGCCTGTCTGATTTCCCAATACCTGCCAGGGCACAAATCGCGCTACGCGTACTTTATGTGCTTACTGATTATAAACTTTATTCTCGACTTCGTGTTCATTGTCATTTTCGACAGCACCGGCGGAACGATTTTCGACTACGCCATGCTCAGCCTGCGCCGCGACGCCATGATCATAGTGGAAATAATCCCCATGAGCTTTACGTTCGTATTCGTGTCCGTGCTTATAATTTCGCTGTACGGCACGCTCGGGTTTATGTTCACTAAGCGCATGCCGCAGCCCAACGTCGCACTTGCCGCCAAGATAACCACGGCGGCGCTTGCCGCGCTCGTGCTGTGCGGCAACATTATGCTGTCCTACTTCGGCAACACCAATTACAACTCCAACGACCTCAACTACAAGCTTTACCAAACGGAGACGGGCACGTATTCCAACAAGGGCATCGTGGGCAACTTCTACAACGAGCTTGTGCGCGGGCTGTGGTTTTCGGACATCGACGTGGGCGACACACAAGAGCTTCACGACTTTATCTACAGAAAGCAGACCGAGCCCACGCCGCTCACGGGCAAAGCGTCGGGCTATAACGTGGTGACTATTCTTTGCGAAAGCTTTGAGTGGTTTACCTTCCTGTACGACGCAGACAAATACCCCAACGGGTTCGCACGCGTAGTCAACCCTACGGATACGCGCACCGAGGACGAAATCAAAGCGGCGCTGCACAAGCTCTATCCAAATATGTACAGGTTTTACGAGAGTAACTCCACGGTTATTCTTAACAACTCGCATTCGCTGGAAAAGACCGACATATCCGAAAACAAATCCATTCTCGGCAACTATCCGCTGCTGTCCAATTACGTTAACTACGGATATCCCGAGAACTCTCTGCCGTACAGTATGCCTAACGTGCTCAAAACTCTTTTCGGAGTAGAGAGCAATTCGTTCCATAACGGAACTAAAACCTTCTACAACCGCAACGTGCACCATGTGAACGCGCTCGGCTTTAAAAGCTACACCTCTGGAGAGGACATTTACGAAGAATACGACAGCGACGGACTGGGCGAGTACAACCTCGACTCGGTCATGTTTGACAACTGCAAAGAGCAAATGTTCCCTGCGGATCGCCGCTTTAACACATACATCACAACAATAACGCAGCACGGGCAGTACGCCGAGCGCGAAAACCTAAAGGACAACTACGCAGCGCTCGACGAGCTTGGCATTCTCCCCTACATCGAGGACGACGAGGACGCCAATGCGCTGCGCTACTACTGCGCCGCCGGCATGGATACCGATAAAGCTATCGGCGTTATGCTCGACTATCTCGAGGAAAACCACATAGCCGACCGCACGCTTATCACGCTGTTCGGCGACCACAACGCATACTATCAAGGCATAAGCAACTACGCAAAAAACATCTATTTTTCAAACACGCCGAACTATACCGATTTGTATCGCGTACCCGTAATGATCAAGGTGGGCAATCAGGATTTGGGTAGACCGGTAATCAACAAATTTACTTGCGTGTGCGACATTTACCCCACTATTCTCGACCTTTTGGGCGTAACCATGTTTTCCAACCTAAACTACGGCGTGAGCGCGTTCTCGCCCGATACGTCTATACTTTGGTCGCGCGCTTACGAGAAGTTCCTTACCGACAAGATTTACTTTAACAGTCTCAGCAATATAATCTACATGTCGCCGGACGCAGACGAGGCATACCTGAAGGAAGTCGAACAAAAGGCTAAAACTCTGCTCGACAAGATTTCTCACGTCAACCGCATTTTTGCATCCGATTACTTTAAGGGCGAAGTCGCCGAGGAGTTCAACACTCTGCTTATTGCAGCCAACGATTAGCGCTTTGCTACAAGGAGGTCGCTATGAACAAAACCATAATACAAAACAGCATGCTTTGCGCAAACGAATTTGCGCTCGCTATAGCGCTGACTGTGTTTGTCTTGATCACCGTCATACTCGCGGTATTGCTCATTTTCCTTGCAGCCAGCAAAAACTTCCGCACGGTGTTCTTCCGCGAAAAACCGCAAAAGAAAAAATCGAGCAAAAAACAAACGCAAACCGCCGCGCTTTCCGAGCCGAGCTATCAAGGCGTTGATACCGTACCCATCGAGCCCGCGCCCAAAACCGGAAAAGTCGCTTCAAGACGCTCGATACCCGAGCCCGATTACCTAAACGCTATCCCCACCGTTCCGCTGGGCGGCATACCCGCGCCGACTGCGAAAGCCGCCCAAAGACCACGCACAAGCAGGCGCGCGGTAGCGGACGACGCAATGGCGGAGACAATAGAGCAGGAAGGCGGCAGCACGTACACCACGCGCTTAATCACCATTACGCGCGCACGCTCGACCGGAGCAAGCCGCACTAAGTCAGAACCGACTAACAATTCAAACAAAAAAGACAGTAAAAAATAGAATATGAAACACACAAAGCTACTACACGCAGTGCAACCGCTTTTGTACGGCTGCATTACAGGCATCATCTGCGGCGCGGTAATCGCGCTGTTTTTGGTGTGCTCGCGCGTGGCAATCAGCTTTGCGTTCGGAGTATATTCGCTTGAGCGCACACCGCTCGCGGTGATTTGCACGCTCATGCTGGTAGTTTTGTGCTGTTTACTCGTCGCGGTCATGCAAGCGCTCAATCCGTCGTGCAGAGGCAGCGGCATTCCGCTTGCCGAGGGCTGCGCGCGCGGTATGCTAAAAGTAAAGTGGCTGCGCACGGCGGCAATGCTTATAGCCGGAAGTCTTTTGTCTTTCCTGTCGGGCATGGCGCTTGGCAGCGAAGGCCCGTCAATAGGCGTCGGCGGGCTTATCGGCGACGGCGTGGGACGGATCGGAAAAAAACCCATTCAGTTCAGACGCTATCTCATAACGGGCGGAGCAAGCGCGGGTCTCGCCGCGGCGTTTAACGCGCCGCTCACCGGCATAGCGTTCGCGCTGGAGGAAACACACCGAAAATTCGCGCCGGGCATATTGCTTGCGGCGTTCAGTGCTGTTGTGCCCGCCGTCATGATATCCCAGCTTATATTCTGGGGCTTTAGCCATGTCCCCTATCTTAACGGCTTGGGAATCAAAAGCGGCGCTGCCGCGCTTCACTTTTTGGCGCAAGCAAAGTATGATACGATAGCCGACCTGTTCAAAGCATGCGGCGTAGCGGCAATCAGCGGCATCGCCTGCGCATTCCTCGCAGCGGCGTTCAACATCTGCATATTCCTTTTGGGCAAGCTATTCGGCAAAATCAAAAGCACGACGCTGCGCCTTCTTCCCTCTTTTTTGCTTACCGCGGCATTCGGGCTGTGCCTTGCGTCGGTCGTCGGCACGGGTGAGGTCACGCTCGAGCATGTGTCTATCGTCTCAACGGCGGGCATGCTGATACTGCTGCTTTTCATGCGATTTGTCATGACCGTTACGGCAAGCGGCAGCGGCGCGACGGGCGGGCTATTCCTGCCCATGATAGCAATCGGCGGCATACTCGGTACGATTATCGCAAAAACAGCGGTGTGCTGCGGCATGAGCGCGGCATATGTTCCGAATGTTATTATGTTCACGATATCGGCGTTTTTCGCCGCGTCGGCGGGCGCGCCGATCAGCGCCATTGTGTTATCCATCGAGCTTACTATGAGCTTTGCCAACGTTCTGCCCTGCGCAGTGGCAGTTGGCATAGCAATGGCGGTTGCGGCAGTACTTCGCACGTCGCCGCTGTATGAACGCATGATGGAGGATATGTACAAACAGTCTGCAATCGGCGGCGACGATATAACCGTGACCGGCATTATCCCCGCCGGTTCGTTCATTGTGGGCAGGCGCATACGCGACGTGCTGTGGCCGCACAACTCGCTCGTGACCGACCTAAACCGCGACGGCGTCGCTATTGTCCCCGACGGCGAAACCGTGCTTTTGGAGGGCGACGCGCTCACCATTCGCGCAGAAAAAGTGGACAAGCACACCTTTACAGTGCAAATACAAGACTACATCACGCACGATCGAAATTGAGATTTTGTGCGGATTTTGGCAAGGAGAACTTTCAGATGACAGTGGCAATTACGGGCATAACCGGCAACATGGGTCAAGCGACGTTTACAGCGCTCGCGGACGCACAAGTAGACGAGATACGACTTCTTATCCGTTCACCTAAACGCTTTAAAAAAATGCTAAAAGCAAACAAAGCATTTAAAAGCAGAGTGACAGTAATAGAAGGAAGTATGACCGACCGCGACGCGATCAAAAGGCTTATATCCGGCGCAGACCTCGTTATAAACATGGCGGCTGTCATTCCTCCACGCTCCGACCAAAACCCTCAAGCGGCTGTTAACTGCAATCAAATCGGCACAGATATTTTGGTAACCGAGATAGAACGCATAACCGAAAATCAACCCGCGCTTGTACATATATCCACAGTCGCGGTATACGGTAACCGTTCGGGCGCGCACCCGTTTGGGCGCGTAGGCGATCCCCTTCTTGCAAGCCCGCTGGACGTGTATTCGGCAACCAAAATACGCGGCGAGTTCCGCGTGCTGGAAAGCGGCATAGAAAAATGGGCGGTACTCCGCCAGTCGGCAATGCTGCATCAGCAAATGATTAAGGACAACATTCACGACGGATTGTTGTTCCACACTACGTTTGACGCGCCGCTCGAATGGGTAACCGCGTACGATAGCGGTATACTTATCCGAAATATAGTAAAACAATTCGCGAACGGCAGTCTGCCCGATAAGTTCTGGAAACGTTGCTACAACATAGCGGGCGGAAAGGCAAACCGCCGCTACGGCATTCAAACGTTTGACGAAGGGTTCGCCATTATGGGCGGCAGCTCAAAGACATTTTTCAAGCCCGTATACAACGCAACCCGAAACTTCCACGGCGTATGGTATCTGGACGGCGACGAGCTAAACGACATGTTCCACTACCAAACCCAAACGACCGAGGAATACTGGCAGGAGGTTTTTCGCGCTCATCCGTATTTTAAAATGGGCAAGCTTGCACCCAAATGCTTGATACACTTATTCTTGTTCCGGCGCTTGCTGAATGACAAAAACGCACCGTCATATTGGGCGAAGCACAACGACGAGGCGCGAATGGTCGCCTACTTCGGCGGCAAAGACAAGTACGAAAAGCTCAAGTCCGTTACGTGGGCGGACTACCCGCTTAAGGACAGCGCGCAAATAAAAAATCTTTCCGACAACGAAAGCCCTGTATACTACGGCTACGATATAACTAAGCCCGACAACGAGATACAAGAGTCGGACGTCGCTGCCGTGGCAGAGGCGCACGGCGGAAAGCTGCTTTCCGCATTCGACGGCGACCTATACAAAAAATTAGACTTCATGACGCAGGACGGCGAAAAGTATACCGCGCGTGCGTACACCGTGCTCCGCGCCGGACACTGGTACAACCCGCTGTACGAAAAATTCGTTTGGGACTTCGACAGACTTTCCAAAAAGGACAAAATTTTTGCATCGGTGTGGTACGACACGCACGAAAAGGACGAGGATTACGTTTATTCGCTGGACTCCGATTTTGTCGCGCACGCAAGTAAGTGTGATATAAAATGAAAATACTTTTGATATACTTCTCGGGCACGGGCAACACCAAACGCATAGCCGAGCTGTACAAGTCCGCTTTTGAAAATAACGGCGCGGAAGTAACGCAAGCGGAGCTGCCGACAGAAAGCGAGTACGACTTTAACGCGTATGACCTTATAGGGTTCGGCTACCCTATTCACGGATTCAATGCGCCCAAACTTCTTTTGCAAGCGTGCAAGGCTTTGCCAAAACGCGACAAAAAGAAAGACGGAGTAAAAAACGCGTTCATATTCAAAACATCGGGCGAGCCCGTGCGTATGAGCGACGTGTCGTCGCTGAAGATGCGAAGGATTCTCAAGTCGCGCGGCTACAAAGTAAACAACGAATATCAATACGTCATGCCGTATAACATAATCTTCCGCCACACCGACAACGAAGCTTATAGGATGTGGACTGTAGCGAAAGCTCTTGTTCCCGCGGACGTTGCGGAAATTCTTCGCGGCGAAACGCGTTTGCCGAAAAAGATATTTATGGGCGGATTTTTGGCGTGGACGCTGCGCTGCGAGCACTGGGGCGCGCACATCATCGGCAAGCTTTTCAAGGCAAACAAGGACTGCGTTAAATGCGGCAAGTGCGAAAAGCTGTGCCCCATGCACAACATACGCATTATCGAAAAAGGAAAAGACAAAAAAGTTAAATTCGGGTGTAAATGCATAATATGCATGCGGTGCGTACAGGCGTGCCCCAAAGCGGCTATCAACATGGGCTTGCTCAACGGCTGGAAGGTAAACGGCGCGTACAGCTTTGACGAGCCGACCGAGCCTGCGCAGCCGACCAAGCACGACAACTACTGCAAAAAGGCTTACGAAAGATATTACCGTGACGCACAAGAGCGTATAGAAAACTCGCCAAAATAAACGACAAAGAGCAAATAAAATTTCGATAATTATATTGACAAACAATATTATAAGTGATACCATTAACGTATAATATTTTGGAGGTATATCATGACAAAAAAGAAACTCAATATAATCAGCATAGTGTTTATGGCACTTATACTGGTTGGACTCGTACTCGTAATAGTGGGTATGTGCACAGGCGTCGTTTCGGCGGAAGGCGAATCCACTACCCTGTTCGATGACGGCTGGGATATGCCCGGAATGCCCAGCACGACTTTCACTGTTGTTGCGTTTATCGTAGCTATTATCGGTGCGGTCGCACTGATCGTCAACTCGGCACTCGGCTTGCTCGGCAAGGATATTAAAATCCTCGGCTTGGCAGGCGGCGCGGTCGCCGTCGTAGGCGCTGTACTCGTGCTTGTTGCGGGACTTGTGCTTGCGGGCGACCTCAGCGATATTATAAACAGTTTGAGCAATCTTGGCAGCAGCATCGGCGTAGAAGTACCCAAAGTCAGCGTAAGCGCGGGCGTGGGTATTTGGCTCGGCTTCATAGGCGGGCTTGTAGCCGGCGCGAGCGGAATACTTTCCGCACTCAAAATCGGCAGCAAAGAGTAACCGATCGCATACATAATTGACCACAAAAAAACGCACGAAACTCGTGCGTTTTTTCATTCTGAATTAATAGTCCACTACTTGTCTTATATGGAACACGTAAGTGCCGTTTTTTTCGAGCGATACGCCGCAGTTAACAAGCGCCGCGCCTGAGAATGTTTTATCGAGCTCGCGGACGTGATACAGATTGTGCTCGTCCAGTCCATTAAACTTTACCCTGCTTGCTCCGTCTGCATTACACACTGCGTATGCGCGCGACTTATCCTTAGATACCGCCATGTTGCAGCCCGCGCTATTATATATATCGCCGTGCAATACCGTGAGCGCGTCATCCTGATACGCCAAAATTTGCGCACGCACAGCGCGTTTTACTCCGTCCGATAATTCGAGCGGATCTAGCTCGTAGCCGAGCGTGCCGAACGACGCGTTGTCGAACCGCGTTTTGAAGTCATCGGTCGGCTCGGGACTGATAATGTTGCGCACAACCTCAAGCGGATAGCACACAGCAAAAGCTTTGCTCTGCTCATCCGACTTCATGCCGAAATCCACGCGCACGTCGTCGTGTTCGCCCTTAAGCATATTTTTAAGCGCAAACTTGCCGTGTGCGACATAGATATCGGATACGTCGTAGGGCGCGTCTATCATTACATATCGAATATCGTTTCGCGCGACTTCGGCACGCACCGCATGATACAGCCCCGCCGTGTGCTTGTCCGAATAGTCGTACTTATACTCGCCGTTCGCCGCCTTTTTGCACCAATTAGTATACAGCGCGCTTCTTGGTTCTATAGCGTCGCGGTTTATGCGCAAGCCCGGTATCAATCCATTTTCGCGACAAACGCCGCACAGCGCGTCCATCATCTCCTTGGTATGCTTGCCGCCGTCAAGCGCCACAACGCCGAATCCCAGCTCGCTCGCCACCTTTACTGCCGCCTTTAAAGTGGCAAAGTCGTCTATCTTAGGCAAAAACAGAACGGCGGAACGCTCTGATAAATCGCCGCCGTCCGTTTGCTCGCGCAATATGTCGTGAAAAACTCGCGATATGCCGCCCTTGCCGTTATCCGAATACACGCAGAGCAGCTCGGGGCAATCTACTTCGTATATGCCGCCCGATACTATTAATTCTTCGTTGTTTGTCAACGTCACCACAGCTTCGTTCCCGTCGCGCTTTATTGTAACATTGCCGTCGGCGTTTGCGCACAAAAAGCCGTGCGAATCCAAAAATCCGTAACAAGCATTTTTTCCGTTATTCTCGACTATACTATCCGAAAATCCACAACTTAACGCTTGCCGCACAAGCGGAAACTTTACATACCCGCTACTACTTTCTAAAACGACGCGTCTGAATATTCCGCCACGCGGATGAGGCGTGTAGTACATGTGCGCTTTCAGATGATTCTTTTTGTCGCGCAACTCTACAATCAGCGTTTTGTTTTCGCCGTCATTATTCACACCAGCTGTTTCGAACACAAACTCCGTATCCACCTCTTCGTCGTCGATGACGGCGGTGGGCACGCTCAGTTCGGGCGTTCCGGCAAAAAAGCCGAGCGCGCCGAGGTCGTCCTCGGGCTCGACGCGTTTGCCGAAGTACACGTGCATGGGAATACCGTTCTCTATCTTAAATATATAGCACGCCTCGCCGGCAGACATATAAAAATTATCGTTTTCGATTCTTATCATCTATGCTCCTTAAAAAAGCTTCGCCGTTACGTCCAAAAACAGCTTTTGTGGTAAGATGTGCCGCAAAAAGTTAAGTACCTTATACTTGAACCCTATAATGTACAGCGGCTTTTTTGCTTTTTCGCAGCACTTGTAAATCTTTTTTGCCGCACCGTCAAGCTTCATGCGCTTGTCCTCGCGGCTGTCTATTTTTTGCGCCGAAATACCGGGCTTATCGCCGTAGCGCTCGCCGCCGTCCGAATACTTAATTCTATTAGCCGTAAAATTGGTTTTTATATCCCCGGGACATATCGAGCATACGCGTATGCCGTGTCCCTTCAGCTCCATGTACAATCCGTATGCCGCCATGTTGACCGCCGCTTTGCTCGCGCAGTACATGGCGCGATACGGCAGAGCGAAAAGCGCGCACGCGGACGATATGAACACGGCAGAGCCGCCCTCTTTCATGTACGACAGCGCACTGTTTACAAGATTGAGCGCGCCCGAAAAGTTGAGCGCCATCTGTTTTTCCACTTGGTCTATAGGCAGAAGCTCGGTCGCGCCGGACAGTCCGCCGCCCGCATTGGCAATTACGGTATCTATCCTGCCGTAACGAGCGTACGCCTCGTCCACCGCCGCTTTTACGGCATTGTAGTCGGTGACGTCCGCTTGTATGTCGGGTTCTGCTGCCGAGCGCGCTATACCAACAACCGTGTGTCCAGCCTCGCGATATAGTCTGCACAGCTCTTTACCTATGCCCGAAGTACAGCCCGAAATTATAACAACTTTTTGTTGCTCAGTTTTCTTCATTTTCTTTTTTGTCGGCTTTCTTGGCTGCGGATTTTTTTGCCGCAGGTTTTGCTTCTGCGGGTGCGAGCAGTCTGTTTATAGCCGCCAAAAACTCGGGCTCGGTCTTGTAGCCCTCGGCGATAAGCGCCTCGTTGTACAATACCGTAACCGTGTCGGCAAACGCTTCGTCGGACAAGCCTTCCATGCCGAGTATTATCGGGTGATCGAGGTTTACCTGCAACACGCGCTCGGCTTTGATGCCGCCGCCCATTGCGTCCATAATGCGCTCCATTTCGAGCGACACGTCGCCCTTGGCGGCGAGACACACAGGATACGACTTGAGCTTGTCCGTAGCCGTTACCGTCGCTTTTCCGCCCAGCTTTTCCTCTATGCGCTTGAGCAAATCTTTGTGGTTCGGCTTTTCTGTCTTTACTTCGCCGTCGGTCGCGCTTGACGCGATGTTGTTAAACTTATGCCCTTCGTAGTCTTCCAGCATACGCGCCACAAACTCGTCCACGGGGTCTACAAAATACAGCACGTCGTCGCCCTTGTCACGCGCGACTTCCAGCTGCGGAAGCATGGAAATCTTTTCTATCGTTTCGCCGCACGCGTACAGCACGGGCGCTTTTTCCGCTAAGCCGTCCGTATACTCCTTGTACGTGACGAGCTTTTTGTTTTTGTCCGAATAGTACATCAAAAGATCTTTCAGCTTATCCTTGTCCGCGCCGTAATTGTTGTATGCGCCAAACTTAATAGCCTTTCCAAACTGCGTAAATATCTTCTCGAACTTTTCTCTGTCGTTTTTGAGCAGCTTTTCAAGCTCGGAAAGTATTTTCTTTTCCAAGCCGTTAGCTATCGCTTTAAGCCGCCTGTCGTGCTGAAGCGTTTCGCGCGAAATATTAAGCGCAAGGTCGGGCGTATCAACTACACCCCTTACAAACCCGAGGTATTCGGGCAAAAGCTCCGCACAGGTATCCATAATGAGCACGCCGTTGCAGTACAGCGAAAGCCCGCGCTTATAGTCCTTGGTATAGTAATCGAACGGCGGTTCGGCAGGCACAAACAGCAATGCCGTATAGTCAACAGCGCCCTCGACGCGCGTAAATATGTTGTGAATGGGATTGCGGTAGTCGCGGAACGAGTTTTTGTAAAATTCGTCCAGCTCGTTCTCGCCGAGGTCGGATTTTTGCTTTTTCCACACCGGCGTCATGGAATTGAGAATGGTCACTTCGTCCGCTTTTTCCCTGTCCTCGGTGTACATTTCGGTCATCATGGTTATGGGGTAACGAATGTAGTCCGAGTACTTCTTGACCAGCTTGGATATGCGATAGGACTGAAGAAATTCCGAATATTTGTCCTCGCCGTCGTCGTCCTTGAGCGTTATAACAACGTCCGTGCCCGCGCCGTCGCGAGTGGCGGGAGCTATATCAAAGCCCTCCACGCCGTCCGACGTCCAGCTGTGCGCTTGCGTTTCGCCCACCTTTTTGCTGATTACGGTTACGGACTTGGCGACCATAAACGCCGAGTAGAAGCCTACGCCGAACTGACCTATGAGCTCTGCGTTGTCCTTTACGTTCTGTTCTTTCTTGAACACTTCCGTGCCGCTTGCGGCTATAACGCCGAGGTGATCCTCAAGCTCCTTTTCAGTCATGCCCACGCCGTTATCGCTGATGGTAAGAGTGCGCTTATCCTTGTCCACTTTGATTTCTATTCCGAAGTCGGCGGCGAGCGTACTGTCCGTAAGCGACATGAATCTGCGCTTATCAAGCGCGTCAGATGCATTGGAAATCAGCTCGCGCAAAAATATCTCGCGATTAACATAGATGGAGTTAACCACCAAATCGAGTAGTTTTTTTGATTGTGCTTTAAATTCTTTCATTCCGATTTTCTCCTATTACAAGCAAATGCGCGGCAATCTATAAATCGACTGTCGCGCATATTTTTTAGATAAACTTACCGAACACCTCGCTGGTACTGGTTACGTAAGCAAAGGTGTTGTTGTACTTTTTGAGTATGTTGTTGAACTCGGTCACTTGGCGTTTGTGAATGACGCACACAAGCAAAGCTTTTTCGCTGTGAGCGTACATGCCCATCGCGTCGATTTTGGTAACGCTGTGATGTAGCTTAGCAATCAGCTCGGCGCTGAGCGCTTCGGGTTCGTCTGTGATAATCTCGTACTTGATAGCCGACTTGAGACCGGTGAGAATTACGTCGCCGACCATAGCGTTGCTGAACTGCTGCGTGAACGACATGAACACGGGCGTCAAGCCGTTATCGTATACAAAATACGAGGCAAGTACGACAAGCGCGTCCAAGCCCATTATGAACCAAGTTATGCCCGCTGCTTGGTACTTGCGCTGGATAAGCGCGGCAATAATATCCGTGCCGCCGTTGCTCGCTCCCGCGCGAATCATTATGGCTACGCCAACGCCGCACAGCACGCCGCACGCGATTGCGCCCAAAACAGGCTCGGCATTGGGTTCGATTGCTCCGCCGCTGTAACCGTACTGCGGAAAGTTCAGGTACTGCATGAGTATCATGCCGCCGGACGAAAGTCCGACCGAGCATGCCGACTTAATAGCATATGACTTGCTCAAAAATATAAACGCTATAATGACCAGCGGCGTATTTATAATAATGTTGGTATAGCCGGTTGAAAACCCTGTCTTGTACTCTATCATCGCGCCTATGCCGGTAACTCCGCCCGGCGCAAAGTTAAGCGCAGGCGAAGTCATAAATACTCGCACGCAAATAGAGCGAATAAACGCGGCGGCAAGAATCATGCACGGCACTACAAGCCAATTATGTATGCGTTTTTTCTTTTGCTCGGGCGTGAGCGCCGCCCTTTCCTTTTTGGCTTTTTTACCGCCGACCGCAACGGGCGCGTCTGCCGCCGCAGCTCCGACAGCCGCTACTTCGGATTGGGAAGTCTGCTCTTTGTTTTCCGCCTCGACTGTTTGGTTCTGTTGATTTTCGGAACTCATAATTAAACCTCTGTATGAGTTATATCAAACTGCAAAAAATTAATCAAGTGTTTTAAGATAATTAAAGATCAATTTAATTTTCAAAAGGCGAATTGCCTAATTGGTCATGCTCGAGCCTATCCTTTCTCCGCATTTGACAACCGTTTCGCAGTCGTCCGCGGTGTTTTGGAAAAACTCCTCATCGATTTCCGCCCTGTCCTTTTCCAGCAGCAGTATTACGGTAGAGCCGCCAAACTCGAACATGCCCTTTTCCTGTCCGCGCTCGAACCTGCCCTCCTTTACGGCATTGACGATCCTTCCCACCATCATTGCGCCCACTTCTACTTGCACCGCCGTGCCGAAGTTGTCCGTGTCGAGCACGGTATATTCCCTACAGTTTTCGGTGAACACGCGACGTTTTTCCAGCGCGACAGGCTGAACCGTATGCAATCTGCCTTTTATAAAGGTGTTATCTCTTGCCGTGCCGCCGTCAAAAAAGAAGTATCTGTGATAATCGGTGACGCACAGTCGCAACACAATACAAAGCCCGCCGCGGTACTTTTGGGCGAGCTCCTTGTTTTTTAGCAGCGTGTCCACCGTGTAGTCAAAACCCTTGACGTTGAATTTGAGCTCGTCGTCGATTTTGTACGCAGACACCTTTCCGTCGCAAGGCGAACATAGCGCTGCGCTTTCCATATCGAACGGGCGAAGCTCGGGCTTTATGCGCCGAGTGAAAAACGCGTTAAAGCTTTTGTAATCTTCCTCTATATACTGCGACATGTCTATGCCGTGTTTTTTAATATACTTTTTTATCTTACGCCGCGATAGCTTGCCGTCGAGGTGACGCCCGACAAGCTTGCTCAGCCAACGCCGATTGATCAGTCTTAAGCACAATCCGCCAAACCGCGTGTAGTACAAAAACTTGAGCGATTTGTCCACATGCGGTTTTTCCACACGTTCTCTCATACAGCTAAATACCCGTTGCGGCAAACGTGGTAAGCGGCTCAAACAATACTACGCCAAATACGTAGTAGCGAATTAATGCGAGTCCGACAACCAACACCGTTATGGTCACTACCGTTATAATAAGACCGCGAACGCGCGCCTTGAACATTTTGAACTTGAACACAAACAAGAACCCGCAAAGCAGATAGCACGTCATCATAATTATGCTCTTGTATATGATAATGTTTTCGGCGTTTAGTCCTATCCATTCGGGGTGAATATCGAAAAGCGTAGCAACCAAATAGAATACAGGCAGCGCGAGCGACACATTGGTAATGGGCAAACCCTCGTAGCTATCGCGGCGCGTGGAAGTCGGGTCTTTTAGTCTGTTGACCTCGCTCACGTCGTAGTACGCAAGCCGAACAAGTCCGCAAAGCGCAAAAAATACGTAAACTATGCAGTAGTACCAGCGCGTCATGCCCATGGCAACGCCGACCATAATAGGCGCAATGCCAAACGACACCATGTCGCTGAGCGAGTCGATATTCATGCCGAACAGCTTGTCGTTATCCGAACGGTGCTTGCGCGTTTTGGCGACCATGCCGTCAAACGCGTCGCAAAGCCCCGCAAGCAACAGGAAAAACGCTGCAATATCGTCCCTGCGCGGACCACCGTATGCCGCGGCAAAGCATATGCCGCAAATGGAAAGCGCAAGCGACATATATGTAAGTATCACTCCGTAGTGCCAGTACCCTACAAAGTGCTTGAGCAACGGCTCGCGCCGCGTTTTGGCTTCCGCCTTAACGCTCGCCTGTTCTGCGTCCGCAGTCGCGGTCGCAGCCGTTTCTTCGCCTGTGATTTCGGGTGTTTCAGTTGTTTCCGTCATCTGAAGCCTCATCCTTTGACTGTTCGTCAAGTTGTATTTTCTCCGATTGACCGTCGGAATATGTAACGCCCGCGTCGGGCGGAACGACATTGTTCGCTGTTTCGTCTGTTTGTTTGTTTTTATATTTGTCTTTGTTTTTAACCTTTGTTTGAGTGGCAAGCACGCGATCCTCGTCTTCGATAGCGTGAATTACCGAATCGCTCTTGAGCGCGGTATACACGTCCACGTCCTCGGGTATGTCGGGCGGAGCGTCGCTGCCTGCGCCGTCGCCGCCGCCTTTTATCTTTTTTATTCCTATCGCGTGGTAGACAAGCGTGTACAGCCCGGTAATCACCATACTGACATAGAACGATATGCCACGCGACACCATCATTGCCGAAAGCACAAACGTCATGTCGGGAAAGCCTATGCCGAAAACATTGGGGTACAGGTATTCGTACACACCCGTGCCGCCGGGGAGCGGTATGGAGTTGTAGCCTATCATGACGTAAGCCTGCATGCAAAACAGCTCAAGGAACGTAACGTCAACTTGTCCGAACAAGGGCGACGCCATAATTACAAAGCACGGGATAAGGGTTTGCGATACGCGCTGAGCGATGTTGAGTATAAGCGCGTTAAAGAACAGCATGGGGTGCTTTTTTATAACAGTGCGGCACGACTTATATTTGGTGACCATGCCCTCCAGCTTGTTACGCCACTTTTCCGTCTTTTTTACTATATGGAGTTTTGTGAGCACACTAATGCCCCAGTTGCCGATAGCCATTATTACGCGCGCGCGGAACAAGCACAACAGCAAAACGCCAAGCAGCGCCAGCTGAATGACAAACCCGACTATAACAAGCGTTTTTGCAAGCCAGTGCCCGATCTGCCCGAACATAGCAGGGCACGCCACCACGCCGAATAAACCTACGAGTATGGTAGCTACCGTGTACGCGATTATGTTGAACAGCACGGTAAACCCTGCCGTGCCGCCGCTCATACCGTCGCGCATCATGTAAAACGCCGAGGCGGGTTGTCCGCCGCTCGCCGACGGCGTTATAGCCGAATAGTACAGATCGCTCGACGAGTACGCCAGCGACGACGTGAACTTGCTCTTGTGCCCGAGCTTGTGCGCTATTATGTGCAGACTGATTGCTTCAAACACGATGTAGCCCAAAAGACCGCCGAAAGCAGCCGCAATGTACCACGGATTGCAATGGTATAGGAAATTGCCGATATCGTGAATATTAATGTCCTGACTGACAAAAAGCACGGTAAGCGTAACGCCTATCAAAACAATCAAGAACGCTATGTTTATTAATTGCTTTCTGACTTTTTTAGTCATGCGGACTCCTTGCAACAATACAGTAATATGTATTATACCACAGGCTTTTTTATTAGTCAAGCACTGCGCGCCAAACTGCGCACAATCGGCGCTTTCGTACGAAAATACGGTGGCGAAAACGCCACCGTATTTATATAATGTGTAATTATTAAGTATTAATGCGGAATTAGTTTTCCCCGCCGTCGGCAAACGCCGCAGTGGAGTTGGGATAGCCCGCTTCCTCGGCGAGCTTTTTATACTTTTCGGCAAGCTCGGGATCGGGCTTTGTACCTATGCCGCGGGCGTAGCAATCCGCAAGCTCGGCGTATGCGACGGGAAAGCCTTGTTCGGCAGAACGCTTAAACAGCGAGAATGCACGCGCCGCATCCACCTTTGCCCCAACGCCGTCGCGCAAGCATTTGGCAAGATTGTACTGCCCGGGCGCGCTTTCCGCATCCGCCGCCATAGTGTACAGCTGTACAGCCTTTTCGGCGTTCTTTTCGAACCCTCTGCCTGTTTCGTAGCAGAACCCGAGGTTGGCGATAGCGACGGGGTTGCCTTGCTTTCCTGCCTGCTCGAACCAGTGTACGGCTTGAGCAAAATCGGGCTTGACGCCCTTGCCGTTAAGATAGCACATGCCAACGTTGTTCTGCGCAATGGCATAACCGTTCTGCGCCGCGCGGTAGTAATAGAGGTACGCCTTACCCGCGTCCGCCGTGACGCCGCGTCCGAAGTTGTAGCAGTCGCCAACATTGTTCTGCGCCGCGGGAAACTCGAACTCCGCCGCGCGCATAAAGTACTCAAAAGCTTTTTCCAGATCGACTTCCACACCAAGCCCGCGCTGATAGCAATAGCCGAGATCGTTCATTCCGCCGGGATGGTCGTTGTCCGCAGCCGCCATAAAAATCTCCACCGCTTTTTTGTAGTCGCGCTCCACTACCGATCCGTCAAAGTAAAAATGCCCGAGCGTGAACTGCGCGTCAATGCTGCCCATGTCAGCCGCCTGCTTGATAAGATCGTACGCCTTTTGCTCGTCGCGATCGACGCCCATGCCGCGTATATAGCACACACCCAGCGAAAAAATAGCCGGCGCATAGCCGAGCTTTGCGCTCTGCGCATATCCGTCCACCGCCTTTTTAAAGTTTACGGGCACGCCGTCGCCTGTAAAATGCTTCTCGGCTTGGTCAAAGTACTTTTTCGCCAAAAAATCAGTGGGCGAAAGCCCGTTTTGTGCATTGTTCTTGTTTGTCATAAAAACCTCTCCGTACTACATTATTATGCAATACCGTTATCAATATTTTAGCATAATGGAAAACAAAATGCAACAGATATATTCAATTTAATATTGTATAGCATTCTTTACGGACTGCGCGGTTTTCTCTCCGACAAGCAACCCGATAAGCTCCAAGCCCAAATCGACCGAACAGCCCGGTCCGCGCGACGTGGTGATATTTCCGTCGGTTACGACGCGCGCACCCGAAACGACGCTTGCGCCTACGCAACCCTCCTCAAACCCCGGATAGCATATCGCCTTTTTTCCGCGCAAAAACCCGTTAGCGCCCAAAACGACTGCGGGCGCGGCACAGATAGCCGCAACGCGCTTGTTTGCCTTAAGCTGCGCGCCTATCGCGGCGACGAGCTTTCCGCAAGCGGCAAGATGCTCCGCCCCCGGCATTCCGCCCGGCAAATATATCAAATCCGCGTCCGACAAATCGACCTCCCCGACTGTCGCATCCGCTTGGATAACAATATTGTGCGAGCATTTTACCTGCTTGCCGCCCACCGATACAAGTACGGTAGTTATCCCGGCACGGCGCAGCAGATCCACTACTGTAAGACACTCCACTTCCTCCGTGCCGTCTGCAATCATTGCGTAAACCTTAGCCATACGATTCTCCCGTTTAACAATTTTATATGTACACATATTATACAACATAAATTACGCAAAGTAAAGTTGATTTTTTGTGCTTTTAGTGATATAATAAAGCAAATCATGATTGCGAAAAGAACGGGAAATCTTAATCCGTTGCAACGAAATCGAAAATTCAATCTGCGATTGTGATACAATTACGGTATGGACAAGCTGTGTGTAATTTTCGGCGCGGGCGATGTGCATTCGCCGCGCAAGCATTTTGCCAAGGACGACCTTATAATAGCCGCCGACGGCGGGTACGCGCAAGCGATTAAAGCGGGACTTGAGCCGAACGTCGTGATCGGCGATTTTGATTCGGGACAAATGCCCGAAGGCACCGCCGCGCATATTGTCAAGCTCAACCGCGACAAGGACGACACCGACATGCTCGCCGCGGTCAAGCTGGGGCTACGCCGCGGTTACCGCACGTTTGTATTGTACGGCGGCACGGGTGGTCGCCCCGACCACACGTTTGCCAATATATCGACGCTTGCCTACCTAAACGCTTACGACGCACGCGGATTCTTGATAGACGAGCACACCGTCGCAACCGTTATTACCAATTCAACTATTACGCTGCCCAAGTCGGCGCACGGCACTGTTTCCGTGTTCGCCTACGGCGGAAACGCTACCGGCGTGACGTACAAAAACTTGAGCTATATCTTGGACGACGTGGAGCTGACGCCCGATTTTCCACTCGGCGTATCCAACGCCACCACCGACAAGACCGCAAAAATAACCGTAAAAAGCGGGTCGCTGCTTATATACTTCCCGAGATAAATATAAAAGGATGAGACTCCTCACTACGTTCGGAGGGACAAAAGAGTATTTTGTCATCCTGAGCGTAGCGAAGGATCTCATCCTTTTTATTAACTTTTTCACTATTCACTATTACTTCTTCACTGCTTTTTGCGCGGGCTTAGAGCCGAGTTTAGCGGCTTGACGTATAAAGCCCTGACCTGTTGTTTCGTTCTTTTCCGTGCCGTAGCCGTTGACGTAGCACAGCCCCAGATAGTACATTGCGTCGGCGTGTTTTTGCTTGGCGGCTTCCTTGAACCAGAATACAGCCTGTTCGTAATCGATATCGATGTCCTCGCCCGAATAGTACATTGTGCCAAGCGTGTACTGCGATGTCGCGTCGCCTTCCATTGCCGCCGCGGTAAGCTCGTCAAACTTCATCCAGAACTCTTTGTTGGCAAGCTGGCTGCGGTACTCGTCCATGATTTTTTCGTTTTCGGCTATCAGTTTGCGCTCGGCTTCGATGCGCTCTTCCGTTATGTTTATGCTCGCGTTGTATTCCCTGCGCTTTTCGGAGTCGCCAAGAATCTCGAACGCCGCTTCCACCTTTTGCAGCTTAGCCACGATCGCGTCGCCCGTCTTGCCGGAATAACGCTTGTGCAGCTTGGCGTAGGCGTCTTGAATTTCCTCGTCCGTCGCCCATATGAGCACGCCCAAATCGCCGTAAAGCGTGGGCTTGGCAAGTCGCTTATCCGAATTTGTCTTTTTGTTCCACGATTCGATGCGCTTTTCCGTATCGGACAGAAACTCCTCGCTCTTGGCGTACTGTAGCCACTGTTCGTTTTCGGCGCGGACGGTTTCCAGCTCGGAAGTGAGCTCTTCCACCTTTTTGTTGAGCGCGTCTATCTCGTCCTGTAACTGTCTGCGCTTATCCTGTTGCAAACGTATCTGCGCGGAGTTTTTCAAATCAAACTGCTTGTTGTCGCGCTCGAGCTTATCGCGCGTTTCGGACAGCTCTTGCTTTTCTTGCTCTATCTTGTCTTTCTCGGCTTGGATCGCGGCTTTTTCTTTTTCCAGCTCGCGTATCGTTTTTGTCGCTTTATCGAGCTCGGCTTTGAGCTCGGAGCTTTCCGCTCTTGCGCGCTTTGCCGCGCCGCCGTGCTGTTCGGCTAACGCGTCCTCGAGCTCTTTTATTCTTGTATTGCCGAGCGTTATTTCACGGTCGCGCTCGAACAGCTCCTGCTCGAGATCGCGCCTGTCGTTTTCGGACTCGACCAGCTTGCGCTTTAATTCCGCTTCGCTATCCTGCAAGGCTTTAAGTTTTTTGTTTTCCGCAACTGCGGCGGCAAGCGCAGCCTTCAGCTTTTGGATTTCGGGGTCTAATACCGCGCGGGTTTCCGCCACGCCCTGCTGATACGCTTGATTGACAAGCGCTTGTATCTGGGCTTGAGCCATGTTCGCTTGCGCCTGTGCCTGCGCGCGCGCACGCGCCATTGTTGCGTCCCTACGACTGCCGCCCATGCCGTTCATGGTCATGTTTCTGTACGCAGCCTGACGCGCAGCCTCCTGTGCCTGTGCGCGCTGGCGTGCGATTATCTCTTCCTGACTGGGATGCGGCGCGTTAGCTTCCCTTAGCTTCGCGTCGTACTCCGCGCGCGATGTCGGGTCTGACAACACCGCGTTTGCCTCGTTTATGTCGGCAAATTTGCTAGCCGCCGACGCGTCGTCGGGGTTCACGTCGGGATGATATTTTTTGGCGAGCACGCGGTAGCTGCTTTTTATCTCCGCGTCCGTCGCCGTCGGCTTTATGCCCAAAATTTGATAGTAGTTTTTCATATCCAACTAATTGTACATTAGTGCGCGAATTTTGTCAACTCCCTTACTTCTTTTAAAAAAGAAGTAAGCAAGAAAATTTTAGACTGATTACTTGTCCTCTTACTTGCCATTCAAAATTTTTACCGCGCAAGCCACAACGCCCTCATCAATGCCGAGCGAACCATATGGGTCGGTCTTTACAAAGTGGTCGCTAAACTCGCCCCAGCCGAATCCGTAATCGTCGATAATGACGAAGCTTGATATCGGCTCGCCCGAATATAGCATATAATGCTTGATCTCGTCGTGGCGGTCGACATAGTTGCCTTCGGGCGTTTTGTCGTAAATCGTCAAGCCGTACTTTGCGAACAGGTCCGTCATGTACAAGCCGTCGCTGTCGCACTTGTCCCTATTGCTGCTCCAATGCCTGCGCCATGTCGAGCTGAGCACTATCGCCGCGCCCGTCTTATCCACGATTTGCTTGACGTACGGCAGCCGCGTTTCATCTATATTGGTCTGCTTTGTGTAGTCGCGTTTTCGGTCGTACTCGCGCGAATTGAGCACGCCGTCTATATCCAAAAATATTATTTTCATGTTTTGCACCTTAAGCATTATTCTACATTAAATTTTTTGACAAGTATACACTACTTCGCGCCGTGTGTCAACCTAACAAAAAAATCTTTCCGCGTGGGAAAGATTTTTTATGGGTTACTATTGATTACATTCTCGGCTGCTCGCGCTTTTTGCGTTCTTCGAATTCCTTTAAGCCCTTTTCTATGAGCGAGATCTGGTACGGCGCAAGATAGGTTATCAGTCCGAGCAGCTCGCCTACGTGTAACAACTCCTCGTCGCGAATATTTTGCCAAGTGCGCCGCGCAAGGTCGTTGTCTGTGGTGTGGACATGATCGTCATACTCAATTATAGCGTCCAGTTCGCCCACCAAATCCTTTCGCGCCTTTTGCAGCGTCGGAAAGTCGCGGGCGGCGCAGTCACCGCCGCAGTTTGAGTTACAGTTTGAGTTGTTGAACATATACTACTCCTTATATTGTGCTTGTAGTATATATTCACAGTTGCTACTCAACGTTCATAATACCCAAAGAAAAGTTATTATAACACCTCTGCCACGACGGCGCAGGCGCGCCGCAGATGGGCAACAGGTGGCAAGTAGCCGACGGGAGCGTAGACCCACCTACGTGACCAAGGCGACTTGACACACGTAGCCCATATCCGGTGATGCATGCGCCGTCGGATTAATCGTTTTTGTAATGCACATTGAACTCGTCGGTCTCGTCGTCGTACACGGCGAGAATAATATTATCGAGGTCGGCTTTGTTCTTTATCTTGAGCCTAGAGAACAGCCAGTCGGTATCCTTTTTGACCTCGCTTAGTCCCGAGTACGAAACTGCACCGTCCACGATCAGCACGTCGGTGAGCGACGCCTTTTTGATCTTGCTCTCGTCCAAATCTTCCATGACCACCGGCTTTTGCCCGCCTATCGGCATGACTGACAGCTCGCCGCTCGGCTCGAATATAGCGTACGCAACGTCAGATATATCGAAGTAATTCTTTTCGCGCAGCATAGAAAGCAAATCGTTTACGTCGATTTTGTTCTTTTTGAGCTGTTTGTAATCTATCTTACCCTCGTATATGAGCGTTGCGGGCTTGCCCTTTAGCCAACGCTTGAGGAAGGTGCATTTGCGCCCTAATATCGTAACAAGCATTGCCAATGCACAGAATATGGTCATTGCGATAAGAAAATAGTAAAACGGTATATCCGTGCTGAACGACATTTCCGCGGCAATCGAGCCGAGCGAAATGCCCACCGCGTAGTCGATAAACTCAAGCTGCGCTATCTGCTTTTTGCCGAGCAGCTTGGATATGATGAACAGATAGATAAACGCGACGGCTGAGTTAATCAGCACCCAGTAAATAGGTTTTATACCAAACATATTGTTCTCCCAAAGATTTTCTTTTACTTTGGTATCTTCCTTTTGCATGAAAATTATTCACAAGCAAAAAGCCTTCGGAATCCCGAAAGCTTTTTGCGCCCCACTTATAATAGCCATAATGAACTCGCACCCGTAAGGGGCAAAATAGCCAATAATTCAGCGTTTGGGCTTGCGGTGTCCGAGCCCATTATGGCTAACTTTGCAATCTTTTCTTTGGCTAAGTTATTCGACGTTGTAGCCGCCGAAGGCGCGGCGTTTGAACGTGACCTCGTAAGTATAGCGCTTGTCGAACGGATTGAGCGGACATATATAGTCGGTTTCCGCCGCCGTCGGCAGATCCATAAACTCCTTGCACTCGAAGTAGCGTTCCATTTTGGAGAACATTACGTAGCCTGAGTTTGCTTCGGTTATTATGCACTCGCCGGGCGCGAAATGCGACAGCTTGCTCTTTGTGACGAGCGGTATAGTCTCTATGCTGTACACTTCCATATCGTCGCTGCTGCCGTTTAGCGCGGACAGCGGAGATATCCTCGCGTACTCGCCGCACTCCTCGGAAAACGCGCGTAGCGTGGCGGGGTTGTTCGAACCGAAAAACACGTGCATGTTCAGGTTGTCGCGTATGATTTCCGCAACGTCTGCGCCGTATACCCTATTTAGCTGCGCGTACGACTGGAAAATGAGTATAAAGAATATGTTGCGACCCGCGCACGCGGATATGGTGGTTTCAAAGTCGCGGATTGCGGGAAAGTTGCCAAACTCGTCCAGTATAAAGTAGAACGGAACGTCCAGCCTGCCCTTGCCCGACGCGTTGGCTTTGTCGATAAGGAAGCGGTACGCGTTCTGCACAAACAGACTGATTATTTGGTAGTGCACCTTTACCTCGTCGCGGTAGTCTATAAATATCGCCGTGGGCTTGTCGCAGATCTCCTCGATATAAAACGAATTGCAGCGCGTGATAAGCCGCATGGCGCATTCCCTGAACACCGCCATTTTTGTATTGAACGTTGCAACAATGCACTTTCTGGTGTTGCTCGCGTTTTCCAAAAGATTGTTTTTGGCTAACTGAAGCGCGCGCGACGTATCCTTGCGCGACGAAAAATATCCGCTGTCGTTGTAGCTTGCGCCGTTGTCGTCCCTGAACTTGGCGAGTATACTCAGTATCGTGCTGAACGAGAACGTTTCCTCGGTTATACGGTTGGGGTGTTTCTTGTCGCTGTCCTCGAGCATCGCCCACAAAAATGCCTTAAGCAGTTCGCGCGAGCTATCCTCCCAGTACGGGTCTTGAAGCTTTTCCGTGGTTATGAACATGGAACACAGCAAGTCTATGTCGTTGCCCACCTCGTCCATAAGCATTTCACGGCGGTACTCTATTTCGCGCTGAAGCTCATCGAAGTTATCGTACAGCCGCCCGAAAAAACGTTGTTTAAGTTCGTCGCCGTCGATAACGACTTCCGCCTCGTCGGCTATGTTTGCCGCCTTTTGGTACTTGCGGTAAATGGGCGTCAGCATGTTCCAGCACTCACTGTGCACGTAGTCGCGGAAGTTTAAAAGCTTAACGTCATAGCCGCTCTGCCGCAGCGTTTGCGACGTGGTCTTGTACAGCTCGCCCTTGGGGTCGGATATTATCATACTGCGCTTGGTCTTTTGCCGAGCGAACGATATGATTGTGGGAATGACGTAGCCGGACGATTTGCCAAGCCGCGTAGCGGCGATCACGCCGACGTGGCTTTCCGCCGCGCTGTACGTCTGTATCAGCTTGCCGCTATCGTCGTGACGGTTCATCTTGAGCACGCCGTCAACCTGCGTATCGGGCAGGTCGTCGTATGCGACGGTATTGGGGAGCGCGGCGTCCTCGTACCCGACAAGCCGCATATTCTCGTAGCCTGCTAAAAGTTTGTTGCTATATTTCATCTCCGTCACCTCCAAAGCCGTATCTGTTCTTTTCGGTGCGCGCTAAGGCACACTCGTCTATCCGCGCGGAGGTTATTACCGTTTCCGCGCTGCCCCTATTGAACCTTACCACTGCGTCGATCACGCTTTCCGCGCCGTCTACGGAAAGTGCGGAAAGCCGCGCCGCGCCACTATCGTCGATTGTGACCGACTTAACACCGTACAGCTTTTGTTTAGTTTGTATTATATCGGCATACATCGCCGACTTCTCGTCCGCCGCAACGGGCGAAAGCGTAACTACGTCGCAGTATTTTTTTAGCTCCTTGGCGTTTGTCTTGTCGCAAAAACACACCGGAAGTATCGCACTGAGGTCAATGACCACGCCGGGACTTTGCAAGCAGAACTTTTTGCGCCTGCGGCTCTGCAAGAACCCGATAGCTTCCTGCATGACGCTTGGAGCGATGTTGCCCGTAAATGACATGAAGTACACGTTGAACGCGTCCTCGTCGCAGCTACGCACAAATAAGTTTTTGCCCGTCGGCTGCAAGTCGTACTCGTCCAGTCCGGCGATGTCTATGTACTCGACGTGCGCACCGAACGCCGCGCGGATATGCCGCGCGTACAGCTTGCGCAGGTATTCCGAATCGGCGCATACGCACAGCGGACGGAACGACGAAGAATAAAGCAGATCGCTGTTGGCTAAGCAACGCCTAACGTGCTCCACCTCTTTTTCCCGCGCTATCGGCAGATCCGACAGTGCAGTAAGCTCGGGCGCAAAATCCGTCCTTGTCAGCTTGAGCGGGAGGTCGGCTATGTCGGAAATGTTTTGCTCGCTTACGGAGAACATGGTGCGTTCCTTGTCGCGAGGAGTGAGCACGGGGCTAAATACGATTCGCGCATACTGCGCCGCGTACCGATCGGGCTTGAGCTTGCCTAAAGCGAACGCTTTGCTCAAAAGCGCGCTCTCCTGTGCGGGCGCGGACGCGTGGCAGTCGTACCTGTTTTCCGCCGCCGCGATGAACGACCGATACGCACCGCTTGACACGGCGCGAAGCCTGCCTAAGTCCGCCTCGCGGTTATCGGGATTGTAGTACAGCGCAAAAAGCATGCCTTCCACGCTGTTCCACATTGCCGCCTTTTCCAGATTCTTTATTCCCGCCTTTTTATCGCGCTCGCCGAGTATGCCCTCGCACTGAATGTAGCCGAGCACGCGCAGCGCCGACACAATGCCGAGCGACGCGCGCTCGGTAACGGCGCGCAAAACCGCCGCCTGCGTAAGCGCTGCGCCGTCCAACTCGAGCTCGTGCGCTCTTTTAAGCGCCTCGCCCTTTGCGGAAATTACTTCGTCTATGTCCGACGATATATCGTCCTTCTCGCCGGTAAGCAAGCCGTATTTTTTGATACGACAAAACCGCAGATAGTCGCCGTAGGTTTTGATGTCGGCTACAGTTTCGTCCTCGGTCAGAGCAAAAAGCGCGTCGTGCTCTTCGGGGTCGATAATAAAGACCTCCGCAAGCGTGTCGAACATTGCGTACTTATCCTTGACTACTTTCCCAAGTACACATCGGCAGAAAAAGTATTCCGACAAAAACAGTTCGTATTGATTGTTAAGCATGATTGTTTTACCCTCCTTTGGATAATTAACGCGCAAAAGCGTTACTGAATTTTATTGATTACAACGTCTATAAGTCCGTATTCCTTGGCTTGGTCGGCTGTGAGGATCGTGTCGCGGTCGGTGTCCTTTTGGATTTTACGGATGGGTCTGCCCGTGTTGGCGGACAGAATATTGTTCAGCCTTGAGCGCATGCGCTCGATGTGGTTGGCGGCGATTATGATGTCGCTTGCTTGACCGCTCGCCCCGCCGATAGGCTGGTGAATGAGTATCTCGCAGTTTTTGGTTGCCGAGCGCATGCCTTTTGTGCCGGACGACAGCAAAAACGCGCCCATACTGGCACACATACCGAGTCCGACAGTGCGAATTTTTGCGTCTATATAGTTCATGGTGTCGTATATGGCAAGCCCGTCGCTTACGCTTCCGCCGGGACTGTTGATCTGCAACGTGATTATACGATCGCTCGGCGGCACGTCGCCCTCCTTGAACTTGTCGTCTAAGTACTGGAGCTGACTTATGACCAGCTCCGCCATTTGGGTATCGACAACACCGAAGATGTTGACGGTATTGCGGTTAAGCGAATACTCCCAAGAAAAATTTTCGCGTTCTTTCATGATATGTCACCTCTCTTAAAAAATATTGATCGTTGCCTTTGCCGTCTTATCTTCCCTTGCATAATTATTTTACCAAACGCATGCGGTAGCTTCAATGCGGAATGCCGACAGCTATTACAAACATCCTGCGAAAAGAAAAGAGAACTTGCAAATTTTACAAGTTCCCAAGGTCATGGCGCAAAAACGCGCCAAAAAATGCCTGATTCGGCTATCCTCGGTCAATCGCTCGACCGAAAATTTGCCTATCGGTCGATATTATTATTGTTCTTTGTTTTTTATTTGGCTGTTGCCCTCGAAAATGAGCACCTGCTCAAGCGGAATACGGCATATTTCGGCGTAATGCAATAGGTCGCTTATCGTGGGTCTGGCTCTTCCCTTCTCCCAATTGACAATGCGACTTTCGCTATCCAAATAGAACACGCGCGCAAGCTCGCTCTGACTGATATGGTTATCCATATCCAGCTTGCAAGAGTCGCAATTACCCTCGCAATTGTTGTTGCCGCTGCGAAGCTGCCAGCACACATACTTGCGCAGGTTGTAATTGTTTAGCCGTAAATTTTGTAGGTTGCGTCCCGTCGCTTTCCAGTCGACGGCGCGATATTCTATTTTTTGCATTTCGATTCTCCGTTAAGAATTTTTGGGAAAATTTTGTAATTTGTCGTCGTCGCAAATTTGCTCCCGCAAAAAAGCAAATTTACTCCTCTAATAAAAAGTGCATGGGTGTAAAAGGTTACGCCCATGCACTTGTAGTCGCGTATAAAATAAGCGGTGGTTAGTTCTCGTCGCCGCCGCAGAACTCCTTTTCAAGTTCGTCCGCGGTGCGCCCGACAAGCTCTACCATTGCGCCGATTTCCTCAAGCGGAACATAGTTCATGTTAAGCGTAATTCTTACGTAATATAGGTCGCCCATCTTTTCCAAGCCGACAAAGTACTTTTTGCCGATGTATTCAAGGGCTTTGGCTACACGGCTGCTTGCGATTTCGCCCACGCGGGACAGCACTTCCACAAGCAGTCTGTTGGATTGCTGTTCGTGATCGACCAATACCAATTGCGTTCTGTCGTTATCGTCGGGATAGACAAACACGATTTTGATCATGTCGCCCGCTCTGTCGGTTTTGTACGTGGATTCGAGGTGTCTGACAACGTCAGTCCATGTTGTATTATTCATTATTTAACTCCTTTCTGTTATCGTAAACACGCAAATCCATGTCTAACACAAGACTGCTTGCAGATTATAACACAGTATATTTATGTTGTCAATAGGTTTTTTGCAAAATTTTTCATATATTTGCTATAGATTAATATACTTTTTTAATATTTCGTCTATTTGTTCGCCCTTGAGCTTGTTGTTATCCAAAAGGCTTTGCACAAGCTCGTCAACTGCTGGCTTATATTCCGCTATCGCGCGTTTTGCAAGCTCGAGCTGCTGCCCGAGTATCTCGTTTACGCGCTCGCGAACAACGGCAAAGTACGGTGTGTACATTATTTTGGACGTGTCGATACTGCCGAGCCCTATCTTTTCGTCCATGCCGTAAGTGCAAATCAAATCTTCGGCAACCGACGTAGCATGAGCAAGATCGCTACTCGGCCCGGTCGTTACGCCGTCCTCGTCGCCGTAATATACAAGCTCCGCCGCCCTGCCGCCGAGCGCAGTTCTGATTATTGCCAGCATATCCGCTTTGTTGTAAACCTGCTTATCCTCGCGACCCTCTCGCTGCATGTATCCGCCGTGACTGTCGCGCGCAACAACGGTAAGGTAGGACGGCGTTTCGCCGCTTAACCGACACAACAGCGCGTGTCCGCACTCGTGCCGCGCCGTACGAAGCAAAGTATCGTCGTTCCACTTTTTGACCTCGCCGCTGTTGTACGACTCAAACGCCTCCTCCATAACATCGTCGGTAACGGCAAAATCCGGGGACTTTAGCGCGTCACGCAGCGCCGTTTCCGTAACGGACGCGAGGTCGGCAAGGCTCATGCCCGTAGAGCGCACGGCGATGTTTTTGATCTGCTCGTCCGAAAGCCTTATGTTTTGGTTGCGTTCGCACTGCATGCGCAGAAACTGCTCGCGTTCCGCCTTGTTAGGCAGGTCTACCATGATTCGCCTGTCGAACCGCCTGAGCAGCGCAGGGTCGAGCCGCTTTTTGCCCGAGCCGTCCACGCCTATGTTGGTTGCGGCAAGCACGAAGACAGGTCTGTCCGGGTGTGATTTGAATCCGTCCATCTCGGTGAGAAGGGCGGTCAGCACTTCGCTTGTAGCGTCGTTATCCGCGCTGAGCTCCGCGCGCGATATTCCTATCGCGTCGATCTCGTCAATAAACAGCACGGCGGGCGCGTACTTACGCGCCGTTGCAAACAGCTCGTGCACAAGCCTCGGCCCTTCACCGACAAACTTATTCAAAAAACCGTTACCCTCGGCGGCGATGTACGTCACTTCGGACTCGCCCGCCAACGCCTTGGCAAGCATGGTCTTGCCCGTCCCCGGCGGTCCGTACAAAAGTATCCCCTTGGGCGGGCGAACGCCGTTTTTGGCGAACAGTTTGGGATTGTGCAAAAACTCGGTAAAATAGCCGAGCTCGCGCTTTGCGTCCTCCGCGCCGATCACGTCGGCGAACTTGACGTCGGGACGGGATACGCCGCTTAGCACACTGTCGTCCTCGGCGTCCACTGCGACCGATAGCTTAAGGTCAAACAGCGTAATATTAGCCGTTTCGCCGTCGATCTGCTCTTGCGCCGACTGGTATGACAAAACCTTGCGCGAGCGTGCCAGCTCGGTCAAGTTGCGTTGCTGCTTGGCAATATTGCACTTTTCCAGTATACGGGCGCTAAACGATTTTTGTTCGTCGGCTAAGCTGATCACGCCCATTGCGCCGTTGCGCGAAAATGATAGCAGCTCCTCGCTTGTTATTTCGTAGCCTCCGCCCAGAACATACAGCGGCGTCGCTACGTTTTGTACTGCGTAGTAAAAAAAGTCGCGACCCTCGGAATCTATATCCTCGAGGTTGAGAACGGACTGTCTGCCGCTGCGCTGATTGCATTTTACGTCGCAGATAATGACGGAAATATCGTTTTCCGCGATTATGTTCTTTGCCGACTCGAGGTCGGACGCAAAGTGCGCGGTTATGCCAGAAAGGTTTTGTTCGCAACGCTTTTGCAGCTCGTCGCCGGCAAAAATCAGCACTTCGGGGTTTTCGACAGGCGCGAACAGATCGGCGATTTTGCTATCGCGGCTCGGCTCGACGGACAGAACGATTTTTTTGAACGCGCTCGAGTTTTTGTCGGACGACGCCAAACGGTAAAACTCGTACAGCTCGCGGTAGAAAAAATTTACCGCCTTGCCGCGAATGGCGCGGGCATCCGCCTTGCCGCCCTCCGAATACAGCACGGCGTAGTTGATATCGTCCGCAATCTCTATATTTACGCCGGTCTTTTCGTACAAAGCCGCGGCGTTGAGCTTAAGCTCCTTACTTGCTATGTTAAGCAGGTCGTGCGCACCCAATCGATTGAACATGACCACATTGCCCGACGCGAACCGCGAGCACACGGCTTCGGGGAAAAACGGAGTCCCGTCAGTGCGCTGTTCTGTGGCAAGCGCACGCAGTATTGTCCTTCTAGGCACGCCTGAAAGATTGATTATATCGGGGTCTTCGTACAGTTTTTTGCCCGCATTGGTCGTAAGTATTATTATGGTGTCCGAAAAATCCACTTCGCGTTCGGTAAACGTGTCGCGCAGCCGCCCCGCGTCCAGCATCTGCAAGAACAGATGAATAACGTTTAAGTGCGCTTTTTCCACCTCGTCGAACAGCAGAATGCTGCGCGGGTTTTGCGCAACAAAGCCCGTAACCGCGCCCTCGTGCGCGCCCTTGTACACCTTGTCAGTGCCCGCAAAGTCGAGCGCCGCCTCGTGATTGGAATACTCGCTCATGTCGAACCGCCTGAACGGCAGTCCCAAAACCTCAGCCGCCGTTTCCGCAAGAAAGGTTTTGCCGACTCCCGGCGGTCCGGCAAAAAGGAATGTGGCGCGCGGCTTTTTGCGCCCCTTCATGATCATGGAAACAAGCTCGGCTTGGAAGTAGCCGGACACAAACATCTCCACCGCCAAGTCCTGCCCAAACACTTTGCCGAGCAGCTTGTTCTGAATATTCTTGACCTTTTTTGCGTGCTCGATCAGCGTGATCGGTTCGGACGCGCTCCGCGCTTCGGCAGTCATGCCATATCCGCCGAAACGGTCGCCGTCCGACCCGCGCGGCGTAAACGCGCGCTTATAATCTCCAGTCGGGATATCGTCGTCGCCATCGTGCGCCGTTATATCGCCGTATAAGCTCTTCTTTAAAAACTCAATATCGGCGGCAAGCGTGCTTTCTTCGCTCGACGCGGCTTGCTCGTCATCCGACCGCTGCTCGCTTTTTTGCGTCCGTTCGGCTTGCTCATTTTCATGCTCGGGTCTTATGCCGGCGGACGTTATGTACGCGCAGATAAACTCCGTCGGCCGATCAAGCAGCAGCTCCAGCATGTCGGCGGTGGTCAGCTCTTGCTTTCCCGCCTCGCCTACCTTTTGTACCGCGGCGCGCTCAAAAGCTTGGAACTTAGCGCCCGATTCCTCATCGATCGGCGACTGCCGCACCGCGTTTTCGAGCTTGACCGCAACATCCATAACGTTTATATTATAGCGCGAAAAAATCCCGCTCACGTCGGCAAGCTCTTTTTTGACCGCCGCTTTATTGTAAATGTAGATTTCCGGTATGACGTCCAGCTCAGCGCGGCTTTCCGCCAGCACCAAGTTTAAAAGCGCGACAACAAAGTAGTCGGCATTTACCGACACCTTTCCGTCCTTGCGGCACATGCCGAACGCATATTCAAGCACCTTTCTGTACAGCTCGCTCTGTATCATAATAACACCTTCTTATACTAATAGTCGGCCTTACGTTCAAGGCGCAACCGCTTTACAATGTCTTTGTCGCTCTCCTTGTAATTATGAAGCTTGTATATTTGCTTACCGTCCTCGGTCTTTGTTCCGCGCGACATGACGGACAGAATGTCCAGATTATCAAAATCGGTCTCGCATTTTTCACGCAGGTAGTCAAAAAAGTCATCCATACTCACAACCCGCTTTCCACCGACATCGCAGTACAGCGTTTCACCGCTGCGAAGACGCAAGAGCGCGTCCTGCACAATATCGTAAAAATCGGGGTGCGCGGCAATAAACGCGGAAATGTCGTCAACGTCGGTCAGCTTGTCCGAGCATTCGGTAATACACGCGTGCAATTTAAGGTTTTTGTCCTTAGTAACCAACCGCATATAACCCTCGTCGTCCGCCTTGTAACAGGCAAGCCGAGCAAACTCCCGTGCGGTATAGGCGCGGTAGCCTATCGAGCGCATATACGCCGTCCACCGCCGATGCTCAAGCCACGTCGCACGCCTGTCGAAGTCCTTGCCGTTCTCGTCAATACACACCTTGCTGTATGCCGAGTGCATTGCCGCCGCTATTGACGAGTCGCGCCCGTATGCGTCAAACCGAAATGTGACTTTGCCTTTTTCGCCCGAGTAAGACGAATTGGCGGCAAGCGCGCGGCGCTCGATGTCGGTCATAGTTACGTTTTGGAATGCGAACCGCTCGCTCAATGCACCAAACGGGTTTAGCACGCAAATTCCGTCGCCGCTTCTCTGCCCGCGGTCGCCCGCAAGCGCGGCGCACAACGCAGTATTTTCTATAACATAATTGACTGGGATGATCTTGGCTTTCGATTTTGCGTCCGCGCTCTGCCCGGCGCGGTTAAGCTCTTGCCGAATGTAGTCCGCCGCTTGCATATTCAGATTATCCGCGCCCAGCGCAATCAATATATAATCTACGTCGGGGACGCCGCCGACAATCGCCACCGTGCGAAAGCTCTCCGCAAATTCCGCCGTGCCGTATGTTGCTGAAACAAACCTAAACTCACAGTAGCTGTTTGGATTGGCGTCGTAGTCGTTTGCCGCGTCGTCAAACACCGCCGGCATGTCAAACTTGAGCTTCTGTTCGGACTGCTCGGCGTCCAACGACATAACGGTAATGCCAAGCCTGGTCGGCTTGTCGCCGCACAGCATTTGCCCGCAACGATACGCAGTCTTCAGAAACGCTTTAGCTATCCTGCCGCCGCCGACAATCAGCACCGAAAGCTTCTCCGTATTGTATTTACCGCTTTGCGGCGGCTGCTCTAGCGCCGTGTACAGCGGCAGCGCGCCAGCGCTGTCGCCGTCGATAAGCCCATACACCAAATTTTGATATTCGTTTATCGTTTTGAACGCGACGGAATATTTTTTGTCGTATTGCTTTTCCCATTCCTTACCGGCATCGGCTATAATGGCGTCGGCGTTCTCGCTACGCGAAAAAACGTAAATCTCCACGCTGTCCGCCTTCATTCCGGACTGCCACCAATGCGTTTTTGCCCACATCATTTGGCGCTTGTCGGTGCTGAGCAACGATACGGCGGTACGCAGGTTATTCTCCTCGCCTTGCTCGATGTAAAAGTCCGACTTGTCCATTAGGAAGTACACAACCTTCTTTTTTGTTCGCGTGACCGCGCGGTAGAGCGCGCCCGCTACCCAGTAGATCTTTCGGGTCAGCACGTCGTCCTTTAGACAAATCGCGTTTATCTTGTTTGCGCGATCCAACAGCTCCGCGTCGGCTTCGTCCTTGCGGTCGGAATAGACGTCGGTAAACACTATTACCGAATGCATGATCTCGGCGTACATATCCCTGCCATAGCGAGCTATGTATTTAGCGCGCTCGGCATTGTCTGCGGCAAGCTTGGTCTTAAGCGCGGCTATGCTTTCCGCCGTCTCGATAGAATACTCGTTGAGCTCGGAAAACACGTATTTGGTGGGCTGAAGGCTACGCCACAGCGACAGCTTTGGAAAAAAGTGCCCGAGCGCGCTGAATATGGCGAACCCGCCCACTATGGGCGCAATCACCGTCATGGCGCATGCCAGTACGTCAAACACGTAGGTTGCGCCGTTGGGCAACGCGACTGCGCCGATCGCGATAATTTCCGTATATCCTGCGTCCAGACTGAAGTTTTGGAAAGTTCCGGATATAATGCGCGCGAATATCGCTCCGATAGATATCGCTTCGCCGCTTTCAAAATCGGCAGGGTGCGCAACGGACACCGCCACCTGCAACAACAACGCGATCACCACAACGGTAGCCGTAAGCAGTCCCATCTTTTCCCGACGCGACACTGCCGTAACGCCAAACGCCAATAGCAACGCCAGCACGCTAAGCGCGCCGCAAGCACCCAGAACAGCGCACGCCGCCGCCGCGCGCACAGACAAGTCGTAGTGCGCTGCGCATGCACAGCTCGCCATTACTACGGCAAGCACAAACATAAGCATTACTGCAAATTCAGTTCCGCCCTTGTGCGCCTTGAAGAACCTGACGGTAAACCGCGCCGCTACGCCTAAAATAATTAATGCAACCAAAATCGTTGTAATTATAATCAGCGTAATTTCCGTCGGCGACATATGCACTCCATTTTATAGATGTTAATATATTGCGTGTGTATTTTATCACATATTTCGCCAAATTGCAACACGATACGGAATAATCGGCAAAAACAAAATCCGACAAGCTAGCTTTTGACGTCGGATTCTGTTTTGTCCTAATTTTTAATTTTGCATTGCGCATTCTTGATTTTTCTTTTTTTGCTTCGCAAAGTAGTGCACAGTAAGAGCGGCGGCGACCGGCATTGCAACACCGTCGGCAATAGGCGCAGCCCACAGTATACCTTCAATGCCGAGCGCTATGGGAAGCGTCGTTATAAGCGGGATAAAGCACACTATATCGCGAATGAGCGAGGCAACGATCGCGCGCACGGGGCATCCCGCCGCCTGAAAGAATATGCTCGTCATTTTGATCGTGCATGTAAAAGTTACAAACATAAGGAATATGCGGAAGGTCTTAGCGGCAAACTCCCAATACAGCTCGGGGTCGGAAAACTTGGGGCTTCCGAATATGCCCGCCACGCCGCGCGGCGCAAGCTCGAAAATCAGCGTGGAAAGCAACCCTATGACAACCGTGCTCAACAGAATATACAGGTACAGCTTTTTAACGCGACCGTAGTTTTTCGCACCGACGTTGTAGCCGATTATCGGCTGACAGCCGAGCACAATGCCCACGACCAGATTTACAACCACCGTGAACACCTTGCTCTCTATCGCTATAATCGCTATGGGGATGTTCTCGCCGTACACCGACGCACCGCCGTAGCTTTTTAGCATGATGTTGCACACAAGCGAAATAATAACGATTGTCATTTGCGTAATAAACGACGACAAGCCCAGCTTGACCGCGCCCGCAAATTCCTTAAAGTCGGGAACAAGACTTTTCAGCTTCAGCTTGAACGTCTTGGTCTTTTTGAGCAGGTAGAACAAGCAAATCCCGAACGACGCGGTCTGTCCTATCACGGTCGCCCACGCCGCGCCTGTCATGCCCATGTCGCAAGCGAATATAAACACCGGGTCGAGTATTATGTTGATAATCGCGCCGGTAAGCATGGACGCCATAGACCAAGCGGGGCTGCCGTCCGCGCGGACCACGGCGTTTATCATGTTCATCGCCATGAATATCGGGAAGAACCCGAGTACGATGTTAAAGTATTCCACGGCGTAATCTATGCTGTCCGCCGACGCGCCGAAAGTCAAAAGCAATTGCCGTTTGAGCGGATAGAACACTGCCATAAGTATTACGCTTACCGCCACTGTTACAAAAATACCCGTGCCGATCGAACGGTGTACGTTTTGCGTTTGCTTTTTGCCCTGACAGATATTGAGGTACGCCGCCGAGCCGTCGCCGAACCACCAAGCAAACGCCTGCGCGATTATGAATATGGGAAACACTACGCCCGTCGCGGCGTTTCCAAGGTCGCCAAGCTTGCTGTTGCCCACAAAAATCTGGTCGACAATGTTGTACAGCGCGCTCACCAGCAGCGACAGCACGCACGGCACGGCAAACTTGACCATCAGCTTGAGCAGCTTGCCCTCGCCCAAAATTTTGTTTTCGTTTTCGTTTTCGTCCATTGATTTCACTCCTTTTTTTCCAACAAAAAAGTTGCGCGTTCCCCTCGCAAATAGATTAAAGCTAACACTGTGCCGTAATCAGATTTACGCGGAAAACCCGCAACTTGTGTCGTTGTGTTCCGTATTAGAATATCAAAAAATCAAAAATTTGTCAAACGCAGAAATAAAAATTTTTCTTAATTTTTATCCCTTTTTTATCCGTTATTTGTTCTTCCTGATATACTCTTGAGTTATTTCCTTTGCTCTCGTAAGCGTAGGACCAAAGCCCTCGGCGAGCAATGCGCCGTTAAAGCTGACCTCATTGTACTTGTTGCCAAGCGCGGATTTTGCACTTTCGTGAAGCGTGTACATGGTGTACATACCGTAGCCGTAAGGAACGTACATTGCGGGGATCTCCATAAAAATCTCTATTACGTCCGTGCCGTCGGAGTAGTCTTCGGCGGACGGATTGTCGTCTTTATAAACGTCGGCGGTGAACCCGAAGTAATTGATTTGCATGTCTACTGCGAGCGACGAAATATACCCGTACAGAATATAATTGCGCTTGTACTCGCAGTACATTTTGGTTGCCTTGCTCGACGTCGGGGCTTTGGCTATATTCTCCAAAAGCACAAGCTCGGTGTAGTTTGCCCAGCCCTCCGAGAATGCGCTGTTGCTCATGCAAGTGGAAAGCAAACTCGTGCCGCTCTCCTTGGCGTTGACGTGCGCATACAAGTGACCGGGATAGCCTTCGTGCGCAATGGTGGTGAGCAGGTCGGACGGGTCTTCCTCGATCTGAAAGCGGTTGAGCGTTATCATCTCTTTGGAGTTGTCCTCGTCGAGCGGCGTGCGCATGTAGTACGCCAATGCATTGGATATTTCGGCGACGGTATCGTCCATGTACTTGAACCCTATCTCGGGCGTGGATTTTAAGTCGGGCACGATGTCCTTTGCCGCGACCTTCAAGTAATCCAAAATCTCGGTGGGATCGGACAGCCCGAGCAACAGTTTTTCCCCGTCGTAGTACTCATAGAATTCGTTGTACGTGGCGGCGTCGGTTTGCTCTAACGCCTTCACGTCGGCAAGCACCTTGTCGCGCTTGCCGGAAAACTCCGCGCACGCGTTTGCAAGCTCGGTGTATACTTCGACAAGGTTAGCGCCTCTTATGCCTGTTTTTTGGCGGAAAAGCCATTCGTAGTACGCCTTGCCCGCTTCACCCGCAGCGGCAAGATAGCTCTTATTCGAGGTGCTCACTTCGCCCTTGTATTTGTTCAGTCCGTCGGACAAACGCTTAACACCTTGCATATAATCATTTTTTATAGCCGACTTGTATTCCGCCTTATACTCCTCCTTTTGGGACTTGGACAGGAAATTGGCGTTTTCTATCATATTGTCCGCAACGTCGTAAAGATAGTACTCGTCGCCTTTTTCGTACACGTCGTCGAGGTAGTCCTGCATGGCATTGATTGTGTAGTCGTACAGCGGATATCCCGCCTTTTTGCGGTCCGACGCAAAGTTGAGATAGGTATTGAACGCGGAATCGGTGGAGCGCGTTACCGCAAGCAACGCCTTTACGTCCTTTTCCGAGCGGAACGTGAAGTTCTCGAACGAAGTTGCAAAGTCGGCAACATACCCGCCCTCGTCGCTGATATACGACCCGCCTAACAGTTCGAACTCGTTGACATACTTGGAACTATAGTATGTTCTGTATGTATCGAGAATGTAATCCATAGACCGATAGCTCGCGGCGGTAGATCCGCTAAGTTCGGAAAGGTCAAAGGTTTTCAGCTCGTCGTAGTACATGTCGAACAGATATTTGACCATGCTGATGTCGTTTTTGCTCATGCCGCCGCCATAGGAATACCAGCTCGCCTGATCGGGCAGCGATACGACAGCACCGTAAGTCTCGTACGGCGTGACCGAATACGCATTCCAAGCAAACACGTCGTCGCCCATCATGTTCAGCGCGAGCGACAGCGCCAGCTCATCCAGCTCCTCGGGCGAGCGGCTTGAGCCGCACGCGGCAAACCCCGCTACCGCCGAAACCGACATGACGCCGCTCATAACGACCGCTGCAATTTTTTTGCGTGATTTCATTTAAAGCAATCCTCCATTACCGTCAAAAAAACTCACTCTATGTATTTTAGCAAATAATCCTCCAAAATACAACAAAATCCCGCATTTATCCGCAATTTTAATCTATTCCTAATGTTTACATTTTTACCCAACGAAAAAAGCGGGGTTGCGCCCCGCACTTTTATAGCCATCACTTTCTCTTGCGGTCTTGCACGACGCTCGCTATGATCAACACGAATATGATAAGCGCAAACCCGCCGCCGCCCGCGCCCATGAGCGGAAAGCCTATGCTTGTAATGTCTATCTTGGCGAAAAATATTCCGACAGCAAATGTCAGCAGAGTCAGCCCGAGCGAACCGAATATAAGAAAAACCTTTGCCTTATCGCCGCGCGACCAATGCTTTGACGGCGGCGGGTCGGATGATTTTTTATACGCCGGACCGGATTGCTCTTTATCACCGTCAACCTTGCTGTCGATTTGCGCGGGCGCGGCGGCTGACGGCACGGCAGACGGAGCGTCGGCGCTTGCGTTTCCGTCGTCGTCGCATTCGTAATAATCGCTTTCTTCATCGGCGGTTTTGCCGTCTTTCTCTTGCCCGCTCCTGCGTTTTTCTTTCATCACCGTTGCGACCGTCCAAAAAAACCATATCGTCTTGGACAGGCTCATTACGGATATAGTAACGGCAAGAATAACAACGCCTAAAGTGACAAGCCAATCGATATCTTTGGAAAGCCCGATGCCCAAGCTCGCGCCGAAAAACGCCAAGGCAAAAATAGCTATGATCGGATAATAGCGAAAAATTCCGGGATCTTCGTCGTCGTTGTTATGCTTATTCTTTTGGGACATTGCGTACCTTGAATCTAATAGTATTATTTTGACAATCTTATAATATCTATGTAATTGTTCATGCTTGTGAATTTTTGGTAAAACAAATCATCGACATTAAGTTCCAACTCTATGGGATCGGCATTTAGATTATTCACAACGTCGATCAATTTTTGAGCGGAACGTGAGGAAAATCCGTTGACGTTGTAATACGCCAGTGTAATGTGCGGCGTGAGCGGATAGCCAAGCTTTTTCACGCCGTCCACCGCCGCATACAATTCCATCATTGTGCGGTAGTCGACATCGCTCGTCGGATATAAGCCCATGACCAAGCTTGTATCCACCATATTGAATATATTGTTGCTTTTCATTTTCAGCTTGGCGGATTTGTGTTTTTTGATCGCGCCCGCGATTTCGATAATTTTGAGCTCGTTACGAAACAGCTCTTCCGCCACGTCGCTCAAGACGGCGGAATTGCTAAGATCGTGCAATGTAACATGAAAAGTATGCGATACAAGTCTTTCGCAAAAGCATTCGGGTGCAACGCGGTACAACTCGTCAACGTATTTCGCAAGCTTGTTTTTGACTGCTTCATCCAGCCCGAAAACCACAGTGTCGCCGTAAAAGCTCTTGAACGTATTATCTTTATTTACCTTGTGCGCTATCG
This sequence comes from Clostridiales bacterium, assembly GCA_029066805.1. GTDB lineage: Bacteria > Bacillota > Clostridia > Christensenellales > Pumilibacteraceae > Anaerocaecibacter. Next base: position 4,962 of record JAIEFT010000057.1, on the reverse strand, counting down.
ACGGACTGCCGTCAAAATGTCCCTTGCCGAAATTTATCGGCATTTTCTCGAACGAATTGATCCGAGCTAAAAACTCTGCGTATGTTTCCATAAATTACCTCCGACTTTTAATTTACCAGCGCGACAAATTCTTTTCGAGCTTGGCGGTATAAATGCTTTTTAATTCGTCAATCGATATGCCGTAGCAAAGCATTACATCGTTATAATACATCAGCACGTCGGCTAATTCTTCCACAAAATGCGCGCGGACTTCCGCGTCGGTCATTATCGCGTCGGTCTTTGATTTTTTAATTATATCAGCCGCCTCGCCAAGCTCTATCATAAGCCATAACAGCTTGTTCTTGGCGTTTTCCGGCGACACGCTCTCCCACTTGTCTTTGTACTTGTCCTGAAGCTTTCTCTGCATATCCTGCATTTCGATAAACCCAAAATCTTCCATACACCTTATCTTCCACGAAAATTTACAGTGACCGAAATCACGCGTACAAATAAAATACCACACATGCCGAATATTGTCAATGCTATGATTGAAAGAGATTGGCAGCCAAAATATTGCTTTACATTTTTTTGTATGGTATAATATACAAAATGCTTCGTGGGGTTAAATATCACAAATATGTCTACAGAAAAATTCGATAAGCAAGCAGTCAAGTTCGACTACACCAATCTCGGAAACGGAGTAACGGAAATATCCGCGCCGCTTGGCGAAAAAATATACGTAATAGAGGGCAAGCTCCGCGCTATGGTTATCGACACGGGTACGGGCATAGGATCGTTAAAGCAATGTATAGACGAGTTTTGCGCGCTGCCGCTTGTTGTCGTCAATACGCACGGACACCCGGACCATGCGGGCGGCAACGCCGAATTCCAAGAGGTATATTTACACCCCGACGATAAAAATTTATACTTGCAAATGGCTACGCGCAAAGCCCGCGCGGAGGACATGAAAAACAAGATCGGAAGCGCTCGCCTTAAAATGTACGAGGACAGTCTTTTGGAAATCGCGGAAAATGTTTTGTCGCTGAGCGAAGGACAAGAATTTGATTTGGGCGGCAGAACTATATCCACCTACAAGCTGGAAGGTCACACCGAGGGCAGCGTCGTTTTTTATGACAGTCTTACGGAATGGCTGTTCGTCGGCGACGCGATTTGCGCGGAAGATACCTGGCTGCACCTCGACCACAGCGCATCGCTCGTTAGGTACAAAGCCGCGCTTTCGCGCTTTATCTCGTATGACCTGAAAATCAAAAAGATTTTATCGGGGCACGAACCCAACATAGCGCAACAAAATCTGTTAAACGATAAACTCGAGCTGCTGGACAAAGTCATCTCGGGCGAAATAGTCGGCGTTGATACCATGACGTTCGTCGGAAAAGGCAAGAAAATAAGATATAAAAACACCGGCTTGGTCTATAACGAAAACAAAATCACAGACGATCAATTCTGACACAATTCTATTATTGTATATAACGATTGTATTCCGTTCAGATCGGCGTCCGTACAGCGGTTGACTTTGCTGTGACACAATAATATAATATTCTCGTGAAAACCCTGTCAAACATCTTTAATCGCCGCAAATCGGCAATGGATCTTACGGTCGGGAGTCCGCTAAAGCGCATTCTCGTATTTATGATTCCAATGATAATAGGCAACGTTTTTCAACAGTTGTACTCTATGGTAGATACTATAATCGTCGGGCAGGCGCTCGGCGCGAACGCGCTTGCAGGCGTTAGCTTTACAGGCTCGATAACATTTTTGATTTTAGGGTTCGTGTCCGGTCTGACAAGCGGGTTTTCGGTAGTGGTCAGCCAGCGCCGCGGCGCGCGCGACGAGGAAGGAATGCGGCAATCGTTTGCGACGGGGATCGTTCTTACGCTTATAATTGTTTCCATCCTGACCGTAGCTGCGGTTTCCGTCGCAAAACCGTTGCTCGTAGCAATGAACACCAACACGGAGTTTTTGCCGTACTCGCTCGAATACATAATCCCTATTTTCGGCGGCATGCTGCTGTCCGCGCTGTATAATCAGTTTTCGGCGACGCTACGCGCAATCGGCGATTCGGTCGTTCCGCTGTACTTCCTGATATTTGCAAGCCTACTCAACGGTGCGCTCGACTGCCTGTTTGTTCTCGCTTTCGGCATGGGCGCGCGCGGTGCGGCAATAGCTACCGTTACGTCAAACGGGGTTTCGGCGGCGCTGACCTTTGCGTACATGTGGATCAAATACCCGACGCTCAGATTCAACCGCAAACATTTCCGTCCAGACCTAAAGCAATACGCCGCGCACATCAAGCTCGGGCTGCCCATGGCGTTGCAGCTGTCCGTCGTGTCGATAGGAATGATTTTCGGTCAAACCGCGCTTAATACAATGAACCCGATCGCCCAAAAATCGTACGCCGCGGCGTCCAAAATAGACGGACTTGCAACGTCGATTATAAACAGCGCGGGTGCGGCTGCCGCGACGTTTGTCGGACAGAACTACGGCGCAAAACGCTACGACAGGATCAAGACGGGCGTGTACAAATTCACACTTTTTATGATTGGGACATGCCTTGTGCTTGCCGCTATAGTCCTGTCCTTGCACAGACCTCTGACAATGCTGTTTATAGCAAAAGACGACCGTAGCGAAGCAATGTACGGTTACGCGCTGAAGTATTTGTCGTTCAACTCAGGGTTCTACATTCTGCTCGCAACGCTGTGCATATCGCGAAGCTCGCTGCAAGGCATGGGGCGCGGCACGCTCGCACTCACCGCGGCAGTAGCGGAAGTGGTTATGCGCGTCGGAGTTGCGCTGATTGCCATGCACTTAAACAGCTTCACAATCGTATGCATGGGCAACGCTATGTCGTGGGTGGGCGCTAACATCATACTGATCCCGTCATATCTGATCATACTACATAAATACATCCCGATACTCGGCAAAAACAGTATAAAGTATTTCCGCATGCCAAACCCCTCCTACCCGCCTAAATATTTAAATAAACAATAAGAGCGAAGAAGTCACGATCCGACACCAATAGCAATTATGCCGCCAGTTTTTCGAGTCTGTCTATTGTGTCGGGATGCGTTTGCCACATTAGATTAAACCAGTTGGTTTTGGTTGTACTTTCGTCAAATTCCCGTAAGAACGTCTGCAACTGTTCGCCGTAACCTATTTCCTTAGCGAAGTCGTCGGCGTGATACTCTTGCTTTTTTGAGCTCCAATTGACGCAAAGGACGCCGATAATTGTCCACAGCTTGAACAGTCCTAAAACAACAATGTAAAATAAGACGTCAAGCAAAGACCCCAAGGCGTCGAGCAACCCACCCCTATTGCTTCTAAGCACTTCTACTATAAACGCCGCAATCATTGTAACGATTGTCACGAAAATCGTGAGTATACTGTTTGCAACGTTAATCCCGAGCTTTAAATCGCTGTCGCCGTGAGCGATATGTCCCAGTTCGTGAGCGAAAACTCCTCTTAGATCTCTGCATGCGACAAGCATTCCGCGCGTTATGATTACCGTTCTGTGTCCCAAGGCAAAAGCATTAATGTCATCCGTCGGCGAATAGTATAGCCTTACTTTATCATTGACGCCGCGGCTGAACTTTGCCGCGGCTTCTCGGACTTCCAAAAACACATTTTCCGCGGCAAGCCAAGCATTAAATAAATCCGATTCGGGTTGTATTTTAATGCCGTTTCTTACACGCCAAAGCAATTCGCCGAACGGCGTGAGCGAAACAACTATAAAAAACAAGTTGACGCCTAATCCAATCAGCCCTAAGTATATAGAATTCATAAACGCGTCCGCCGTTATCTCAATCGGCAATATGTAAAAAATAAAGAAGATTATTGCCGCGTTCAAAAAGAAATAAATCGACGGCAGAATATGCTTCGGCTTAAACAATGACTTAAAAAAACTGAATATGTACATGGTTTTCCTTTGTAGCTCCCATAAAATTTTTTATAAACAACAGTTATTATTCGGCAGAGCGTTAGCAACCTAAAACGAATTTCAAAACGCAGCGGGTCACATACATTATACTAAAAAACGGTGACGACTGCTCCGTTATATTTTTCTTGTATATATGCCTTGACCTCGTCGCCGGTAATAGCCTTGACCAGCGCCTGAATTTTTGCGCTGTTTTCGTTGCCGACCTTTACGGCAATGACGTTGACGTATTGCGTAGTGTTTTCGCTCGTTGCGTCTTCGGTTGCTATTGCGTCCTCAAGCTTAAGCCCGTTGCCGAGCGCATAATTGCCGTTGATCACGCCTATTGCACCGTCCTGAAGAGAAATGGGGACTTGCGCGGCTTCAAGCTCGACGATATCGAGGTTTTTCGGATTCGACGTTATATCGAGCTTTGTCACCTTGGACGACACTACGTCGGCTTTAAGCGTTATCAGCCCCGATTGCTGCAATAAATACAGTGCGCGCGCCTCGTTAGTTCCGTCGTTGGGTATCAGCACCTTCGATCCGTTGGGAAGACCGGACAAGTCGCCGCTCTTGTAAGTGCCGCGGTAGATTGCAAAGGGCTCGTAATGAACGTTTGCCACAGCTTTTAAGTGCGTGTTGCGCGTTGCGTTAAAGTCCTCCATATACAGGTTGTGCTGGAAATAGTTGGCGTCGAGGTCGCCGTTTTCCACTGCCGTATTGGGCAAAACATAATCGTTGTATTCGGTTACCTTAAGAGTGTAGCCCTCTTTTTCGAGCAATCCCGCTACGACGTCTTTTAGGATTTCGGCGTGCGGAGTGGGCGACGCGCCGATAGTAATTACCTTTTCTTTATCCGAGCAAGCGGACAATCCCAAGGTTGCGGCTAACAGCGTTAAGCACAAGAGTGCGGTGGTGAATAGTTTGATGAGCTTTTTCATAATTTTAATCTCCTTTTGATTTGATTTTTTTGGTTTTTTGGTTTTTTGCGTTTTTGCGTCTGTCACGCGTTTTTGCGAGCCATAGCCCGAATTCCTGAAAAATTTGTA
>JAIEFT010000056.1 GCA_029066805.1 Clostridiales bacterium | reverse complement strand
ACCCTAACCGGTTACGTCATCGGCATGAAAAACGAAGTAGAAAAAATCAAAGAACAAATAAGGAACGTGGAATAATGAACAAAGGATTACTTTTTGTCGTATCTGGTCCGTCGGGTGCGGGCAAAAGCACTATCTGCACTCGAGTGATTGAAAAGACGGGGATGAAACAGTCTGTGTCGGTGACAACGCGTCCGCCTCGCCCGCATGAGGTCGAGGGTGTGGACTACTTTTTCCGCACGGAAGAGCAGTATCAGCAGATGATAGCCGCAGGCGAGTTTTTGGAGACGGCAGAGGTTCACAAAAACTTTTACGGCACGCCCAAAGCGCCGGTGTTTGAAAATCTCGAAAACGGCTACGACATGCTGTTTGATATCGACTATCACGGCGCGCGCGCCATCAAACGCAAATATCCCGATGCGATTGCTATATTCATTATGACTCCCGACTTTGAAACGCTCGAAGAGCGTTTGCGTAATAGAGGCACGGAAACCGAGGCTAGCCTTAAGACGCGTTTGAGCGCGGCAAAGCGCGAGCTGGGCAAGTACGAATTATACGACTATATCGTGTTTAACGACAATGCGGATCAAGCTATTCAAGAAGTGCTCGACATTGTCACCGCCGAAAAGCGCAAAATCAAGAACAACGTTCATGTAATCAAAAAAATGCTTGATCAATAATAATCAATCGGTACATAATAGTTAATAAATCTTTAGAGAGGTAAAAATATGTTAGTAGATCCGCCTATCGATAAAATGGTAGAAACCGTCGGCAATAAGTATGCGCTTGTAAGTATTTTGAGCAAGCGTGCGCGCGCTCTCATGGACAAGCGTCACGATTATTTGGAACAAGAGGGCATCAATGCCGTATCGCTTGCCGCCAAGGAAGTTGTGGACGGCAAAGTAGAGGGCGTGGAAGAAGGTTAAACCGTTGCACAATCTGAAAGCAAAAACTATACTTGTCGGCGTCAGCGGCGGCATTGCCGTGTACAAGGTTTGCGCTTTGGTCTCTCGACTTAAACAAAGCGGCGCTGACGTTCATGTTATGATGACAAAAAGCGCGACGGAATTCGTCGCGCCGCTTTCGTTTGAAACATTATCGGGCAATCGTGTTACGGTAGATACGTTTGACCGCAATTTTACATTCGAGGTTGAGCATGTGTCGCTGGCAAAGCGCGCCGATGCTTGCATAATAGCGCCCGCCACGGCAAACGTGATAGCTAAGCTTGCTTGCGGTATAGCCGACGACTTTTTGACTACCACAGTTCTTGCGTGCAAGTGTCCCATTCTTTTTGCGCCTGCAATGAACACCGCAATGATGGAAAATCCCATTACTGCGGAAAATATAGCAAAGCTCACCGCGAGAGGGTTTACGCCCGTTTTCGGAGGAAGCGGTTATCTTGCTTGTGGCGACATCGGTCGTGGAAGAATGGCTGAACCGGACGAACTATATAGTGCGGTCGACAGTATATTCGCCGTGGATCGCGACTTGGACGGCAAGACAGTGCTTATTACGTCGGGTGCGACAAGGACGAATATTGACCCTGTAAGATTTTTGACCAATCGCTCAAGCGGAAAAATGGGTTATGCTTTGGCGTGCGCTGCAAGCAAACGCGGCGCAAAAGTCATATATATTCACGGACATACAAATGATTTTGCTATTCCGTCGGATTGGACGGTGGAGTCCGTAAGCACAACAAGGGAACTGCTCGAAGCCGTTAAAAATCACTGTAAATCCGCGGATATATCGGTGCTTGCGGCAGCGCCGTGCGATTACGAAATAGCGCCGTCGCCGCAAAAAATCAAAGCTCAATCGCTCACGCTGGAGCTTAAAAAGTCAGATGACGTGGCTATGTGGCTGGGAGAACACAAACCTAGCAA
>JAIEFT010000055.1:15133-18753 GCA_029066805.1 Clostridiales bacterium | reverse complement strand
GCCTTCTTGTTGTCGGCGTTTCTGTCACGCCATTTTGCGTCCTCCTTCCATCCTTTCGGATCGGTGGAGGAAAGGTCTACAACCATGCCGCGCAAGCCGTCCGTGCCGCACGCCTTGGCGTACGGGTCGATTGTTTCGGTCTCGACGCCGCTGTTATTGACCGAGTAGGTGTAATACTTGCCGTTCTGATCGCCGTCGAGCGTGTATTCCCAAACGCCGCCCCACGAGCCGCTTTGGGTCATCATCTGCTTCATGGCGTATCTGTTTTTTACGGGAGTGCCGAATATTCCGCTCTCGTAAATATTAAGTTTGACAGCCGACGCCAACGGCGCCCACACGCGAAACGTAGTGGACGTTGCCGAATATATTGCGCCGTATTTAAGGTTTTGCGTTTCCGCGCTCTCAAAGGTTTTTATAAAATCGGCGTCGTCGATCAATGCCGTTTTGTTAACGCCGCAGCCCGTAGGTATTCCGGCTACTTCTATGCTGTATTCTTTGGAGAAGTCAAACGCCACGGTGAACCTTACGGTTGCCTTGCAAGGGTTTTGGGAATCGACGGTAACACCCGCCGTTGCCACAGCAGTTTCTCCGATAAGCAGGGTCGCTTTGGAAGTCTTTGCAATCGGCATGCTCGCTTCAAACGATACGGTCGCCGTCTTTGCGGTTTTGGCGGTGAATGTAGCAGATATAATCTTTTCCAATGTTTTAAGCGCCTCCTCTAACACGATGTAAGCTGTTGCGTCCTTGCGAACATAATATATATCCGCATGGTTATTGGCGTCAAATGCAGACGAAAGATCTAACAATACGTCTGCGGTTTCCTTGATGTAGCGGTCATCAAAGCCGCCCGTTGTGCCCTTTACCTTGCATATCAGCATACCGAACTGAACGCCGCTTTTGAGCGATGCTATTTCGGCTGCGGTAAAATCAAGCGTAAACGTATATGCGGCATTTTTTACCTGACTTCCGTTGTCATCGTACTCTTTGAAAAACTTTTCGTCGCTCGTCGGGGACTTGATTACGCCATGTATTCCCGTCGCGCCTCCCTTTATCCAAAACCAGCCGCCAAGCTCGCCGTACTTCATATTCGGGTCGTACACGTGCACCGTTACTGTCCCGGCCGACTCGGCATTAGCCGCGATAGGCGCGTCGCTTGCAAACGCCCCGACGGCAAAAGCCATAAGCACGATTATCGCCGCAAGCAGCAAATACAGAATTTTGTTTCTGCCCGTAACAATGTGTCTTACGCTTTCGGTTCTGTTCATGCCGCTCACCTATTACCCCTTTTTGCCGTAGAGCTTGCCGTACGGAGATGTGGAATTGCCCGTTTTTGCGCTGATTGTCGTATTTCCTACCGTGAGCGTGCCCAGCCTGCCGTTGCCATCGGTAACAGTGCCGCCGTCCGCGCAGTACGCCACAACGCCGCCTACCTCTTTGCCCGTCTTAACGTTTTTGACGGTAACGCTGTCAAAGCTGTTGTTTTCTACCTTCGCGCCCGAGCGATTGATCGACACTATGCCCGCGCTCGAGCCTATATTGCTGCCCGTCCCCGAAATATTCAGAGTGGTCACATTGTTTCCGCTGACCGTGCCGCCATTTAGGTTTTCCAGCACGACGCCTGCCATTTCGTAAGCGGCAGTGCCTAAGCTTGCGGTCGAGTTTTCCTTTATGCTGAGCTTACTGACATTACAGTCGGATACCGTGCCGTAGTTGTGAATTACAAGCCCGGCCGCGCCGCCGCCTTTAACGTTAAACTTGGAATTGCTCAGCGCAATGCCCGTAACCGTGCCGTAACTGCGGTATGCCACCATCGCCACGGCGGAGTTGATCGGATGCTTGTCGGTTTGAGTGGTGTTGTTGATTTCCGCATTGTCAAACTTGATATTCTTGACTATGCCGCCGTCGGCAATATAGTCAAACATCGCCCAGAATCCGTTATTGTGGTGAACGCTTATGTTGGACAAAGTTTTGTTATCCCCGTCCAGCGTTCCGAAAAACGGCTTGCGCAGCGTAAACATATTGGAATCGCTTTCAAGCACGCTTACGGTATTGTAGTTGATATCGTCGGCAATTTTGTAGTGGTTCTTTGCTCCGCCCTTTTCGACAGCTCTTACCTCGTAGTAGTCGATCGTGCGCAGGTCAAACGGAGTTTTTATAATGTACGGGTCGGCTTGAGTGCCGCTGCCCTCGAGGTAATTGATATTTACGGGAACAATTTCCGCACTCCCCACTACGGCGGAAGCCGGCATTACGGGATAAACACCGTAAACTATATTGCGTATGGTCATTATATAGTGCGCGGTATCGACCACATACGAATTGAAGTCGAGATCTACCACCTTGTAGCCTATCGCGCCGCTCACGGCGTTCCACTTTAGAATATCGCCGTTAAGCGTATAATCGCTTATCGGCAGTGCGCAAAGCTTGCCCGACTCGGCATTGTACATAACGGAAGTCGCAGCGGAAGAATCCGCATTGGCGGCGATGATTTCTATTGTGGCATTGCTGTCAAGCTCTGCAATACTGTAGGTGTTGGAAATAGTTTCCGTAGCCGTTTTGCCATCGATCATAACAGTGTACTTTTGGACTTCGCTCTCCCTTTTCCACGTGATTATTCCGTTAGCAAAAGATATTATTTCCGGGCTGCGCACCTGTTTACCCTCCTCGTAAGTAATGGAAGTAGGCGAAGAATCGGCGTATCCGTCGCCCTTAGCAATAATCTTGACGGTAATTTTATTGCCGCTTGTCGGCATAGTAAACCCACTTAACGTAGTCAAATCTATTCGTGTCGCGACGGCAGTCGCGGACGCCGTGCCGCATATGACCAAATACGATTGCGCACCAGTCACGCCTTCCCAGTACACCCAAAACGAGCTGCCGTCTTTGATAAAGATAACGCCGGACGCGTCTACGGAAGCAAGCTTGGTAATACTCGGGTCATCCCCGCCGCCGACATTACTGTCGCCGCCGACGTTGCCGCCATCGCCTCCCGACGGCGCTTCGATCGTACCGCAGCCGACAGCCAACGCGAGTATAATACAGAGCATTATCGGCAGAAAAAACATCCTGCGCAATTTAAATTTCAACATTTTCCCGTCGCCTCTTCCTTACAACATTCGGCGGTTTTTATTTTAACACACGCAAAGGAAAACTGTCAATAGTTTTCCGAAAATATATTAGTGGCAAACCCGATCCCGCGCGCATAAAACTTTTGATAATGTATTGACAAAATACGTAGAATAATGTATTATAGAATGTATTAAAATATTAAACGCGGGAACAAGTATGGCTAACTACAAAGACAACAATGCCGATCTCGGCAATCAAATGATAGAGGGCACAGAGTCGCCTTACGCATTGGATGCGGAAATCGTTATGCCTGACGGCGAACCCGTTATAATATTGGCAGAGCCGGTGGACGCAGAACCCGTGGACGCGATCGTAACGCCCATGTCCGACGAGCCAATCGTGCCGCCCGCGGCGGAAGAACCGATCATAACGCCCGAACCCGAGGCGCAAGAGCCGACGGTCGAGCCCGTAATCGTACTTGCACCCGACGAGCCTATCGTGCCGCCCGCGACGGAAGAACCTATAGTCACACCCGCGCCCGAGCAAGACGC
>JAIEFT010000055.1:0-15033 GCA_029066805.1 Clostridiales bacterium | reverse complement strand
CCCGCGCCCGAGCAAGACGCAACCGACCTTGACGCACAGCTTGCCGCCATGCTCGAAGAGCAAGCCAAGCTCGACAAACAACAAGACGAGATAAAAACCGAAGCTTCGGAAACCAAAGAACCCGAGCAGCCGACCACGCATCCCGAACAGAACGCTCGGCAACAGAGCGACGCGGAAGCCGCAGCGCGAGCCATGCTCGAGCAGGCGCATGCGATAATGGAACAAGCACGGCAAGCTCAAATGCAGGCCGAGGCGAAAATGCAAGCGGCAATGCTGCAAGCGCAGGCGCAACAAATGCAACAGCAAATGCAACAACCGCAGCAAGCTCCGCCCCCGCCCCGCCAAAGCGAGGACAAAGCGGCGGACGCTGCGCGAGCCATGTTCAACCAAGCGCAAATGATGATGCAACAGGCGCAAGCCGCGCAATTACAAGCGCAGCAAGCGGCGCAACAGGCGCAGATCCATGCGCAACAAGCGGCGGTCATTCAGCCCACGCGCCGCACCGATAATCCGGAAACCGAAGCGGCGCGGATTATGATGGAGCAGGCGAAACGGCTGATGGAGCAAGCTCAATCGGCGCAGCTGCAAGCGCAAATGCGCACCACCGCACCGTACGGAACAACCGATCCGTATGCACTCAAGGAAGTTGACAGACTTAAGAACGAGCTGGACGGCATGCGCGAGCTTGTCAACAAACTCACGCTTGCGATGTCGCAGTCGGCTAATGCGAACAATCAAGCAATGTCGGGTCAGCCGCCCTACGGCTACGCTCCCGACAGAGACAGGGACAGAGATAAATACAAAGAGCTCGAAAGCGAGCTCGAAAAAATGCGCCGCGACATCAAGGAAAAGGATTTACGCGACCGCGAAAAAGAGCTTGACCGCAGACAGAAGGAAGCGGAAACGGTGCGCGACATTCGACCCGAAATGATGCAAATGTCCGATTCTCGCGACATGATGCCCGTAACGCCGCAGCAACAGAGCATAGGCAATGAATATATCCCCATTGCCAACGGCGTGTATTACTCGACCAAGGACAAACAGGTCTACGTGATGACGCCCGCTTCGGGCGCAGCCGCGGCAAACCCCACGATCGAGCGCCCCAGAACCGCACCCAAACGTCCCGCGGTAAGACGTCCCGCCGCCCGCCCCCGTCCGGGAGCGCGCAGACCGGGCATGTCGTCCCGCCGCCGTCCCGCGCCGAGACGCCCGCACAGATAAAACAACAAAAACTCCACCTCGACGGATGGAGTTTTTTTGTTAAGAGACAATTATTAATTTCTTCTCATTTTACTTCATTCAACACTTCGCCTATATCTTCGTTAATACAAACAGATTGTTTTTCTATCTGCGGCGGGCAAATCGCCTCGCCGTAGTTAATGCAAGCGTAGGTCGCATTCGGGTTTTGGCTTGCCAGTCGCCAAAACGGATATTTGATTATCACGGGCGTATTGCCGCCTACGCCGAGCTCAAGAAGCAGTAAGCGCGAGTCCTTGTGCTTGCGGACAAACTGCTCATAACGTTTGCAAGCCGCGTTCCATCCATCGTCCTGCACAAACGTATCGTCGCAACGCAAATTCATTGTCATGGGTTTCCCGCATACCGGACAAAGCGGTATAAGCTCGGGCGGTATTTTCATATCCTTTTGCTCGGCGACCATTCGGCGGACAAGCTGCTCGTTGTCGTAAGTTTTGTAGTGGCAAGGCACAGAGCACTGAAAAAGCCCGTAGTCGCCCTGCGTGTAGAATAGCCGTTGCTTATCAAATCCCGCCTTTTGAAAGCAATGGTCTACGTTTGTAGTGATTACAAAATAGTTCTTATCTTTTACAAGCTTATACAATTCGTCATATACGGGCTTGGGCGGGGCTTGATAGCGGTTGATGAGTATATTTCTCGACCAAAACGCCCATTGTTCCTCGGGAGTGGAATACGGATAAAACCCGCCCGAGTACATATCGTGAATATTATACTTTGCCTCAAAATCGGCAAAGCGCGCACGGAAGCGCTCGCCCGAATAGGTAAAGCCAGCCGACGTGGAAAGCCCCGCGCCCGCGCCGATGATAACCGCTTCGGCATTATCGAGCGCCGCTTTCAGTTTATCTATCTGCTTTGAGAAGTCTTGAGTAGATTTCATAGTCGTTATCCTTAAACACGTTGAAAATCACCTTTATCTTGCTTTGCGTTTGCCGTTTATATTCCGTCACTGTTTGAATCGCTATCTCTGCGGCGCGCTCGTTAGGGAAACGGAACTCCCCGGTAGAAATACAGCAAAACGCTAAGCTATGCAAGCCGTTTTTGTCGGCGAGAACGAGGCAAGCACGATAGCAGTCCGCAAGCAGCTTTTCGTGCTTCTCGTTAAGCTTGCCGAAAACTATAGGACCGACGGTGTGCAAAACGTATTTGCACGGCAGGTTGTAGCCCGAAGTTATTTTTGCCTGTCCTGTCGGCTCTTCTTTGCCCTGTGCTTCCATAATTCGGGCGCACTCCAACCGCAGCTGAACGCCCGCGAAGGTATGAATCGCATTGTCGATACAGCCGTGGTTTGGACAAAAGCACCCGAGCATTTGGGAGTTTGCGGCATTGACTATTCCGTCGCACTTAAGCGTGGTAATATCACCTTGCCACAGGTACAACTCCGGATCAATCGGCGACGGCAAAAGTTCGGAAATATCGGTTATGCCCTTCAGCTGTAATTGCTCTTGCAAGTATTCGTCCTGAAGCTGCAAAAACTCTTTGCTTGCCGCCTTAGGGCTACGCACATTGACGAGTGCGCGAAAACACCTGCCCTTTTCGCGGTCGGAAAGATCGGAAAGAACAGGTGCATTTTCGCCTCGCTCGGCGCAAAGTATTTGTATTAAACGGTCTAACTTGGTCATTACTAAACTACTGCGTCGGTCATCGTGTAACCTTCGAGCGAGTTTTCCTTTACCTGTATGCACATATACTTAATAGACGAATCGTCGGCAGCAAAAAACTGACGTTTAGCCGTCGGGGCAATGCGCAAAAAGTCGCCCGCCGCCAAAGCTACCTTTTCGCCATCAATCAGTACATAGCCCTTTCCTTCTAAAACGGCATAGATTTCCTCGTTCTGCTTATGCGAATGAACAAAGGGCACGCTCGCGCCTGCGGGAAGAGCGTTAATGCTGATTTCCGCGCCCGTCAATCCCAGCGCGTCGTGCAACTCGATGCGAGGCCCGTCATTTACGCTTACCTTGTTGTAATTTTTCATAGTTCAACCTCCGATATTTGTTTGTGTACTCATTATACTACAGCCGCCGATGTATTACAATACAGTTACTTTTTTATTAGTCGGTAATAGATTGATTACTTGGTTTCGATTTTGAACTATTGACTTTTGATTAACAGGCTGCTATAATGAGTAAAAAAAGGACATCGACAGTCTATGCTGACAAAGGACGAACTACCCGAATGCCCTGTTGCCACAACCGTACAGCTGATAGGCAATAAGTGGAAGCTGCTTATAATACGGAATTTAATTTACAACGGCGAACAGCGGTTCAGCGATTTTCCCAAAACCATTCCCGCTATAAGCAAAAAGGTGCTAACGGATAATCTTCGCGCTTTGGAAAAAGACGGCATAATAAGCAGACGTGTGTTTGCCGAAGTTCCACCGCGCGTTGTGTATTCGCTCACCGCGCTCGGCAATTCGCTCCGCCCTATCTGGGACGCAATGGAAGCCTGGGGAATGGAATACAAGAATAATATATAAAGATTAGCGAATATTCTTTTTTGTCACTCCGAACGCATTACCTCTTCACTATTCACTCTTACATCTTACTTCACACTACTCTCCTCTTATTTGAGCGTTAGGGACGTACTGCCTTACTATCTCTAAGTATCTCGACATGACAATGCTTTGCGGCGAAGTGAGCGTTTTGCTCGGCACGGTGTCGCGCATTACAAACTTTTGCAGGAAGTATTTTTTTGCGCCCATGATCATGCGCGCCGCCTGTTCTATGCTCTTTTCATCGAACAGCTCGGTCGCCACAGTCGTGCGAAACTCATAGTCCTTTGCACGGTTCATAATTATATCAATGGACCGCTCGATAGGCGTTATGTCAAACCGCTCGGGCGCTATCCCCACCGTTTCGGGATAGCGTTCGGGCGAATTTTTTATATCCATAGCAACATAGTCCACAAGCCCTACGCTTAATAGCTCGGAAAGTCTATCGGGAAGGTAGCCGTTGGTATCCAGCTTGACCGAATACCCCAGCTCCTTTATTTTGCCCAAGAATCTGCCGAGATCGGTGTACAGCGTAGGTTCGCCGCCCGTAACGCACACGCCTTCCAATACACCCGCGCGCTTGCGTAAAAACGCAAAAATCTCCGCTTCGTCGTAAAACTCCACGTCGCCGCCGAGTAGCTCGCTGTTGTGACAGAACGGGCACTTAAAATTACAGCCGGGCACAAACAGCGTACAGGCCGTATGTTCGGGATAGTCTAATAACGTAAGCTTTTGTATACCGCTGATTTTTATATACCTTTCCACAGCCTTTATCCTTTATATATAAGATAAAGCCATTATACAAAACCGCACGGAGTTTGTCAAATATTAAAAAGGATGAGACTCTTCGGCAGGCAAAAAACGCTCTGAGTGACAAAAGAAACCAACTCTTTTCTTGTCACCCCGAACGCAGTGAGGGATCTCATCCTTATTTTCTAATTCTGATAATTGATATGCTCGCCCTTAATCATGGGATAGCGCACCAGCGCAGTGCCGTCAAGGTTGACCTTGTTCATATCCACCGCGCTGATCTGGCGATTATCGTAGCTTGTATAATACAGTACGCCTTTTGTCACGTCAAAGCAGGTAGTGTAAATCGTGGTTTCGCAATGCCCGTTATCCAGTATACAACAACCGCGCGTCTGATCGACCGTGCCGAGTATGTGGAAGAACTGACCGACGCTTTTTTCGCAATCTTCGCAAACAGGCGAATTGAGCGCAGTGAACGCCGCGCGCACAAACCTCGACTGCGATGACAAATCCCCGGGCAATCCCAATGCGCCCATGCCGCGGCTGTACTTGTTAAAGTCCACTTTATCCGAAAACCCGACCGTAGGCGGCTTGGGCGTGAGGCTCATGTAATTGTTAAGACAGAACATTTGCGTTGGGAACGGCGGATTATTGGTGAGCACGCCTACGGTATTGTCGTACACATGCATGCCGTCCTTATCGCACTCCACCACGATAGCGGCGTCCTTATCGGCAATCATCCAGTGCAGCTCCGCCGCGGGTAGCTGATCGCTGAACGGCGTACATGTAATGTTAATGCGCGATAGAAGCTTTTTCGTTTCCTCCACCGTCGAGCACTGGCAGAGTATCCACGGTATGAACTCGAAAGTGGCTATATTGTCCTTGCCGCTTTTGCATTCACAAAACGTTGCGTTGCCCACATAGTTAAGCCCCGCCATGGCAAGTCCCCTATCGTTGCACGCGTCGTAGTACAGCGGCGTGCCGTCAACTACAAACGCTATGCCTAATATTGCATAGTGCGCGGGGATCGTGCCCATTTCCCTAAACAACAGCTTGCGCCTGCGCGGCGTGATGACGACCTCTTCTTTGTACGAGCTGTCGTTGTCGAGCGTGCGCCCGAAATAAAAATTCCTTGACATATACTTCAATGCAGTACACATAACTTAGCTCCTCAATTAAGCATTGCGCTATATTAAATATTTACTTGTTAATATTTGTTTATGCCGTATCAACATAAAAAGCAACAACAAGCCGCGGAATATTCGCGGCTTGTTGTTGCTTAGTTATTACATTTGTGCGTTTACTGACCTACAGTCGTTCCGGGCATGGGTATCATAATGGTAGCCGAATCGCCGGTGATAACATCGGGCAGCTCGCCGTTCCACTTGGACAGATACTCGATGTACTTGAGGTACTCGGCGATAACGGCGATTTTTTCGTCGCTCGCCCCGTCGAATTTGATTTCGTACTCCGCCTCGACTATCGTGCCGTCGTCATTTTTAACTTCCTCGGACACCTTGATGACTTCAAAGCCGAGCATACGCGCAACCTCGAGCGATTTAAGCTTGGTAGCTCTTGCCTCGGCTTTTGCTATCTCGACCTGCGCTTTTGCGTCGCCCTGTGCTGCGGCTATGCGCGCTTCGGCGGCAAGCTTTGCTACGGACAGCTCGGCTTCCGCTTTGATCTTTGCGACCTGCGCCGCGGCTTCCGCCTCTATCTTGGCTTTTTCCGCCTCATACTGAGCCTGAAGCTGCTGCTGCTCGGCTATCATCTTTTGCTCAACGGTCTGCTCGAACGCATCCGAAAAGTCGATGTTGGTAAGCACCGCTGTGTTGATCGTCACATAGTAGCTTTCGGAAATCGCGCTCTTGATCGCCGTTTCTACCTTTGGCGAAACAGACTCGCGCGTCTCGATAATCTTCATTGCCGAATCGCTTGACAGCACCGATTTGGCGCGCTCGATAGATACGCTGCGAATTTTGGCGGACAGCGCTTCCAGCGAGCCGTATGTTGTGGCTATCTCCTTGACCTTGCTTGTGTCTATCTGATATTGCACGGTCATACAGATATCCATTGTCTGCGCGTCCAGCGAATACGCGTTGTCGCGTATATCAAGCGTTTGCACCTTGGCGTCATACACCTCGTATTCTTCGGTGATCCAAAAATCGAAGTACGTGCCGGCGGTGCGAACGCTTTTGATGTCGCCCAAATGCTTGACAACCGCTATCTCGCCCGCGTTGACCGTGTGGAAGCTGCCGGGAATGAAAAACAAGAGCAGCGCAAAAAGCACGCCCGCGCCGAGCCCCGCCCAACGCAAAATCTTCCACAGCGGCTTGTTTGTAGTTTCTACCGCGGGCGTTCTGCCGTTCCCTCGCGGCAGCTTGCTTGTCTTTTTTGTGCCGAGAAAGAACACCACAATGCCCGCCGCCATGAGCAGTGCAAAGAGCAATCCCAATACGATACCAATTGCCATAATTACAAATTCTCCTTACATGAATTTTCTTTATTGTCTATCCGCGGTCGTCCCGCGTAACAAATATATATTAGCACAGTATTTAGCATATTTCAATATAGTTTTACGGTAATTTTTGCAAGTTTTCTGTAATTTTTACAAACAAAAAGAGGGCGGCTTATCACCGTCCTCAATTCTTAATTCTTAATTCTGAATTATACTTTCGCCTGTCATTTCCTTAGGCTGTTCCACACCCATTATGTCGAGCAGCGTAGGCGCGACGTCGCAAAGCGCTTTGCCGTCCTTGAGCTTTGCGCCGATATACTTATCGCCCGCCACGACAAGCGGAACGACATTGGTGGTGTGCGACGTGCACGGCGAGCCGCCCTCGAACTGCATGACTTCGGCATTGCCGTGGTCGGCTGTGACTATTGCCGTGCCGCCCGTCTTCCAAATAGCTTCCACCACTTTTTGCAGGCAAGCGTCAACCGCTTCCACCGCCTTGACCGCGGCGTTGAGCACGCCCGTGTGTCCTACCATGTCGCAGTTGGCAAAGTTAAGTATGAGTACATCCTTGCCACTTTCCACTTGCTCAACCGCTTTGTCAGCGACCTCGTATGCGCTCATCTCGGGCTGAAGGTCGTACGTAGCTACCTTGGGGCTGGCAACAAGCACGCGCGTTTCGTTGTCGTTGGGCTTTTCCACTCCGCCGTTAAAGAAGAACGTGACGTGCGCATACTTTTCGGTTTCCGCAACGCGCGCCTGCGTGAAGCCCTTAGCCGCCAAATACTCGCCGAGCGTATTCTTTAAATGCCTGGGCGGGAATGCCGTCATAATGTTTTTGAGCGTGACGTCGTACTGCGTCATGCCGACATAGGTAATCTTTTTGTAGCCGCCCATGCGCTCGAAGCAGTCGAATTCCGGCTCGGTAATCGCGCGCGATATCTGGCGTGCGCGGTCGGCGCGGAAGTTGAAGAATATCATGCCGTCGCCCGCGTTTATGCCCTTGTAGTCGCCTATCACTACCGGCTCGACAAACTCGTCCATTGTGCCCGCCGCGTAGCTGGACGCAATAGCCGAATCAGCGGACGAGAAATGCTTGCCTGCCGCCGCAAACACGGCGTTGTAGCCGCGCGCCACGCGCTCCCAGCGGTTGTCCCTATCCATATAATAATATCTGCCGACGACGGTGGCTATCTCGCCCACGCCGATTTCTTTTATTTTCTGTTCAAGCTCGCGCAGGAACGCTCTGCCCGAATCGGGCGGAACGTCGCGCCCGTCGGTAATGCAGTGCACATAAACCTTTTTTACGCCCTTTTGCTTGCACAGCTCGAGTAGCGCGTAAAGGTGCGTGTTCATGCTGTGCACACCGCCGTTGCTGAGCAGTCCCACCAAATGCAACGCTGCGCCGCTCTTGCCGTTTACCGCGTCGATCGCCGCATTAAACGCCGTGTTGGTTGCGAATGCGCCGTTTTTGATAGCGTCGTCAATCGTCGTTATATCCTGATACACGACACGCCCTGCGCCGAGGTTGAGATGTCCTACCTCGCTGTTTCCCATCTGACCTTCGGGCAGTCCCACTGCGTAGCCCGACGCGTTGATAAAAGTCTTCGGGTACTTTTGCATGAGCATGTCTATAAACGGCTTTTTCGCCTTTTTAACGGCGTTGCCGTAGTCGTCGGGGTTATAGCCGAAACCGTCCAGAATGATTAATGCGTTCATTATATAAACCTCTTAGTTGATTGCACTGATTGCAATATATTCTATTTCGCCGCGTTAACAATATATGCAAAGTCTTCAGACTTCAAGCTTGCGCCGCCGATAAGTCCGCCGTCGATTTGCGTTTGCGCCATAAGACCTTCGACGTTTTTCGCGTTCATGCTGCCGCCGTACTGAATGCGCATGCCCTCGGCTATTCTTTCGCCGTACAGCTCTTTCACTACAGAGCGGATATATCCGATTGTTTCGTTAGCCTGCTCGTCGGTAGCGGTCTTGCCCGTGCCGATCGCCCATACGGGTTCGTAAGCGATAACGACCTTAGCCGCATCCTCTGCCGAGATACCCTCGAACGCGCCCACGACCTGCGTGCGGCACACGGTCTCCGTCTTGCCGCCCTCGCGCTCGGCGAGCATTTCGCCTACGCACACAATGGGTTTAAGTCCGTTCTTGAGCGCCTGAGTGAGCCTTGCGTTGACCGTCTTGTCGGTCTCGCCAAAGTACTGACGGCGTTCGCTGTGACCTATTATGACATATGTCGCGCCCGCTTCCTTGAGCATTGCCGCGGAAATCTCGCCGGTAAACGCGCCGCTGTCCGCCCACGCAATGTTTTGCGCACCGACTTCTATATTAGTGCCTTTTGTGAGCTCTGCGGCAAGCGCGATATCGGTAAACGGCACGCACACGACCACGTCGCATGTTGCATTCTTTACTTTGGGCGCAAGCGCACAAATAAGCTCTTTGGCTTCCGCAGCCGTTTTGTTCATTTTCCAGTTTCCCGCAATGATGGGCTTTCTCATGATATATCTCCTATTATATTATTGATGTTTTTTATTGCCGGTCGCAGTCTATCTTTCGGTAGATGCCAAGCGCCGCCGCCACCGACGCATTGAGCGAGTTTATCTTGCCGAACATCGGCAGCGACAGCACGCCGTCGCACAACTGCTTGGTAAGCAGCGATACGCCCTTGCCTTCCGCACCTACTACAAGCGCCGTCGCGCCCTTGAGGTTTGCCTTGTAAATGTCCTCGCCGCCCATGTCGAGCGCGTACACCCACACGCCGCGGCTTTTTATCTCGCGAATAGCGTCGTTAATATTAACGACTCGCGCGACCTTTACGTATTCCGCCGCGCCCTCCGCCACCTTGACTACGGTGTCGGTTACCGCGACCTGTCTGTTTTTGCCGATTATAACGCCGTGCACGCCGCCGCACTCGCACGAACGAAGTATACTGCCCAAATTGTGCGGATCTTCTATTCCGTCGGGTATGACTATGAACGGTTGTTCGCCACGGCTTTCGGCAAGCCGAAATATGTCGTCTATATCGCTGTAAACAAAGTCCGAACAGTACCCTATACAGCCTTGGTGAACGCCGCCCTCCGCCGCGCGGTCGAGGCTCTTTTTGTCGCAAAACCTGTACGGCACACCCGCTTTTTTTGCAAGCGTTACGATTTCTGTCGTGCGTTCGTCGGGGCTCTCTTTAAGCTCGATGCGAATAAAGCCGCCGCCGCTTTTAAGCCGTTCCATAACGGCGTTTTTACCGAAAATCTTAATACCGATTACCCTTATTTTATGTAATGCTTACTTTTTTAAAATAGCGTCGCGGTGGGCTTTGACTTCCACCGCCTTGCCGCACGACTTTTGTCCCTCGGGACAATTGCCGCGCAAACACCCCGGTCCGCAGTCGCGGAACAGATTGGGCGCAACCTTGAGCGCCTCTGCAAGCATAAGCCACGCAACACTGCGAATCTCCCATTGCGCGCGATTACAGCAGCGCAGCTCGAAAAAGTGCATGAGCTCGCGTGCGTTCATGGTGACTATCATTTTGGTTTCGCATGCGTTGGGCAAAATGAACCGCGCGTCCTCATTGGACTTTTCGCCGTGTCCGAGCGCGCCCTGCCAGTCGTGATACCAGTCCATAATGGTATCCATTTGCCCCGCAAACCGTGCAACCGCCGCCGCGCCCAGCTCCTCGATGGCGGGCGGAACGACGTAGTTGAAATCGTCCTCGGACACATAACGCTGTGACCGAACCGAGAACGACGCTATCCTATGCCGCGTGATCTGCGCCAAAAATGCGCGCGACACACCCTCTATAGCAAACGTGAACGACGCATGCTCGACGGGCGAATGATGTCCCATATCCATAAGGCGGGATATAAACGCGCTGTTGTCCTTTGCCATGATGTTGTCGGTCAGGTCGTCCAGCTCCCTGTCCGAATAGCAAAGCTTTGCCGCCAGCGCGACGGTAGCTTCGGGGTCGGCTGTGTGGCGTATCAACTTGACTTTGGGTTTGACTTGCATGATCGTTCCTTATTAGTGTATTTCAAAATTTGATTTGTTAATCCGTATTCTGCGGGATTTAGCCGTTTGCATTCAGCCCCGTGCCTATCTTGAGGCACAGTCGGAGCAAGGTTTTTTCGCGCTCCTCGTCGCCCGACACATGCACGTAGCCAATGACTGCCTCTAATGCCGTCGCCTTGTGATAGTCGGTAAGCGACGCCGCCTTGGCGCGGGAATGCAAATGCGCGTTTTTGGCGCGGCGCGCCACCTCCTCCTCGTCGGGAGTCAAAATGTTGCTTGACAGCAGCTCGTCCATTACGGCAGCTTGACACTTTGCGTTGACAAGCCGTGACGCCGCAGTGTGCAGCGTTCCCACAACACCGTCGGACGCCGTCGCCAAGTATTCGCGAACGTACAGCGTATGAACAGCGTCGCCTATAAACGCCAGCGCGACGGGCGTCAGCCTTTGAATGCGCGTCTTTTCCACACAATCATTATACATTTTGTCGAAAAATAAGTCAAACATTTTGACGGGTATTCAATCCCTATTGCACACCCATTACTATAAGCAAGATTTTTGCGTTATCCCAAAAAAATACTTGAAATATCTGTTTCGCCATGATATAATAATGTCAGGAATAATATCAAGAGGCACAGAATGATCAAAACCGTTACTTTTAAATGCGCCAAATGCGGAAAAACTCACGCCTTTAAAGTAGGCGCGGAAAATATCGCAATGCTTCCGGACGCCATGGAAAAAATGCCCGAGCGCGACGCCGAAAAGCTTTGGGACGCAGTTAACCGCATGGTGATGAACAAGGACGACGCAGAGCGCGACGCGTTCTTTATGAACAAAGCCGACACCATGTCCATGATAAACTACGACGTATGCGGTCCGTCAATCAATCTGTTCGGCTTGGAAGACATTCGCGTCATTTACGGCAAGTACACACAGGACCAGATAGACCGACTCAATAAAAGCATGGGGTTGTGGGCGGCAGCGCAAATGGCAGAAGGTTTCTTCGCGTTTAATGCTATATTCTATTGCAGAAAATGCAAAAAGCTCACGCAGGGCATGTTCCTCAAAGTCCGCTCGGTGGAAGACAAAAAAGAACGCACGTTCCTTTACACGCCCAAGTGCCAAACCTGCAACAGCGAGCTCGCGCTTGTTAACGACGCAAATATGGGATATATGTTCGACGGGCTCACCGCCCGCGCGCCCTGCCCCGACTGCGGCGGCGCTATCTCCGTCATAGACGTGCGCTTTAAACCTTAGTCAACAAAAATTTTAGCACAAAGGCGCGATACACCATCGCGCTTTTTGCTTTAAGCAGCACAAAGAAACGAATATATAAAATAACGGATGTACATAATGACAATTTTAATTCAAGGCGCAATGGACATCGAGCTAGACGTCCTAAAAGATTATTTTAAGCCTACAGAAGTCAGAACGATCAACGGATACGAGTTCTGTTTGTGCGAGTATCGAGGCAACAAAATAATAATATCCAAAACCGAGGTGGGGATTATAAACGCTACAATCGCAACCACGATCGGCATTTATGAGTTCCGCCCCGAGCTTGTTATTAATCAAGGCTGCGCAGGCTCGCACAGATCGAACATCCATCGCGGCGATTTGATAATAGGCGAAAAAGCAGCGTACATAAACAATTTCCGCACCAGACAAGCCAAGCTTTTAGGCGAAGGCAGCGACAGCCTGTCTTGGCGTCCGAGCAATAGTCACTCATATGTTATCGGCTCGACACCTATATATGTCGAGCTCGCGGAGCGCGTCGAATATGCCGGTAAAAAATATATCGGCGTTATCGGCTCGGGCGATTTGTTCTCAAAAGAGGTTGACAGAATTAATTACATACACAGCCTATTCGGCGAATTGAGCGAGGATATGGAATCGGTCGCCACAATGAAGGTTTGCGATAGCTTTAATATCGATAAAATCGCGCTTAGGATTATCTCGAATAACGAAATAACAAACGAAAGCTTCGACGGCAATGTGTGTCGGACATTACAGCAATTTGTCATTCCATTTATAGATAAAATAATTGCGAGGTAATCATGATAGGCATATATTTCAGCGGAACGGGAAACACAAAATTCTGTGTGGAACACTTGATAAACGGACTTGATAAAAACGGCACGATTTATTCTATAGAAGACGATTGTGCGGCAAAAGCGATTACCGAGACTGACGAAATTGTGTTCGGCTACCCCGTCTATTACTCGGATATACCCAAAATCGTCCGCGACTTTATAGTAGACAACGCCGAATTGTGGCAAGGTAAAAAGATGTTTATTATTGCTACAATGGGGCTGTTCAGCGGCGACGGCGCGGGTTGCTCCGCAAGGCTTTTTAAAAGGTACGGCGCAAAGGTTTTGGGCGGATTACATCTAAAAATGCCCGATTGCATCGGCGACGTAAAGATACTCAAAAAATCCTTGGATGACAACCGCAAGCTCGTATCAAACGCCGCGAGCAAAATAGACAAAGCCGTAACCGGTATCAAGTCGGGCAAATATCCCAAGCACGGATTGAATTTTGCTTACAGAATGGCGGGGCTGTTCGGGCAGCGTTTGTATTTCCGCAAAAAAACCAAAAACTACTACAAAAAAATCAAAGTAAATAACGACTTGTGCGTCGCTTGCGGAATGTGCGTTTCGTTATGCCCTATGAAAAACATAGAAAAGCAGAATGATAAGATAGAGTTTAAAGATAAATGCACAATGTGCTATCGCTGTTTTGCAAACTGTCCTAAAAAGGCTATTACAATCGTAGGCAAAAAAGTTTACGAGCAATGCAAAATAGATAAATACAAAAACTGATTCCTCAGTTGTAAATCACAAAAAAAGTTCTCGAGCCAATCCCCGAGAACTTTTTGTTTCCGTCGATTATTATTAGCCGTTATAGCCCTTGGGATTTTTGGTCTGCCAGTTCCACAGCGACGCGCACATGTCGTCCAGCGTCAGTTTAGCTTCCCAACCGAGCTCGCGCTTGGCTTTGCTCGAATTAGAGTAGTAAGCGGGCAAATCGCCGGGACGGCGCGGCTTTACCGAATACGGTATCTTCTTTCCGCACGCCCTCTCAAACGCATGGATAACTTCCATAACGCTGCTGCCCTTGTCCGTGCCGAGATTGTATGTGTATACGCCGGGCGTATTGATTTTGTTTATTGCCGCAACGTGACCTTTTGCCAAATCAACTACATGAATATAGTCGCGCACGCCCGTGCCGTCGGGAGTGTCGTAATCGTCGCCGAACACGCCCAATTCTTTCAGTTCGCCGATAGCGACCTTCGCAATGTACGGCGTCAGGTTGTTGGGAATACCCTTAGGGTCTTCGCCGATAAGCCCGCTCTCGTGCGCGCCGACCGGGTTGAAGTAGCGAAGCAGCAAAACTATCCACTCATTGTCCGAATTGTATACGTCGGTCAGTATTCTCTCTTGAAAATATTTGCTTGTACTGTACGGATTGGTAGTGTCACCGACGTCGTGTCCCTCGTCGTAAGGCAACCTCTTAGGCGTACCGTACACGGTGGACGAGGACGAAAACACTATCTTTTTGCAGCCGTGCTCGCGCATCACGTCAAGAAGCACAAGCGTGGAGATAAGGTTATTGTCGTAATACTCGATTGGCTTGGCGCACGACTCGCCCACCGCCTTCAAACCGGCAAAGTGAATTACGCTGTCAATCTTATTCTCGTCAAAGATTTTATTCATTATATCTTTGTCGCGCACGTCGCCCTCATACAGCCGAACGGATTTGCCCGTAATCTTTTGCACGCGATTAATGCTCTCGGCAGTAGAATTGCAAAAGTTATCCACGACCACAACTTCGTAGCCCGAATCCAGCAGCTCCACGCACGTATGCGAGCCGATATACCCCGCTCCGCCTGTAACCAATATAGCCATAACAAAACCTCTCTTTATCTCTTTAACTAGAGTATACCCGAAATTAACCCATAAAGCAAGCGCTATTATATATTCACTAAATAAAAAAATTTCCCACAAAAAACGACAAAAAGCACAAAAGGTATTGACTAATGTAAATTATTGATGTAAAATCTGGATA
>JAIEFT010000054.1 GCA_029066805.1 Clostridiales bacterium | reverse complement strand
AATCATGATATCGACATACTTGCCGGTCTTGTCGATTTTAAGCTTGTCAACGTGAACGGGCTTGCCGCTGTCCGCGGCCTTGAACGCCGCCGACGGGTCAAAGCAGTCGAATATGTATTCGGGCGAGCTTATACCTATCATGGCTTGCGCCTTGCGGTTGATTTCGGAAATAGCAAGGTCGTCGCTGCACACGATAATGCCGTTAGGGCTGTTTTCTATAATAACGTTGCCCATTGACTCGGCTTTTTCGCGCATGTACGGAACGCACATTTCCACTTCGGCGTAGCCGTTGATGACCGCCCAAGCCTTTTCGCGGCATGTGGAATATCCGCACGCGCCGCAATTGAGCTCATCGCCCGCACCGTATTTGCCGGTACTCTCGAGCACGGATTTGATTTCGTCCTCTGTGGGCTGACGATCGCCCGCCTTTTTGGGCTTGAACATCTTGGAAATATCGGGATATTCGGGCACGACGTCGGCGGACACGCTTGCTACGTAGTTGCGCACCTTTACGTTTGCTTCCACGCTTCCGCCCGCGTGCTTGATAGAGCACGGACCGTTTACGCATGCGCCCTCGCACGCATTGATTTCCAAAAACACGTTCTTGACCGAGAGCAAGTCCTTTATCGCCTGATCGAGCCGGTTCACTCCGTCGACCGCTATGTATTCGTAGCCGCCGGGGAACGCGTCGAACGACTTGATAATTCCGCGCGAAATGGGATAATACTTGGCGCGCATTTCGGGTTGCTCCGCCACCGCAGCGACCTCAGCTTTTTCCGCTTTTTTTGCGTTTTTGTCCGGTTGTTTAAGCTGCTCTACGGGCGGAACATCGGGAATATCAATACCCTTTTGCGCGAGTATAGTGACAAGCTCCTCAAAAGTGAGCGCGCCGCTCAAAACTCCGCTCTCCTTGGCTTCGCGCTTTTTGGCGATGCACGGTCCGACAAACACTATATCGGCGTCGGGATAGCGCGACTTTAAAATCTTGGCATGCGCTACCATGGGCGAATCGACGGGCGCGAGGTACTTTAGCGCGTCATGGTGATACAGCTCGATTGCACGGTTGACCGCGGGACACGCCGATGTTATAAGGTTTTCGTACTTGCCCGACTGAAGGAGTTTTTTGTACTCGGCAGTAACCGCCGCCGCGCCCTCCGCCGTTTCAAACGCGTCGTAAAAGCCGAGTGACTTTAGCGCGGCACGAATAGGCTCGAACGAATTTAAGCCGAACGACGCGACAAACGCGGGCGCGACCGACGCTATTACGCATTTACTCTTTTGCAGCAAGCGCAGTATGCTGTCCGAATCGTTATGCACGCTTTTGGCGTTTTGCGGACACGCGATCGTGCAGTGACCGCAAAGTATACAACGGCTCTCTATAATCTTGGCTTGACCGCCCTGCGCGTCGATTGCCTTGACGGGGCACGCGCGCAAGCACTTATAACAGTTTTTGCAGTTAGCCTTTTGAAAATCGAGATACAGCATAATCCTACCCCAATAGCGGCAAAATCTCGCCGTCGAACTTTTCTTCGGCATTAGCGCCGTTTACATTGAGTATGTAATTGCCGTCGGCTTTGACCGCCACGCCGTCGCTGCAACGTCCCAAGCAGAAGCATGCGCGAAGCTCGATCTTGTCGCTTACACCGCGCTCTGCTATGAGCCGCTTGAACGTTTCGATCACGTCATATGAGCCTTTTAAATGGCAGGAACTGCCTACACAAACACTAAGTATCATGATAACATCCTATATGTAGAGATAAGTAATAGAAAAATTAAATAAAAACTTTTATATAGTTAAACAGATTCCTCATTCTGCATTCTGCATTCTTAATTCTGCATTTTGCTTATCGAGGAATCTGTCACATTAACTATATTGATTATTTAGTCGTATTGGCAGACGTCCGCCCACTTAGCCAGCATCTCCCGTTCTTGCGGCTTGCCCTTGACCATTTGCGACGCGGCAACGATGGGAAGCCAGTTTTGAACATACTGCAATGCGGTGTCAGCTTTTTTGCAGAAGTTGTGAAGATAAAACTCCGCGGTCTTATCGTCGCCCGCAAGCATAAACAGCAAATACGTGCGCGCGGTGTCGGCGGAAGCGTTGCCTATAGTCGCGTGCGACCAGTCGATTACGCACGCCTCGCCGCTTTCGGTTATAATCACGTTGGACGGGTTAAAGTCGCCGTGGCAAAGCTTTTTGTGCTTGGGCATACCGTCAAGTCGCATTTGCAGCTCGTACCTTGTGGTTGCGTCCAATCCCGAAAGCTCGATCTTTCTTGTGAACTTGGCGCGCTGTTTGTTGAGCTCGGGCGCAGTAAGTCCGTGCATGGATAACTGAATATCGATTAGCTTGAGAATGTATTCTTCTTTCTTTTCGGGGTTTTCCTCGATCATCTTGGCAAGCGACTTGCCCGCTACGTAATCCATTACTATAGCAAGCCTGCCGTCGTCGAAGCGCTTGACCTCGTGAACTTTGGGCACAAACAGTCCGGTCTCCTCGACGCGGGTCTGGTTGAGCACCTCGTTGAATATATCAGACTTTTTGTAGTCGGCAGCAAACACTTTGTAGCAAAGGTCGCCTTCTCTGTATACCGTCTTATTCGGACGGGTTGCAATTTCGGTTAAAGCCATAATTATTTACCCTCCTTGCCGTAGTAGGCGTCCAGATATATCTGTTTGATTTCGGCGATCATGGGATAGCGAGGATTTGCGCCCGTGCACTGATCGTCAAACGCGGCGCGACACATCTCGTCAAGCGTAGCAAGGAACTTATCTTCGGGCACGCCCGCGTCCTTTATGCTGGCGGGGAGTCCGACTTCCTTACGAAGATCGTTAAGCTTGTCTATAAGCTTTTCAAGCTTCTCCTCGTCGGTCTTGCCTTTAAGTCCCATCATTTCGGCTACTTCTGCGTAGCGCCTTAAGCATACAGGGTGGTCGTACTGCGGGAATGTTCCGATCTTGGTGGGCGCTTCCGAAGCGTTAAACCGCATGACAGCGGGCAATAGCAATGCGTTAGCCATGCCGTGAGGCAGGTGGTGATACGATCCTAGCTTATGCGCCATGGAGTGACAAATGCCCAAGAAAGCGTTGGCAAACGCCATGCCCGCCATGGTCGCGGCGTTAGCCATTTTTGCCCTCGCCTTTTCGTTCGAGCCGTCCTTATATGCTATAGGCAGATATTCGAATATCATTTTTATCGCTTCTTTAGCAATGCCGTCGGTATACTCGCTGGACATTACGGAAGCAATGGCCTCGAGCGAGTGAACCATAGCGTCATAGCCGGAGTTGGCGGTAAGACCTTTGGGAATGCTCATCATAAGCGCAGGATCGCAGATAGCCATTTTGGGCAAAAGCTCATAGTCGGCAATCGGGTATTTAAGACCGTTGCTCTCGTCGGTGATAACGGCAAACGGCGTTACCTCCGAGCCTGTGCCCGCCGTTGTGGCGATAGCGACAAAGTACGCTTTTTCGCCCATCTTGGGGAATTTATATACGCGTTTGCGGATATCCATGAAGCGCATTGCCATGTCAGCAAAATCGACTTCGGGATGCTCGTACAGCACCCACATGATTTTGCCGGCGTCAAGCGCAGAGCCGCCGCCTAGAGCAATGATTGCGTCGGGCTCGAACGAGCGCATAGCTTCCGCGCCCTTCTTTGCCGAAGCGAGCGTAGGATCGGGCTGAACGTCGCTAAACGTTGTATTGACTATTCCCATCTCGTTGAGCCTGTCGCTTACTAGCTTGGAAAATCCGCTCTTAAACAAGAACTCGTCGGTCACGATAAACACGCGCTTTTTGCCCATTTCCTTAAGCTCCTCGAGAGCGACGGGCATACAGCCTTTCTTGAAGTAAACCTTTTCAGGCGCGCGAAACCACAGCATATTCTCTCTCCTTTTTGCAACTGTCTTGTAGTTTAACAAGTGCTTGACCGACACGTTTTCCGATACGGAGTTGCCGCCCCACGACCCACAGCCGAGCGTGAGCGACGGGAGCAGTTTAAAGTTGTAAATATCGCCTATACCGCCTTGCGCCGCAGGGGTGTTAACAAGTATGCGGCAGGTCTTCATAAGATCGCCGAAACGCGCGATTTTGTCCTTTGCCGAAAACTCGTTGGCGTAAATGACCGAGGTGTGACCGTAGCCGCCGTCGGCTACAAGCTTCTCCGCCTTTTTGAGCGCGTCATCAAAGTCCTCCGCCTTGTACATAGCCAGCACCGGCGAAAGCTTTTCGTGAGCAAACGGCTCGGAAATCTCGACTGACGAAACCTCGCCTACGAGTATGCGAGAGGTTTCGGGGACTTCAAAGCCGCACAGCTTAGCTATTGTAGGCGCGGACTGACCGACGATTTTGGCGTTGACCGAACCGTTAATAAGTATTGTAGCGCGAACCTTGTTGATTTCTTCCTCGTTAAGGAAGTAAGCGCCACGAATGCCAAGTTCTTTTTTGTACGCGTCGTATACGTCTTTTAATACTATTACGGACTGCTCGGATGCGCAAATCATTCCGTTGTCGAACGACTTACTGTGAAGCACGGACGAAGCCGCAAGCTCGATATCCGCCGAACTGTCTATAATTACGGGTGTATTTCCAGGTCCGACGCCGACAGCGGGCTTGCCCGAGCTGTACGCCGCACGAACCATGCCCGGTCCGCCCGTCGCGAGAATAAGGTCGCAAGCGCTCATGACCGCGCCGGAAAGAGCTACGCTGGGCACGTCTATCCAGCCTATAATGCCCTCGGGCGCGCCGGCTTTGACCGCTGCGTCAAGCACGACCTTGGCTGCCGCAATCGTGCAGTTTTTTGCGCGCGGATGCGGCGAGAATATAAGACCGTTTCTCGTCTTTAACGCGAGAAGGGCTTTGAATATAGCGGTGGACGTAGGGTTTGTGGTGGGAACGATAGCGGCTACTACGCCTACGGGCTCAGCCAATACTTCCACACCGTACGAATCGTCGCGGCTTACAACGTCACAGGTTTTGACGTCGCGGTACGCGTTGTAAATGTACTCTGCGGCATAGTGATTCTTTATGACCTTATCTTCCACGATGCCCATACCGGTCTCGGAAACGGCCATTTCCGCAAGGTCGAGCCTGACCTTATCCGCAGCGGTCGCCGCCGCCAAGAAGATTTTATCCACTTGTTCCTGCGTGTACGTTGAGTACTTGACTTGCGCTTCCCTCACGCGCCTTATCAGCGCTTTAAGCGACTCCTCGTCTTGTACAATGAGTTCGTCCATAATACCTCCAATGTTGCTTTTAAGGCGGAGCTTCGCCATGGGTGACTCGAAACCGTAAGGGGCAAAATAGCCAAAAATACGGCGTTTGGGCTTGCGGGTTCGAGTCACCCATGGCTAGCCACACGATACCATTATATTATATTCGCGCACGATTGTCAAGACTGCGAATGAATATTATTACGGACGAATTTTTCGTTTGCTATTGCTTTTTGGTTGCCGCTATGTTACAATACTGTTATGATATATAAAAACATAGGCGGAATAGAATCCGGTCGGCTAATTCTGGGCAGCATGCGCATAGCCGATAAACCACTCGCAAACAACGAGCGGCTTGTCCGCCTTGCCATAGATATGGGCATAAACACGTTTGACCACGCGGATATTTACGGCGGCGGTACGTGCGAGGAAATTTACGGAAAAATCATAAAGGCAACACCATCCCTGCGTGGAAACATGGTATTGCAAACCAAGTGCGGGATACGAAGCGGCAGCTACGATTTGAGCTATAACCATATTATAGAAAGTGTAATCGGTTCGCTAAAGCGGCTAAACACCGACTATATAGACATTCTGTTGCTGCACCGACCCGACACGCTCATGCGCCCCGAGCAAATAGCCGAAGCCTTTGACAAACTGGAAAAATCCGGCAAGGTTCGCGTGTTCGGCGTAAGCAACTTTTCCGGCTCGCAGATCGATTTTTTGCAAAGCTATATCGATCAGAAGCTTCAAATCAATCAGGTGCAAATGAGCGCGGCGTATTGCCCTATCATAGACAGCGGTATTTACGTCAACACTGGCGAGCCGAACGGCAACACCGACGGACTACTCGAATATTGCCGCAAGCATGACATAACTCTGCAAACGTACGGCGCTATGCAATGCAGCTTTACCGACGATACGGGATATCATTACAGCGGCGCGTTTGTAACAGAGCATGCAAAAAAGAAGTATTTTGCGCTGAACTTCATGCTGGAAGGCTTAGCGCAAAAGTACGACACAACACCCGAAGCTGTGGCTATAGCTTGGATACTGCACCACCCCGCAGGCATGCAAGCCGTAATCGGTACGACGCTCGACAAGCATTTGGAGCTTTACCGCGGCTGCTGCGACGTTCCGCTTACCGACTACGAATGGTACAAAATTTACGAATCGGCAGGACATAAAATCCATTAGCATAATAAAACGCGTAATGTTGCGCACTATAAAGTAAACGGAGGTTATTATGAGTAATATCGGGTGTATATTGTGGGGCATAAATCTTTTGATGAACCTGCAAGTGCGGTATAGAAACATAAGCAGCGACAAAGAGCGCAAAGCAAATACATGGTATTTCGGCGCATATTCCATAGTAATGTCTATACTTTTCGGCGGACTGTTTTTGCTGTCGGTGTGGGGAATTATCGCGCTGATAGACGCAATGGATAGCGCGGGCATCGGCGTAATACTTGTGGTAGTATTTTTGATCATGCTCGCATTAGTCGCGCTGTTTATTGTTGCCGAATACATCTTCGGCGGGCTGCTCGGCGTAATATATCAGTTCCGTTGCAACCGCCGCCCTATCGCCTGGATAGCGCTAGTCGTGTTTATACTCACCACAGCTGCGATGATAGCGGGGCTTGTGTTTATAGTAGACATAACGGGAGTTTAAATTAAACATACAAAAATGCTGTTCCGACGGAACAGCATTTTTGATTCTGCATTAATTATTACAGCTCGCGGATATCCAAAGACGACAAAAAGCCTTGAACGCTTGCGGGGTCGATTGCGGTGGACGCCAAAATCTTTTCGCACACGAGGTCTACTTCGTCGTGTATATTGAGCTTGGCTTCCAGCTTGCTTACCGTGCCGCCCTGCGCTTTTAAAAGGCGTTCCACAGTCTTGGCAAGCGGGATCTTTGTCTCTTTGTTGTATTCCATTGTGCCGTCCAAATACAGCTGTGCGGTCTTGAGCTGCTCGGAAAGTTTATTCGGCAATACGAAGTACCCGAGTATATCTGTTATGGAAAGCGCGTCGGCTTTGATCTCCTCGTAGTCGGCGGACATGCGCGGACGTTTGAGCCCTGCCGAACGCAACACAACGTCGTAGCAGTACTTGCCGTTAACCTTGCGGCAAACAAGGCTGACAAAGTTCTTTGTGCCGTCGTTTGCGATATGCTCGTCCGAATAAGCCTTCCACGCCTTGATGAGCTTGTCGGCAAACTCCGTGATTTTTTCGAAATTTGAGTGTGAAAATCTGATGACCGTCGAATACCAATCGACCAAGCCCATTTCCAAGTACGGATACTCGCTCGACTTGAGCCTTTGCTTAAAGCCCTGCTTGAGCATAGGCGTGGTACGGAAGCCTGTCTTTAAGTGTTCATGCTTGGTGTTGAGCGCCCCGCCGTTTTCGGAAAGCGAGTCGCATCCGACAAACCCGTCCGCGCCGATAAAGTCCGCGGCATTAGCGAGCTTTTGGATAGTCTCCAAACCGCCCGCCATGGGCTTGTGCTCGGCGTTAACCAGTACGCCGTGCTTATCGAAGTACTGGTGACGTGAATAGCAGTACGCCCATTCCTCACCGCCGATTTCGCACGACACGGTACGCATATTAGCGCGCGATGCGAAACCCTCGTTCTCGCGACACAGCGCGCACTTAGGGTACTTGTCGGTCTTTGCCTGCGGCATGGTGTTTATGATGATCTCGATTTTACTCTTAAGCTCTTTGGCTTCCCAACGATCGTTTTTGGCGACTTCGTCAACGTCGACGTAACCGCTTTTTACCGCATAGTCGTACAAAAAGTCAAACGCTTTTTGCTTGTTGACAGAGTACGTATCGTTAAACAAGTCGTTGACCTCGGACGGCTTGAGCATGATAGCGTCCAATATCTCCGATTTGAGTTGAGCCACGCCGCTTGCCTCGACAACACCGCTGTCCACCGCGTATTGTAAAAGAGGTGCAATGAGCTTGTTGGGATTGGTAGCCGTGTCAACCTCCTCGGTGGGCTCGAGTGCGCTGTAATCGGCGATTTTAAGCAAACGGCAAATACGACGCGCCGCCTGCGCACAGTCCAATTCGTCAAGCAGTAGACAATTCTGTCCGTAAGCCAAAAGATTGGAAATTTCTTGATCTAACATGATATATTTTCTCCTTGTTGATTTTAAGGTTAAGTATTTTTATCCGTGTTGTCATTTTAGACTCTTCGCTTCGCTGCGCTCGCTCTGAGTGACAAATGCATGGAACTGATTTACAGTTTATAGTGACTGCCGCTCTGAGGGCGAACTATGTCAATCAGATTTTCTGTGTCGAATTCCGTCCACGGAAACTCTGCCGGCGGCAATGCCAAAAACTTGAGCTTCTCCCCCGTTACGGGATGATTTAACACCAGCTTGTACGCCCACAGCGCAAGATGCGGACTTTTTATCAGCTTGTCGCCTGCATACTTGACGTCGCCCACAATGGGACTGCCGAGCGACTTTAGCTGCACACGCGCCTGATGCGATCTGCCTGTAATCAGGTTGACCGACACAAGCGACATGCCGTCAGTCTCGTCCAAAACCTTGATTTCCGCTTCCGCCTTTTTTGCGCCCTCGAGCGACGACGGAACAACGGCGACCATGTTCGCCTTTTCGTCCTTGGCGAGGTAGTGTTCTATCTTGCCCTCGCGGGACGGTCTGCCGCTGACAACTGCGAGATACGTCTTTTCAAACTCGCCGTCAACGTCGCGTATCTGGGAACTTATGCGCGACGCGGCTTTACTTGTTTTGGCAAAAACCATAACGCCGCCAGTCGGCCTGTCAAGACGGTGAACCAAGCCGAGGTACGCGTCGCCCAGCTTGTTGTACTTTTCCACCAAGTACTTTTTCAGCTCGGAAAGCAAATCGCTGTCGCCGCTGCTGTCGCCCTGGGTAGGCATATTTTGCGGCTTTAAAACGACAAGCAGGTGATTGTCCTCGTGCAAAATCGTAATGCCGCCCTCGTCGTTCTGCTCGTCTATCTTGCGCTTACGCACAACGTCCTTTACGTCCAAGCGCAGCTTTACTTTTGTGGCGGGCTTGCCGCCGTTTTGTGTTTTCTCGTTTTCCACAGTTTCTCCGAAAATATGACTGTTGTTATTATTGTAAATATTTTTAAAACTTTACCGGACTTCTTGGCGCAGTCGCGCCGCAGACGGGCAACAGTCGGTGGGGCGGCGACGGGCGCGTAGACCCACCTACGTAACCAAGCCGCCACGACGAACGTAGCCCGTATCCGGCGATGAATCCGCCAAGAAGAGTCCGCTACAGCCGCAAGGTAGGTTTATACTCGGTTTTTCCGTCGGCAGACACACCTCGTATGCCGAAACATTGCCGCCGCTCAAATTGAGCGAAAGTATGTTGGATATTGTTTGCGGTTGCAGTCCTGTTGTGTAGCTGTTTATCAAAAAGAATGCGGGAGGATTGTTGAGCACGCCTACGGTGAGCCTTACAAGGTCGAAGACGTCGTCCTCCATACGCCACACCTCGCCGCCCGCGCCCCTGCCGTAGCTGGGCGGATCCATGATGACCGCGTCGTAGCTCTTGCCGCGCTTGATCTCGCGCGCAACGAACTTTTTGCAGTCGTCTATAATAAAGCGGGTATTATCCTGCGGCACGCCGTTGAGCTTGCAGTTGAGTATGGCGCGTTCCACCATGCCCTTTGCCGCGTCCACGTGCGTGACGTGCGCGCCGTGCTTGGCGAGAACCGCTGTAGACGCGCCCGTGTACGCAAACAGATTGAGTATTCTTATCTGCTTGCCTCGCGCGGCATATTCGTCCACAATGCCGGAAAGCCTAGCCCAGTTTACTGCTTGTTCTGGAAAAAGTCCGGTATGCTTGAATCCGGTCGGCTTGATGTAAAACTTGCAGTCGCGCCAGGAGATTTGCCACTCGTCGGGCATTGGTTTATTGACTATCCACCTGCCGCCGCCGGCGCGATCGCGCTCGTACCTTGCGTGCGTGTCGAACTTTTTGTAATCCACGGTTGCGCGCCATATTGCCTGCGGATCGGGGCGAAGCAGCATTATGTCCTTCCAAAGTTCGAGCTTGAGCCCGTCGCCCGTACCGAGGATTTTATAGTCTTTCCAATCGGGCGCTAACATTTTTCTATCCGCACTCTCGCGTCGTGACCGTTGATATCCGACTTTTCGCCATCGGCGGTCAGCTTATTGACCTCTGTCGCAAGCGTGACCTTGGCAATGCGCTCGCCGTGCGCCGCAAATACTTCCTCGATAAATTTATCGCCTGCATAGTACAGCTTTATTCTGTCGGTGACGTCGTAGCCGTTGTTTTTCCGCATGGTCTGGATTTTGGAAATTATCTCGCGCGCAGCACCTTCCTTTAAGAGCTCGTCGGTGAGCGTTACGTCAAGCGCGACAGTCATATCAAGGTCGCTCTCCACCGAATAGCCCTCCGCGCCGCGTGTGGCGATCAGCATATCGTCCTTGGTCAGTTCAACCTTGTTGCCGCCGATCTCGAATGCATAAGTATTGCCTGCAAGCGCGGTCTTTGCGGCAGTATCGCCGTTTTCGGCTAAGTGCGTGCGTATCGCTCCGACTAGCTTGCCGTACTTAGGTCCTACGGTCTTGAGCTGCGGTTTTACGTCGTAGCCGGTGAGGTCGCTAGCGCCGCCTGCCACTACGTCTTTCACGTTGAGCTCGTCGGCGAGGATATCCGCGTATTCAAACGGAAAATCGCCCGCTACGATCACGCGTGACAGCGTTTGACGGTTTTTGATCCCGCTCTTGTTGCGCGCCGCCCTACCCAGCTCCGCCGCCTTGATTACCTTATCCATATCGACGGAAAGCTTGGCGTCAACAAACTTTTTGTTGACTTTGGGGAAGTCCGCCATGTGCACTGACGCGGGCGCGGAACTATCCACACTGCAAACGATATTGCGGTAGATTTCTTCGGTAATAAACGGCACATACGGCGCGGCAACGCGGCACAGCGTGTTAAGCACGGTATACAGCGTGTAGAACGCCGCGGTCTTGTCCTCCGACATGCCGCCCACCCAGTACCGCTCGCGGCAGCGGCGCACATACCAATTTGACAGCTTGTCCGTATAATCGGCAATGGCGCGCGCGGTTTCGTACAGCTTATATTCGTTAAGCCCCGCGTCCACCTTTTGCACAAGCTCGTTCAGCTCGGAAAGCGCCCACCTATCCATCAATGAATATTTGACCTTTTTCTCGTCCACTTTGGTGGGGTCAAACTTATCTATCTCCGCGTACATTACGTAGAACGCGTATGTGTTGTACAGCGTGCCCAAAAACTTGTTTTGCGATTCCGTGACCGCACGCATGTAAAAGCGCGACGGCAGATACGGCGCGGAATTGGTGTAGTAGTACCACCTTACGGCGTCCGCACCCGTAACGTCGAGCACCGACCACGGGTCGACTACGTTGCCTAAATGCTTGGACTGCTTTCTACCCTGTTCGTCGGTTACGTGACCGAGCACCAAGCAGTTCTTGAACGGCGCTTTGCCGAACAACAATGTTGAAATTACGAGAAGTGTGTAGAACCATCCGCGGGTTTGATCGACCGCTTCCGAAATGAAATCCGCAGGGAAAGTCTTTTCAAAAATATCCTTGTTCTCGAACGGATAGTGATATTGCGCGAACGGCATAGACCCCGAATCGTACCAGCAGTCTATAACCTCGGGCGTGCGGCGCATTGTGCCGCCGCAAGAGCATTTATACGTCGCGCCGTCCACGTACGGCTTATGCAGCTCTACATCTCCCTTTATGCCGCACTTTTCCTTTAGCTCGGCTTTGCTTCCTATAGCTTCGGTCTTGCCGCATTTATCGCACACCCAAATCGGCAGCGGCGTGCCCCAAAACCTGTCGCGCGACAAGCCCCAGTCGATAACGTTTTCCAAGAAGTTGCCCATGCGTCCCGTTCCGATACTTTGAGGATACCAGTTCACCGACGCGTTGTTCTTGACAAGCTCGTCCTTAACCGCCGTCGTCTTGATAAACCACGACGAGCGCGCGTAGTACAGCAGCGGCGTGTTGCAACGCCAACAGAACGGATAGCTGTGCGTGACCGGCGGTGCGGACAAGAGTAGTCCGCGTTTTTTAAGGTCGGTTATTATATCCTTGTCGGCGTCCTTGCAGAACTTGCCCTCTAAATCCTGCGGCTCGGTAAACCGTCCGCGCTCGTCTATAGTTTGAACAAACGGCAGTCCGTTCGCCCTGCCTACACGCGCGTCATCCTCGCCGAATGCGGGCGAGATGTGAACAATGCCCGTGCCCTCTGTGAGCATTACGTAGCCGTCGGCTACTACCTTGTAGCAGTCGCTGTCGCCCGTGTATGTTTTAAACAGCGGCTCGTAGTGCACGCCCACAAGCTCGCTGCCCTTGACGGTGTTTATTACGGTGTAGTTTTCAAAGTGTTTACTTACAAGCTCTTTTGCAAGCACGTATTTCTGTTCGTCGGCTTCGATCAGCACGTAGTCAAACTCGGCGTTTACGCACAGTGCGACGTTGCTCGGCAGCGTCCACGGCGTTGTAGTCCAAGCGAGTAGCTTGCACCCGCCCGCATAGTCTGTATTGAACCCGACAACGGCTGTACGCTCGGTAACGTCCTTGTAGCCCTGCGCCACCTCGTGCGACGATAGCGCCGTGCCGCAGCGCGGGCAGTACGGCACGATCTTGTGTCCCTTGTAAATGAGACCTTTATCGAAAATGGTTTTGAGCGACCACCACACCGACTCGATGTAGTTGTCGTCATAGGTTACATACGGCTTGTCCATGTCCGCCCAGTAGCCTACGCGCTCGCTCATGCGCTCCCATTCGGATTTATACTTCCAAACGCTCTGCTTGCATTTTTGTATAAACGGTTCTACGCCGTACTTTTCTATGTCCTGCTTGCCGTCTATATTGAGCGACTTTTCCACCTCGAGCTCGACGGGCAGACCGTGAGTGTCCCAGCCCGCTTTTCTAAGCACGTGCTTGCCCTTCATGGTGTGGAAGCGCGGGATAATATCCTTCATTGTGCGCGTGAGCACATGTCCCACGTGCGGCT
Source organism: Clostridiales bacterium (assembly GCA_029066805.1). Lineage (GTDB taxonomy): Bacteria > Bacillota > Clostridia > Christensenellales > Pumilibacteraceae > Anaerocaecibacter. The sequence goes on along the minus strand of JAIEFT010000054.1, from coordinate 39,108 downwards.
TGCCGTTTGCCGTAGGCGGACCGTCGTAGAACGAGAATTCGTCACCGCCTTCGCGCAAGACTACACTCTTATTAAAAACGTCGTTTTCTTTCCAGAAGTCGAGCACGCGTTTTTCCATGCCGACAGGATTGTAACCCTCTACCTTTTTATACATAATTCCTCACAAAACGTAAAAGAAAATTCCTACAAAATTGAGCGCCGTGCCTATGATCACCGCAATGCTGTTTATCAGTCCGCGGCATTTGATCGCGGGGATAGAACTTATAACCGTGCCCGCAAGATATGCCGAAAACCCACCTATGCCCATCCAGAAACACAGATCGCCGCAAAGCACGGCAATGCGGTGCAATCTGATTACGCACGCAAAGCCGATAACCACGTACAGCGCGAGCTCGAACAGCTTAAAATCCGCCTTGCAAAATACATTGAGCGCTATATCGGCGATAACCGCACAAGCGATAACGGCAAACAGGACATACCCGAAAATTCTGTCGGTGTTTGAGGCGTTGTAGTCCTGTAGTCCGACAAGCAGCAACGGCATGGTCGCCGCAAAAGTCAAAATCGGTTTTTCGCAGTTCATGACTTTTCCCGAAACACCCGCTCTGCCGAAGTTAGCCGCGATGCCAAAGACAAACACTACAAGCGCGACAAACAGAGCTACCGCAAGTATCGGGAATTTAACCATGCCCATAAATCCGATCGAAAGTCTAAACGCAAAAATGAGCCCGACAAACGTAACGCATGCGGCAATCGCATAGGTTATGAAATTTGCCGGATTTTCAGGTCGTCTGTACGCGCCGCTGTGCGTCTTTGTTACCTTCACTCCGCTCATGATTATATTTTATCACAAGACTTTTTATAGGTCAATCAAATTATGAGATTTTCCTTACTTCTTTTGTAAAAGAAGTAAGCAAGAAAACTTTAATTCGAGAATTATATTGCAATAATTGCTTTACTGTTCTCTTTAAAAAAGAAGTGGGCAAGAAAACTTTAATTCGAGAATTATATTGCAATAATTGCTTTACTGTTCTCTTTAAAAAAGAAGTGAGCAAGAAAACTTTAATTCGAGAATTATATTGCAATAATTGCTTTACTGTCTCTTTAAAAAAGAAGTGGGCAAGAAAACTTTAAACGAATGGATTGACAAATTTACATCATAGGTTTATAATAAAAACGATGCAAGACACGAGAGATATACGCACCATATGTATGAACTGCTTTGCCACTCTCGACCCGAGGACGCGGGTTTGCCCGCGGTGCGGCAAACGCGGTGACGACCCGTCGCCCATAGGAGCTTTGCCGCTGCGCACTATGCTTTCGGGCAGATACGTCATTGGCGCGCCGCTCGGACGCGGTGGGTTCGGCATAACGTACAAGGCGTACGATACGTACACCTCGCGCGGCGTTGCTATAAAAGAGTTCTTCCCTAAGGGCTACACAAGCCGCTTACCGCATTCCAACGTAGTGGAAATCGGCAATGCGGAAAACGCCAAAGTATTCAACTACTGGCTGACGGCGTTCATACAGGAAGCCAAGGTCCTCACTTCTATAAAGCACCTTGACGGCATAGTCAGCATCTACGACTTTTTCCTCACAAACAACACGGCTTACATAGTAATGGAATACCTAAACGGCATGAGTCTGCACCGCTTTATCAACGGGCGCGGCGGCAGGCTGCACATGTCGGAAACGCTCAATATTATGCGACCCGTAATAGAAACGCTTTTGCGTCTGCACCAACACGGCGTGATCCACAAGGATATTTCGCCCGAGAACATCCAGATAGTCGATAATCGGATAATCAAGCTTATCGACTTTGGCGCGGCGTCCATTTACACGCAGAATATTCAAAAACCGTTCTTCGTACTCAAAAAAGGCTACTCCCCGCTCGAGCTGTACACCAAAGGCGGCAGCCAAGGTCCGTGGACGGATATTTACGAGCTGGGCGCAACGATTTACACATGCCTTGTAGGCAATCCCCCGCCCGAAGCGACGGAGCGGCGTATCGAGGACAAAATTGTCCCGCCGTCCGCGCTCGGCGTCAAGATCCAGCCCGTGCGCGAAAAGTCGCTGCTAAAGGCATTGGCTGTCTACCCCAAGGACAGATATTCCAACATCGCCGCGTTCCAGCAGATGTTTTACGGCGAGTTTATGCCAAACACGATCATGCACACCAAACAGCCCGACAAACCGAATAGTTAAAAAATCCACCCGACGGTGGATTTTTTAGTGAAAACGTGAAAGTGAAAAGTGAATAGGTTAGGTCGCCCTCATCATTAAATATCCTTATTCAATAATTCTGCATTCTTCATTCTTAATTCTTAATTATCTAAAATCGCTTGCTTTTTTCTAACCAATGCCGTATAATAACTGTACTGCGCTAGACGGAGAGGCAGCGGCACTCTGTAACCTACAATCCGCTATAGATGGGTCGAACGCCGTCCTCGGTTTACGTATGGGAGGACTGTTACCGTTAGGTGATGTTGATACTAAGGTCTTGTGCAACGTCTGCTTGCGAACCGTGTCAGGGCTTGACCGCAGCAGCACTAAACAAGATGTGGCGTGTGCCACAAGGTAGCTTTAGCGGAGTCAACCGACGGGAAAACGCTTCGGTGCGTATTATCAAAGACGGTGCGCAGTTTCAAAAACCGACGAACACGTAAAAGTGCTCGTCGGTTTTTGAATTACTAAAAATTAGGATGAGATTCTTCACTGCGCTACGCTTGTTCAGAATGACAAAAGTTCGAGTACATGCAGACAAAAGCTTCGTCAAGCCTTTGGCTTGTTACTGTTTTTTTACCGTGTCGAACAAGTACATTTCTTTATCTGTCTTTAAATACCATTCTATTCTATCTGAGTACTCGTAGATAAAAATATCGTTGTGCTTACGAGACGCGAAGACCATGGGGCGCTCCTGCGCGACTTCCGTTGCCGTGCCGCCCATGCTCTGCGTGTAAGCGCCGCTATTTTGCACCATGCTGTTTTGCGGCGCGCCGTTTTGCGCATACCCGTTATCCTGAGCATAGCCACCGCTTTGATAATTATTACTGTATTCGGGCGCTGAAAAGTCGGTCGGAAAAACAGTCTTTTCCTGATACCCCGTTGCGTTCTGGTCGTTAGTATTATTATTGTCAAACGCTCTTCTTCTGCCTAATCCAAACATAATACTACCTCAATACGTCCGTACCTAAGAACTCACGAAGCACTTCTGGCACTGTGACCGAGCCGTCCTTGTTTTGGTTTTGCTCGACAATGGCGGGAAGCACGCGCGAGGTTGCAAGCCCCGAGCCGTTGAGCGTGTGCACATACCCTATCTTGCCGTCCGCGCCGCGGTAACGCGTCATGTTGCGCCGCGCCTGATAGTCGTTGGCGTTGGAAACCGAGCTGACCTCTTTGTATATGCCCATGGACGGAATCCAAATTTCAATATCGTAAGTGCGCGCCATGCTCGCCGAGCAATCACCCGCCGCGAGCTTACTGAGCCTGTAGTGCAGTCCCAAACCTTCCACCAAGGCGCACGCCTTATTTACAAGTTCTTCAAACGCCGCTTTGCTCTTTTCGGGTGTAGTTACCTGCACCATTTCCACCTTGTTGAACTGATGCCCGCGAATCATGCCGCGCTCCTCCGCGCGGTACGAGCCCGCCTCCTTGCGATAGCACGGAGTGTAAGCAAACAGCTTTTTGGGCAGTTCGCTCTCCTGCAAGATCTCGCCGCGGTAAAGGTTGACAAGCGCGGTCTCCGCCGTGGGAAGCATAAACCTGCGCGCCGCGCCGCCTTCTGCCGTCTCAACGCGGTATACATCGTCCTCGAATTTGGGGAACTGTCCCGCGCCAAGACCGCACTCGTAATTAAGCATGTGCGGCGGAAGAATAAACGTATATCCGTCCTTTGTGTGCGTCTTGATAAAGTAGTTTATAAGCGCCCACTCCAATAACGCCCCGCGCCCTGTATACAGCCACGAGCCGTTGCCCGCCAGTTTGACTCCGCGCTCGTAATCGATAAGGTGCAAGCCCTCGCAAAGCTCGACGTGATTTTTGATCGGGAAATCGAATTCGGGTTTCGTTCCCCACACCTTAACTACGGCGTTGTTCTCTTTGCCACCCGCAATTACGTCCTCATCGGGAAGATTGGGCAGGCACAAAAGCTCGGTCTTAAGCTCGTCCTCTACGGCTTTGAGCTGTTCGTCGTTGTGCGCTATCTCGTCGCCGAGCTCGCGCATTCTGGCGAATATCGGTTGAACGTCCTTACCCTCTTTTTTGAGCCGAGGGATATCCGCGCTCACCTTGTTCTTTTCGGCTTTGAGCGCTTCGGTCTTGCCTATAATGTCGCGGCGCTTAGCGTCCAGTGCGAGTATAGCCTTCAGGTCGGCGTCATATCCGCGCTTTCCGAGCGCCGCCGCCACTCCGTCCGTATTGTTGCGTATAAGGTTTATGTCTATCATACGTGCGTCCTTTGGTTCGGTAAATTTTGTTTGCCGAATAATACTGCCTTTATTATAACATTCGAATATTCCAAATGCAAGCCTTTTTGCTTGCATTATAAACCAAATAGCAATAAAATAAAATGCATCATGCCAAGGAATTTATAATTTCCAAAACTCGCGCGCAACACCGCGCGAGTCGGCTGCAAGCAGCGCGGCATGATGCATTTTGTCGTCGTCGTAAATTTGCCCTTGCAAGCAAGCAAATTTACTCCTTGAATCAACAACATATTAAAGTTTTATTATTATTCTTTTTGCAGGTTATTCTTTTTTTTGCGCCCAAGCTTGATAAAACCCGATATTTCGGATTTAATATTTATCGCGCCGCTAACGAGTATGCCCGCAGCGTACACTACGACGAACACCGCCGCGCCTATAATCGTTTGCCAAAGATACGGAAGCGCGGTAGCCCCAAGCGCATACGTCGTCCCCCAAAACGCCAATGCGCCGAGTGCGGTAAATACAGTCGGGACGATAAACGCGTTTTTAATATCCGCGCCCACCCTTAGCCGCTTGTACGCACAGCGCATGGAAAGCGTTGCCGCCACAGCGTAACACAGCGTCGTTGCAAACGCCGCACCGGTTATTCCGAACGCGCGCACGGTAAAAGGCGTAAGCCCTACCTTTACGCACGCACCGATCAGCAGATTGATTACAGGCTTATGTGCCTTATTGTAGCCCTGCAACACCGCCGTAGACAGTTGCAATATGCCGATATAAAACACCGACATTGCTTGAACGCGCAATAACTGCGCCGCTAAGCTAAGCTGTTCGGCAGTTAAACCCTTGCGATACAACACATTACACACAGAGCCCGGAAAGAACAAAAACACAGCCGTTATCGGTATAACAAACAACATGATCCACTTTGCCGCGCTTTTTGTGGGAGCGCCCGCGTCCTCTTTGGTTTCCACCGCACGCGTTATTGTCGGCAAAAACGCTATGGCTACCGACAGAACTACCACAGTCGGCATATTTATCAGCGTGCCGACAGGACCGACAAACAGTCCGAACATAGCGGTAGCGCTCTCTCTGCCCGCGCCCGCGTGCATGAGCAGGTTTATAACAAGCACCGAATCGATCATCTGCGTTATGGGCAAAACAAGCGCTCCCAGCGTTACCGACAGCGCAAACGAGAACAATTCTTTCAATATTGTTTTATCGGACACAACAACTGGCATGGCGGTAAACTCTTGCGCGATTTCGGTATTGAGCGCAGGCACGTTTACAATTCGCACAATTCGCCGCCCCGCTACCAAGTATCTGATTACCAAATAAAATAATGCGATAAGCTCGCTTACCGACACACCGATAAGAGCCCCTGCCACCGCGTACTTAACGCCGTACGGAAGTAGCTGTTTGCTCAAATACAATCCCAATGTGAGCTTGACTATCTGCTCGATAAGCTGGCTTATTCCGCCCGGCAGCATTTTAGACCGACCTTGAAAATACCCGCGCAAAACGTTTATGCCGCCCGCAAACAGTAGCGACGGACACAGCGCGAGGTATGCAATTCCTGCGTCGGTATTACCCTGCACGCCAGATATTACGTTGCGCAGCAGCGCCACGCCGACCGTGCACGCAACCGACACTCCGACAAGCGGCAGTATAGCTATCCTAATCGTCCTTTTTGCCGCCGCGGTATTGCCTAGCGCGGTATACTTAGCCACCACGCGCGAGGTTGCACCCGACATACCGCTGCCGCAAAACGCCAATAACACCGTGTACAGCGGAAATACCATCTGATACAAGCCCATGCCCTCCGCGCCTACTATGTTAGTAAGCGGCACGCGGTACAATGCGCCTATCAGCTTTGCTATAATCCCAATTGCGGCAAGCGCGACCGCGCTCCTGCCGAACGACTTGACTGTATGCTCTTTCTCCACATGTATAGTATGGTAAAGCACACAAAATAAATTCGTAGTTAATAAAGGACAAAGCGTACAACCGACTTGCCGTAAAACCGTAAACGGTTCAATCTTTGTCTGTGTATGATTCGAGCGCAGAGCGCTTGAAAGCTTCATTGTTTACTTTCAGTTCGTCAAAGGTTACGGGAGCATAGCCGTTTATATCCGCGCCGGCGTTAAGCGCGTGCGGCAATAGCCACATAGGCAAATACTTACGCTCGCGGCTGTTGTGGATATGCCCATGAATCAAGTACCCCAATTTTTTACTGCCTATTTTTCGGCTGTCGCGCCATTCGAGCATGGGATAGTGACACAATGTTATGCGCACACCGTCAAGCATAATTTCGACATACTGCGCGATTTTGGTAAAATACTCAAAATAATCGCGGAATTCGACACTGCCGTCATCGTTCGCCTTAGCCATACCCTGCCGTTTTAACCACTTAATATCGTGATTGCCTACAATCAATACTTTTTTGCCGTTTAGGCGCGATATGTACTTAAGCGGATCGCGGCTTTCCCACACCAAATCGCCGACGACATACACGGTATCGCCGTTTTTTACACGCTTATTCCAATTGTTTATAAGAGCCTCGTCCATCTCTTGAACATCGGAAAACGGGCGGTCGCAATAGTCTATACAGTTTTTATGTCCCAAATGCAAATCGGAAGTAAAAAATATCATAATATTAACCTATATTTACAAGCATAAAAAAATTCGGATTTCGGCACAAACCGCAACCCGAAAATTTTTACGAAAATTACCGTACTAAGTAATAGTGCTTACCTTATTCGGTAATAGCGCCCGTGGGGCACTCACCCTCGCACGCGCCGCAGTCAATGCAGGCATCAGCGTCTACAACATACTTGCCGTCGCCCTCGCTGATAGCGCTTACGGGACAAGCCGCAGCGCACGCGCCGCACGCTATGCATTCATCGGAAATTTTGTGTGCCATGGTACAACCTCCATAAATTTATACGGCAATTATAGCATACACCGCAAAATTTGTCAATGCGTTAAAATTAATTTATTCGGTTAGCGACTGCGAACAATTATCAGACAGGAAAAGGTTTACGATTGCGGCGGGTTACTTCCGCCCTGCGGCTTTGCTCCGTTTTGTGCACCGCCGCCCTGCTTGTTGCGGTTGAATTTGTGCTTCTTCTTTTTGCCGCCGCCATTACCGCCGTTGTTGTTATTGCCGTTTTGATTATTGTTGTTCCGATTGCCGTTATTGTTGTTGCTATTATTCTTAATCCGTTCGGAACGGTCTTGACCGTTCTTGTCGGGGCGATCGCCTTGACCGTTTTTGTTCTTATTTTTCTTTTTGCCGCCGTTATTGTTTACGTTTTGATTGTTATTTCTTTGGCGGTCGCGGCTATCGGGCGGGGGCTCTAAGCCTTCCATGTCCGTACCGGTCCTGTCCCTGTCGTTACCGCCGCGATTGCCGTCGGTTTTAAGTTCGTCTAGCGTATATTCGACAAACTCGAAGTTGTCCTCGTCGCCCACTCTAAGTCGCACTTTTTCGGTGAGCGGCGTGACCGACACGACAGAGCCGCGCCTGCCGTCGGGACATGTCAGCCACGACCCGACCTTGGGGCTGCGGCGTGCGACGTCCTCGTACGTTTTGTTTTCGTACGACAGGCAGCATAATAGCCTACCGCACATGCCGTTTATCTTGTTAGGCGTAAGCGCTAAGTTCTGGCACTTCGCCATTTTGATCGAAACGTGTTCGGAATCCGACTCGAACCTGCCGCAGCAGCACGGCATGCCGCACGCGCCGAGCGAGCCTATAAGCTTGCATTCCTCGCGCGCGCCTATTTGCCTTAAGTCGATTCGCATATGGAATGCGGACGCGAGGTCGCGCACGAGCTCGCGAAAGTCCACGCGCTGTTCGGCTGTAAAATACAGCACAAGCTTGCTGTGGTCTACTGTAAACTCGCAATCGACGATCTTCATATCCAGACCGCGCGCAGCGACCTTCTGTTTGGCTGTAGCAATAATTTCCTGCTTTTGCGCTTCGTCTGCGGAAGCCGCCTCGATATCCGATTCCGTCGCAATGCGCATTACGCCTTTGAGCGGCGCGACTATCTTATTTTCTTCCACTTCCGTAACGGGAAGTACGACCGTAGCCAGCTCAACGCCGCGCTGAGTTTCCACAACGATTTTTGTGCCCTTTTTGTATTCCTCGCCCTCCGTCGGCGCAAAGTAATACATTCGCGGCGAGGTGCGAAACCTGACGCCTATCACCTTTGGCATTGTGCTTTTACCTCCATTATTTTTAATATCAACGTGTCCATGACCGCCTGCGGCATACAGTTTGCGGCATTGTGCTTTTTAGCTTCGCGCACTGCTTCTGCGGCGAGCGCGGCGGAGTACGGCGTGTATCCGCCCGCAATCTCTTCAATGTCCTTACGATCAAACACGGTATCCGCGCCTATACACAGCCTGGCTATGTCGTTTAGCAAGTACTCGACTACTCCGAGCAAAGCGTCCACCTTGTCGCGAGAAAGCTTTTCGTAAACCGCCGCGGCATGGGCAAACATCTTACTGCCGGTAGACAGCTTGATCAGCTTTTTTGAAGCGGCATAAGTGTCGGCAAAGCCCGCGTCCGCGAGAATTCTTTCCGCAAGTCCGGGATTGCCTCGGCTCGCCTGCGCGGCAAGCTTGACTGCCGCCGCGTCATTGTGAAACTTACTAAGCTCTCGCTCCACGACCGACACGTCAAACGGCGGAAGCTCAATGCGATTGCAGCGCGACTCCACCGTGGGGAGAAGCTTACCGCTCGAGCATAACACAAAGCACACGCGCGGGGGCGGTTCTTCGAGCGACTTTAACAGCTTGTTCTGGCAGATCTCGCTCATGCTCTCCGCATTCTCTATGATATACACTTTGTTTTTCAGCTGGAACGGGGTAAGATACAGCGAGTCCAAAATCTCCTTGATGTCTTCAACGGAAATGGCATAACGCTTGCTCTTTTCCCCGCCGGACTTAGACTTGCTCTTTTTTTCTTCCTGCGCGCGCGGATATACTATTATGTCCGCGTGCTCATCGAATGCGCGATCAATGCTTATTCCACACAGCCGCGCAGCAACAATGCGAGACAGAACCTTTAGTCCTTCGTCGTCCTCGCCGCTAAGCAGCACCGACGTGTACGCGCTGCCGACGTTTCTTATTCCGTCAAGCTCGGCGTAAAGATATGCGTACTTTTTGAGAATGCTATTGCTCATAGTATGCCGCGCACCGCCGCCAAAATACGCGCGGCGGACTGTTCCTTTGTGCCCGACACGTCTATAGCCGTTAGCTCTCCGCAACCGCACATAGCCTTAAACCCGTCGTAAACGCGGTTGAAAAACTCGAGACTTTCGCGCTCCAGCCTGTCGGCTTTATCTGCGCCGCCCTTGCGCAAAAATCCCGCCTCGGGCGTAATATCCAAAAACAGTCCCAAGTCTACCTTGAGCGGTGCGATAGTAATTTCATTTACCTTGCGGATAAACTGCAAATCCAGTCCGCGCCCATAGCCCTGATACGCCAATGTCGAATATATGAACCTGTCGCATACAACTACTTTGCCCTGTTCGAGCGCGGGAAATACTACCTTGTTCAAATGATCGCGCCGCGCCGCCGAATACAAATACAGCTCGGCTATAGCGTCGGGCGAATACGCAGGATCTAAAAGCAAGCCGCGAATAGCCTCCGCTAAGCTCGCGCCGCCCGGCTCGCGCGTGTGGATCGTAGGCACGCCCATAGCGTTTAGCGCGTCGGTCAAAAGCGTGCACTGACGGCTTTTGCCAGCGCCCTCCACGCCCTCTATTACGATGAACTTGCCACTGCTTGTCATTTGACTTTTATCTCCCTAATCCCGTCGTGCAATGCCCGACCGAGCGACGTAACCGTGCTCGGCGAATCCTCGGCGGTCAGAATAAAAACTATGTACTTATCGCTCACCAGCTCGGAATACACGCCGCGCCCGGCAAGCGCATTGTTGAGCTGTGCGGGCGATACTTCAAGCTTTGTGCAATCGAGCACAAGCCTTGTAAAATCGTCGTTGTTTAAAAACGGAAATTCCGTCTTGATATTCTCTACCGCGCCGAAAAGCCGCTCGTATGCCTCGGCGGTTTGCTTGTCGGCTACTTGAGCAACCGCGCCGTCAATCGTGGCGTAGAGTAGATATGACGGGCTTGTAGAGCCCATGACCGCCACCGACTCGCGGAGCTTTGCGCTGTTATCGTCCGAAAGATTGTCCAATAAAAGCGCAGACTGCGTAAGCGCGCTAAGAGTCTTGTGTGTGGACACGTTGCAGATATCCGCAACGGGCGCGACGTTCTTTGGAAGTCTGTCCGAAAATCCGAAGTGCGCGCCGTGCGCGCTGTCCGCAATAAACAGAAGTCCGCGCTTTTTACAGTATTCGGCAATGCCGTCCACGTCCGCGCAGAACCCGTAATACGTGGGGGTCGTTACGACAACCGCCCGAATATCAGCCGTGAGCGCTTTGTCGATTTGTTCCACAGTGAGCGGACGAATATCGCCGCTGTTCCCCGCCGTAACGCAACGCTTGCCGGATAGCTTAAAGCCGTCAAACACAGAGCGATGCGAATTGATATCCACTACGGCGTTCACGCCCGAATAGAATATCGAAGCTTTAACACCCTGCGAGCTGCCGCCGCTCAGATAGTGCGCATGGCGTGCGCCGTAAATCTCCGCGGCGCGGCGTTCGGCTACTGTAACAAAATCGGCGGGAAAGCTTCCGTCCGAAAGCTCGGTCAAATCGAATCCGAAAACCGCTCCCTTATGTCCCGGAGTGTGAAGCCTAAGCTTGTCACGTTCCGCAGCAGCTTTTAATTGTTCCGCTAAACTCAATATTTTCTCCGAAGAATAAATAAGGATGAGATTCTTCGCTACGCTCAGAATGACAAAAAATTATTCGACTCAATTACGATTATTTAATTCTGGGTTTCATTGTGGGGAACAATATAACGTCTCTAATCGACGCGCTATCGGTGAGCAGCATGACCATGCGATCTATGCCTATACCCAATCCACCGGTCGGAGGCATGCCGTATTCGAGCGCTTCCACAAAGTCGTCGTCCGCGGCTTGCGCATCCTCACTACCCTTTTTCATCATTGCGCGCTGGGTCTCGAACCGCTTAGCTTGGTCGATCGGATCGTTAAGCTCGGAGTAGGCGTTGCCGCCCTCCCAGCCGTTAATGAAGAACTCGAAGCGGTACGTAAGTCCGTTGCCGTCCTTTTTGGCGAGCGGAGAAATCTCTATAGGATAGCCTGTAACAAATGTCGGCTGAATGAGCGTGCTTTCCACAAGCTTGTCGAACGCAACATACATGCATTCCGCGGCGTTCTTGTCGCCCTCGGGGTCGAGTCCCAAACGCTTGAGCTCGGCTTGGGCCTGCTCTTTGGTGAGCGACATAAAATCAACTCCCACCGTTTCATTAACGATATCGCGCATAGTCACGCGACGCCACGGCGTGGAAATATCTATCTCTCTGCCCTGATACGTGATTTTATTATCAAGCCCGATTGCATGCGCCGCAGCGAGATACATTTCCTCGGTGCGCGTCATCATGTCTTCGTAGTTGCCGTAAGCCTGGTACAGCTCGAGCATGGTAAATTCGGGATTGTGCTTGACGTCCATGCCCTCGTTGCGGAAGTTTCTGCCAAGCTCGTACACGCGTTCAAGACCGCCTACGATGAGCCGTTTAAGATACAGCTCGGGCGCAATGCGCATGTACATATCTAGGTCAAGAGTGTTGTGGTGCGTAATAAACGGACGCGCCGCCGCGCCGCCTGCGACTGTGTTCAGTATTGGCGTTTCCACCTCAATAAAACCGTCAGCGTCAAGATAACTGCGGATCGCCGAAATTATCTTGCTGCGCTTGATAAACGTATCCTTGACCTCGGTGTTTACAATAAGGTCAAGATAGCGCTTACGATAGCGAATGTCGTTATCTTTAAGTCCGTGCCACTTTTCGGGCAGCGGCGTTAGCGATTTGGCAAGCAATGTCAGTTGCTTTACCGCAATCGATACTTCGCCGCGGTGAGTGACAAACACCTCGCCCGTGACGCCTATAATATCGCCGATGTCTATCTGTTTTTTAAACCCGTCGTAAGCTTCCAAACCGAGGTTGTCCGACTTAACGTAAATCTGCACCTGCCCCGATCTGTCGAGCAAATGCCCAAAGCTCGCTTTGCCCATGACGCGCTTGCTCATAAGCCTGCCTGCGACAGTCACGACCTCGCCTTCTTTCGGGTCGGAAATAATATCATAAGCGTGCGCGTCTACAGTGAATTCTGTAATCTTGAACGGATCGGCGTCCGCCTCGCAAAGCGCATCGAGCTTGGCAAGCCGCACCGCCTTGAGCGCGTCTATGTCCTGTTCGACTTCGACGTTGTTATTTTGAACGTTATTCTGTTCTGCCATAATCCTTTGCCTTTTTTAGAATGTTAGCGTTGTAATTACTGCCGACTACTTCTTGACTGCCTTTTTATCGACGACAATATCGACGATTTTAAAAATCAAATCGCCTACCATGACCACGTCGTTTTCGGTCTTGCCGAGCAAAGCCGAACCGACGCGCGACTCGTTGGAAATTCTGCCCGCAAGCGCGTTTGCCTCGTGAGAACCGACAATTGTATAAGCTTTGATCCCACTGCATTTGGACTTGTCCACCTTGGCAGGCTTGATCTTTTCCGAAAGCTCTGCTTCGGTAAAGCCTTTGTCCAAAAGCTCCTCGCGCTTATAGCGTTTGGAAGTTAAAAGCTCGCAGCCCGCGGTCTTGAAGTCCTCTGCGGTAAGCTCTTCCAGTATGCCACTGCGGTAGCGTGAGGCGCGCATATCGTTGACCGACATACGCGTAAGGAATCCCGCAATTATGTCGGTATGCGTAAGCCCGCATTTTTCTACAGCCGCAAGCCCTTCCTCAACGTCCGCTTCTATGACTTCCACAGAGCAGCCGATGGAAACAATATCGTCGTTAATGGACTTCTCGTCAATGACCTTTGCATTCGCAAGCTTCTCCATAATTGTGTCCATTTCGTTCTGGAGCTGAGCCTGCTCCTCGCGGGCGATGGTGTACTCGGCGTTTTCCGAAAGGTCACCCTGCGCACGCGCTTTAGCTATCTCTTCGACAACAGCGGGCATTTTTACGAGCTTAATGTACTCGAGCCGCTCTTCCAGTTCGCGCATGCCTTGCGCCGTCATTATATATTCTTTGGGCATAATAAACTCCTTGCCTATTTATTCAGAATATATTATAACCAATCGCCTTTGATTAGTCAAGTATTTATCCAATTCAGAATTAAGAATTAAGAATGCAGAATTATAAAATGATGAGACTCTTCACTTCGTTCAGAGTGACAAAAAATGGCAGCAGACCACGCGACCACACACTAATCTTTTGTCATGCCCAACATCGGACAAAGCATTTCAACATTAAGCGGTAGCGCCGCCCCCATTCTTAATTCTACATTCTGCATTCTGAATTTTATCATATTCTGTCGAATGCTGTCATACAATATACAACCGCCAAAAATCAGGGGGATTTATGACAAAGAGTGACAGCAAGAACATACGCGCCGTGGAATTAGGCAAATACATAGCCGAAACCAAGTGCACGGTGCGCGACGCGGCAAAGCGTTTTGAAATCGGAAAGTCTACGGTGCACAAGGACGTGACCGAACGCCTACCCAAGCTCGAACCAGAGCTATATGAGCGCGTGCGCAAAATCCTGGACTTTAACCTAAGCGTGCGCCACCTTCGCGGCGGCGAAGCTACCAAACAAAAATGCGCGAATAAAGCAGCTACGGCAACCGCAAAGTAAAAATCAGCCCTAATAAAAAAGTCTGTCACACAATTCGAACGTGACAGACTTTTTTATAATTATTATTTGTAAAGCATTAACAATGCAACCAAGTCTCGGTGACGAAGGCGCGCGTCAGATGGGCAACAGGTGGCAAGTCGCCGACGGGAGTGTAGAACCCCCTACATGACCAAGGCGACTTGACGCACGTAGCCCGCATCACGCGATGCATGCGCCGTCGTGCATTAGTCGTAAAGCTTGGACACGGGCATGTCGGCGTATATGCACGATATTGCTGCGGCAAAGATGGGTGCGACCGAAACGGTGATGAACTTGTCTAACTTTTTCTCTTGCGGCAGCTCTATCGTGTCGAGCATGAACAGCTTTTTGATGACCGAGTTCTGAAGTCTTTCGATAGCCGGGCCGGAAAGAACGGAATGCGTGCAGCACGCGTACACGTCGGTTGCGCCGCCCACGTCCACAAGCGCTTTTGCGCCCTGAACGATTGTGCCTGCGGTGTCTATCATGTCGTCGAGTATAAGGCAGCGCTTGCCCTTGACGTCGCCGATTATGTTCATGACTTCCATGACGTTTGCCTTAGGTCTGCGCTTATCGACAATGGCGAGCGTCTTGTTAAGTTTTTGCGCCATTTGTCTTGCTCTGCCTACCGAGCCTACGTCGGGAGATACGACGACGAGGTCGTCCCCCGCTTCCTTGATGAACTCCTCGTTGGCGATAGCGTTGGCGAGTATGGGCGCGCCCAAAAGGTGATCGACGGGGATATTGAAGAAGCCCTGTATCTGCGACGCGTGCAAGTCCATGGTAAGCACTCTGTCCGCGCCTGCGGTAGTAATAAGGTCGGCCACGAGCTTAGCGGTAATGGGATCGCGCGCACGCGCTTTTCTGTCCTGCCGCGCATAGCCGAAATACGGGATGACCGCTGTGATCCTGCCCGCCGAGGCGCGCTTGAGCGCGTCGATCATGACGAGCAATTCCATAAGATTGTCGTTGGTGGGAATGGACGTGGATTGTATTACAAACACGTCGCAGCCGCGAACGGACTCGCCTATCGATACGGAAATCTCGCCGTCGCTAAACTTGCTCACTTCCGCTTCCGAAAGCTTCATACGCATGTTTTGAGCGATTGCTTCTGCCAAACCCTTACATGCGTTGCCGCAGAACAACTTAACCTTATTGCCGTGTGCTATCATTTGTTGCCTCCAAAGATTTCTCTTTATATTTTTTATTTCGGCTGTTCGCCGTTGTTATCTCCGTTATTGTCGCCGCTGCCGTCAGCGTCGGTGTTATTGGCGGCGTTTGTTTCGGTCTCGCCCGTGTTTTCGGTCTCGCTAGCCGCACCGTCTATGATGCCTTCGTCGTCCTGAATAAGCCTGTACGGCGACGGATTGTCGTTGCCGACGGGCGGGGCGTACATGTTGCCTGCCCAGTGCGGAATATTGGTCTGGCGTGAACGCGCGATCGCCAAAGCTTCTGCCGGCACTTCGTCGGTTATGGTAGAACCCGCCGCGATAAACGCATGGTCGGCTACATGCACCGGTGCGATGATGTTGGAGTTAGAACCAATAAACACGCGATTGCCCACAATCGATTTATACTTGTTCTTTCCGTCGTAGTTGGCAAACACAACGCCGCAGCCGACGTTGCATTCCGCGCCCAGCTCGGCGTCGCCGATATACGTAAGGTGGCTGACCTTGCACCCGTCGCCTATTACGCAGCTCTTGAGCTCAACAAAGTCGCCTATGCGGCAATCCTTGCCGATTACGGTGTTCGGTCTTATATAAGCGAACGGGCCTACTCTTGTACCCTCGCCTACGATACTCGCGTAAAGCCTTGAGCTGTCTACGCGCGCGCCGCCGCCGATAATGCAGTTTTCTATATAGTTGTTGGGCATGATGTGCGCGTCGGCTTTAATTACGGTTTTGCCCTTGATAAAGTTGTACGGCTCGATCGCAGCACCGCGCTCTATTACCACGTCGCTGTCGATATAAACGTTTTTATAATCGGTAATAAGTACGCCGTTGCCCGCGTGAAAGTTGAGTATTCTGCGCCTGAGCGTGTCGGTAATGCGCGACAAGCTCTCGCAATCGGTTACAGCTTCGAACTCGCCGCTGCCGGTCGGCTCTTGGGGAAACAGCGTATCCGCGGCGTAAAGGTATTCGGTCTTGTACACACATCCGCGCGGAAGCTTGACCGCGTCGAGGTTTTGCGCCGTTAAGTGCTTTATAGCCGTTTCTATCGTTTTGGCAACAACGAGCGGCGTATCGCAGTACAGCACGACCGTGATAGGTTTTGTGCGGTCAAGCAGCGTCTTGAGCTTTTCGGCAATGTTGATGACCGTAGACGCTTCTATCGTTTGGCACGGCACGTTCAATGTGCCCGCCACCCATTCCTCCAATGTCCTGCCGAGCACCGGAAGATTCCAAGCGTCGCCGAGATTATTATTCTTTACGCGGAGAATAACTCCGTTTATACCGATATTAACCATACACTAATTATACTCTTTTACTTGAAGTTCGTCAACAAATTATCTGTGTGTTTATGCACTATAACGTGGCAATATACTCATCATAAGTTACGGGACGGTCGTAAGCCTTGACGCCGTTTTCTATGATGATAATGCGGTTGGCTACCGACGACATTATTTCCTCGTCAGCCGTGATGAACAGAATGGGCGCTTTAAAGTTGATCATTCCCTTGTTGAGCGAAGTTATGCTCTCGAGGTCGAGGTGGTTTGTAGGCTCGTCAAACATAAGGAAGTTGGGCGACAAGAGCATCATTCTCGCAAGCATGCAACGCGCCTTTTCCCCACCCGACAAAACGTTGGCGGGCTTGAGCGCCTCGTCGCCCGAGAACAGCAGTCTACCCAGCCACGACCGCAGGTATTCCTGTTCGTGGTTTTCCGACCAGCGGTCTATCCACTGAACAAGCGACATTGCGCAACCCTCGAAGTATTTGTCGTAGTTTTGCGGCATGTACGCGGGCTTTATGTTTTTGCCCCAAATTACCCTGCCCGAGTCGGGCTTACTCTCGCCGAATATGCAGTCGAACAGCTCCGCGACCGAGCGGCTGTTGTCCGTCAAAAATCCTATCTTATCGTCGCGCCCGACGGAGAATGTGACGTTCTCGAAAAATCCTTTTTTAGTCAGCTTTTCCACGCGCAGAATGTCGTTGCCTGGGTCGCGCTCAAACTTGTAGTCGATGTACGGATATTTACGCGAGGACGGCTTGATGTCCTCTACTACGATTTTGTCAAGCTCGCGCTTGCGACTTGTAGCCTGTTTGGACTTACTCGCGTTTGCCGAGAACCGCGCAATAAATTCGCGCAATTCTTTTATGCGCTGTTCGGCTTTTTTGTTCGCTTCCTTTTGTTGACGAAGTATGAGCTGCGACGATTCGTACCAGAAGTCGTAGTTGCCCACAAACATGTTTATCGCCGAATAGTCCACGTCGCAGATGTGCGTGCAAACCTGATTGAGGAAGTGACGGTTGTGCGACACTACAAGCACGGTCGCTTGCTCGAGCGACTTGATGTATTCCTGCAACCACCTGACCGTTTTGATGTCGAGGTTGTTGGTAGGCTCGTCCAAAAGCAATATATCCGGCTTGCCGAAAAGACATTGCGCAATAAGCACCTTGACCTTGATTTTAGGCTCAATGTCGCGCATATCGGTATCGAACAAGTCCTGCGGAATGCCTATGCTGTTTAAAAGCGTTTCCGCGTCGATCTCGCATTCGTACCCGCCGAGCTCGCCGTACTTGGTTTCAAGCTCCGCGGCGATATTGCCGTCCTCTTCGGAAAAGTCCTCTTTTGCGTACAGGACTTCGCGCTTGCGGCGTATTTCGCTCAGCTGCTTGTGTCCGCAGATAACCGCTTCGCGCACGGTGTAATCGTCGTAAGCGTTTTGGTTCTGTTCAAGCACGGACATGCGCTCGCCCTTGCCTATTGTTATCTCGCCCTTGCTCGGCTCTATCTTGCCCGACAAAAGCTTGAGAAATGTGGACTTGCCCGCACCGTTAGCGCCGATAATGCCGTAGCAGTTGCCGCTCGAAAACTTTATACTTACGTTTTCGAACAGCACGCGCGTGCCGAATTGCAATTTTACGTTTGATACGTTAATCATTAAATCTGATTCCTATTAGGTTATTAACGTATTCATTATACCATGTTCAAAAACAAAAGTACACTGTTTTGACTGCATTTTTAAGAGTATAAATAAACGCTTACGCTAAGCACTCCATAGCCAAAAGCAGTCCCGTCTTTAATCCTTCCCTAAAATACACGGTCTCAGCCTCTGAACTTGCTTTTATCTCAGCATCAACATATTCATTATAAACTTTTATCTGTTCGTCATTTAAAATATCAATCAGTTGTTCATACAATTTGTATGCTTTATCGGAAAATTTTTCATGCTCCTCGCTAAACACACGCTTGCGCAAGATTACGTTGTTCATGCAGATTTAATCAATAATAGATTTTTTCATAAGATTAGACTCCATTTAATATTATCTCACTGATATTGTACAACATTTTATTTAAAATGTCTTGGCATGTCTGCGACACAGACATAAAAATTTTAATCTGTTTTCTTTTAGGATTAGAGCACTAAAAAGACCTTGCTATTTTGCAAGGTCTTTTTAACTGTTATATTGTTTGAACGGACTTTTATGGCGCAGGCGCGCGCAAGAGAAGGAAGTCCGTTTTGCCGACCGACGGGAGTGTAGAACCACCTACATGACCGAGGGCGGCAATGCGGCTGACGCACTATTGCGCGATGCATCCGCCATAAAAGGGATTATTCGCCGCGGAAAGGCAAAATTGCCATTATACGGGCGCGCTTGATAGCGGTGGTAACGTCGCGTTGGTGCTCTGCGCAAAGCCCGGTTGCACGGCGCGGCAAAATCTTGCCGTTTTCGGCAATGTATTTTTTAAGACGCTCTGCGTCCTTGTAGTCCACGTGGTCGATGTGTCCTTGGCAGTACTCGCACACGCGTTTTTTGGCGGGACGGCGCGTCTTGCGAACCTTATCGTCGCCGTCGTTTACTTTTGTTCTATTTCTGTTCTTGTCCATGACAATTATCTCCTTGAAAAATTTTATGTGACCGTAAGGTCAAACCATATTTTGTTTTCGATTACAAGTGCACAAAAACGACCACCTTAGAAAGGTAAATCATCATTGTCGACGGGTTGCATATCCGAAATCGGATGCGGCTCTTCGGGCACATATCCGCCTTGCGAACCTTCGCGGCCCGTGCTGTTGCTACGCGGGGTCAAAAACTCGACTTCATCCGCAACTACGTCGAACGACGTGCGCTTGATCCCGTCGCGGTCCTCGTATTGTCTACGCTGAACCGAACCGTTTATACCGACCTTGCTACCTTTGAACAAGTATTTGGCACAACGCTCGGCAAGCTGACGCCAACAAATTACGTCGAAGTAATCGGCTACACGCTCGCCGTTTGAGTTGGTGAACGGACGGTTAACGGCAATATTGAACCGAGTAAAGTTAACTCCGCCCTGAGTACTGCCGGATTCGGGATCGCGCGTGAGATTGCCAATCAAAATGATTTTGTTCATGATCCGCCCCTACACTCTTTCGATCATCCAACGCAAAACATCATCGCTGATGCGCATTTGACGTTCGATTTCCGCCGGAATTTCGGGCGGTGCAGAGAACTTCATAAGAACATAGTAGCCGGTCAAGTGCTTGCCGGAAATTTTGGTCTGAATGGGGTACTCAAGCTTGCGCGAGCCGCCGCCCCACTCTTCTGCCGTGACCTCGCCGTAAGGCGCGACCAAAGCCTGAAAACGCTCCACCAATGCTCTCTTGGCATCGGCATCCTGCTTGTCGGACAGAATGTAAAGGATTTCGTAATTGTTCATATACCCTCCTTGCGGTCTATGACCCACCATTGCGGTGAGTAAGGAATGTGACCATAAAGATTTAGCCACGTTTGTAATTATAACACGAAAAAACGCCTTTGGCAAGCGTTTTGATAAGTGTTTTTATCAATATAAGGATGAGATTCTTCACCGCGCTTCGCTTGTTCAGAATACCTTCGGTGCTTCGTAGGACAAAAGAGTACTCAACTCATCCACTGTACTTTTGTCACTCCGAGCCCTGCGAGGAGTCTCATCCTCTTTATTAATTCTGCATTCTGAATTCTTAATTCTTAATTAACAAATCAACAGACCGCTCCATATCGCCCACGCCGTCGGCGGAAAGCATATAGCACAGCTGGAGTCTGATCGAATTTTCGGTAAAAGCCGCCCTACGCGCCTCGGTAGTCACGCAAAACTTTACTTTGCCGAACGGCGTACTCAGCATGGTAAACGTGCGCTCGCCTTTTAGCGTGATATCGTACTCCATTACGCCCTCGGCTTTTACAGTCGTTTGCTTGTCGCTGTGCGCTATTACAAACTTGTCCGTGCCGATACCGAACTCCAGTGTAAACCCGTCCTCGGTTTTGCTGTAAACGCCGTCCACGGTGGTCGGCTCTGTTTCCGTAGCGACAGTTACCGACACTAGCAGATTTTTTTGATCGAATTTATCCATGCTTACTTCCTTAAAACCATGGCTTTAATATCGTTTACGGCCGTCCTGATTTTTGAATCGGAAGTGATAAGCGAGGAAATCTTGTCACGCGCATACATGACCGTTGTGTGCTCTCTGCCGCCGAAATAATTGCCTATCGAGCTGAGCGGAATATTTGTAAATTCGATTATCAGATAAATAGCGATCTGGCGCGGAACGACTACGTCCTTGTTTTTGCGCTTGCCGACGACTTCCGTCTTAGGCACGTCAAAGTATTTACAAGTGCAGTCTATAATCTCGTCGACCGAAATATCGTCGCATTCCTGGACAAGATAGTCCTTTAGCGCCTCTTGGCACATAGCAAGATCGACCTTACGGTCGTACAGCGACGACATGAACATTACCTTTGTGAGCACGCCTTCCATTTCGCGCACGTTGCTTGTTACACGCTCGGCAATAAAAGTAAGCTCGGGCAGTCCGATAATCTTCTTTTCCTTTTGCGATTTCTTTTCGAGAATGGCAATGCGAGTTTCAAGCTCGGGCGGCTGTATATCCACTATCATGCTCGACGAAAAGCGCGAACGCACGCGGTCGTCAAGGTCGGGAATATCCTGCGGGCGACGGTCTGACGTAAACACCATTTGCTTGCCCGCATTCTTAAGCGCCTCGAATGTGTGGAATATCTCCTCCTGCGTGCTCGGCTTTTTGCTCAAAAATTGTACGTCGTCTATCATGAGCAAATCTACATTGCGGTACTTGTCGCGGAACGCTTGATTGTTTATGCCATGCAAGCCGCGTATTGACGCTATAAACTCGTTGATAAACGTATCCATCGATATGTACAGCATTTTTGTATGCGGGCGCGATACGCGCAGATCATTGCCTATTGCCTGCATTATGTGCGTTTTGCCCAAACCGACGTCGCCGTAAATGAACAACGGATTGAACTTTTCGCCCGGCGCTTCGGCAACCGCGAGTGCGCTCTGGTACGCCAGACGGTTACAGTTTCCCACAACAAACTCGGCAAAGTTAAAGCGAGGATTGAGCTTGCCTATCTCGGCACGCTCGGGCGCGTAGTTATCTATCTGTCTATCCTCGTGCACGGTTTCCGCCACAGGCGACGGCACTTCGTCGTCGGACACCAACGCTATCTCGGACGGCGCGCCCTCAATCTCCCGAAGCGCGCGCTTAAGTAGCGGCATATACCTTGCCTCAACCTCGCTCTTAGCGCCCGCCGACGGCGCGCACAAAATAAGCACGTCGTCCTCCACCTTGATCGGGCGAAGCGGCTGCATCCAAACGTCAAACGCCAAAGAATGAACTTCGACTTCCATTATAGCAAGTATTTCCTGCCAAACAGTAGTTATATCTTTCATTATTATCCTCTTTGTTAAGTATACAGGAATCTGCGGACAAAATCAAGTGTTTATGTAAAACACATGCCTATTCCCGGTCTTTCATTTCTACAGCGACTTTATATATTTCGCTCTTTGCGACGTGCCTGTCGGCGGCGACCTTTTTTACCGCATCTTTAATGGGCTCGCCTTTTTCTACATAGTGCCGTATATGCTGCTCTACCGAAAGCTCGCTAAGCGGATTGGTCTTTAGCCCTTCCACCACTATGACAAACTCGCCCTTTTCTACAATATCCAAATCCTGCCCGAGCGTACCGCGCGTGACCGTTTCGTACAGCTTGGTCATTTCCCTGCAAACGGCGACCCTGCGCGCGCCGAACTGCTCATACAAGAACAGTAGATCCTTTTTTATGTCGTGCACCGCACTGTAAAACACGAGCGTGCAAGGGAGGCTTTTGTACGGCTCGACGTAGCGCACCCTGTCAATATTCTTTTCGGGCAAAAACCCGAGTACGGTAAAAGCGCGAGTGTCAAGCCCCGAAAGCACAAGCGCGTCTATTCCCGCGCACGCGCCGCTTACGACCGTAAACGGCACGTCATGCTCTATCGCCGCAGTGGTAAGAATATGCCCCGGGTCGGACACCGTCGGCGTGCCTGCGTCGGACACGACAGCTATATCCTTACCGCTCTTTAGCATATCGATAAGCCCGTCAACCGCGCTTTTTTCGTTGAACTTGTGGTAAGCTACGGTGCGCGTTTTTATGCCGTACTTAGATAGAAGTATGGCGGTGTGCCGCGTGTCCTCCGCCGCTATCAAGTCCACGCTTTTAAGCACTTCGAGCGCGCGAAGCGTTATTTCGTCAAGATTGCCGATAGGTGTGGCTACAAAGTACAGCATTTAATACTCCTTGATTTCCAGTTCCATATATGGTTTGCCGCCGCGCACTGCTCGAACCATAAACGTTTTTCCGTTAGGATTAACAACAAGCTTTTTAACAGTAAGTCCGTTGTCTCGGCATGCGCAAATAATCTCGTCAAGCCGTGAAGTGACGTGCGTCATATACAGCGCTCCGCCCACCTTGAGAGCACGCGTACTTATTGATATTACGTCAGCAAGCGTTATGCTGATTTCACTATTTGCTTGCGGGGCGATTATAGTCGGCTTAGAGCCAACCTTATAATACGGCGGGTTGCACACCACGCAATCATATTGATTGTTCGTCCATGTTCCCATATCTCGTGCGTCGCAACAAGTGAAAGTAATGTTTTTCAGTTCGTTAAGTCCTGCCGAACGCCCGCTCATGTCACATAGGCTTTTGTCTATTTCTACACAATCAATGTGTGCGCCTGTTGATATAGCAAGCATGATTCCTATAATTCCGCAGCCAGAGCACAAGTCTAAAACCTTATCGCGCCACGTTAAATCGCGCTCGGCAAAATGCGCGAGCGACACGGCGTCGCTGCCGAACCTGTATCCGTTTTCGCTCTGAATAATATAGTATCCGTCGCCGAGCGGCTCTGCCTTTTCGCCGTCACGGACGTATTTTGTAAACCTCTCGTCCGACATTACCACCTCGGTGTGACGGCGCCTTTATGCGCCGCGCTGTTCCACGTTTTTGAGGTAATGCCGACATCCTTTGCCACATAATAACCGACAATTACAAGCACCTCGTTGCCGCGGCAAATAAGCGGGATCCTGTCGCGCAAGCGCTTGGGAATTTTGCAGTCGATAAAAAATTGCTTGAGTTTTTTTCTCATTCCGCCGCTCGGCGTGAACACGTCACCGTCACGCCTGAACCTGAGTACAGCGCCGTTAAGCTTGTCCAGATCGACGTGCCTACCCCCGGTATTGAGCGGCTGATCGGCAGTAATATCCACGGCGAGCCCGTCAATAAAGTTTGCGCCCATTTTGATCGGAATTTCACCGTCGAATTTGTTGCGCGGAATGTACAGCGACACGTAGCCGTATTCCTTAGCCGCAAGTATGCCGCCCGTAAGCTCCACGACCGCGCCGGTACGCATCTTGGCAAGCTGAACTACACGTTCTATTTGTCCGCGCGTAATATCGACAAGCGAAAACTCCGAAAGCGCATGCCGCACATACCGAGCGGCAAGTGCTGTCGATAAAGCTCTCTCCGCTATCAGCACCGCGCCGCCGTCGTGACTTATACACGACAAATCGAACAGTCCGTCCAGATAATCGGACACGCTTCCGCACTCGCGTGAAAAAGCGTTTACCGCGCGCACTGCGCCGCGATACCGCTGTTCTATAAGCGGGATTACGTTTAGCCGTATAAAATTTCTGTCCGCGTCGTCTATAAAATTAGTGCTGTCAACCACGTATTTTATATTGTTGGCGTTTACGTATTCGTCCAACTCTTCGGGATAAATTTCTATAAACGGACGGACTATCGTGCCGCCAACCATGCCGCGCAGTCCGTCAAGCCCCGCGCCGCGGAATAAATGCATTAACACGGTTTCGGCGTTGTCCAGCGCGTGGTGAGCGGTCAAAATTACGTCGGCTTTGCCGTGCTTGATAAGATCGAAAAACACGTCGTATCGGAGATTTCGTGCCGCCTGCTCGACCGTAAGCCCGTTAGCCGCCGCGTGCTTGTTCACGTCCACTCGTTTTGCGACAAATTCGATACGATTTTTATTGCAATACTCACGGACAAAAAGCTCGTCGCTGTCCGCCTGCTCGCGCAAACAATGGTTAACATGTACGACAATTATATTCTCTTTTTGTATTACGCCACAGTACAAAACGGCGTGCAAAAGACACATAGAATCGCGCCCGCCCGACACGCCCAACGCGAGCTTTTTATTTTTGTATGACGCTAAAGCTTCAGCCGTTTTTTCAAGCAATCTATTCACAAAAAGATTATATCTTATCGCGCAGAAAAAGTCAACTTGAAAAGCCCGACACGCGGTCGGGCTTAATACGTTATTCCTCGGTATCCGAATAAATCTTGATTAGGTTGGCTTTGCCTACGTCGTAGGACAGATACTCTCGACTGCCCATGACCGACCTGACTGCGACTATCACATAGCCGTTCTGTGGATAATACGGATCACCTATCGTGAACTTGTACACGCCGCCTGCCGAAAAATCAAACTCGTTACGGCGCAATATGTCCGCGCTTTTCAAAGGCAGGTCGCATACGTACTCGATATCTCCGGTGCTTATCTTTATCGCATCGAATATGTAGTTTTCATCTTCGTACTCTACGATCTGACCTATTACGGTTCTGTAATTGGAATCGTTGTTGTAATACTCCGTTATTTCGTCTCTGGGAACGCCACCGGGACCGCACGCCGACACAAGTCCGTACATGGCGAACACGAAGCCGAATACTATCGCCGCGCCGATCACCGCGCCTAACAGCTTGAATTTGTTTTCGGTCATTTTATACCGCCCCGTAAACCTGCTTAGCCTTTTTGACTACTTCCAAAAATTCCGACTTAAACTGATCGCCGCCCTCTTTGGTGCAGTCGAGCGCGGAAAGCCTTTCTATAACGTTACTTAAGCTCGCGTCGCCTTTGTAACGCGACTCGCGCAGAACAAGCGCGTATTCCGCCACACAGCCGATAAATATGGTATCCTCGTTTGGTGACTCGGCGTAATCGGAAATAGCCAATGTCCTAGATACCGATTTGTTTTCCTCCGTGTCGGGCGTTTTGTATCTGACCTCACAGGTCGCGACCGCGCCGTCCGCGTTGTCCTTTAGCTCCACCTCGTACAGCGCCGTTACGGTGTGCCCCGAGCCCAACTCGCCCGCGTCTTTTTTGTCGTCGTCAAACTCCTCTTGCGACATCATCTTGCTTTCGTAACCGAGCAGTCTGTATTTATCCACTACCTTATCGTTGAACGTAACGCCCATTTTTGCGTCCTTAGCGACCACGTTGAACGTGCCGCCAAGCTCTTCTATAAGCACCTTGCGCGCCTCGGCAACGCTGTCCAAATAAGCGTAATTGCCGTTGCCGTTTTCGGCGAGCGTCTTCATAGTTATGTCGTTGGTGTTGTACATGCCCACGCCCAAAACGGACAAATATATTCCGCTTTCGCGCTTTTGCGTTATAAGGCTTTTAAGCGCGTCCTTGCTTGACGCGCCCACGTTAAAGTCGCCGTCGGTGGCGAGTATAACGCGGTTGTTAGCTTCCGCAGAATAGTATTGCTGCGCTAAGCTATACGCCTTTTGTATGCCGCCCTGTCCGTTGGTAGAACCCATCGCCTCCAGGTCTTGAAGCACGTTGCAAATTTTAGTCTTGTTCTTTCCGCTCTCGCCGCTGAGCGCGACACGGCTGTCGCCGGCATACGTTACGATGGAAACAGTGTCGTTGTCGTCCAGATTTTCGACAATCATGGAAAAGGACTGCTGTATAAGCCCAAGCCTATCTTCTCCATACATTGACCCGGACGTATCGATCAGAAAAACTATGTTGTTGGGCTTTTCGCCGTACGTCACTTCCTCCGCCGCCACGCCGATGCTCATAAGCTTATGCTCGGTGTTCCACGGGCAGTCGAACAGATTGCCCGAAACGGCGAGCGCCTCGCCGTCCGTCGGACGCGCGTAGTCATACGAAAAGTAATTGATATATTCCTCAAGCCGCACACTGCCAGAAGCGACCTTTTTTCCGTCGCTGATAATCCTGCGCATATAGGAATACGACGCGGTGTTGCGGTCAAGCGAAAAATACGAATCCGGTGTAATAGCCGCCGACACAAAGCTGCGCTCGGTAACGTTCTCTGTCTGATAATTTTCTAGCTCGCCTGTATCCGGTATGATCATGCCGTCGGGAATATTGGGTCTGACCACAGGGCTTCCGCTCCACGAATTGCCCGGTTCAGTAGCCACACCGTCATTATAATCACCCGCACCGCACGCCGTAAGCGTGGACGCAGCAAGCGATAATGCGCAAATTGCAGTTAATATCTTTTTGATTTTCATAGATCGCTCCTTGATTGACTGTATTTACAACTACAACACCGCGCTTCTGCCTATTGTCCCGATAAAATCAATTTATTTTAATTATTTTGACCTATGATCTCCGCAACTACATCCTGTGCGCCTTTGGCATTGCCCATAGCGGAAACGTAATATTTACAATCTTCGGTCTTGCAGTACGCCATAGTAACGTACTCCCCGTTTATATATTCGGTATAGTATTTATAGCCTGTGCCGACAGTCAAGCTGCCGTAGTCCTGCTCGCGTTCCTTATTGGCGTATTCGGGCATTTCGGCAACAACGCTCATTTGGATATTGCCGCCGTTGTAGCTAACTCCCAGTACTGCCTTGAGGTATGCAAATTCGTTTGTGTCCTTGATGTAGCATGCATAATAGCTTTGGCTGAACACTTCCGCGCCGTCAAGCCCTGTAGTGTTTATATAATCATTGGCAAAACCGTAGTCGACCGAAACAGCGCGCACGTCGCTTATGCTGTAGCTTTGTACGGCGGGCGCAGGTCGAATAGGCGGCGCTGAGTTTGCGGAATTATCCGAATTATTCCCCGCCAAATCGTCACTGCCGAAAAACGAAGAAACCGAAAAGACGGCAACCGCAACAGCGGCGGCGCATGCGCAAGCAAAACCCACCCAGAAGATAGGTCTTTTCTTCGCCTTGCGTTTGGACTGCATCTTTTGCTTAGCCCTATTAGCAAGCTGCTCGTTCGGCTCGAGCGACGACGCGTAGTCGTCGAACAACCGCTCGATTTGTCTGTCCTTTTCGTCCATCGATATTACAACCCTTTTACTGTAGTTATTGTCCCGATTTTGTCATGAATTTTCGCATTTTGGCTTCGGCTTCGACTAATTTGCGCGCGACTGTGGATTTACTTAAGCTTATCGCTTTTGCGCTGTCTCTTACCGTGTAGTCCATAAAATACTTCTGATAAATGAGCAGCTTCTCCGTATTGTCCAGTACGCTCATTGCCTGTTCTACCGCGAGCGCTTGCGCTGACTTTTCCGCAATGTCTGTTGTAGCGGCAATGTCGTAGAACTCGTCAATATCGGTTGTCGGCTTGATTTTACGCCGCATATTAAGCGCCGTGTTCTGCACTATCTTGCATATCCACGCATAGCCGTTAGTCCCCGCCTTGAATCTGTGCGCCTTATCCACTATCTTGATAAAGCTCTCTTGCACCACGTCCTCTGCGAGCGCTCTGTCATGCACGATCGACCGCGCGACCGAAAGCATGCGCGCAGAAACCAGCCGCGCCAGTTCGCTTAGCGCCGCCTCGTCCCCATGTGCAAGGCTTACAATGAGATTATTTATTGTAGTTCTCATCTGCTCGGTCATGCTAAAAGTATATAACCTCTGCTTGCGTTTGTCAAGTTCAACAAAAATCCACGCCGCAAAGCGCCTTTAGATAAAAAAATAAATATCAACAATTAAAAAATCTCTTTAGCATAGAGATTTTAACTAAATATTATTTAGAGCGAAAAATTGAAATTTGCTTGCTATCGGACATTATATTGTTTTCGCGTAATACTCTACATCAATCTCTGTTCCGTCGGGGTAATATTCTTTGCCGGATTTAATATATTCGGTAAAACCATAGTGTGTATATATCTCTTTGTTTTTCTTGTCGTCCGGCTCTACACCAAGAGTGGCTTTTGTAAATCCTTTATTCCGCAAATCCTCAATCATAAACTGAAATAATTTTGAAAAATAACCTTTCCCTTGATACTCGCTAATCGTGCGGAAGGCAGACAAGTAAACTGTATGACTGTCAACCAAACCCGTACTGTTTTGCACGACTTCGGGATTGATCATCGCGGTTGCTTCGCAAATAATATTCCCTTCAAGTATTCCATAATAAGGTACGGTATAACCTTGCTTATAATTTTCTATACTCTTTTTCTTCCATACTATCCAATTCCCTTTATCTTTTACGCTTTGCGCAATCAAAGAATCCCATTTCGTGTTCATTTCTTGCAGAGATGCTATTTTGCATATCAAAGGTTGAACCATTAGTTTACTCCATATCTACTTCTTCTATTGATTGAGTAATTCTTTGATTTGTTCTTCAGAATATGGGCTTACATAATCAGGGGCGCATAAATGCGTT
Organism: Clostridiales bacterium; assembly: GCA_029066805.1. Lineage (GTDB taxonomy): Bacteria > Bacillota > Clostridia > Christensenellales > Pumilibacteraceae > Anaerocaecibacter. The sequence goes on along the minus strand of JAIEFT010000054.1, from coordinate 9,931 downwards.
TGACTCCACATCATCATTTGCGTTAAAACTGGAACGAAACTTTTGCCAAGCTCGGTTAAAGTGTATTCTACGTGCGGCGGCATCTCTTTATAAATCTCACGGTGTATAAAGCCGTCATCCTCCAATTCGCGCAACTGCTTTGTAAGAGTTGATTGCGTTATTCCATCAAGCGATCTTAATAACAAGCCGAAACGTTGCACTTTATTGATTGCGATATACCACAGAATAAGAAACTTCCATTTGCCGCTTAAAACCGTTTGCAATGTACTCATCGGCACACAACGTGCCATAACTTCTCTTTTTCTGAATTTGTTGTCTGTCATTATCTACCTCTATTGATACATAAACGAAAACTTTTTTGACATACGCCCTACAAGCTGCCATTGACGTTGCATATAGTTTTTTACATCAGACACATTACGCTTATAGTTTTCTATTACGCCTTGCCTATTATTAAAGTTAGATATAATCGCAAGCGCAGCATAATATCCGCTTTCCATACCACACGAAATGCCTTCGCCCATAGGATTCAAAAACCCTGCGTTCTCGCCCGCTTTCAAGATACCGCTCTCGCCGTAATCAATTTCAAATGGCGGCTCTATATTGCGTATTAGCCACTTGTCCGTTCTTAACTGTTCGCTCACACAAAGTCCGTACCTATCTCGCATATACGCTTCAAACGCTTCGTAATACTTCTTTATGTCGCTCTGTTCGATACTTGCAACACCTAATACAAGCATATCGTCTTTGACATTAAACCAAGCATCATAGCCCGATAATTCGGGTTGCAGATACGCATAAAAATAATGCGGATCTAAATTGATTTTACCTTGATTGTAGGTTTGGTATGTAATAACATTACGTTGCGTCTTTTTACCGATTCCAACCGCACCTGAACAGTCGATTACATATCGTGCCTGCTCAGTATTACCGTTGACCGATACTTCGACCATTTCTTCCGCTTCTTGTATGGACGCAACACAGCTCTCGGCTCTGCTTTCCGTTCCCGCTTCCTGCGCAAGCGACAGAAGCCAATAATCGAACTTATCACGCCAAATATTCAGACCGCGACTTGTAAACCGATATTCGCGCCCTACATCGTCCGTAAATATCATACCGCGATTATCAACGGGCGTACAGGTAACGGATTGCGGAACACTACACCCAAACTGCTGTTCGATAAACCGCATCGACTTCTCTATTAAAATTCCTGAACAGCTTTTATATCTCGGCAACTTACATTTTTCCAAAAGCAAAACCTTGAGTCCGCTCTTGGATAGTGTCCTTGCTGCAATACAACCGCATGGGCCTGCGCCGATCACAATTACATCATACATATTGTTATTGTTCCTCAACACGTTCACACTCTATATTATAGCGATTTTTCAAGTTTAAGTCAATCGCCATAGTATCATTTTTGATACTACTACTAAATAAAGACAGTACTTGAATTGCGATACTATTCAGATTTATAATTAGAGAAAAACAAAGGACGGTGTTTATAATGCACTATACAGGCACGGTTTGGCGTCCACCCTACGAAGCGTGGTCGGCTCTATTACAAGTTACGGCGGGCTGCACACATCATAAGTGTAAGTTCTGCACGTTATATGACGATGTTCCGTTCAAGTTCCGTATGTCCCCTATGGACGAAACCGAAGATGATCTGAAAGAATTGTATCTCTACACACCCGATGTAACGAGAGTATTTTTGGTCGGGGCAAATCCTTTCGTGCTTTCTACCGAAAAGTTACGGAATATTGCATATTTAGCAAAACAGTATCTTAACCGCCTGAGAACTATCGGCTGTTTTGCTCGAATTACCGATATTACCCCAAAAAGCATAGAAGAATTAAAACAACTGCGCAGTTGCGGCTATAACGGCATTACTATCGGTGTAGAAACAGGCGATGACGAAGCATTAACCTTTATGCACAAGGGCTATACCTCTGCCGATATTTTAGAACAATGCCGCAAGCTCGACGAAGCAGGAATCGAATATAACTTCTTTTATCTTACAGGTATTAGCGGTAAAGACAAAAGCAAGCAAGGTGTTGAGAACACGTTAAAAGTGTTCAACCAACTCAACCCTAAAATCGTCGGTGCATCTATGCTGACCATTTATCCTACTTCTGAATTATATACCGAGATACAAAACGGTAATTGGGTTGAAGAAAGCGAAACCGAAAAATACAACGAGCTGAAAATGCTTATAAACGGTTTGTCGATTAAAACGCACTTTGCAGCTTTGGGCGCATCTAACGCCGTACAACTACATGGCAATCTTCCCTCTGACCGAGCAGAACTCATTTCGATAATCGACGAAGTAATCAACCGCTTCGGCGAAAACGAACTGAAACAATATAGAAAAAACTTGAAACACTTATAATATAAAAGCCGAGATGCGCTCTCGGCTTTCTACGCTAAATTGAAATTTATCGATTATAAAATGTTATGATTATGCGGCTTCGCCTTTTTCTGCCCGCATTTCTCCACTCCGCGCTACGCGCTACGGTCGAAATGATGGAAATATAGACCAAGCATTTTTTAGAAAAGCAAAGCTATAACTCACATCATCCCGAGCATAGTCGAGGGATCTAGGCGAACCGCCGCAGAACTGTAAAGTAATAATCACTCGCAGTTAAAACATTAAATTATTGTTTATCGTCATTACATTTTCGGCATAGGCGCATTATAAAAACCGAGCTTATGAAAATCATACCAACCCTTGATTTGTTCTTCGGTTGATATCGATAAAGCTCGTAATACTTCTTGCGCAAATTCAAGAGCTGCCGTTCCATTTGCCGTGATAACATTATTGTCCAATACCGCTTGCCTATGTATAAAGCCTTGTTCGTTTGTATAAGACGAATATTGTTTTAATTCGTTCAAATCATTAGCCGTGTGTTTTGCGCCGTTCAATGCCCCGATAGAGCCTAAAAACCTACAAGCATCACAAATCGCACCTACCACTTTGCCTCTCTTAATGCAAGCGTCAATAAGCGGCTTAACTTGCATAGCGTTCTCGTTATGCCACGACATACCGCCGATAAGTATTACGGCATCGTAATCGGACGGCAAGGTAAGCAAGTCGTAATCGGGCAAACACTTAATACCACCAATAGAAGTAACGGCGTTCTTTGTGAGCGATACAGTCCTATTTTCAAATTTGCCGCCACCGAGCATATTGACCGCCGAAGATATATAAGCAAGTTCCCAATCTGCCCATTGTTCCAAGATAACGCAAAGAATCTTTTTCATTGTTTAATTGCCTCCGTATTTATAACCAAACCGCCCAATCGCCGTAATTGAACGTTCCTGCCCCGTGATGTAGCTTGCCTTGTGCTTTTAGTTCACGGAAAGCATTTCTCATTCTAACAGCTATTTCGGGGTGAATATCCAATGTGTGATGTGCAGGAAACAGCCTTTTAGACGGTAATGCGGCAACTGCTTCAAGAGATTGCAAATACGCTTCGGGATCGGTTGACGGATAATAAGCAAACAATGTGTCCTTATAAATCAAGTCGCCTGTGAATATGTAGCCGCGCTCTTGTTCCCAAAAGCAAAGATGACCCGGCGAATGCCCTGCGGTATGCAAGACTTCGATTTTTCTATCGCCAATGTTAATTATCTCGCCGCCGCTTAACACCTTTGTCGGCGAGCCTTGAAACATCTCATAAGTGTTTACGTCAAAGCCTTCGGGCAAATCGCAACGGTCTATTACCATATCACGGACGGTTTGTATAGGCAATGGAAATTTGCCGTTCAGCCAATCCAACTCGGTATTGTGCGCATAAAAATCGGGAAAGTATTTGTGTCCGCCTATATGATCCCAATGAATATGAGTTGCAACGGCTGTAACGGGTTTATCTGTCAGCTTACGAACTTGCTCATAAATATTACAAATGCCGAGTCCTGTATCAATCAAAAGGCAACGCTCATTACCGATTAAAAGGTAACAATGTGTTTCTTCCCAATGACGATATTCGCTTATAATATAAGTCGTGTCGTCTATTTTATCAATCGTAAACCAATCTTTCACTCTTTGTACCCCGCGATAGCCGTTGCCGCCCAATTCAGTAATAACTCCGACATTTCATCAAACTTCACATTCGCGCCATTCTTCAATTCTTGGGCGGTTGTAAGCACAGCAGACGGTGGATTGATTGATTCTTGTAATTTGGCTTTTGATTTGATATATTTGCCCGTTTCATAAAACCACACCGCTTGAATAACAAAGACAGCCGACTTATACAATGAACGAAGTATATCGTCGCTTTTTTCGTGTACAAAATTGTGAACACAGGCGTGGTATATGTTACACGCGCCAATCCGTATCGCACGTTTAACGGCTTGCTTATCCACCCTTTCCAAAAGCAAATCGAGCGTGCCTTTTATGGGCGTGGTATCGTAATAGAATTGGAACAAGTCGCTTGCTTCCCAATTCATAAGCTCGGCTTTGCCCGAAATAAAACCGCAAATCAAATCCCTGTTCGGTAAAGTGTCGAGCATATCTCTATAAGTTTTTAAGTCGTTCACTCTCAACTCATCAAGAATAACGACGACATCTATATCGCTTGTTTCGCTTGCTTCCCCTCTGCCGAAACTACCTTGCAACCCGATAAACCATACGCGATTAGCAAAAGTCTGTTCGACTTTCTCAGTAAAGTTTTTAATCCAAGTTTTTATATCTATCATATTTATCGTATCACTCCGCTATATTATTGTTTATAATCGCAAGCGATTGCTTCGTAGCGTACAGTCATTATATCAAACGCAAATCAAAAAAGCAAGGACAATAGTATCCTTGCTTTTGATGTTTAACAGTTCTAATTACACCGCTTCGTCGTCTGTGCCTGCGGAAAATACCATGCTGTCCTCTGCCGAGGGCGCGGAGGCGCGCTCGACGGGATAGAAGTTGCGGTACTTCCTGACGCCCGTACCTGCGGGTATGAGCTTGCCGATTATGACGTTTTCCTTAAGACCGATGAGCGGATCGACCTTGCTCTTGATAGCCGCTTCGGTAAGTACTCTTGCGGTTTCCTGGAAGGACGCCGCGGACAAGAAGCTATCGGTTGCAAGCGCGGCTTTGGTTATACCGAGTAGTGTGTGCTTGGCTATGCCCGGTCTGCCGTAGTTTTCTATAGCCTTGGTGTTTGCTTCGTCAAACGTGGCAAGGTCTATCATTTCGCCGGGCAACAGGTCGGTATCGCCGCTGTTTTCTACCCTTACCTTTTTGAGCATTTGCCTTACGATAACCTCTATGTGTTTGTCGTTGATCGCAACGCCCTGCAAGCGGTAAACGGACTGAACTTCCTTGACTATATATTCCTGAACATCGTTTCTGCCCTTGGTGCGGAGGATATCGCTCGGGTTTAACGGACCTTCGGTTATAGCGTCGCCCGTCTTGATGACTGCGCCGTTACTGATATAAGACTTGAGCCTTGCGCCGTGCGGGATGGAGTAGCTGTCCTCGTCGCCATCGTCGCGCTTGACTATAACGTCGCGCTTGCCGTCCTTTTCAACAAGTCTCACCTTGCCGCCGTGCTCTGCGAGTACCGCACAGCCCTTGGGATTGCGCGCCTCGAAAAGCTCTTCTACACGCGGCAAACCTTGTGTAATATCGTCAGCCGATGCAACACCGCCCATGTGGAAGGTACGAAGCGTAAGCTGTGTACCGGGCTCGCCTATACTCTGTGCGGCTATAATACCTACAGCCTCGCCGATACGCACCGGCGTTGCAGCCGCCATATCTCTGCCGTAGCACTTGACGCAAACGCCGTGCTTGCTCTTGCAGGTAAGGACTGTTCTTATCTTGACGTGAGTGATGCCTGCCGCAACAATGTTCTTTGCGGTCTGCTCGGTTATAAGCTCGTTAACGTCGCAAAGCACTTCCTTGGGGTTCTTGGGATTGATAACCTTCTCGGCGCAGTATCTGCCGACCAAGCGGTCCTCGAGCTGCTCGATAACCTTTTTGCCGTCCGTGATGGCATATGTGTCTATGCCCTTGGGCGCGCCGTCCGAACAGCAATCGTCCTCGCGCACGATAACGTCCTGAGCGACGTCTACAAGCCTACGGGTAAGGTAACCCGAGTCAGCCGTCTTTAACGCGGTATCGGCAAGACCTTTACGTCCGCCGTGCGTGGATATGAAGTATTCCAAAACCGTCATACCCTCTCGGAACGAGCTGCGAATGGGAACGTCAAGCGTTTTACCTTGCGGGTTGATCATTAGACCGCGCATACCGGAAAGCTGAGCTATCTGCTTCATGCTACCACGCGCACCGGATGTCGCCATCAAGTTGATGGGGTTGTAAGCGTCAAGCGAGCGCTGAAGCGCCGCGGTAACGTCGTCGTTGGCTTTGCTCCAAATATTGACGACTGCGTTGTAGCGCTCCTCCTCGGTAACGAAACCGCGGTCGTACAGCTTGTCGATTTTTACGACTTCCTCTTCCGCGTCGTCCAAAATCTTGAACTTTTCCTCGGGAATGTGCATATCGAAAACCGACGTTGTGATCGAACCGATTGTCGCGAACTTGAAGCCCATCGACTTAATTGCGTCCAATACCGATACGGTTACCGAAGCGCCCTTCTTTTTGAAGGTGTTGTTGATTATGCTTTCGATTATCTTTTTGTCGACCCTAAAGTTGATTTCAGGCTCGAACATCTTCTCAAACGTGTCGCGCACTACGTAGCCCAAGTCTTGCGGAATAGGCTCGTTAAAGATGATTCTGCCAACGGTTGTGGTAACGACGTGACGGTAGTTGCCGTCAACCGCGACTGCGTTGTCGGGGATTTTTACGCCGCTGTTTTTAATATCCTCAACGGTGCGCGAAACGCGAACTTTAATTTTGGATTGCAGCTCGATACGACCGTTGGCGTATGCCATTTTAGCTTCGTCTGCGTCGGCAAAAACCATGCCCTCGCCTTTAGAACCGGGTTTATCCATGGTGAGGTAGTAGCTACCCATTACCATGTCCTGCGACGGTGTACATACGGGCGCACCGTCCGAAAGCTTGAGTATATTGTTGGGCGCAAGCATGAGCACGCGCGCCTCGACCTGCGCTTCTACCGACAGGGGTACGTGTATAGCCATCTGGTCGCCGTCGAAGTCCGCGTTGAACGCGCCGCAGGCAAGCGGGTGAAGCTTTATAGCTCTGCCGTCTACAAGCACGGGCTCGAACGCCTGAATACCCAATCTGTGCAGCGTAGGCGCGCGGTTCAAAAGCACGGGATGGTCCTTAATGACCTTTTCCAGAACATTCCATACGTCGGCGTCGGCACGCTCGGCTATGCGCTTTGCGGTCTTGGCGTTGTGTGTTTTGCCCTGCGCAACAAGCTCTTTAATAACGAACGGCTTGAACAGCTCGAGCGCCATTTCCTTGGGAACGCCGCACTGATAGAATTTGAGCTCCGGACCTACGACTATAACCGAACGACCGGAATAGTCTACGCGCTTACCGAGCAGGTTCTGACGGAAACGACCCTGTTTGCCGCGGAGCAAGCCCGATAAGCTCTTGAGCTCTCGGTTACTTGCGCCGTTTATCGCCTTGCCGCGTCTGCCGTTGTCGATGAGCGAGTCAACGGCTTCCTGAAGCATACGCTTTTCGTTGCGAATGATTATGTCGGGTGCGCCGAGCTCCATGAGTCTGCGCAAACGGTTGTTGCGGTTGATTACTCTGCGGTAAAGGTCGTTTAGGTCGCTAGTTGCAAACCTGCCGCCGTCCAGCGGAACCATGGGACGAAGCTCGGGCGGAAGCACGGGCAGTACGTCCAGTACCATCCAGCTCGGTTCTGCGCCGGACTTCATAAACGCGTCGAGTATATCCAAACGCTTGATAGCGCGAAGCTTTTTCTGTCCCGAGGATTTCTCCACGACCTCGCGCATTTTTTCGTACTCTTCCTTGACGTTTATGTCCTTCAAAAGCTGACGGATAGCTTCCGCGCCCATGCCGACCTTAAACGCCTTAGGTCCGTACTGTTCCTGATACTGACGAAGCTTGTCGTCGGTGATTATCTCTTTGTACTGCAAATCGGTTATGCCCGGATCGAGTACTATATAGTTGACAAAGTAAACAACCTGCTCGAGCTGTTTTAACTGAAGGTCGAGTATAAGACCTATTCTGCTGGGCACGCCGCGGAAATACCAAATGTGCGTAACGGGCGCGGCAAGCTCGATATGCCCCATGCGCTCGCGACGGACTTTGCTTGTGGTGACTTCTACGCCGCACTTGTCGCATATAACGCCTTTGTAGCGTATGCGCTTGTACTTGCCGCAGTAGCACTCCCAGTCCTTAGTCGGTCCGAAAATACGTTCGGAGAACAAGCCGTCCTTTTCGGGCTTTTGTGTGCGATAGTTGATTGTTTCCGGCTTGGTAACTTCGCCGTACGACCATTCCCTGATTTTGTCGGGACTGGCAAGCTGAATTTGCATTGAATCAAAATTGTTAAGTTCAAACATATCGCCGCTCCTTTAATCTTCCTTGTCGTCGTCAAAGCTTCCGTCCGCGAACGGGTCGGCAACTTCCACTTCTTCTTCGAACAGGCTGCCGCTTGTGCCTTCGGTCGCACTGTCGTCATCGTCGTCGTAATCGTCAAGCCCGCCCAAGATGTCGCTATCCATGGTGATGTCGTCGTTCTCCTCGAACAGACTGCCGTCGTAATGCTTGGGCGTGGGTTCGGCGTCGTACAGCACGGGATCGTCGTCCATCAGCTCTTTTATGCCGATTTCTTCTTTGTCCTCGGTGAGCACCTTAACGTCGAGCGCTAAAGCCTGCAATTCCTTGATCAATACCTTAAACGATTCGGGTATGCCCGGCTCGGATACGTCCATGCCGCGGATAATGCTGTCGTAGGTTTTGCTTCTTCCCGCAATGTCGTCCGACTTGACGGTCATGATTTCCTGCAAAACGTTGGCTGCGCCGTAAGCATACAATGCCCAAACCTCCATCTCACCGAAACGCTGACCGCCGTTCTGCGCTTTGCCGCCGAGCGGTTGCTGTGTAACCAGCGAGTACGGACCTGTGGAACGCGCGTGCATCTTGTCGTCAACAAGGTGGATCAGCTTGAGCATATACATGTAACCGACGGTCGCACGGTTTTCAAACGGTTCGCCCGTTCTGCCGTCGTACATTTGTATCTTGCCGTCTACCTCGCCGTCGGGCGACACGTAGCCGTTTTCTTTGAGCAATTTTTGTATATCGGACTCTATCGCGCCGTCAAATACGGGCGTAGACACCTTCCATCCGAGCGCCTTGGCAACAAGACCCAAGTGCACCTCGAGAACCTGACCGATATTCATACGGCTGGGAACGCCGAGCGGGTTGAGAACGATCTGCAACGGCGTGCCGTCCGCCATAAACGGCATATCTTCCTCGGGCAATACGCGCGAGATAACACCCTTGTTACCGTGGCGTCCCGCCATTTTATCGCCGACCGAAATCTTACGTTTTTGCGCTATATAAACGCGGACAAGCTTATTGACGCCCGGCTTCATTTCGTCGCGGTTGGCGCGTGTGAACACCTTAACGTCAACAACTATACCGCCCTCGCCGTGCGGAACTTTAAGCGACGTATCGCGCACCTCGCGCGCTTTGTCGCCGAATATAGCACGGAGCAAGCGTTCTTCGGGCGTAAGGTCTGTTTCGCCCTTAGGCGTAACCTTACCTACCAATATATCGCCCGAGTCAACCTCTGCGCCCACGCGAATAATACCGTCCTCGTCGAGGTTTTTAAGCGCCTCGGGGCTGACGTTGGGAATATCGCGCGTGATCTCTTCTGCGCCGAGCTTGGTGTCGCGCGCTTCGGTTTCGTGTTTATTGATATGGATAGACGTGAATACGTCGTCCTTGGCTATGCGTTCGCTTATAAGTATAGCGTCCTCGTAGTTGTAGCCTTCCCAGCTCATGAAGCCTACGAGTATATTTTTACCG
>JAIEFT010000053.1 GCA_029066805.1 Clostridiales bacterium | reverse complement strand
GACCTTTCCTCCACCGATCCGAAAGGATGGAAGGAGGACGCAAAATGGCGTGACAGAAACGCCGACAACAAGAAGGCCGTTGACACTCCGATAATTTGGGAAGTGTCGGTCAACGACTTTTCTTCTTCCGCCGACTCGGGCATGAAGTACAAGGGAAAATATCTTGCTTTCACCGAAAAAGACACTACCGTTCCCGGCAAGCCCGGGCTCAAGACCGGCGTGAATTATCTTAAAGACCTTGGCGTTACGTACGTTCATCTCAATCCGGTGTACGATTTTGCAACGGTGGACGAGGGCGACCTGACGCGCGCGGACGGCGGCTCGTACAACTGGGGCTACGATCCGCAAAACTACAACATTCCCGAGGGTTCGTATTCCACCGATCCCGCAAACGGTGCGGTCAGGATCAACGAGTTTAAGCGCATGGTAATGGCGCTTCACGACGCGGGCATAGGCGTGGTTATGGACGTTGTGTACAACCACACGTATTCCACAAGCGGTCAGGCGCTTCACGACACCGTGCCGTATTACTATCACCGTACCGACGAGAACGGCAAGTTTACCAACGGTTCGGGCTGTAGCAACGAAACGGCGTCCGAGCGCACTATGATGCGTAAGTATATGGTCGATTCCATGAAGTACTGGGCGGAGGAATACCATATCGACGGCTTCCGTTTCGACCTTATGGGCATTCACGACAACACGACTATAACGACTATCCGCAAGGAGCTTGACAAGCTGGATACACGCATTCTGCTTTACGGCGAACCGTGGGCGGCGGACGGATCGTATATCCCTCGGTCGTTCACAAACCGCATGGCGGCGTCCAAGTCGGGCGTTACCGGTTATGCGACCAACCCGAGCACAAACATGCTTATCAAAAACATGTTTGCGGGCTACAATAACGACTATCCCCGCGACATGACCAAGCTGCCCGACCGCGTGGCGGTCTTTAACGACACGTGCAGAGAAGGCTTGCGTGGCAACAACGATCCCGGGCGCGGCTGGGTAAACTGTGAATTCGGCGACGGAAAAGTCGGAAAAGTAATGCGCACGCTGGAAGGCGGTGCGGGCGGATCGGGCAACGGTATGGCGCTTGGCGTAGGTTCGCGCAACGTTGCGTACGCGGCGGCGCATGACAACTACACGCTTTGGGATCAAATCCGCGGCGCAAAGCACG
>JAIEFT010000052.1 GCA_029066805.1 Clostridiales bacterium | reverse complement strand
CGCGTATCGGTTTTGTCGCAAAGCTTACACTTTGCAGTCTCCGTACCATCATCGACACATGTCGCGTCGTTGTTATAAATATAATTCGTAAACGTATGAATATGTGCTTCGACAATCGATTCTGTTTTACCGCAAATACAAACACCACTCGTATCATAGTTGTGACTTCCGCTGTTTATATCCGGCTCAGCACAACCGCTAACCGAACAATGCTGCTTATGCGTGCCATTGCCGTTGTCTACCCACTGATAATTATGCGTATGTGTAGGATCTTGGGTATCGATTTTACTCGTACAAGCAGTAAGACACAATATGCCGGATAGCACGCCAACTACCAACATAAAAACGATTAAAAACTTTTTTTTCATATAATTCTCCGCAATAAAAAAGTGCGCCAATCGAAGCTGACGCACGAAAAACGCAAACTCCGACTGTCGCCAAACATATCTTACGTAGTATGGATTACACTCCAATAATTACGTTAATGGAATTTGCATTTTTACCAAATTCAAAACGTAAATATGAAGTGAAAAATATTGCAACAAAAAACCCATACTCCTAATTCGGGTTGTAAGATATATTTGGCACAATCAATATAGCATATTTGCAACGGAAAATCAAGCCTTTTATTAAATAATTTAACTTGTTATTGAACTTCTAGAATCTCGCTAATTATAGTATTGTCCATAAAAATATGTCATAGAGATAAGCAAGATTACCTTACTTCGATTTAAATTACATGAAAAAACCGCCCGATTTAGGTCGGACGGCGTAAATGCGTAAATGTAAATACAACTTACTTTTTCAATTTTTTCTTTAACGCGCGTTTTTTGTTTTCGGGGGCTTCGGCGGCTTTTTCCATTTCCTCAAAGAACGCCTTTTCCTCTTCCTCGTCGGTTATTTCGGGCGGGCTGTATAAGGTTTCGTCCACCGTCTTGCCGTCGAGGTAATCTATTAAATGCTGAATGTTTGCCTGCTTGACTTCGTCTATAGGCGTGACCGACGCGTTAAGCACAAACGTGTCGTCCTCGCTGATCAGGTTTGCCGTTTTTATTTGGCGCACCATCATGTTGATCGACATGCGTTCGGTGCGGGATAGCTCGTTCATGTCGAACCCGCCCTGTGCGTAGAACACGGGAATAAACTTTTCGTACGCCACGGAAATTGTGGCTTCCTTTATTCGTTCGGCGCGTTCGGGCATAGCCGGAAGCATGCCTACGCCGCACACGACCAGCTTTTTGTAGACTATATCGAGATAATCGGCTATTTTGTTGAATCCGTTTATTCGACTGCTGCGCACCGACCCGATAAACAATATCTTGTCGTAACCGGCGATCATATCGCCGCGAAACTTATCCGCAGGCACGGCGTCACAGCCGAGCGCGTTGCCTAGGATATCCACATATCGCTTAGTGTAGCCGTGAGTGGACTTGAATATAATAAGAAGCTTGCCTTTCATGTTGTATCCTACCTTATGGATTAATTATAACATACATAACGTAGCTTTTCAAGCATTTTTTACGCAAAACAAAAAGTCTGCCGTAATGACAGACTTTTGATTTAAATTACTGACGGTTATAATTGTTGCGCATAGCGTTACGGCGCGCCTTGTTTGCCTTGCGGCATTCGGGACAATGTGTAGGCTCATGCTCAAAGCCTTTTTCGGCATAGAACTCTTGCTCGCCTGCGGTAAAAACAAATTCCTTGCCGCAATCCTTACAAGTCAATGTCTTGTCTGTCATGTTACTTAGCTCCTTATATTATTCAACTTTCAAAACATGACGGGCAACAAAGATATGGGTATTCGCTGTGGCGGCAGATTTCAAAACTTGTACGCGTATGATACAATAATTTTTATATTTTGTCAATAGATTTTTACGCGCAAATCAAACTTAATTTTTAACATCGTTTTGATCGTCCGCTTGCGAACAGTAGCCGCATTGAGCGCAGCAGCCGCAATGCGATTTTTTCTTTGCTTTGACCGCCACATTTTTTCGCTTGAAAAACTTGATTTTGCCCTTGTTGTTAAGCACAATAAGCGTTACCGCGCCTGCGACCGCCGCCAGCCAGATGAACAGCGTCCACCACCACGCGCCGATTGTGTACACCGCAGAGCCGATCATATAGCTTGAAGCTACCCAAAACAGCAGCGTCCACTTGAACGTGCCTTTCTTCAGCTCGCCCTTTGCCGTCGCGCATGCCGCAAAGCAAGGGATAGTCAGCATGTTGAACGCGATAAACGCTATCAGCCCCGGTATGTCTATGCCGGTCGCAGTAATCATGGCTATAGCGGAGGTTATGCCCTCCTCGTCGGCAATCAGGATCTCGCTTGTAACGCCGCCGATGTTTGCACCCATAGCTATCAAACACGCGCCCAGCGTTCCGAACGTGGCGATAACGTTCTCCTTAGCAATAAGTCCGGTGAGCGCGGCAACCGCGAACACCCAGCCGTACGCGCCTACCTGCGACCCGAACCCGAGCGGAGTAAACAGCGGCTGAATAAACTTGCCCAGCGAAGCCAAAATCGAATCGTTCATTTGTTCGTCGGGAAGATAATGCCAAGCCCAGTTAAGGTGCGAGAACAACCAGATAACTACCGTCGAGGCGAAGATAATGGTGAATGCCTTTTTGACGAAGTGCTTGGTTTTGTCCCACAAATGCAGCATCAGGTTTTTAAACGGCGGGCGGTGGTACGCGGGCAGCTCCATAATGAACGGAGGTATCTCGCCTTTCATTGTGGTGTTGCGCATGAGCAGCACGCAAACAATGGCGGCTACTACGCCCAATGCGTACATACCGTAAGTGATTAAGTCGGCATTGCCAACGCCGAAGAATGTGCATATGCCGCCCGCTATAGCGGTTAGTATGGGCAGCTTAGCCCCGCACGAAAAGAACGGTATAACCCTTACGGTAGCGGTGCGCTCGTTCTCGTCGGCGAGAGTCCTGGTGTTAATCATGGCAGGCACGCTGCAACCGAATCCCATTATCATTGGCATGAATGATCTGCCGGAAAGCCCGAACCGACGGAATATTCTGTCGAGCACAAACGCTACGCGCGCCATGTATCCGGTGTCCTCGAGAATGGAGAACCACATAAACAGCATAAGTATTTGCGGCAAGAACCCGAGCACGGCAAACAGTCCGCCGAGTACGCCGTCCGCGACAAGACCGGAAAGCCATTCGATTTCTATCGCGCCGCCTATCGCTTCCGTAATAACAGAAAACAGCGCGTCGAACATATTAAACAGTATCACGCCCGGCGAGAATACCGCACCGTCGTAGAATATGCCGACAAAGGTTTCCATGCTTCCCTCTAGCCCGAGGTCGGAAAGTGTGGGCAACCCTTCACCCAAACTTGCCCAAGCACCTATGAACAAAAAGTCCTCGGAGAACGTCACGTGGAATATGGCAAACAGTATGGCCGCAAAAATCGGCAACGCCCAAATCCTGTGCGTGAGCACCTTGTCTATCTTGTCCGACTTTGTCATATCATCGCGCTTGCCCTTTACCTTAGCTACTGCAAGACGCGACGTTATGTACTTGTACCGCTCATCGACAACTGCGGCTTCCAAGTCCTTGTCACCCGCTATCTTTTTCAGCAATTCCTTTGCTCCCTTGCGTTCAAGCTCTATCTCGTCATTCTCGAGCAGTTTTACAGCATGGAACAGCGGCGACGATATTTCCGCCTCATTGTAAAAATCAAGCGTAGCCGCAACTTCGGCGGACAGCGCGTCCGTAACTACCGTAACGCCTTTTCTCGGCGCTCGGCACTCAACGGCGCGCTCCATCATTTTGTCCAAGCCGCTACCTTTTAGCGCGCTTATCGGCATAACCGGAACTTTAAGCTCGCGTTCCAATACAGTCACGTCTATTCTGTCGCCCGACTTTTCCACAACGTCCATCATGTTGAGCACGACGAGCACGGGCACGTCGGCTTCCAAAACTTGGGTCGTAAGATACAGGTTGCGCTCGAGGTTGGTTGCGTCCACAATGTTGATTACAAGGTCGGGCTTTTCGTCGATCATAAAGTTGCGCGATACAACCTCTTCGGGAGTGTACGGCGAAAGCGAATAAATGCCCGGCAAGTCAACAATTTCGATTTTGTCGTCGGAGAGTCGCTTTTTTGTCTTGTACACGCCTTCGCGCTTTTCAACCGTCACGCCCGGCCAGTTGCCCACGTGCGCGGTACTGCCCGTCAGCTTGTTAAACAGCGTGGTCTTTCCGCAGTTGGGATTACCTATCAGTGCTATCTTCATTTTTATTCTCCTTATTACCGAATGCAGTTGCACTTATCCACCGCATTCAAGCGTTAAAAATATTTTTGTCATTCTGAACAAGCGAAGCGCAGTGAAGAATCTCATCATTTTTTTAATTCTGAATTATCATTGTTACGCAATCGGCTTCGGTCTTGCGGAGCGTCAGCTCGTACCCGCGCACGGTCACTTCCATGGGGTCGCCGAGCGGCGCAAGCTTTCGCATTACTATTTTCGCGTTCGGCGTTATGCCCATGTCAAACAGCCTGCGGCGAATCCTGCCCTCGCCGCCTACCTGCTTTACAACGCCCTCGTCGCCGACGATAAATTCCGATAACCTCTTTTCCATAATATCTCCTTGTGCTTATCTCGATTATTTGCAGTTCGCATTGCCGCACTATAGTTAGCAAATGCGAACTATATAATAAATAAAAACGCCACGAAATATGCGCAACTATAATTACGCAAAGCTCGGGCGTCTGCCTACGATTATGTTTTGAGCCATTTCCTTGTTTATGGCAATGCGCGAATCGTGTACGCGCACGATCATATTGCCGTCCTTTTGCGAAAGCGGCGTGAGCTCCGCGCCCGTCATAATACCCAAATTTTCCAAATGCTTGCGAAGCTTAGGCTCGGCGGCAACGCGAATAACCAACATTGTTTCTCCTGCTTGAGCTTGATTAAGCGGCATAAGTACTCTCCTTTTATTACAATATGTTCGCAGTACGCAACTTTAGTTAGCAATGTGCAACCGCTAAGCCTATTATATATCTGCTTATCGGCTTTGTCAAGCAAAAAAACATAAAATTTCAAAAAAGTTGGGATGCTTATGGACTCGGCATCTCAACTTTAATGCGGCTTCGCCGCCCAATTCTGCATTCTTAATTCTTAATTCTGAATTCTCAAATGCTTTGGATATTTGTTTTTAAGCACGTGCGTGCCGTCACCGCTCGCCGCAGACCTTACAAGCCCGAGCGCGTAGCCTTGCACTGTAGCGATCAGATTGCCGCTCGGCGCTGATACGTCTATCTGCTTACCTGCCATATAGTCGCATGCAAATTCGCCCAGCTCTACCGCGCCGAACCTTTTAACGCTATCCCCGGCTAATGCGTGAGTGAGCGCGTGCGACGGCTCGCCGTCGTCGTATACAGGCGTACCCGCCACTATCACGTTAAGTCCAGATAAATCGGGAAAACACGTATCGTCAATGTCGAGTATTACGCGCTTGCCTACAATTTCCGCCGCAGGAGCGGTAAGATTGCCGAAGCGCACCGACTTAGCCTTTTTGCGCAGTCGCGGCAGTTCGGACTGTCCACCCGATGTCTTTTGTAGTACGCAGAAGAAATGACCCTCGCCGTCAAAGTCGATCGGGTATATGCGCCGCGCGTCGGGCATATCTATCCCGCGCTCCGCGCCGGCAAGCAACTGTATATCCACTGTACGCATGCCAAGTATCCGTAAGTAATTTATGTTGTCCTCATTCTCCTCTTTGGCAAAGGTACAAGTGCTGTACAGCATATAACCGCCGCCGCAGAGAAGCTTGACCGCGTCTTTCAAAATATCGCGTTGCCTCTCTGCACAGCCGCTTACTATTTTCTCGGAATACGGCACATTCTCGTACCTCATCATTCCGCCGCCGCTGCACGGCGCGTCCACTATCAGTGTGTCAAAGTATTCACTAAAGCCGGCGCGCACGTAATCGCCCGCAGTGCCGCACGTGACTACGGCGTTAGATATTCCCATACGCTCTATATTTTCCGCAAGCGCCTTTGTGCGCTTGTACTCGCTGTCGTTACTAAACAGCACTCCACCGTTCATATATTCCGCGGCTTGCGTTGACTTGCCGCCCGGCGCGGCGCAAAGGTCTAGCACGCGCTCGCCTATAAACGGAGAAAATGCCGCAACCGCAGTCGATGCGGACGGCTCTTGCATGTAATACAGTCCCGCATGGTACAATGGGTCGAGCGACGGCTTGATATCGCAGTAAAACGAATTGGGACAAAGCGGGTTCTGCCTCGGTTCACCGCCGAACAACGCTATAAAATCGTCCGCGGAAATTTTATTGGTATTTACTCGGAGCGCCTTGTGTCGCGGCTTATTTGTATAAGCGTCGTAAAATGCGTCGTACCGCGCGCCTAACAGCGCGCGCATATAATCAAAAAAATACTCGCTCATTCGTTCGCTCCGTATTCTACCGAATATAGATACAGCCCACACGCAGGCGCAAGCTCTTTGGCATATGCCCTATCGCGCTTTTCTATTAGCCCTGCAATATCCACATCGACGCCCCGCCCTGCCTTTAGCAGCTGCGCGGTGATAATGCGAACCATGTTGTACAGGAATCCGTCGGCGGTAATAAAGAACTTGATAAACCGTCCGTCGCGCTCGAAATGCGCGTCAAACACTGTGCGTGTAAAGGTTTTTGCGCCGCCGCCCGCCGCCATGAACGTGGAAAAGTCATGTATGCCCACAAGCTGATATGCGCACATGTTCATGCGTAGTATATCAGGCTCGTTTTCGAGGCATAGCGCGCGATCGTTGAGCACAGGCAAACTGTCCCCCACGTACATAAGGTACATGTACGTCTTTTTCTTGGCGGATTTTCGCGCATTAAACGTATCGTCGGCTTGGCTCGCGGCGGTCACGCGAACCGATCGCGGCAGGTATGCGTTGAATCCGCCTACTACGTTTTTAGCAGGCAAGACTTTATCCGCGTCAAAGTGCGCAACCTGCGCGATAGCGTGAACGCCCGCGTCCGTTCTGCCCGAGCCCACAACGCTTATACCCTGTCCAAACAGCTTTTGCCCAGCCGCTTGCACAGCGTCCTGTATGCTGTTGCCGTTTGGCTGATGCTGCCACCCGCAAAAATCCGTGCCGTCGTAAGACAAAGTTATCTTGTACCGCATAATTGCCTTCCCCTGCTATATTGACAACACGGCAATGAACGTCCAGCCAAACCAGTTGTAATTTAAAAACAGCACGCACACTGTGACGGCGCACCAAAACAACAATGCCAAAAAGTCACTAAGCTTAGCTTTAAGCTTTTTCATACGCGTCCTGCCCTTTACGCCGCGGTAGCATCGACTGTCCATAGCGTCGGCAAGGTCGTCCGCTCTGCGGAAGCTGGACACAAACAGCGGAATCAGTACGGGTATCATCGCCTTGATTTTTTTGAACGGGTTGCGCGACTCAAACGCCGCGCCGCGCGCTTTTTGCGCGTTCATTATCTTGTCGGTTTCCTCGATGAGCGTGGGGATAAGCCTTAGCGCAATGCTCATTATTATAGCGAGCACGTGGATGTGAAGCATGCTTTCCAGTCCGTCGCAAAGCTCGGTTGGCGTAGATGTAAGCGTGAGCACCGTCGGCATCAGCACCAACAGCATAAGCCTCCACCCAAGCTTGATTGCGGAATAAATACCGTTAAGGTAAATATGGAAAATTCCCCACTCCGCGAGCGGCGCGGTCTCCGTGTCGGTGTAGAATATCATCATTAAAAGCGTAGTTATTACGAGTATTATAATAACAAACCTCAGACTCTTCAGCACTTTCAGTATAGGCACACGCGATAACAGTATAGCGACAAGCACAAACACGGTCATAAACCCGAACGAGAAAAAGCTATCGCAAAAGAATACCGTAACAAGATACAGTATCAGTATAACAAGCTTAAACCTCGGATCTATGCGGTGCACGAAAGAGATAGCGGGATAGTATTGACCGATACTCACATCACGCATAATTACCCGCCTTTTTTATCGCGGCGAACAACTCGGCTTCGGTTAGTACGGACCTATCTATATCCACGCCCAAAGCGTTTAGCTTAACCGCTATCTCGGTCACAAGCGGCAGTTCCACACCGCAGCTTTCCAATAGCTCTTCCGACCCGAACAACTCGCGCGGCGAAAATACGCCCATAACACGACCTTGTTTTAGCACGGCAATTTTATTGCAGTACTCGGCAATCTCGTCCATGTTGTGAGATATCATAACAACGGTCGGGCACTCGGACTTTATGCGCAAAACAAGCTCCATGATCTCGCGCTTGCCTTTGGGATCAAGTCCCGCCGTAGGCTCGTCCAGCACAAGCACCTCAGGGTGCATGGCAATAACGCCCGCAAGCGCGACGCGCCGCTTTTGCCCGCCCGAAAGCTCGAACGGCGACCGCGCGGCAATCTCCTCGCAGTCAAGCCCTACAAGCGCAATAGCGTTCAAAGCGCGCTCCTCCGCATCCTGCTTACTCAGTCCCAGGTTTTTCGGTCCGAACATTACGTCTTTAAGCACCGTATCGTCAAACAACTGATGCTCGGGATACTGGAACACCATGCCGACCTTGGCGCGAAGCTTTTTTAAATCAACCTTTTTAGCCGACAGATCCATATCGTCGACAATCACTGTCCCACTGTGCTTTTGGACTTTTGTGAGCGCGTTAAAATGACTGACAAGCGTGGACTTGCCCGCGCCGGTGCTTCCGATTATACCGAAAAAGTCACCCGTTTCTATGCGCAAATTTATATCGTGCAAAGCCTGCGTGGTGAACGGCGTTTTGGGACTGTATACAAACGAGAGGTTTTTTACTTCTATCATTTTTTCGCCCCCGCTCTGCCATTTATTTTATCCGCCACCGCTTTGGCAAACTCGTCTACGGTAAGCGGACAGCCGATATTCATGCCGATTTCATTAAGCCGTCCCGCAACGCGCACATACAGCGGCAAATCAAGTCCAGCCGCCGTAAAAACGTCGGGCGCGGCAAACAGCTCCTTGCCGCCGTCAGCCGCCACCGCGCCCTTGTTTAGCACGATTATGCGGTCCGCCGCAGCCGCTTCTTCCATGAAATGCGTTATCATAATAACCGCCATATTCTCTTCGCGGTTGAGCTTTTTAACTACGTCCAAAACCTCGCGCCGCCCCGTCGGGTCGAGCATGCCGGTAGCCTCGTCCAATATCATCAGCTCGGGCTTGATAGCAAGCACGCCCGCTATTGCAACGCGCTGTTTTTGCCCGCCGGAAAGCCTGAACGGTCCGCTAGTCGCATGCTCGCTCATGCCGACGCTTTTAAGCGCCCAGTCCACGCGCGCGCGTATCTCCTCGGGCGGAAGTCCAAGGTTTTCCGGTCCGAACGCTACGTCGTCCTCGACTATCGTCGTTACCATTTGATTATCGGGGTTTTGAAAGACTATGCCGATTTTTTTGCGTATGTCAAACAGCGCGGACTTATCTGTGGTAAGCTTTCCGTCAACCGTAACTTCCCCGCTGTCGGGCGTAAGCAAGCCGTTGCACAGCCGAGCAAGCGTTGACTTGCCCGAACCGTTACAACCGACAAGCGCGACAAACTCCCCGCGCTCGACGGAAAACGACACACCTTTAAGCGCGCTTATAAACTCGTCGTCGCCGCCGATATACGAATATTCTACATTTTTGAATTCCAAAAACGACATGACTGAATTTTAGCATTTTTACACGTAGATGTCAATTAATTTACAAGCACGCAAAAACCGCCATGGGAATATTCCACACGGCGGTTTTTAAATGACATTTAATTATGCTTGCGACGCGACGTCGCTCGGTTTTTCGGATACGTTAGGGTCGCCCGGCATATCGCTACCGCCTACATTCTTTATGATTGACATAAAGTAATCGGTAAGATAGCTGCTGACTTCCTCAATATTGTCGTTCAAGTATACCAATGTGACGCAGTATTGACCTTTGTCGCCGTCAAAGACTATATTCGCGTAAAGATAAGTGCCTGCGGTCGCATTTTCCAACACCGATTTGACAAAAGCGGCGTCAAACACAAACGAGCTTGTCGCTTCGTCAAACTTGAACGCACCCTCGGGAGCATTCTCTATAGTCGTCAATTTGCCGTCGGGCGTATACTTTTCAAAATCAACGCGTGCGATTTTAACCGTGTTGCCCGCCGTTTCGTAGTACACCGAAATATCCTTGTCGGTAAACTCGTACATAACCTGTGCAACCGATGTTTTGTAGTAGGCTTCGGGACTGAACTTGATGTCAAAGTCCGTCGCCTCTGTTTTGTACTCGTCTATTTTAATCTCTGCCGAAATTAGATAATCGTTGTCTGCAAGCACTGTAAAGTTTTCGGGCGCAACGCCGTTGTAGGTGTGAGCTACAAGAAAGTCCGCTTTTACGCCCGTCACGGTTTTGCTATCGTTTACGGTAAACGTGACGGTCATAGAAATGTCCTTGAACTTAACGCCGTTTTTAATAGCGGTGTACAGCTCGGAGGGCTGTTGTTCTTGCGCAAATGCCGTGTCGATAAGCGTTTTAAACGATAATTCCTTGAATATTTGCAGCATGCTCTTTATCTCGACAAGAGCCGCTTCGACTTGAGCAGGCGTGACTTCGGCAGCCATAATAGCGTTAAGCAGCTCCACTTCGATATTCGTCATGCCGCCTACATTTCCGCTCATATAACCTTTAATATAGTTATACGCGCCGACGACCGCCGCGCCGATCTGACGCTGTTTGATTGCGGTCAATATATCCGCGGGCACGTTTACGTCGAATTCCTTAAGCAAAGCTTCAACGTCGACGCCAGCTTTTTCCTTGAGCAAATCGAGAAGGCTTCCAAACGTGTTTTTTGGATTTTTGATATACGCCTCGATTATTCCGTACACTTCGTCGAACTTCTTGTCGAACAGCAAAACCGAATATTCGTCGAGCATAGCGCCCAACGTCTTTTGGTTTTTGTACGCCGTTTGCAGCGGGTCGAGATACTTGTTTACGTTTTCGGCCAAATTGACGGAAAGCTTGACCGTTTTGGTCTCCTCGTCGTAATGTGCGGTAAGCTTTGCGTCGGTATTCTTGCCGGCAAAGCTTGTAATCATGTACTTAATGTAATCGATATTGCCCGCAGTAAACTCTTGACCGAATGTGTATTCGCCGCCGCCTACATTGGTGTAAACATAGCCGGTCGCGTAATCGACTATAACGTCGTCGATTTTGATCTTGCTTCCGCGCTTATCGATAGAAATACTCTCCGTCACCGCCTCGTTGTTCTTGCTCGACAGCGTATACGTAGCCGTAGCGGTAAAACCTTTAGACGATAACACGCCGTCAATTACATCGAGCGCGTCGTTAAGCTTGATCGATACCGTTCCGGGATCGTCGCCGTCCCCCGTAGGGTCGTTCTTGTCGGTAGGGTTAGACCCCGTGCCTGTGGGCGAATTGTCGCCGTCGCAAGCGACAAACGCAAAGCACAACACAAACGCCGCAATCAGCGCAAGTATCGTAATCAGAATCTTTTTCATGCCTCACCTTCCTTGTAAAGTTTATATAGATAGTATACTACTATTATGTAGTTTTGTCAACATCGGGTACAAAAATTGTATATAAACGCACTAACCGTTTTCGTTAAAGTAGCGCGGCAACGGCTTGATTGTGCCCGAAGAGTTTTCTAATACAAAATAGTCGAAGTCCACTTCCTCCACAAACTCGCGCGGCAAAAACCTAGCAATGTTAAAATGCACAAAGTTATAGACATGGCTGGACAAAATTATCGGCGTGGGAATATCCATCGCGCGTGTGATATCGCAAACATACTCGAACAGCTTGTCCTCGTCAAACACGTCGCCGAGCGTATACATATAGTCGCGCGTAATTTTGTCCCCGCGCACCGTCTTAGCCCAAATCCGCGGAAAAACCTTTGCTTTAAGTTCTTTTGCCATAACTTCCTTTTGTTTGCTTACGCAAACGCGATAGGTTGCACTTTATGTGATATCGAACGCAACGCGTATACCGAAATTCCCTACGTGTTCGCATATAAGCGTGTTTTCGTCGGGATAGAAAAATCTCTTTCCCGAACGCAAGCATATACCGTCCTTATTAGA
>JAIEFT010000051.1 GCA_029066805.1 Clostridiales bacterium | reverse complement strand
CCCTTTTTGCTTTTGGTCACCCTCTCGGAACCATTTTATTAAGTTATTTTTTCTTTTCAATTTTATTCATATTAGGAATTATGTCATATTTTTATATCAAATACTGTATAAATCACAAGCTACCTATCAACTTGCGGCTACACCTATTTACATTTTAAACATAATAAGAGCTATGGTTGCACCCGCATAATTTCATTGCTTTATTATCACTAAGCGATTTGCCATTCTTTTTATGCTAATTAGAAATAGTTTAGCCGAGCCAATTATCAAAAGATATTCTTTATTGCCCTATCAGTTCCGTCCACCAAATCCTCTACCTCTTCCTTAGTGGGATCCCTATGCTTCTCATGGTCACATAAATTTCTTATATCTCCAAGATGTTGCATCCTTCTCCATGCAACAATGTCATATGCGATATCTTTTAGCTTATCATTATAATCGGATATTGAAGGGTCTTTCCTCGTTATCGTTATCCCTCTATTTTTACAAACATTTGCTAAATGCTTTTCTAATACAACACCACATATTGCACCTGCCGGTCGAAGAAATCCATTTTTCAAAAGATGTCTTGCTGATTCGATTTCAGAGTCAAACACATCAGCTCGCAAAAGCGTTTCAAGGTCAAAAACTTTGCTATCGAATTTATCATAACAACTACGTAAAATACTTACTTGATTCCTTATTAAATAGGCAACTTTCATATACCAACTTGCCACTCCAACTCCTTGAATCATATCAGATATTACATACGTATTTGAGTTGAGTTCCCTCCTCTTATCTGATTTATAACAAGCAATAAAATCTTTTTCTCTTTCGGAAGCTAATTGCCGCACAAGATATAATGATTTAGTATACCAACTCTCATAGTTATCAAGCAAAAACTTACATTGTTTTTTAATTTTGTAACTCTCATATACCTCATGATATAAATTATGCCCTTGCTCTAGTAAAGACTCTATTTCCTTTTTTATGTCATCATATTTTCCCATAGTACTGCCCCACAAGTTACTTTAGCAATTTGAATAGTAATGAGATATTATAATTTTTCAATTAATATTTGACATATTTATATTTAACATTTCTTTGAATAAAACTACCTAGCCCATCTCCATAAAGAGCTAATCGTTTCATAGTCTCCACATTCTCACGACCAGCACTGGCATATGAATATCTATATATTGGACCGGTTGTAAATTTAACATCTATATAATCTGTACCTATTGTATACATTCTAACACTAGAATCATGACTTAAATTTTTATATATTTCCATATTTACTCCTTTAAAATAATTTTTCTATTGATGACATTTATAATTCTTGCTCAACTCTTCCATTAAGGTATCTACTTCCGTATAAGGATTAGGATAACTTCCATCGTCTATCCAATGCTCATTTTGATTTTGAACATTCTTTTTGCTTCGAGAACGTGAAATTGCAACATCAAGATTATTGCGTATTGCTGCTTCTCTTGAATAGACATCATAGCTCTCTGTATAGTTGGCTATGTATTTTCGCAATTCTCTTTTCGCAGCTTGTCCATTGCTTAAACGTGGTGGATTATCCAAAAAATGAAATAAGAACCAAACTTCGAAACTGGGATTAGATATAATAAAATTAATATGCCTATTATGTTTTTTTAACTCATCTATTTTATTTTTCCTTTGTTCATCATTATCTAAATCTACTAAGCAAAACACCTTGTCTTCACCCACCAACAACCCCTCTGATTCTATAACAGCATTAGCCTTATCAACCATAGCAACAGGATCGGTATCTTCACACTTAACAACCTTAACGCTTATTCCTTTTCGTGTTTTAAAATGGTCTAAATATTTACTTTCAGTTTGATTGCGTCCCTCGCAAATTATAGCATAAACCGGTCTTGCAACTTCAATCCCCGCTTTTCGCTTGTATTCTTTTATTCTTCCCATAAATTTCCACCATTCCGAATAAACGGAATAGCACCATACCTCCCTAGCAAGTATCCCTTCTCTATATTCTCATTATTTCGAGGAGAAAAATCAGTCAACGGATAAATAACCGATACCCCTGTCTTAGAATCGCGTTCAACAAACCAAATTTCATCTCTACGCAAAATATCCAAATCAAGCAAATTGGTATCGTGAGTGTTAAATATCAATTGCGCATTATTTGTATTTGTCTCACTCACAAATAATGATACTATATATTTAGCCAATAACGGATGAAGGCTGCGGTCTAATTCATCTACTACTAAAATTTTACCCTGCCTTAAAACATCAAACAACACAGGAGCCATCTTAAATAATGCCTTCGTTCCCAATGATTCACTTTCAAAATTAAGTCTTTTATTAATTATTTTACCGTCTTCGCCCACCACACTGTGTATTGTTATTAATCTTAAATTTTTCAACACATCAGTTGTAGCTTCCGGAGGCAAAGGCAGTTGCTTAACAGCATTAAAAAAGCCTCTTATTTCTTCTGGGAAAGATTCAATGTCAGCATTTTCGATTTTTGCATCAAAATCCGCTATACTAAAATCCCCTATAGACAATAACTTTAAACAAAATTTCTTATATTCATCAAATAGACCTTCTTCTTGTAAATGCTCAATAAAAGGAATCATCTCCACTTCACCACTATCTTCATATGAAACATTAAATCTAAATCTCAAATCTTGCAATATAAAATCAACAACTGGTTTTACAAGGTCAAAATTCCACGTAGCAGCTGTACATAAAAACAACTTATTATTTGTATTTTTATCTTTAATAGTCTCTAACTCATGATACGAATTAATTTTGTACTGATTAATATTGCTACGGTCAAACACTAATTTAGGCTTTCCATTTTCATATATATCCAGCCTTTCTGTATAGACTACTTTTCTATCACACGAGAAACTATAACTATATTTAATTTTATCTTTAAAAAATACTAATTCAAAAACACTAGGACGCTTCAAAGATGCGTCATCAAAACAAAAAGGGGTTAAAGGAATCAACGTTTTATCAAGCATTTGATTTGACATAGATACAAAAGCTCTAACAAATTGAAATGCTCTAAAAAATGCAGTCTTCCCTGATGCGTTTGCACCGTAAAAAACATTAATTTTAGAATAGTTTTTTCCATTTACTTCAAACAAATTAGTAGCATTTAAGAGTGAGTCCTTAGAGGCAAGTGTCGAGAATGTTTGTCTTTCTTTAAATGATTGAAAGTTAGTTACGCTAAACTCAATTAACATATGGAACCCTCCATTAATCTAATTATATTCCATTTTTAATATATTGTCAATACTATTATGCTTTTTTTAAAAAGTTTTCAAACGATTTTTGCACAAAATGTGCAAAAATTTACTTAAAATTTGAAATAACTACTATTTTATTATCAAAGCACTTTCAATAAAACACTGTAATGCATGAAAATTAGCCTTTGTACATCTCTCGTTTATACTTATAATAAGTGTTACGCGAGCACCCACAAAGCTTTATCGTTTCTTCATCCGAAAGGCTTCCGCCAAACGTCTTGGAGTGCATCTTGATTATATTCTTACAATCTAAAGATTTTCTTGTTGTAAGACTTGTTCCTTTCGCCAATCCGACTTGAGTACCCTTTAACTTGCTTTCTCTAATGCCTTCAGAAATTCTTTGATGTAAATCAGCTACCTCTTTTTCAGCTTGCTCAAACGCCAATTTAATTTGTTGTTGAGCGAGTTTCATTAACAGCCGATTAATCAATTCCATATTGCCTGCAAAGTATTCATCGACAGCTTCATTCCCCGTACTCACTTCTATACCAAAAGTCTTTGCTATTGATTGTTTATAAACCTCAGTGTTAATATGCGGCTCTTTGAGAAAGACTAGGCGCACCCCTGCGTCAAACAGTTCTTGGTAATCAATGAAACCCTCATCGGCATTTCGACTCATTCTTGAAACGCTATCAAAAACAACAGTATCGCCACTATGAAGCTTTTTCTTTAACTTATCCCATTCAGGACGAATTACAGTAGTTCCTGTATAGAATTCACTTTTAATTATAGCCGTGTGATAAGCTGATAATATATTAGTTGTTTGCCTATCCAACTTTTGCTTCCTAGTGCTTACTCTGACATATCCATAAACCGACATACCAATTCTCCGTACCAAAACAAACTTTACTTACTTTTGGTATCGGGATGATACCTCTTGAGCGTTCTTAAAGTCAACCAATTTTGGTACATTTATTGAAAAGGTTTGTTTTGGTATGCTATAACCAAATATACAGTAATCTATCCAAATAATAAAGACAACTGAAAAAACTCAGTTGTCTTTATTATCTATCATAACATATCTAGTAAATACTTGTACACTATTTATGAAACTTCTTAGTAACCTTCTCAAATGACAAGCTCTCAAGGGCATTAAGGATACCAAGCGTATCATCATCTTCATATTACTCATCGTCATCTTCCGGAAAATCAATTTTGGGAATTGGCGTGCCGGGATATAGTTGCGCAAACAAACTCTCATATCTTTCCTCTGCCATTTGTCCAAAAATGGGAACTGCAATATTATATAGATCCAGCGCTTTCTTATAATTCTTTTGGTCCTCATAAATACTCGCAACTCGAAAATACCTACGAGTATCTCCTTCTTCAAACGACTGCAAATACCAATTCAATGCTTCGTCATCATTACCATCTTCTGAATACCAATCACCAACGGTAACCATCGCTTCGACATTGCCTTGTTTGGCTGCTTCTAAATACCACTTTAAAGCAACACCATAATCTTGCCTTACACCATCTCCCGACATGTAACAGCCCGCAAGACTGTATTGCGCATCTGCATTACCTTGTTCAGCTGCTTTACGATACCACTTAACTGCTTCTTCATAATTCTGTATTACACCTTGACCTTCGTAATAACAAAAACCGAGATTAAATTGCGCATCTGCATCACCTTGTTCAGCTGCTTTACGATACCACTTAACAGCTTCTTCGTAATTCTGTATTACACCTTGACCTTCGTAATAACAAAAACCGAGATTAAATTGCGCATCTGCATCACCTTGTTCATCTGCTTTACGATACCACTTAACTGCTTCTTCATAATTCTGTATTACACCTTGACCTTCGTAATAACAAAAACCGAGATTAAATTGCGCATCTGCATCACCTTGTTCAGCTGCTTTACGATACCACTTAACAGCTTCTTCGTAATTCTGTATTACACCTTGACCATAATAATAGCACTCGCCAAACCTATATTGCGCATCTGCATGACCGTGTTTAGCTGCAAACTGAATTTTTTTCACAGCATCACTATATGATTCCGCTTTATAAAGCGCACTCCCCTCCTGAAACGCCTTTTCAATTTCGTCCATTTGTTTTTCCTCCAACAATTTTATCTGAATAGAATGCCGCAGCAATCGCCTTTGGCAATAATACGCTTATAGAAGTCTGTAGTAGAATTTATGGATTTGTCGTAATAACCCAAAATCCTACCATAAAAGTCTCGCACCGTTTTATTGCCGGCGCTGTCGGTCTCGATAGAACCGATTACCTTACCCGAAAAATCCCTAATAGTTTCTTTGTTCATAATAAAACACCTCTTTATATTTTACTTTACATTGCGAAGTACCAAATATGCCCTATTGCTATTACTCAAAGCACATATTGCACATCTTATGAATTATTCTAGCATATACTTGCATATAAAAGCAACTAAATTGCACCTATATATGCAATTATGTTTCATGACATGTAATTTTTACAAGTATAGCGAAACACTCTTTAGCATATATTTTTAATATAATTTTAGCTAGAGGTGATTATGGATAAAAATGATGTTGTTGAGAGAATTGGCATAATGCGAACGAAGGCAGGCTTATCTGCGCGAGAGTTGAGTCTCAGGATCGGAAAAAACTCTGCCTATATATCACGCTTAGAATCAAAAAACGACAGCTTTGAGCCGTCGGTTTCTGCATTGCTTGAAATAATAGCCGCTTGTAACTCTACCGTTGAGGAGTTCTTCTACTACGATATGTACGCCTATGCAAAAGATAAAGAGATTATCGAACTGCTCAGAACCTCAAGTCCCACTAAAAAAGAGGCTATCATCGCCTTACTAAAAAATATGTAGGAAGGATTACTACCTACTAGTCGAGTTTCTATATACTCTATGGGTATTCCGCTCTCTCTCAAATCAGTTAGGAAGTCTTGGACTATTGCCTGTATTTGCTCTACTACATCGGGGTAGGGCTTCCTAGTCTCAGGGTCAAATATCCTATCGTTTAGGGTGTCATGTAATGTGGACATGCCAAACCAGTTCTCTGTATTGTTCGTCTGCATTATTCCTTATCAATCCCAAATATTCTTTAACTGTTCAAGTGCTTTTCTAACTGTAAATGACTCGTCTTCACCCATACCTTTCATGTACCTTAAATAAGACACATCGTCTCTGGTTATCGGTGTATCAATAATTGGAGCATAACCTTCTATAATATACACGCTACCATCTTCCTTACTTTGTTCCATTTTATTCATATCAAACGCAACAAACGGTCTACCATTAACACGAGATAGTATTCGACTGCCCTCTGGACTATCCTTCTTATTTAATAACTGCATACCGAAGTGGACAGTGCCCATATCTACTACATCACCATATTTATGGTCACCACGAACACCAGTGTAAATATACTCACCCTTATAAGTGCTTGCATGAATGTACAACATACTTTCTTGATTGTACTCTACAGCCATATCTAACATAAACTGACAAAAGTCCTTATCGTTATTGGTGTTTATTACAGCAAACGAGTTCTCTTTATCAGGTTTAGATTGACCGTCATATTGATAGAATCCCTTTATACTGATAATAGTGTAGTGCTTCATCTTTAATTCGGTGAGAAGCATACGTGAATTTCTATTTTTGCTCTTTCTATTAAAACCTTTGATGCGGTCTTCATAGTCGTGCTGACTCTCGCCATCTTCCTTAAAAGGTGGACTGACCCAAGCACTTATACAAACACCATCATGATTCTTCAAATACTGCTGAAGTCTAGATAAGCTACTCTCATTAAGCTTCTTTACCATATTTTACCTCTCTCTTTAATTAGTTAGTACGATAGCCATACCAACCATCACCCAAATCTAATTTTATCCATTATATCTATTATCCAAATAACACAAATAATGTTGGCTATTATCTTCAATAACAGTAACTTTTTTGATACCGTTATGAGATATAAGATTAAATTCTTTAACAAGAAAATCAACTACTTCATCATAATTGATATTGCCATTTAGGAATATTCTTGCAACACCGTTTCGTATCTCTACTCTACCACGAGGATAGTAATTATACGGTTTGTTGTTGGTCATAGAACTAGACAACTTGTTCCATGTGGCTTGGTGATTATAGGTATCACCGCTTTTAGCTATGCCAAGCGATGAATCAATACCGGAGCTATTACCATCGGAAGTACAGGGTATCTTAAAGCAGTAATCCTTATTACGCTCTATGTTATCGGTATCTACAATCCAAAAGATACCTTTATATAGTTCAATGTCTTCTACTAATCTTGCACGCATGGCAACCTCTCTCAACTTTTGACAGGTTTCATATCTGTAATAAAATCCATAATATCGTAGTCATCT
Source organism: Clostridiales bacterium (assembly GCA_029066805.1). Classification (GTDB taxonomy): domain Bacteria; phylum Bacillota; class Clostridia; order Christensenellales; family Pumilibacteraceae; genus Anaerocaecibacter. The sequence continues at coordinate 39,132 of JAIEFT010000051.1, read as the reverse complement.
ACTCTATCATAGAGTTTAATGAGGAACGGTCTGTTTATTTTTATCCACTCTATTACTTTGGGCAGTTCAGATAAATCCGTTTTCTTATACTTACCAACCACCTCGGGTTCATCATTTGCAAATTTTATATAGACCGATGAGCCGGCATTTTCATATTTTATTCTATACTTACCGTGTTTTATATCTCTTCTATAAGCACCCTCATCTACCCAAATTTCGCCTACAATGCCAGTTCTTTTTTGGCGTAGATTAGCCATTTCCATAAGGCTATCTTCATTCAACGAGATATTTTCATCCAGATAAATCTTCATTTTTACCATCCTTTATATAAGATATGTAGTTATATTAGTTGGTGCGGTAACCATACCAACTAGTTCATATTTGTTCCTATCTCTATTTCAACTGGGTGTAATCAGGCATTACAAGCTTGCCATCTGTATCAAGAGCAAACTTGTCATAATCATCTTCATAGGTCTCGACCCATGTATCTACCGCCATCTCATAGCCAGAAACCTTTTCACCTGTACGCCTTTTAACATAAATGGTTGTCATAAGTTGTACAAATTCTTTTTTTAAGTCTTTCGGTAATGTTGGAGCATCGCCATGAAATGAACAATACTCCGCTTTGTCTAGACGAACATAAGAGCACTTCTTCGGATTTCTTGTCTTATCATGATAAACATGAACATGAGGAATCGGACCTTCGTTTCTCTGTTCCACCTCAACCTGAATTGTGAGTTGGTCACAAAGCCTCGGATTGACGATAGCTATTTCCATAAGGCGGTTTTCATTCAAAGATATGTTTTCATCTAAATAAATTTTCATAATAGCCTCTCTAAAAAATTTATGTAATGAGCGTTAGTTGGTACGATAGCCATACCAACTATCACCCAAATCTAACTCATTACCGTCATAACGAGCCATACAATTTATCATAATGCTCTTTTATAACGCACATTATTTTATCGACAAGCATAGCTTTTTGATTTAACGTATTATATAGATCCGGACTCATTATAAACGCTTTAATCTCGCCATTATTTGTTACCGCAATTGGCTCATTATCAAGTTTAATTTCACTTATAAGCCCACTATCATCATCGCAAACCTTAACTGTGTCGGTAAATGCATTTAATCGTCTAGACAATTTAGGACATCTGAGATTTCGCAAAATGCGCGAGTGAATATAAGTAATAGTCTCTTCCGCGCAATCCAACTCATTGGCTATCTTACTTATAGGTTTTCTTTCTTTGTACACAGAAAAGAAAACCGTGCAATCTTCTGTCGTAAAGTTGAGCTGCATGATTTCATTTACCGTTTGTTCGAGCTGTTCTTTATCACAGTAGTAAAAGTACTCATCTCCACCTGTGCCAAATATTGCTGATAAAACATTGACAGGATATACGGTATTATCAATTAATTTTTCCATAACTTACACCCACATAATAAAGATTTCTGTTTATGAATTAAATCGTTTACTTTAGCGATAGAGGTTTACCATTTAAATATACACCTAACTCGCCTATTGAACCGCTACCGCCCAAGTCACAATCAAAATGAATTCTTGCGTTAAACAGCGGCTCGTTACCATATATCGGGTAGCGCACGTTATCGACGTTGCAAAGCAATCCGAGCCGAAAGTGGTCTACAATCGCTACGTCTTTTCGGTGTACGATATCGATTCTATCCCACTCTTCCCGCGACCCTTCGTAATAAACATCTTCAAGCGCAATGCAATCTCGAAACGTTTTTTCGGGAACACACGTTACGCTTTTCGGAAAAGTCATCCGTTTCAGTTTATTGCAGGCTGACAGCATCTGCGGCGTAAATCTTTCTATACTCGGCGGCAATATCAAGTCGGTCATATTTGCATTACTGCCGAGCACATTATCTATAATCGAATTAACGCGAGTTATCGCACCGGATTCGAGTTTATACCATTGAGGTATTTTTACAATCGAATCCGCATTATCCATTCCGATGATACACACAGGGAACAAAAACCGACCTCTCCACCACGTCGGTTTTGCAAATTTCAATCCATCGCTGATTGTCGCGCTATCCATCACAGTGCTTTTAAATTCCTCAAATGTCATTAATGCACCTCACTAAGCCCATATAAAAACATTATACGCAAGTCTCTAATACTGACATATAGCATTACTACATACACCGTATCGCCATCACTCTCTTATAACATTTACCATAGAAATATTATAACAATGCACATATCCATCAAGTCAACCAAAAATTATCTGCAAATGAAAAATATTTTTAAAAATATTTTGAATCAAAAGTGGCGTTTTTGCAAAAATAAACTGTAAATAATATATATATAATATATAAATAATATATATAATAAATAATATATCCAGATATATATATACAAGTTTTTGAAATGAACAGTCAATAAACACTCCATTGACACTTTTCTTAGTAAATAAGAAAAGCCATAACATGTCCCTACTATGCAGCCCCGGATACTTCGTCATACTATGAGATGCCAATAATACTGCAATTAGCAGTAGTCTTCCAATCAAACGGCTATGAATAAGCCGTTTTTTGTTTCAAAAAAAATTTCTAAAACTTTTATATTACTCACAAAAAATAAACTGTATTATTATAATAGAACACTATTACTCTAAACTACCACGCTTCCATCGGTAAACGCAAAAACCGTTTAAAACACCGTTTTTAATACTGTATTATTATAGTGAGAGTGTATACGCATTCTCAACGCAAAACAAACCCTGTAATATGAATATACAAGGAAGAATCCGCACAAAAGAAAATAATCAATCAACAAGGAAAATAATATGAATCAATCTAGACCACATGTAGCAAGATTTGACAGTCCATCGGGCTTATTCGAAAATTATCATAAAGCGGAACTCGCCGCAAATAGAATTAAGAAAAAACTTGAAAGGATTTGTAAAAAAGAAGAGCTGAATTGTCTTGCTATTATTGTAATAAGTAAATGTGAAAAAGGCGGCACAAGAAGAGGTCGCTACGGCAGTTACTTCTTGCCGCGAGTTAAAGAAAAACCTGCTCATCTTCATATCACAATAATCATAGATAAGCTACGAACAATATCTGACACAATTCAGCAGTATTTCAACGGCAGTTTTGGAACAGAGTTTAATTACAGCCCTGTTAAAACAAGAGAACACTTACAAAACCGTCTTGCCTATTCATTTAAGCAACGCTGGACGCATCGCACTGTAAACTCATGTTCAAAGGAATTTATTGAACGATATTGCGGTGACTTTATTTCTTTTGCCGAAGAAGCTAATAGAGAAACTGGCGATGGCAAACATGTATTTAATGAATACTCTAAATTAGAACTTGAAACCGATAACATTCTTTACGACTTTAATCGAAGCAGAAAGCTTACCAATAGCACAGAAAACATGACTGAGGTGTTGACAGGATTCTTGGTAAATAAATGGATTGCAAACCCAATAAAAAATCAAGAAAACGAATTTATTTTACCGTATAATAGCCAAAATCACGACATTTTAGGTAGCCCTATGCCGATAATTGAATCTACAGAATATAAATCGTTGAACTGCATTGTAAAATATAATATTAATAATATATCTACTCTAAGTAATAATGATTTATATCTTGAACCTTTCTGATAAGAAAAAATATTCTTATAGTTTATGTTCGCATAGCTCTTTTGTGGATATGTTGAGGAACAGCCCCATCAAAGATATTTCATAAGCGTTATAAACATAATGCGAAAACAACTTTTGAAGAAACCAGTATTCTCTCTTAACGCCAATATCAGCATAGAATGCATTGAAGTCATTTGTTAATTTTCCCATATCCCTCGTTCCATTACTCTTAACATAGCCTCTATCTCGTAGCCTGTAATCTAAATAAATCCCTACATCACTTTTATTTTCAATATCAAGCGGTTGGTTTAATACATCCAGTAAATATTCTGCTACTCTAATTCCTAATTCGCTTTCAGAATAGACTATCTCATTCTCTTTAGGTATCACCATCTCAGCTGTTATAAAAGCCGGGCTTACTCTTCCATCTATAGCTATGCTTGTTCGATGTAATTTACAATGGTGTATCGGGCACAGGGTAAGTTCAAAGATTTGGTTGAATCTTTGGAAATACGCTTCACCAAATTGCGTTCTCTGTTCTTGTGCACAATCGGGGCAATACTTAATCGTTCTTCTTTCCTTGTATCTATCTGTGTAGTTTGGTATCGGAAGACTATCGTAGAGCTTCTTTATGTTCATTTCGGTAGCTAACTTAAATGCCTTGTCCCTTCTCTCTTTTCTTGCGAACCTGCAAAACCATGAAAACATTGTGTGGTTCAAAACTATTTCTCTCAAAGATGCTTGTGGTTCTAACTTGCTTAGTAAGTCTTCTTTCATATGATTTAACAGTAATATATTCGGACAACACAATGGGTCTGTATATAAATCTTCCGATACGCCGCGATATGTATTCCCTGCCACCGTAACAGCATATCTCGATAAGAAACTATATAAAAGCTCATCCTCATAAAGCCTTGGTAAAATGCCTATCATCCAATATCCACCTCTTCTACCGCTATGTTATATTGTCTAAGAAGTTCTAAAATGCCTACCTTCATTGCTTTGCTTCTCACAACTATGTCTGAAAACAAGTGCTCACTTTCATTATTTGGGTCATTGCAAATCGGCAGAAAGAATGTTTCTTTGCTTGGAACATCATAACGCTTATCCTGAGACGACCGGAAGCCGTCCAGAAGCCTCAAACGCTTCTTGTAGGCAGATTGTATGGTCTCTATGGAAATGGCTTCCTGACCGCACTGGATAGCGGATTCTTGCGCCTCCACTATCAGCGAAATAATTACGGATATATTGCCTTGCGAGAACTTGTACAACAAACTTGTAATTTCTTCGGTCAACTCGCTTTTCTCTTTTGTAAACTGAAACATGAAAATTATTTTACATAGGCTGTAAAACTTTTGGTTATACGGCAAAGGATTATAATGCAAATTCATCAGTCGTCTTGCAAGCATAAAGTCCGCTTGAATAAATGGAACAATAGACGCTGTACCTGCAAACACGATAGCTATTCCGCTTGAGTTTATCAGCTGCACAATGCTTCCCACTAGGTTTTTCCCATTCTTAGAATTGGCTACATTTTGAATCTCGTCCAACACCAAAATTCCAATATGATTCATAGCCGCCGTTGAAACCGTTCCAATTAAGATGTCTGTAGTTGCTCTCGTGCGTAATGAGTTGAATAGGTATTTAGTGCCCAACACTTCATCAACTTTCCTCAGAATCTCTAACAGAAGTGATTTAAGGGAGCAATCGAATGGCGTTTGTACCACTAGGAATGGTATGATTTTTTGATAAGGTGATTTAATCTCAATTATATTATCTGCTGATATTACAGATATTGCCCTACTGATTGCAGAGCTTTTGCCGATGCCGCTACCGCCCGTAATCACAAATGAATCAATACCACCTAATATTCCGTGATAAGGCGACCCTTTAATTGCTTTATAGTTCTCATAAAGTTGCGTATTTGAATTCGATGTTCTTTTCCGAGATAATGAATGCACTAGTGCTAGATAGAGCTTATAGTAAATTTCCACAGACATATCAGTTGGTATATACATATCGTATAAGCTCGACAGTGCCATCAATCTTTCTGCAACAGAGGCGCTACGAATCGATTCATTGTATTCGGTATGGACAGCCAACCTCTTTATAAGTTCTTCGCCTTCATACATCGGAGCAATGTAGTCTTTCCATTCCATTAAGGTTTCCTCGCTTCTCTTTGTCGTGTTTTCCTAACGCCTTTGACTGTAACCTTTGTAGTTTGGACACAGCTATTAGCGATAGCTAATATATCATGTGCTAAGTCTATTTTGGCTTGCGTATTATTGCGTATTTCACCATTTACGACATCGGAATGTCCCCTTATCATTTCCTCTGCCTCTTCTATCGACTTGCCCAAAAAAGCCATCTCAATTAGTGTAAAGCGTATGTAATCACTGTCTTTCATCAAGAACACATATGAACAGTCATTAGGCTCATAAGCTACGACAGCCTTATCACCTCGCAAATACTCTTCTACAAAACCTAAGCACTTGTAATGCAATCTGCCGACCTTTAAGCCATGACGAGTAAACTTCGCCTCTGTCCTCGGAAGAAGTGTTTTATAGAGCAAATCCGATTTAACAGATATGATATTGCCTTGCTTGTAGAACTCATTCCAAATGGTATTTGCATAAGGCTTAATCGCTTTACCAGCATAGGGAAAATTCTCGATAATTCTTTGTGTATTGTAGTATAGAATACAGCGAAGAATTACTTTCTCGAAGTCCGTTATTGTAAGACAAGCATCTTTCCTATAATCGTGAGCGCCCCTCTCTTGATAATCCGTATCTACTACACCTTTGCCTTTCAAATAAGGTTTATAAAGGTTCTGAATAATATCAAAAAACTTTTCTACCGTTCCTTTTAGTTCGGCTCTAAATGGTGGCAAATTAGTTATAGTAACACCCAAGTCGGTTAGGTGTTCCAAAGTGTCTCCGACATACTCTTTGCCTCGGTCAGTTAGGATGGTGGCAGGTAATGCGGCACAATTCCAATCATCAGAAGAAATAATAATACCGTACTTTTTGCAATGCTCTACTTTATCAGCGATAACATTTTGAAACATCTGCGCGACGGAATAAGCTCCGCCCTTCCACCCGAGAGAATATCCCATACAGAGAGAACTATAAGCATCAACACAGACCGTTAGGATAGGTCTGCCGACTAATTGCCCACTCTCATTCACGAGGTATATATCCGTTATGGTACTGTCTAGAAGTCCGTAACCGATAGTCGGAAAGTACTCTCTAACCCCATCTCCCAATAACGGACGATGATTCCTCTGATAATTTGACACCCCCTCTCGCGATATGATTTTATTGCGTTCCTTGTTGTGTATTTGGTAAAAATAATAGAAGCGATGGAATGGTGGGTAATCGGCTAAAAGTGTTCCAAACTCATCGCAATACTTCTCTTTCAGCATCATCGTGTAAGCAGTTTTAAGGCTATTTCTACGGCTTGTGTAGTAGAACTTATTCAACGCCCATCTAAACACTTTCTGTTCGTCCGTAAGGCATTTATCTGCCTTAAATTTGGTCTGAGAAGCAAGAATACAAATGTTCTGAAAAGCGAGGTACAAACAGAGATACTTACGCAGTGTTGGTTTGGAAACATTATGCTTCTTGCTTACAAAATTAATCATATCCGACCTAGCGTGTATATCTTCGATTACAATAAGAGCAGGGGCAATCATCGTATATCTTTGATGAGCAGTCTTTCTCTCTGCTTGGCTTAATGACTCTTCATCTGTTACCATAACAACGCCGGTTTCCGATAGTAATTTCTCTTCAGTGCAAAGCGTGTATTCGGTAGGAATAGTAACCCAAGAAGGCATCTGCCTCTTGATACAATCAATGACCAAAACGGATTGTTCGTCTATAGCCAACACACGGAAAATAGATCCGTCAAATCGGCATAAATCATTTATCTGCACTCTACGACCAACCCCCAGTTTTCTACTCCACGCTTAAGCCAATAAACACGGCTTGCATCTAACTTCTTTGAGACAATCGGATGTGACACTTTATCTCTAAATACACACTCTCTAACTTTGATACTTCCGTCCTTCAAAGTGCATACAAAATCAGTAGTGAACTCTCCAAGAGGAAAATCATCTAGCGGAACATTTACCCTTACCTCCACCACCTCATCATCTTTTTCAAGTTGACTGACATATGCGGTCATAATAGCATCGTAGCATCGAATCACATCTTCACACTTGCCAATTTTGCGCTTATCGCACCTACCCTTATAGTTTTTGCTGTACATAATACCTCTCAGTATGTTTTGCCAATCTATCCCAATCTGCCCCAACGAATTGCTCTTTCATTGGGGAAAACACTGGGAATAGCTTCAGGAAAGCAAAATTTATAATTTTCTTTGCCAAAAGAGCTATATAAGCGATTATCTTAGTTTTCTTACCGTTTCCCACTCAAACTGCTTATATTCTCACTATGTTCGCATATAAGCGTGTTTTCGTCGGGATAGAAAAATCTCTTTCCCGAACGCAAGCATATACCGTCCTTATTAGAATTGTCTTATTTAGTGTCCCACCCACATATGAACAAGAAAAAAGACCTATATCTTGTGATACAGGTCTCTATATATAGCGTGTGAAGTTTTAGTCTTTATGAGAAAGTGATTTCTCTATCCCGACGAAAACATGCTTTGTACTAAAACACTACGGATTTACTCTAATTCGATAGTTGCGGGCGGCTTGCTCGTTATGTCGTAAGCGACGCGGTTGACGTGCTTGACCTCGTTGACTATGCGGTCGGAAATGGTTTGCAGCACGTCAAACGGAATGCGCGCCCAGTCGGCGGTCATGCCGTCCACGCTTGTGACGGCGCGGATTATAACGGTGTAGTCATACGTGCGCTCGTCGCCCATAACGCCCACCGTGCGAATATTGGTAAGCGCCGCAAAGTACTGCCAAATCTCTCTGTCGAGCTTGTTCTTGGCTATTTCGTCGCGAAGAATGAAGTCTGCCTCGCGAAGTATCTTGAGCTTATCCTCGGTGATGTCTCCGATAACGCGTATGGCAAGTCCCGGACCGGGGAACGGCTGGCGCATTACTATATATTCGGGCAAGCCGAGCTCGAAGCCTAATCTTCGCACCTCGTCCTTAAACAACAATCTAAGCGGCTCGACAAGCTCCTTAAAGTCTACCACGTCGGGCAGTCCGCCTACGTTGTGGTGGCTCTTTATCTTGGCGGAATGGTTGAGCCCGCTCTCAATCACGTCGGGATAAATCGTGCCCTGAACAAGGTAGTCCACCGCGCCGATCTTTTTGGCTTCCTCTTCGAATACGCGGATAAACTCCTCGCCGATAATCTTGCGCTTGCGTTCGGGCTCTGTTACGCCCGCGAGCTTAGCCAAAAACTTTGCGCCCGCGTCAACCGCGACAAGGTTCATGCCCTGTTCGTCGCGGAACACGCGAATAACCTCTTCCGCCTCGCCCTTTCTAAGCAAGCCGTGGTCTACAAAAATGCAAGTGAGGTTTTTGCACGCGCGGTGAATGAGCGTTGCCGCCACCGCCGAATCGACGCCGCCGGACAGTGCGCACAGCACTTTTTTGTCGCCGATTTTGGCTTTGAGCTCGGCGACGGTGCGCTCGACGTAGCCGGACATAGTCCACTCGCCGGTCGCGCCGCACACTCCGTATAGGAAGTTTTTAAGTATCTTAAAGCCCTCGTCGGTATGCATGACTTCCGGGTGGAACTGCACGCCGTACAGCTTGCGCGCAGGGTCTTCCATAGCCGCGACGGGACACGTTTCTGTAGTAGCGGAAACGGCAAAGCCCGCAGGCAGCTTTTCTATGTAAATTGTATGGCTCATCCAACACGTTGATTGCGCCTTGACGCCGTCGAACAGCTTGGACTTATTTTGCTCGACTTTGAGCGTGCGCCTGCCGTACTCGCGCGGACCTTCGCCCACCGCACCGCCAAGCGTGCCTGCAATAAGCTGACAGCCGTAGCAAATGCCGAGCACGGGAATACCCATAGAGAAAACCTCGGCGGGAATGCGCGGCGCGCCCGGTTCGTTAAACGACGCAGGACCGCCGGTAAACACAAGCCCTATAGGATTGGTTTCGGCAATCTTCTCGGTGATTTTTTCGAACGAAATCAGCTCGCAGTAAACATTTGCCTCACGCACGCGCCGTGCGATCAGCTGGTTATACTGCCCGCCGAAATCCACTACCAAAACTGTCTGTGCCATAATGTACTCCTTTGAATTAATTAAGAATTAAGAATGCAGAATTAGAATTATAAATAGGATAGATTTCTTATTCATTTGCATGCTTACCAAGACCGAGCATTTTCGCTCTTTCTCTCATACGCGCCGTGGCGTCCAAGAGGCGTTTTCTTATGCGAAGCGACTTGGGCGTTACTTCCAATATCTCGTCGTCGGCCAAGAACTCTATGCAATCCTCAAGCGTCATGCGCATGGGCGTAATCAGCCTTAACGCCTCGTCGCTGCTACTGCTGCGCGTGTTGGTAAGGTGCTTGCGCTTGCACACATTGACTACAATATCCTCGCCGCGCGGGTTAAGCCCTACGACCATACCCGCATACACGGGCACGCCCGCGCCTATAAACAGCGTTCCGCGCTCCTGCGCGTTGAACAGCCCGTAAACAATGGAATCGCCCGCTTCGTGCGCTATGAGCGAACCGAACTCACGGCGATTGATTTCGCCCTTGTACGGCTCGTAGCCATCGAACACGCTCGACATAACGCCCTCGCCCTTGGTGTCGGTCATGAGCTCGCTTTGATAACCGAACATACCTCGCGCGGGGACTTTAAAGTTCATTTTTATGCGGCTGCCGTGCGGGGTCATATCTATCAGTTCGCCTTTGCGCGTGCCCATTTTGCTCATAATAGTGCCGACGCATGCTTCGGGGACGTCAATAAACACGCGGTCGATCGGCTCGCACTTAACGACGTCGATAGTCTTTATCAAAACCTTAGGCATACTGACGGCAAACTCATAGCCCGCGCGGCGCATGGTCTCTATCAAAATAGAAAGGTGCATTTCGCCCCTGCCGCACACTACAAAGCTGTCCGCCGTTGCGCCGTCGGACACGCGAAGCGACAAATCCTTGACCGCTTCCTTATACAGTCTGTCACGCAGGTGACGACTTGTTACGTACTTGCCCTCTTTGCCTGCGAGCGGCGAATCGTTTACCATAAAGGTCATTTCCACGCTCGGCTCGGCTATCTTGACAAACTCTATAGGCGTGGTATCGGTTTCCGAGCACAGCGTGTCGCCTATCATAACGCCCTCGATTCCCGATACGCAAATGATGTCGCCGACCGAAGCGGTTTCTGCGGGAACGCGCTTAATGCCCTCGTACGTAAAAATGCTGACGACCTTGCTCTTGACCGATTTGGTCGCGTCATGGTAGTTTGTGAGTACCACGCTGTCGCCTACCGCTACGCTGCCGCTGCCGACTTTGCCGACGGCGAGCTTGCCCACATAGTCGTTATGCTCGGCTGACGACACAAGCATTTTAAACGGAGATGCCTCGTCGCCGCTCGGCGCGGGGATATGCTCGATGATAGTTTGAAACAGCGGCTGCATGTTTCTGCCGCGGTCTGTGATATTTTTGGACGCAGTGCCCTCGCGCGCCGAAGCGAACACGAACGGGCTGTTGAGCTGATCCTCATTTGCATCGAGGTCGAGGAACAATTCCAGAATTTCGTCCACAACTTCCTTGAGCCGCGCGTCGGGTCTATCTATCTTGTTGACGACGACAATGATCTTCAAGCCCAAAGCAAGCGCGCGCTCCAGAACAAAACGCGTTTGCGGCATAGGACCTTCGAACGCGTCCACAACAAGCAATGCGCCGTCTACCATTTTAAGTACGCGCTCGACCTCGCCGCCGAAGTCGGCGTGCCCGGGCGTGTCTACAATGTTTATCTTGAACCCGTCGTAAATGCACGACGCGTTTTTGCTGAGTATGGTAATACCGCGCTCGCGCTCGAGCGCGTTGCTATCCATAACACGGTCCATAACCGCCTGATTGTCGCGAAAAACATTGCCCTGCTTGAGCAATTCGTTAACAAGCGAAGTTTTGCCGTGATCGACGTGAGCTATTATCGCAACGTTTCTTATCTTGCCTTTTTCCATAATTAGTAAGCGACCTGTAGTTTGCTATTATTATGGAATAAGTTTATTACATTACTCTAAAAATGTCAAATGAAATTGCATGTAGTATAATAAGGATGAGATTCCTCACTGCGTTCGGAATGACAAAATCGGCTTTACTTTGTAGCTTTGATTCTGCATTCTGCATTATTAATTCTGCATTGAACTTACTTTTTCTTTTCGTACAGTCTGAACGCAATCGCGGTCATGTCGTCCTTAGGGACGTCGCCCGAAAGCTTTAACGCGCGGCTGACAATTTCGGTAACTGCCGACTCGGGATTAAACGCAGACAAGCCGTTTATAAACGACGGAAGCTCGTCGCCGTCGAAGCAGTCGGCAATGCCGTCGGTGACCAGAATCAGCATCTGCCCGGGATAGAGTTTTTTAGACACAATGTACGGGCGCATTTCGTCAAGCACACCGATAGGCAAAGAGCTGCCCTCTATTTTCAGCACTGTGTCCGTTGTCTTGATATAGCACGGCGGCGCGCCTATTTTGATAATATCGACAGTAGCGGTGTCGAGGTCGCACACAGCTACGTCCGCGGCGGAATAGTTCTCGGCGGTGGGAAGCTTTAAAAACCTGTTAACGCCCGCGATGACCGAGGCGGAATCGAACCCCGCGCGGTAAAAGCATTCTATCAGCTCGACCGCCGCACCCGAGCTTTCGCCCGCGCTCTCGCCGCTGCCCATGCCATCCAGCAGCGCCGCCAGAAATCTGTCGCCTATGCGCTTGAATGTGTAGCTATCGCCGCTCACGCCGTTTTTGTTTTTACTCACGCCCGCGCGTGCGTACACCGCTTCGTACATAGGACGGCGCTTAAGCGTGGCGACGCTCCACCCCGCTGCTTGAGTTTTTTCTATAGCCACAACTTCGTAACGGCATTTTAGACAAACGCTTACCGCGCGGCGAATTCTTTCATGCGAGACTGTGCTTGAGCGCACCACCGCCGTGACCGCGTCGCGCGTGACAAACACGTCGGCGCACTCCACGCCGCTGCTGCACAGCTCAAAAATTATCCGCTTTTCGGCGGTAGCGTCAAACCCAACGGGCAAAGCCTCCGACCTGCCCAATTCTTCCAGCACGTCCTTTACTGCCGTAAGCCTTTCGGTTACTATCGCCTTGGCTTTATCCTCGCTTTCTTTTTCCTTTAGCCGCTCGCGCGCGCCGTCGGTGATTGCCGACGATTCGGCTATGACCTCGCCCGCGCGTGCGCATGACGCCGTGAAGAACTCGGGAAGATCGGACAGTATCGCCCGCCCGCTTTGGGCTCGCTCTGCAAGCAGCGTAAAAGCCTGCTCGCGTGCGGCTCTGTCGCATTCGGAGTTTTTGGGGCAGTACGGGCAAACGCGATCGCTCAATGAATAACCCATGCCTGAATAGTCCGGGCGAGGCGAGCTCATAACGCTCATCAGCCGCGCGGTCTCGTCAAACACGGACGCTACGGCAAGCATGCGGTTGCCGGCGTCGTACTTGCAACGGTTTACGTAATGGCGCAGCGCGATGTGCGACGAACTCTCGTAGTCAAAGTAGTCGCGCACCTTTTTTACCGCACGCCGAGGCAGAATGCAAAACAGCAATGCGCCCGCCGCCAGCATTAGCGAGTTCCACCCTACCGATATCGGATCGGAAAAGAACAGCACCGACGTAGCGGCAAAAACCCCTATGGCAGTAAGCGCGTATACAAACCTATTAAGGCGCGAAAAAGCGGGGATAGTAAGTGTGCACATGACAAACGCGGGCACAAGTGCGGGCGACGCATAACCCAGTCCCACGGCAATCATTGCCCCGCCCGCCAGCACGGCTTTTGTGCCTACAAGCCCTAAAAGCAGAATCATAAGCATTGCGGGTGCAAGCCCGATTATAAACACGTCGTAACGCGCTCTGCCAAACGCAAGCCCCGCAACAAGAAACACCACGCACACCGACGCGGCTTCCACCACTCCCAGCTTAAACGAGAACGCCTTACGCGTACACGCCGCTACATTGACGGAAAAGTAATAAAACAAACATCCTATAAATCCCGATATAACCGCGTCGGCAATAGGTACAAAAAGCGCCGCAAGCACGGTGTGCAACAGTATTGCAAACATGGAAAACAGCGCTTTAGCCGTGCCTCGGTCGAGCTTGGGAAGCTTAAGCGACAACAACCACCGCACAGCCATAACAAAAATGACCGCGCCGCCTGCGTACAGCCGCCACACCTCAAAAGAAAACAGAAACTCGCAGAGCAGATATATCGGCGCAATAAACCCGATAAAAAAGCTGCCTGACAGCGCGCAAAACATAGCCGTGCCGAACGGCGAAACGCCGTAAATCTTGCCGCCGATAGTGACTACAAGCAGCGCCGCCGCGCCTACAATTGCGACGGGCGATATTTTATACACTTTGCCCATATGTAAAAGTTATAACATATACGGAACAAGTGATTTTGCTATATTTGGTATTACACTGTCGAATAAACGGATAATTCGCAGCTATCGATTGCACACTACCCCACTTGACAGCAGTCACCAACCGTGATATACTTTTAACTATGAAGCTGATACCTAACGCTACAGATTTATCGAATATGGATTGTCATATCCACAGCAAGTTCTCGCCGGACGCAAATGCGTGCGGTGCGGACGAGCCGCAAAAAATAGCCGACACGGTTAGAGCGAACGGCTTGCGCGGCTTTATAATCACCGACCATATAGATGTCGGGCACTGGGATGGGTATATTATCGACTTCGACAAATACTTTTCCTCTTGGAATCGCGTGCGCGACGACAATCCCGACCTAACCATCTATATTGGACTGGAAGTCGGATACGAACAGAAATACGAGCGCGAAACGGCAAAGCTAGTAAAAGATTTGCCGCTTGAATACGTTATAAACAGCGTGCATTATTATCCCGCGCCGACCCATGCGGACGAGCCGCCTTTCCTGTCGTACCTTAACGCCATACGGCGGTCTTTGGACGTCGATTATGAGTTCAGCACAATCGGGCATATCGGATTTTTAGAGCGGTACAGAAACATCGCCATGAACTACGAGACTTACCGCGACATTCTGGACGACATAATCAAAGTCGCCGTAGCACGCGGAATTCGGATAGAAGAAAACACCAACGGAGCGCTCCCGCCACACCAGCCGCGCGAGGAATTTTTGCGCGCGTACAAGGCTGCCGGCGGAGAGATAAAGCCCGTACTTGGCTCGGACGCCCACATCTCGGACAAGATAGGTCAGCACTTTAAAGAAGCAAGCGAGTGGTTAAATAAAATTTTTGAGTAATAGTAAAAAGGAACAAACCACACGGCTTGTTCCTTTTTGATACGGAAGAGATTCTTCGCTTCGCTACGCTCGCTCTGAATGACAAAAGTATATTCGCGATTCCCACTCCTTTTTGTCACTCAGAGCCGCAGGCGAAGAGTCTCTTCCTTAATGCGGCCTTAGCTGCTTAATTCTTAATTCTCTTATTCTACTACGAATATAAACGAATACACGTCCTGACCGCCGTCGAATTCGTAAAACTCGAGGTCGGTGGTTTTGCGCACATGTTCGGCGATTTGCGCGGTGACGTTCCCGTCCGCGTCCTTTCCGCGCATAGCTATTATTATCGACTTGTCGGTCTTGTCTATCTTATCGATAAGCTCGCATGCAGCCTTTAATATATCGGCATTGCACGCGAGCAGTTCTTTGTCCGCAAAGCCCAAAAAGTCGCCCTTTTTTATGTCCTTGCCGTTTACGTGACTGTCGCGCACGGCGTACGTGACTAAACCCGTTTCCACCGACTGAACCGCAGCCTCAAACGCGGCTTTTATCTTGTCCGCATTGTCCGACGAATAATCGAGCATGGACATTGCGGAATACCCCTCCGCAAGCGTCTTGCTATCCACTACAACAACTTGGGATTTTTTGTACAGCTCCGCCGCCTGTTTGGCGGTAAGGATTATGTTTGCGTTGTTGGGCAGAACAAATATGACCTCGGCGTTAACCTCGTCGAACGCGGAAATAAAGTCCTGAGTGGCGGGATTCATTGTCTGCTTGCCGTCCACAACATAGTCCGCGCCGAGAGAACGGAACTGCTCTATGATCCCATCGCCGTCTGCAACCGCCACGCAGGCGTATTTTTTCCTTTCTGTCTTTTTGGGAGTTTGCCGCACAAACCGATTGCGCACGACCGCCTCGGTGTGCTGCACCGACATGTTCTCCACCTTGACGGCGACTAACTCGCCTATGCCCAAACAGTACTCAAGCACCTTGTTCGGCTCGAAGGTGTGCACGTGGATCTTTACTCGCGTGCCCGTTTTGAACGCGACTATAGAATCGCCGCCCATTTTTTCCAGATACGCTATAAGCGTTTTTACGTCGTATCCCGCCGCGTCGGTCTTGCTGTTCAAGAGCTGAACAATAACTTCCGTGCAGTAGCCGAACTTCATTTCGCTATTCTCGTTGAACTTATCGTCGTCCGCAGCTGCCGCCACCTCGCTATGCGCGTTGTGCCCGACAGCAGTGTCCGCCGCGCCTGTGAGCGCGCGGTTCATGCCCTCGGCTATGTACACAAAGCCCGCGCCGCCGCTGTCTATTACGCCCGCGTCCTTAAGTACGGGGAGCAGCTCGGGCGTGCGGTCGAGAGACGCGTACAGCTCGTCGATAAATACCGAAAAGTACTTTTCCAAACTCTCGTCGTCGCCCACGCTTTTTGCCGCTTCGGTCGCCTCGCGCATAACGGTGAGTATCGTGCCCTCCGTAGGTTTAACTACCGCCGAATACGCTTGTTTTACGCCGCTATCGAATGCCGTTTTGACTTCCTTAATCCCCGCCTGCGCTATGCCTATAAGCCCGAGCCTGACCCCCTCGAAAAACTGCGAGAGTATTACGCCCGAATTTCCGCGCGCGGAAAGAAGCATACCGCGTGCCAGCGCTTCCGCCACGGCAGATACACTTTTGACAGCGCCGTCCGCCGAGGCAAGCGAAGAAACGCCGCCCTCGATAGTGCGCGCCATGTTCTCGCCGGTGTCGCCGTCGGGTATGGGAAATACGTTTAGCTCGTTAACGGTTTGAGCGTTGTTGCGAAGATTGACCGCGCCGCTTTTTACCATATCGGCAAGAGCGCAGCCGTCCAGCTTGTAAGTTGCAGCCATTTAGTCTCCTATCGTCGCATACTGGTTTCCGAATGCGTAAAGCGCAACTGTTTCAGGACCTACCGACGCACCTATAGTAGGTCCTATGGCGTTAATGTAAACTTCTTTGGGATTGATTTTTGTCTTGACCTGTTCTGCAAGGTAATTGGCGTCCGCCTCGCAGTCGGCGTGAACCACAAATATGGTCTGCTCGCTTGCGGGATATTCCTCGTCTGTGAGTGAAGCAGCCAGCATATTTACGATCTCGTCGAGCGAGTTCTTTCTGCCCTTGACCTTTTTTATAGCTTCGTTTTCGCCTATCCTGTTACTGATGAGAATGGGCTTAATGCCGAAAAGATTGCCGAAAAATGCTGCCGTAGCCTTGACCCTGCCCGCACGCTTAAGGTACGTAAGATCGCCCACTGCGGCGAACTGCATCGCCTTAGGTGCTACAGCCTCGGCGAGCGCCGCGACCTCTTCCACGCCCGCGCCGAGCGCTGCGACCTTCGCCGCTTCTATGGCGACAATCAATTCGCCGGCGACAGAGTTTTTAGGATCGACGCAAATAATCTTTTGACCCTCGTACTTTTCCATAAGGCGCTTGGCGACTATCTGACCGAGGTTGTACGAACCCGAAAGCGCGGACGAGCATGCTATGTAAACAATATCGTAGCCCTGCTCGAGATACAGTGTGAAAATGCGCTCAAACTCGGGATCGGAAACCTGCTGCGTAATGATTCTTTTGCCGTCGCGCATGGCGTCGTACAATTGCTTGTATGTGAACAAATCTTGGTCACAGGACGCGGGGATTTCCTTGCCGTCCCAAATAAGGCTCATAAGCGCATAGTCTATATCGTATTTTTCGCGCAATTCCTTGCACGGGTCGGCGCAAGAATCGGTAATTACTTTAACTTTATTCATAAGTAGTTTTCTCCTAAAATAAACGTGCATATGTGTAGCCACAATAAACTACACACATGCACATATTAGCAAATATAAATTAGTTTGTCAAATAATTTATGGATACGAACTCACGTCGAAGGCAGAACCGCGCGTTTTGATACGAGATACGTTGCGGCAAAGTACAGTGCGTACACGGCGAGCATGACAAGCGCTATTATGCCCGACGCTGCCGCCGCTTGAGTTGCCGCAATCGGCAATTCCGCCATCGTCATGAGCGAGTAGCAGATAATCCCTGCGGGCAAGCTTATAAGTAGCGGAAGCGCAAACGGCAATGCAAAGAACGTGAATATCTGTCTGAACAGCGTACGGCACATATCGCGCCTGCTTGTTCCCAAGCGGTCGAGCGTGGCGTAACGCTGTTTGTCGTCCGATATGCCGGACAAGGTCTTTAGCGCGAGTATAGCCATTGCCAATAACACGAACACCACCGCTATATACAGCGCCGCCACAATGAACACGGCGTTACTCGCATTTTGCATAAGCCTCGCGTACTCGCGAAGGCCGTAGTCGGTGGTAACGTACGTTACGCCCAACTCCTCGTCCTCGTGCGATACCATAAGGTCATCGCGCAACTGCGCCGCGTTGTAACGCGTGTTAACAAGCGAGAATACCGTGCCGTCGTAGTACGATTTCATTCCTGCGGTTGTGCCGTCGGGCACGACCACCAAAAAGTCGTACACACCGTTGCCGAGCAGCGGGCAGGCGTAAAAGCCTTTGTAGGATAGATGTCTGCCGCCAAGAACGAGATTCGCTTGGGAAAAGTCGAACTCACCCGCGCGGCGGTCATACGCCGCTATCATAAAGCCGTCGCCGAGGCTGACGGGCTTATACCCTATCTCGCCGTAAACCCTGTTGAATACACTTTCTTCTATATAGGAGTCGTAGTACATCCAATACTCAGAGCCGCCCCAATCGGTAAAGCCGTGCAGGTAACGGTCGCCGGAATAATATACACTGAAATCCACTCTGTTCTTAATTTCCGAATACTTGCTTACTATTTGCTCAGCCTCGTCGAACGTGATGTCATGTTCTTCGTGGCTGCGCACCATTGCGCACACATCAAACGGATAGTCCCTATCGAGTATGGCGTTAGTGCCAATCTGCTGCGTGAACGAAGCATTAGAGCCAATCACGGCAAACGATATCAAAAACGCGAGCAGACCCATAAGTACCGAGCTTGAGGAAAGCTTACCCGAGAGCTGTCTGAACGTAAATATATTAGCGCCGCGGTTTTTAAACTTTTTAGTGCGCATGAGTAAGCCTATTACGCCGCGCGACAGTCCGATGTGAAACACAATGACGCATGCGCCGAACACGGCGAGTGACATCACTATCTTAGACAGTCTGCCGTTATCTACGTCACCGATCAATACTTTTGCCGCGTCGCTGAAAATAACAATACTGACAATAATTCCCACGAGCGCGACGGCGGCTAAGATACACCACACTGCGGGATGGCGAACTGCCTTTTCGGTCTTTTTTGCGCCATGCAAAAGATTGTAAATGCTGACGCGCTTGAGGAAAACTGCCGAAGCCGCCGAGGACAGCGCAAATATTGCAAGCACAAGTCCAACCGTAAGGAGCAAGCCTTGATACGAATATGCGGCAAAGCCGAAGTCAACGTCCATTACGTTGGTCACAATCGCCATCAAGCCTTGATAGAATCCAAGTCCCAAAAGTATACCGATACCGAGCGACACTACACACAGCAATAGCGACTCCAACAGGAACACGCACATAATGTTCGACCGAGTCATGCCAAGCGTTAGATACGTTCCGAATTCGCGCTTTCGCAGCTTTAGCATAAACGAAGTTGCGTATCCTAACACAAACGCGACGATAACCGATATAAACACGGTTATCAGTGTTAGCGCGGTGCGCAAATCGCTGATCGTTTGCGCGCGGGCTAACAGTTGCTCTTCGAATATCACGCTGTTGACTGCAAACATCAGCGCGACAGTAAGCGACACGGTTATAAAGTATATAAGATAGTTGCCGAGCTGTCGCTTAACGTTACGGAATGCGAGCTTAGCGAACATCTGTATCACCTCCGAGCGCGGACGATACGGAAAGGATATCGGCATACATGTCTTGTCTCGACCTAGCGCCGCGCACGACCTCACTCCAAATCTTTCCGTCCTTAAGGAACAGTACGCGGCTCGCATAGCTGCCCACAACCGCGTCGTGCGTGACCATTAGTATAGTCGCGCCGAGATTTACGTTGATTATGTTGAACGTGTCCATGAGAAGCCGTGAATTTTTGC
This sequence comes from Clostridiales bacterium, assembly GCA_029066805.1. Classification (GTDB taxonomy): domain Bacteria; phylum Bacillota; class Clostridia; order Christensenellales; family Pumilibacteraceae; genus Anaerocaecibacter. The sequence continues at coordinate 19,027 of JAIEFT010000051.1, read as the reverse complement.
TGTCAAGCGCGCCCGTCGGCTCGTCTGCAAGCATTAGCGACGGCGAGGTAATTAACGCACGCGCACACGCCGCGCGCTGTCGTTGACCGCCGGACAGCTCGTACGGAAATTGTTTTAGCTTATCGGCAACGCCCAGCTTTTCCGCCACGTCCTTTAATAGTTCGTCTGTCTTTTCTTTGGGAACGCGCGCAAGGTTGAGCGGCAGAATAATATTCTCCTCAATCGTCAAAGTGTCGAGCAGATTGTAGTCCTGAAAGATAAAACCGAGCTTGTCGCGCCTGAACTTGGCGAGCTCTGCGTCCTTGCAGTCGCACAAGCTCTGACCGTCGAGGATAATGTCGCCCGAGCTGACCTTGTCGATCGTGGCTATCACGTTGAGCAGCGTACTCTTGCCCGAGCCCGACGCGCCCATGATCGCCACAAACTCGCCTTTTTTCCACTTCCAGCGATATGCCGTCCAGCGCCTTTGTGACTGCCTGACCGCCGCCGTAATACTTGGTTACATTTTTAACTTCTAAGATTTTGTTCATTTCTGTCCTCCTGCTTTGTAACCATAGTGTATCACGGCACAATACTAAATTCCATTACGCTATCTTAACGCAATCTTACGATTTTGTAAGATTGGGAAATTTTAGATAAAAAGTAGTTCCTTTACCTACTTCGGATCGCGCGGTGAAGTCTATTTCAAGCCGTTTGCAGATTTCGGACGATATGTACAGTCCCATGCCGGTACTGCCTATGCGCCGTCCTTCCGTGCCGGTGTAGCCACGCCGCATGATGAGCGGAAGCTCGTCTGAGGCTATGCCCACGCCGTTATCGGCAATGCTGAGCACGCCGTTTTCCGCAGTCATCACGATGTGACAGCCGGCGCAGTATTTGGCGCAGTTTATCAAAAGCTGTTTTACGACAAACCCGACCGCTTTGCCGTCGGTATCTACCGTAAATCCGCCGTTTATTTCCACACTAATCTTTGCGGCGGTCAATAGCTCGCGCTGACTGATTACCGCGTCGTCCAAAACCTTGCGCAAATCGATTGCGGCAATTACCGTATCGTTTTCCGGGCTGCGCAGCCGCGCATAATACAGTGCGGTGTCGGCAATGTTGTCCGCACGCTTAAGCTCGCGCTTCAGCTTGCTCTTATCGCCGCCGTTATCGCAAATGAGCGAGCACGCAGTCAGCGGAGTTTTCAGCTCGTGTATCCACTGTTCGACAAACTCACAGTACTCTTCCTTTTCGCGCTGCGCGTTTTCCGCCTCGCCTATCGCCGAGCGCGACACGCTGCTCATAATCTCATAATACTCGCGTTCCACGCTGCCCGGCGGCTTGGGCAAAAGAGTGCCGAGCAGATATTTTTTGTCAAGCTCGTCATGGCTTTTTTGCAAACGCTTTAGCCTGCTGTTCGTAACCGCATACCCAACCGAGTAACGCACGACTACCGCAACTACAAAAAATGCCTCGCTGCCCCACAGCAGTACGGCGTTTGCACCGCACAGGTATGCAAACACACCCCACACTATAAGAGCAATGCCTATGCCGCACAGCATGACCGCCTTGCTCGCCAAATAGTCGCGCAGCTTCACAGTCTGTACCCCACGCCGCGCACCGTGCGGATAAAGTCGCTCGCGCCGATAGATTTAAGCTTTTCGCGCAATCGGTTGATGTTTACGTACAGCGTGCTTTCGTCTATGTACAGGCTGTTGTTCCACAGCTCGTCGATTATCTCGTCGCGCGTTATCAGCGGCTTTTTGAACATAGCGGCAAGTATGCGCGTTTCGTTTTTTGTCAGCTCGACCGATTCGCCCTTATAATACGCGCGCATGTCCGCTATATCCAGCTTCAGCCCGCGCTGCTCGGCTGTGCCGTCCGCCCTGCGATTGAGCAGCCGAGAAATGCGCATAAGCAAAACGGACGAATTATACGGCTTGCGTATGTAATCGTCCGCACCCACGCCGAACCCGATGATCTCGTCCTCCGCGCTGTCGCGCGCAGTGAGAAAAATCACCGGAATATCGGTCTGTTTTCTAAGCCGAGCGCAAAGCTCGAACCCGTTCTCTTTGGGCATGTTCACGTCGAGTAGCGCAAGGTCGCACGGCAAGTCCGACACAACGGCATAGCCGTTAGTTTCAAGCAGTGCGGTAAGCTCGCGCCTTATGCTCTCGTCGTCTTCCCTTACAAGTATTTTATACATTTATTCACCTTAAGCCGGCAACGGATTACCGCTTTTTATCATCGTCATCATTGTCATCGCGGCATATCTCGTAACCGAAAATGTCGTACTCGGGTTCTTTGGGCTGATCGTCACGCTTTTTTTGTTCATCCTTTTTTTGCTGCAACATTTCGGCTTTACTTAGCCGTACGGGAATTTTTTTCAATACTGTCGCGCTAAGCGTGCCGAACATAAAGTCGAGCGGAACAAGCACAACCGTTGCAATAACGGCAAACACGGCATATCCGCCTACTCTGCCTACCCATTCGGATATGTTTACGTCAATACCGATCGTCAGCACATTTACGACTATCGCGTACAATGTCCCCACCGTGACGTTGAAAAACACTATTGCGATAACCGCGCGAATTATCGCCGACTTGACCTTAAAATAAGATAGCTTGTCCAAAAACACCGTGACTATTCCGTACGGGGCAAATATAAGCACAAGCATAAGCCACTTGACGGTAAGTCCGCTCATCAAAAACATCAGCCCAATTGTCGCCGCGGCGCACAGCAGCCCGTACGGCAGGCTTCCGCGCTTGCATGCCAAAAATATGCAAAATGCCGCTAAAAATAACGGCATAAAGCTAAGCGGAAGATACGCCGTAGCGGCGCACATTATTACGGCAATCGCGGTGCATACCGCTGCCGTTGTCAGTTTTTTGGTCTGAACCTTCATCAGCAACAACGCATCATGTTGCAAAGGCAGTCTGTAAGGCAGTACGCGCAGCAGCATGTAGAAAGGCAGTTGGACATATCCTGCGGGTTCTGTCCGCCGTAATCGTTGTACGGCTGCCCATTATACTGTCCGCCGTTTTGATTTTGGTTTTGGTATTGGTTTTGGTTCTGCTGCGAGCTTTGCGATTGCGCGCCGCCCATCGCCAAGTTTAACTTGTCGAGCGACGTGCGGTACTTGGCATTGCCGGGGTCTTCGCGAAGCGCCATTTCGAGCTGCGTTTTGGAATCGGTCAGCCATTCGCGCTTATAAAATATTATGGACTGCATGTAATGCCATTCGCCGTTGCGGTCCTGAATTGAGTCGAGTATATCCTGCGCCTCGTTATACTTGCCCTGACGGATAAGCTCGTCAACCGTGGACAGATTGCCCGTAGTGTTGTCATTAACCGTGTCGTGCTGCAAGTCCATAGAAATAAGCGCCCACGCTTCCTCCAGCTCCTGAAGTTTCCGTGCGCCCTCGTTGCCCTCCGCGCCCGAGCGAAACCTTTGCTCGCTGTACACGTCGTGCAATTCTTGATATTTAGCCTTTATAAGTTCGGGGTCGGAGTTCTTTTCCACTCCCAAAATCTTGTAAGGGTCTTTCATAATACTCTCCTTTTATAGCAGCCGCCTAAACTCTGGGGTTCTTAAGTTTTCTGTCCGATCGCAACAATTCCGCCGCTTTGTCGGGCAAACCCTTGAACACGATGTTGCGAATGAGCGAATAGCTCTGCGAAAACCTCAGTCCGTTACAGCACGCCTGCGCTCTGCCGCAAACGCTGTTAAAGCAGAACTCGAGTTCGTCCTTGTGCGCGGCAATAAAGCTCTTTCTATCCGTAAACTCGCCGTATGCCGCCAAAAACGGGTTATACCGCTTGTGCTTAAAGTCCTCGGTTATGTCGTCCAGCGCGTCGGCAAGATATACGAACTTACCTATATTATAGCACAAGCCTTTTAAATTGTCATCTGTTTGAACGCCCAAAATCAAATCGGGCAAGGTTTTGAGCAAGCTCGCAAACGGATCGGCGGCTCTGTCTATGCTTGTCACGCCCGATTGCTCCACTTTTCGCTGCAAGTCATACGCCCTTTCTATCGCGGCTTGTATCTCCGGATACGCTTGCTTTGCGATGCGGAAAGGCTTTTTCAGCGCGCGCCGCACCACACGATACTTAACGCCGTCGCCGTCGATAACACCGTCGTTAGCCTTTTGGTATGACAGCAAAATATTGGTTGCGGCAAGCCGACCGAGTAACGGATTTGGCTGGAGTATCGCTTTGTGCTTGGGATTGAGTATACAGCCGTGCTCCTCTATAACCACGTTTTGCGCAGAATAGTCGTGAAGCAACGCCGCAAAAAACGCAAAGTCATAGTTGGTGGTAAGCCGCGGCAGCTTGCCGAACAGCTCGCCGGTCTGACAGCACATTCCGCAATAGAACGATCGGTAAAGCACATAGTCGCTCATGCCGAGCGTCGATTTGTCGGGAACAACATAGCCGTACATCAGACGCGCACAAACCCGATTTTTTTGTAAACTTTTTCGAGAGTCTTCCGAGCGAGGTACGCCGCTTTATCCGCGCCGGACTTCATCAGTTCGCAAAGCGCGTTGTCGTCGCGGCGAAGCGCCTCGTACTTTTCGCGTATGGGACGAAGCTTTTCCACCGTCGCCTCACCTACTCTCGTCTTGAACTCGGCATACGACGAATTTTCAAACTCACGCTCAGCCTGCTCTATGGTTATATCGTTTAGCGCGGCGTAAATCGTCAGTAGATTTGTAATGCCAGCCTTGTCCGCACCGACCCTCACCTTGGTATCGCAGTCGGTGACGGCGCGCTTAAACTTGCGCATGATCGCGTCGGGCGTATCGAGAATGAATATAGTTCCGTCGCCTTCGCCCTCGCTCTTACCCATCTTTGCCGTAGGATCGGCAAGAGAGTGTATGCGCGCGCCGTACGTTGGTATCTTGCCCTCCGGCACGGTAAACGTGGGGCTGTAACGGTTGTTGAACCTGTTTGCAATAGTTCTGCAAAGCTCCACATGCTGAAGCTGATCCTCGCCGACCGGCACTATATCCGCTTGGTACAGCAGAATGTCCGCCGCCATGAGCACGGGATAGTCGAACAAACCGACGTTGATATTGTCGGGCGCTTTTTTGCTCTTGTCCTTAAACTGCGTCATGCGACTGGCTTCGCCGAACATGGTATAGTTATTAAGCAGCCAGCTAAGCTCGGCGTGCGCGGTCACGTGCGACTGCATAAACACTACGTCACGCTCCGGGTCTATACCCACCGCGATTAGCAGTGCAAAAAGGCGCTTGCTGTTTTCGCGCAGCACCTTGGGCTCGATAGCTACGGTTATGGCGTGCAAGTCCGCAACTGCAAACATCGCGTCGCAATCCTTGCCCATATCGCCCCAATACTTCATTGCGCCGAGGTAGTTGCCGAGCGTGGGATTGCCCGTAGGCTTTATGGCGGAGAATACGCGCTTGCGCTTTTCCGCGTTTTGCTGTAAATTCTGTTCGTTCATAATATGCTTACTATTATTGTTTTTTGCCGTATTTTTCGGTTAAAAACCCGATTATTTCTTGAGGGGATATTATCGTGCTGTGAACGCGCTCCGCCGTAAGCGAATCGATCAGTCCCTCCGGCACGTCCAGTGCGGTTGCCATTTCCATGCGGCGTAGCAGCTCTCCGTTGTCCTTTGGACACTTTTCGCCGAGCGCCGTCATGACCGCCCTCGCCGCTCTGTACGGACTTGCTAATGACATTACCACCGTCGGGTGGATAAACTCGCGGACGTCCGCTACGGCGTATGCCGCCGCAGTGTGAGCGTCGGCAAGATAGCCGTACTCGTCGAACAGATAGCTTATAACGCCCGCGACTTCCTCGCTGTCCATAGCGTCACCCGCAAACAGCGTGCGAAGCGCGTCCATTTCGTCCTCGGTCACAGAAAATCTTCCGTCCGTTTTAAGCGCATCCATGCGCTTTGCCGTAAGCGCGCAGTCGCCGCTTATGCCGAATATAAGCCGCTCGAGATTACCAAGCACGGGCGCGGAAGGTCTTTCGCTTATGCGGCTTACGTCGTATTCGCCGGAAGCGATAAAGTCTGTAAGCGCCATGTTGTTTGTTGCAGCAAGCACAAGCCTGTTTATGGGCAAACCCATTTTTGCGGCATAGTAGCCTGCAAGCATTGCACCGAAGTTGCCGGTCGGCACTACAAAGTCGACCTGCTCGCCCGATCGGATTTCTTCCGAATTTATCAAATCGCAGTATGCGGAATAAAAGCATGCGATCTGCGGCACGACCACGCCGATGTTGACCGAGTTGGCCGACGTCAGCTTAATATTATTCTCTCCGAGCGCCGCGTTTAAACCGTGTCCCTCAAAAGCGGATTTTACCGCCGCTTGGATATCGTCAAAGCTTCCGTCAACGCCGACTACGCAAACGTTTTTCGCGTTCGTCGCACAAAGCTCAAGTTTTGTTATATCGTCCATTCCGCGAGTCGAATAGAACACGCAAACGTCCGCGCGACCCGCATGCCTAAACGCTTCCGCCGCAGCCTTGCCCAAATCGCCGTTGGTAGCAATGGGAATGAGTAGGCGTCCGTCTATTTTTTTCTCCGCTCTCGCCTTTTCAATCAGTCGCGACAAAACGGAAAGCGACACGTCCTTGGACGTGTACGTCATTCCGTGCCAAAGCTCGCAAATAAACGCGTTATCGTCGATCTTGACGGTAGGAATAATATCATCACCCTCGAACGTAGCGCAAGCATCTTCCGCAACGCCACCTACGTCAAAGTCGAAAAATGCGCGAAGAACCGTATCGACCCTGGACGCATAGTCTAGGTCGAGCAAGTCCGCATAGTTCAATGCGGGCAGCGACTCCGGAACATACAATCCACCGTCCGGCGCGAAGCCGTCAAGCACCGCAGTCGCACTGTCGACTGTTGCCGACGCGTCGCGGGTGGATATGTATTTAGTCATTGATTATATTAAACTTGTTAAAGAAGTTGGGCAGCTTATCTGCCGAAACCGTAGCCGTAAAGTCGGTGTCGGCAAACTTTTCCATAGTATCGAAAATGGGTTTGAGCGCCTCGGGATCAACGGCAAGCAGTCTATTCAGCCCGTCGATAAACACGTACTGAATATCGAAGTTGGTAGCAAGCATGCCCTTTAAAAATCCGCTGAGCTCATAAGTATTTCTGACGCCGTAATCCGCGACGTTGACAAAACGTATGTTGTGCGCAAGTCCGAGCGAGCCGTTGTTGTCGGTTATAAACATAACCTGACCCGTCGCGTTTTCGGCGGCGGCGTTGGCTGCGTCCATGACGCGCTTGGTTTTGCCCGTACCTTTTGAACCGTAGATAACAGAAATCATAATATGTATTCTCCTTGTATGGTTTTTTGTGTTGTTAATAGAACTGATGATGAAGTGACGCGAGCAAGATTGCGTCGGCGATTTTTGTGATACGAAGGCTACAAACAGTGGTCGTAGCGGCGCTACGTCCGCTATTTGCAGCCGCACGTAGCGCAGAAATCGACAGCAAGATTGCCGCACGAACTGAATCGGCAGTTCTCAATCTTTAAGCTGTGCGACAAACGCGGAAATCGCGTCCAGCCCGCGCTCGATATCTATCTCGGACGCGGCGTATGAAAGTCTGACGTAGTCGGGCGCGCCGAAGCTTTCGCACGGAATGACCGCTACCAACGCCTGCTCGAGCAGTACCGACGCAAAGTCGAACGCAGAACGTATGCGCTGTCCGTCGATTTGCTTTCCGATAAACTTTTTGACCGACATCATAATATAGAACGCGCCTTTAGGTTCGATAAAGTCCACCTTAAGTCGCTGCAATCTTAGCATCATTAGCGCGCGCCTTGCGTCAAACGTCGCCTTCATTCCCTCCAAAAACGCCTCGCCGTGAAGCTTGTCGGCAAGCGCCACTGCGGACGCGTACTGCGCAATGGAGTTAGCGTTGGACGTGCTGTGGCTTTGCATGCTCGCCATGGCGGACGATATATGTTCCTCCGCAGCCGCGTAGCCCACTCGCCAGCCCGTCATAGAGTACGTCTTGCTCATGCCGTTTATTACGATTGTGCGTTCCTTGAGTATATCCGAATACGCCGCTATGGAGTGATGTCTGCGTTCATACGTCAGCTTTTCGTAAATCTCGTCGGATACGACAAAAATCTCGTGCTTTTCTATCTCGCAGGCAAGCGCGTTTATCTCGCTCCTGGTATACACCGCACCCGTCGGGTTGTTGGGGTTGTTGAGTATAAACGCCTTGGTCTTGTCTGTTATGGCTTCCGCAAGCTCGGCGGGAGTTATCTTAAAGCTGTTCTCCGCCTTGGTCTGCACAAACACAGGCACGCCGCCCGCCATCTTGACTATCTCGGGATAGCTAAGCCAGTACGGCGACGGAATGATGACCTCGTCGCCCGGATCGAGTATAGCCATAAATGCGTTAAACAGCGAATGCTTTGCACCGTTGCTGACTACTATATTTACAGGTTCGTAGTCGAGCGCATTGTCGTTTTTCAGCTTTTGGCAAATCGCCTGACGAAGCGCCAGTGTGCCTGCCGCAGGCGTGTACTTGGTAAGCCCCTTATCAAGCGCTTCCCGCCCCGCGTCCACAATGTAGTCGGGCGTGTTAAAGTCGGGCTCGCCCGCCGCAAACGACACAACGCGCATGCCGTCCGCTTTCATCTTTTTCGCACGCGCCGTGATCTCCAAAGTCAACGAAGGCGCAATCTGTTTTGCTCTATGTGCTATTTCCAATTGAGTATTTCTCCTTTAGTTAAGCAAAAGAATGTGTTATTGCTATATTGTACACCATTTACAGCAAAAAATCAACACCTTATTCAATTCTTAATTCTGAATTCTGAATTCCGAATTAATTCTCTATGTCGCTCGGCAGTCTGAAGTCCGAACGCGGCGAAAACGACACCGATCCGATCTTAACGCCGTCCGGCATGCACGACCGCTTGAACTGCGACATAAAAAACCTGTTAAAAAATGTGTCGAGCGCCTTTTGTATCTGTGCGTTATCCACGTCACAGAATGCGGTTTTGAGCAGAAACTCTATCTTTTTACGCGTGAACCCATAACGGCAATAGTAGTACATTATAAAGTCCAAAAGGTCGTACTTGCCCAAGATATCCTCAGTCTTTTGCACTATTTTTCCGTTATCGGCGGGTAACAGCTCGGGCGAGATGTCGGTGTTCATAATATCGTCCAAAACAGCTTTGACTTTGCCGCCTAATCGCGCCGCTTCGTATGCAATAAGGTGTTTTACCAGGGTTTTGGGCACGCCCGAATTGACGCAGTACGACGACATGTGATCGCCGTTGTACGTACACCAGCCGAGCGCAAGCTCGCTCAAATCGCCTGTGCCGACAACAAGCCCGTTATACTTGTTGGCTATGTCAAACAGCGTCATGGTGCGTACGCGCGCCTGTGCGTTTTCGTAAACGACGTCCGTCTTGTCGTGCGCTATATCCTTTAGATGGCTGTTTACCGTATCTTTAATATCGATGGTCGTTATTTCTATGCCGAGCGCGGCGCACAGCTTTTCGGCATTGCCTTTTGTGCGCGCGGTAGTGCCAAAGCACGGCATTGTTACCGCCTTTATCTTACCCTTTGCGATCGTGCGGTTACAAACAAGCAATGCGAGCGCCGAATCCAGTCCGCCCGAAACGCCTACGACAAGCGCGTCGGCATGGCTTGCGGAAGCGCGCTTTTTAAGTCCCGCAGCTTGCATGGCAAGAATGAGCTCGGCGCGACAACCCGAGTCGTCCGTCGGAACAAACGGATAACGAGGAGTCTCGCGGCAAAGCGAACCGCTAAGCTTGTCGTCAAGCTCGAAGTCTACAATCTCAAACTTTTTGTCGGTGTGCCTTACACCCATTTTTCTGCGGTCGTAAATAAGCCGTTCTATATCTATATCGGTCATGGCATTGCCACGCTCGAACGGATCGCTACAGGCTATTATCCCGCCGTTTTCGGCAATAATGTTGTGTCCCGAAAAAACAACGTCGGTAGACGATTCGCCCTCGCCTGCGTCGGCGTAAACGTATGCGCAGTGCAGTCTGCCGGACAAGCTCTTTACAAGCAGCTCACGGTACTCCGCTTTGCCCACGACCTCGTCCGACGCAGAAAGATTGGCTATTACCGTCGCGCCCGCGCGGCACGCGTACACCGACGGCGGAATGTCCGACCACATATCCTCGCAAATTTCGCAACCGATTATTAAATCGGGATAATTTTTGCACTTAAACAAAACGTTGCCCATTGGCACGCCGTAATCCTCGCTTGTAATAACGCCGTCGAACGCCGAAGTAAAATACCGCTTTTCGTAGAACTCGCCGTAATCGGGCAGCTCTGTCTTTGGCACAATGCCGAGAATCTTTCCGCCCGTCATGACTATCGCACAGTTGTACAGTCTGCCGTTTTGCGCGACGGGCGCGCCTACGATTGCAACAGTTTTATCGTGCACGGCGTCGGCAATCGACTTGACCGCCTGCACAGTCTTTTTCATTAGCTCGCGCGTAAGAAAAAGGTCGGCGCATGTATAGCCCGTCACGCACAGCTCGGGAAAAACCGCTATCTCCACGCCGCTGTCCTCGGCTTGCTTTATCAAATCGATTATCGCCTTGCGGTTGTGATCGGGATTACCAACCTTAATAACGGGAGTATACGCACCCGCTCTTACCATTCCGTACTTCATAGAAACTCCCCTCGGTTACTCGGCTATTATCACACCATCTCGAGAAAATAATTGCTTTGCTCGCGCAATATCCTGCTGAAATAAATCATCTTCCGTACGCTCGATTTTTGCCCGCTTTTTCACGCCAAGCGCGTCGAGCGTTGCGTTTAGCACGTCGGTCACGGATAGATCGCCCATTTGCAAAAACACATCGTCTGGCGATACAAACCCTATATACTCGTCGCGCTCGCGCACAGCAACGCCGCGAGCAAGCAGTCGCATTACCCGCGCGGAGCTCGCCGCGTCGGATTTTCGCAAAGCCCTTACTATCTTGCCTTGCAGTTCAAGCCCTTGCTCGGCGGTAGCCTTTAAGTGCCAAAACTCGCCCTCGTCTGCAGCAGACACATTACTTTGCGGCGAAGCGCTCCTCGCCTGCGACGACCTTTCCGCTATCGGCTTTTTTACTGTTTCGCTACTCGGCACGGACTCGACCTCAGGCGCGCCGTAATATTCGGGCGGAGGCTCGGGCTCGTACTCGGGCGGCGGAGGTTCTATCGGCTGTGGTTCGATAGGTTTTTGCGGCTCTGCCTTAACACGCGGTTTCTCGATAATTTGCTCGGGTCTTTTTTTCTCTATTGGCTTAGGCTCTGGATTAACGGAAGTCGCCGCTACTTCAATATTTTTTTTTTGCTCCGCGGGAAACCCTGCGGAGTTTTTTTCAAGCGCAGCAAGTCTACGCAGTATGTCGTCCTCTCTCTGTCCGCCGCACACGGTTTTGACGAGCGCGGTTTCCATAAACACGCGCGGATTTACCGAATACTTCAGTCCGCTCTCGGCAGAACCGAGGTCTGTAAGTATGCGCGAAATTTCGGACATTTCGTACTTATCCGCCGACGCGGCAATCGCTTGCTGCGACGTTTTGTCCGCATTGATAAGTCCGCCTGCTATCGCTTTGTCTTTGCCCACCGACTTGCATACCAAAACGTTTCTTGTATAGTCGATTAACTGACGGCACACGGCAGGCATGGACTTGCCGCTCTTGACAAGCCCGTCTATTACGGTGAGCACGCCGGTAAGATCGCGGGACGCCGTGCAGTCGAACAGCTTGGCAATCGCCGCATTGTCGCCCGCACCGGTGAGCGACAGCACAACCTCGGGCGTGATTTCCGCCGCGGCGGAAGCGAGCGTATCGGCAACGGAGAGCGCGTCTCTGACGCTGCCCTCGCCGAGGCGCGCTATTTCTTCGACAGCCTCCGCTGTATACTTTATTCCTTCCGCGTCGTAAATACGCGCGATGTGTTTGGCAAGAACGTCGGTCGGAACAAGCCTAAAATCGAACCTAATGCACCGCGACAGAATGGTCTGCGGCAGCTTTTGCGGCTCGGTAGTGGCAAGAATAAAAATGACGTGCTCGGGCGGCTCTTCTATTGTTTTGAGCAGTGCGTTAAATGCCCCGCCCGTCAGCATGTGGACCTCGTCGATTATATACACCTTATATCTGCACGCGACGGGCAGATACTTCACCTTTTCCCGTATATCGCGCGCGTCGTCCACGCCGTTGTTTGACGCGGCGTCCATTTCTATAATATCCACGTTGTCGGCGGCGAGCTTTTTGCAAACCTCGCACTCGCCGCACGGACTTCCGTTTACGGGGTGCAAGCAGTTTACCGCCCGCGCAAAAATGCGCGCGCACGACGTTTTGCCCACGCCGCGGCTGCCGGTGAATAAATACGCATGCCCTATGCGATTTAGCTTTATCTGGTTGGTGAGAGTGGTGACGATCGGGTCTTGCCCTATCACGTCCTCAAACCTTTGCGACCTATACTTTCTGTACAATGTTGCCATACGCACAGTATAATATAGATTATCTTTTTTGTCAAGGCAAAGTTTTATTAATTATAGGAATCAGAACCACCACGGGATTGCGTTTATTATCATGCCGAGCGCGACCGAAATCACGTACATAAGTACAATTATGAATACCGTGTTCTTTACCGACTTGTTTTGTTTGGCGAGAACGGCATAGCCTATGCCCGCGCCGACGGACAATCCCGCGACCGCGCCGCCTAAGGACAGCCCGCCCACCATATACAGCTCGGTTATAACGACCGACGCGGCGCAGTTGGGTATAAGCCCCACCGCGCCTGCAAGCAACGGCTGAAAATATCCTGTCGAACCTATAAACGCGGCTATTCGATTTTCGCCCACATAATAGACCGCTGTGCCGAAAACCACGTTTACGACGAATATAAAAAATATAACGGTTGCGGTGTGCAGTAGCGGGTGTTTAAAATACAAATCGAACACGCGCTTTGCCTTTTGCGCTTTGGTCGCGTTTTTCTCGTCGAAATCGTCCTCGCCGTCAAGCGCGTGATGGTGACAGCCGTGAATGTGAACAAGACCTTCATCGCTCACGCGGTCGTTGTCGTCATGCTCGTGTTCATGGTCATGCTCATGAGCTTGCTCGTATTCTTCCGCAACGGCGGAAGTAGCCGCTTGTTCGATTGGATATGCGCTTTGCTTTTGCATTAGTTTTTGTACTGCAAAAACAGCATAACCGACTATAAGCGCAAATACCAGCTTGATTATCATTACGGGCAAGATTTTAGTCCAGACCGCGGGATCGCGCGACAAGTCGGACAGCATAATCGGCAACGCCTCGTCGCTGGTTGCTATGTACACGGCAAGCAGCGTGCCCAGAGCGATTTTGCGCTTTGTATACAGCTCGGTCGCTACCACCGAAAAGCCGCACTGCGGGACGATGCCCACGCAACCGCCTATCAGCGGCGCAAACCCGCCGTTTAACGCCTTTTGCATTTTCAGCCCGTTGGACCTGTACTCGAGTAGCTCGATTATAAAGTTCATTATCAGCAGAAACGGCAGGACCTTGAGCGTGTCTAAAAATGCGTCAAGAAAAACTTCGCCCATCAGTCGCACCTCTTTTGCGCATACGTGCATTCAATAAGGTCGGCTATCTGCTTGGCGGCACGCGGACTGCGCCCGCCCTTTTTGCGCGCGGCAAGCTCGGCGATCGAACCGTACTCGTCACGCCATTTGATCGAACGCGAACGTAGTATCTGTTTGAGAATGTCCGAAAACTCGTCCTTGTCCGGCGAAAGATATGTAACCACCAGTCCGAATCTGTCAAACAGCATAAGCTCGCTGTCGCTCGCCTCGCCGCAGCCCTTGTCGCGGTCTACCGTGCAATATACGAGATAGTTGGATACGGGCGCGTCGAGAACCCTGTCCGTCGCCGTACGGTTCTTTTCCCACTCGCGCATATCAAGCGCGTCTATAAAGATAATAAACTTCTGCTTGAGTCCGCTTATCTTTTTGACAAGATCGGCAAGCTCGGAAACGTCTGGCAGTTCAATCAGCTTGACCATTCCGCTCTGCTCACGCGCTACAGCGCGAACAGTCGCAGACTTACCCGTACCGCGCTCGCCTATCAAAAGCGTGTGGAATGCAGGACAGCCTACGGAAAAGCTGTGCGTGTTGCTTTCTATCTCGTACTTCTCCTCGGCGTAACCCTTTAGGTCGGACAATCGCTCGTTGCGATTGACTGCCGAAATAAATTCGCCGCCATGGTACACAAAGGTCGCCGCTTCGCCGAACAGTCCGCAGCCGTTTTGGGCATAGGTTTTGACAAGGCTGTCGTAGGAAACGGAAAAGCCGCCGAACCCGAACTGCGGAAAGAATTCCGAAGCGTCGCCGGCAAACTCGCGAGGGCTTACAAGCGAAAGCTGTTTAAAGGTCGTAAGCTCACTCATCACCTGCGCTTTGATCTTGGGCGAAACGCGCTCGCCCATTGCAACGGCGCGACTGAACGGATTGTCGTCGGATATGACAAGCTTTTTTATCCACTCGCCCGTGCTGTCGCAGTTTGAGTCCGCTACGGCACGAAAAACCGCCGCCGCATTCCTCACGCGGCTCGGCATGTCGTGTGCGGTGATCAGCTCGGCAAGCGGTGCAATCGCCGCAGCCGTACTTCCGAAAACCGACACCGAATTGTATCTGAGATAAAGCTCGTGCATACTGTCGACCATAAAGTTATACTAATTGTACTACTTATCAATATGTTTGTCAACAACACAAAAACCCGCAAAATCACTTTCGACAAACCTTGCTCTTGTTTGACAAAATTCGATACATATTATAAAATACATGTATGGAAAAAATATTTACTGTAGACGATTTAATAGACTGCGTAAACGAATACGGCATACTTCCGTACTGGGTGGAGGACGGATTTTCCGCTTGGCAGTTGAGCGGCGTTAGCTTTTTAAAGCTGTGGAACTTGCGCGAAAAGGCTATAAACACACAAAAGATAGCGTACGGCAAGTTTGTAAACAAAAAAGCGACGTTTGTGTCGCTGGAAGCTTTTCCCTACCTGTGCTCGCTGCGCCGCGACGGCTACGACTTCGACTCGCTGTCCGACGAGGGCAGAGCGCCGCGCCGCGAGATAGAGCTTATGTCCGCCGTCGGCACACAGCCCACTAGGTCGTACCAGCTTAAGCAGTCGCTTAGTATGAAAGGCTTTGACGGCGTTATTACCTCACTGCAAAACAAAACGTATCTGTGCCTGACATTTCAAAAGAGCTATATGGGCACGGCAATGCTGTGCCGTCCCGAGGATATTTTCGGCTACGACTACGTGCGAAGCGCGTACAGCCTAACTCCGCAAGAAAATGCGGACAAGCTACTCGAGCTGTGCAAAGGCTTACAGGAATTCGACGAAAAAACGCGGACGAAAATTCTCTCGCCCGCGGTGTAGTAGATTTAATAAATGCCGTATACCCGATTGGTACACGGCATTTGCATTAGCTTTTATACTAATTTTTGAGCTTGTTTACAAGATAGTCAAGACAATAGATTCGGCGTTCTTCCGAATGAATGCAGTCCAGCAAGCTCTTTCTGTGCGTGGCGAGCAGCGAGAGCATTTCGGCTGTTTTGCATTCGGAAAGCAACGTCATAGTCTGTTCTATAAGCCGCTTATCACAACCCGCGTCAATCAGGTTCTCAACTATTGCATGCTTGCGTCTGTCATGATACTTAACATGCTAAAAGCTTGCCTGAAGCACTGCGCGAATATCTTTTTTATCTAAAACCTTGTAGCCGCCGTCCATGACGAGCGTGCTTTCCACAATCCCGTCGAGCATATCCTTTGTTGCGCCAAGCTCTGTTATGTTCATCACAAGCCCGATACCTTTCATCCACTTTTCCATAACAGCCAAGCCCTCTTCGGCAACTTGCTTTTCCGTCTTGCCGTCGGGATTGACGTCCCAAACGTTTACGGCGTAGCGCGCAAACTTAGCCGTGCCGTAAGGCAGGATAAATCTGTAGTACGGCATAGTAACGGCGGCAAGCGTCATGCCGTGCGTAGCGTCGGTGTGCGCCGCAACCGCCTGTCCGAGCATGTGCACCATCCAGTCGGTAGTCTTGCCCTTGGCTACAAGCGTATTAAGCGCCCAAGTCGCAGTCCACATAATGTTGCTGCGCGCCTCGTAGTCGGTGGGATTTTCGACAGCGACGTTCGCGCTGTGAATTAGCGAGCGCAGCAGTCCTTCCATAATGTAGTCGCTGGTATTGTCGTCCGTGCCTGAAAAATACTGCTCCAGAATGTGCGACATAATGTCGTAAATGCCCGAAATCATTTGGTACTTAGGCAAAGTATAGGTAAATTCGGGGTTCATAATAGAGAACTTAGGAAAAACGTTTTCGCCGAAAACGTGTCCGATTTTGAGCTTTTGCGCATGATTGGTAATTACCGAGCCGCCGTTCATTTCGCTGCCCGTGCCTACCATTGTAAGTACGCAACCGACGGGAATAATCTTGCAAGTCGGTTCTTCAAAGCGTATAAAGTATTTTTTCCAAGCGTCGTCGCCTGCGTTTACCGATACCGACACGGCTTTGGCGTAATCGCACACCGAGCCGCCGCCTACGGCGAGTATCAAGTCCGCGTTTGCCGCCTTTGCCCTAGCTATACCCTCGTTGAGCTTTTCGCTCGTGGGATTGGGCATAACGCCCGCGTCCTCGAATATCGCTTTGCCGTTAGCCTTGAGTATTTCGACCACTTTGTCGTATATGCCGTTCTTCTTGATAGACCCGCCGCCGTAGACAAGCAAAACGTTTTTGCCGAACTTGGGCAGTTCTTCGTTCAAGCCGCCAAGCGCGTCCTTGCCGAAGTACAGTTTTGTGGGGTTGCAGTAAGTAAAGTTTCCTAACATGATGGTCTCCTTAAATATTCTAATTAAAAGCCTTACGGAAAAATTCGTAAAGCGTGTCGAACGGAATCACGTCCATTCTGTCATACAAATCGGTATGCACCGCATCGGGAATAAGAAGCAGCTGCTTGTTATCGCCTTTCAGATTCTTAAACGCGTCTTTACCGAAGTAGCAGGAATGCGCTTTTTCTCCGTGCATTACAAGCACCGCGCTGCGTATTTCATTGCTGTAAGCGAGTATCGGCATATTGATAAACGAAAGAGCGGAGGTTTTGTTCCAGCCGCCGTTGGAATTTAACGAACGCTTATGATAGCCGCGTTTTGTTTTGTAGTAATCGTAATAGTCCTTTACATAGAACGGTGCGTCGGCAGGAAGCGAATCGGCTACGCCGCCGCCCAATTCGTAACTGCCGTTTTTGTAGTCGCGGGTGCGCTGAGCGTTTAACGCCTTTTTGGTTTCATATCGCGCCTGCTCGCTGTCCGCCTCGTCAAAATATCCCTTTGCGTTTACTCTGGTCATATCATACATAGTAGAAGCAACCGTTGCTTTTATTCTCGTATCGATAGCCGCCGCATTGATCGCCATACCGCCCCAACCGCAAATACCGATAATACATATTTTATCGGCATCAACGTCAACGCGGCATGAAAGATAATCCACCGCCGCACAAAAATCCTCGGTGTTAATGTCGGGTGAAGCAACGTATCTCGGCTGCCCACCGCTCTCGCCGGTGAATGAAGGGTCGAAAGCGATCGTCAAAAATCCGCGTTCCGCCATTGCTTGAGCATAAAGCCCCGACGACTGTTCCTTAACCGCGCCGAACGGACCACAGACCGCGATCGCAGGAAGCTTGCTTTTTGCGTTTTTCGGGCTGTACAGATCCGCCGCAAGAGTTATGCCGTAACGGTTGTGAAAAGTAACTTTTTCGTGGTTGACTTTTTCGCTTTTAGGGAAAACCTTATCCCATTCCTGCACTAACTTTAAACTTTGCTCCATGTTGAATAACAACTCCTTTATCGATTAAATACTATGTCCACAATAATTATACCGCAAATTCCGCAATATATCAAATACTTATATTTTATGGAAAACCCATAATTGACACGCATATAAGTTTTGTGTTATACTGCGGTAAAGGCGGTGGATATGGAGCTTAGAGAACTTAAATATTTTTTGGCGGTTGCACGCGAGCAAAGCATTTCCAAAGCGGCGGAAGCGATGTACGTTACGCAACCGAATTTATCGAGACAGATACAAAAGCTCGAAAAGGAAATCGGTCAGCCGCTGATCATTCGCGGCCCGAGAAAAATTACTCTTACGGATGCGGGACAATTGCTGCGCAAGCGCGCCGAGGAAATAATGGATTTGTACGTCAAGACCGAAAGCGAGCTGAGCACGCCCATTACCGACGTAAGCGGAGATATTCATATCGGCGGTGGTGAAAGCTACGTTATGGGGATAATAGCACAAGCGGCGCACAGTGTCAGCCGCGACTATCCCAACGTTAAGTATCACCTATTCAGCGGCGACAGCGCCACCGTGTCTGAAAGACTTGACAAAGGGCTTATCGATTTCGGCATTTTTATAGAACCGTTCGATCTGTCAAAGTACGACCACGTGCGTCTGCCGCTTACCGATACTTGGGGCGTGCTAATGAGAAAGGACAGTCCGCTGGCAGCAAAGGAATATATAACGCCCGAAGATCTATGGGACAAGCCGCTGATACTCTCTAGGCAAACGTTAGGCAAAAACAAACTGAGCGATTGGTTTAAAAAGAGTATCGAAGAATTGAACGTCGTAGCCACGGGCAACCTACTTTATAACATATCGCTGCTGGTGGAAGAAGGCTTAGGATATGCGGTAACGCTCGACAAAATAATGCGCACGGACGGCACGAGCGACTTCTGTTTCCGTCCGCTCTACCCAGAGCTTAAATCGCACCTTGATATAGCTTGGAAAAAGTATCAAGTGTTCCCTAAATGCACGGAAGTTTTTTTACAGCGTTTGCGTGAAATTATCTAAAACAAAAACAGGACTTGGGTTCGATCCAAATCCTGCTTTTTTGTTTGGTTGTTTACAGCGTTTCCAGTTTTTTGTTGAGCTTGGCAAGCTGTTCGCGCTTGAGTTCGATCTCCGCAGTGAACGTACGGAAAAACTGAACTTCGCTCTCTTCAGGCT
>JAIEFT010000050.1 GCA_029066805.1 Clostridiales bacterium | reverse complement strand
TCATGTGTCATTTGCAAAGTTTAGTTACTAATATGTTCGCCCCCCCCCGAACTTTTTGAGATAAGTGTCCTTGGTTATATAGAGGGGTATAAAAATTCTTTCAAGAAATTTCTACTTAGAACGTGTACTTTTCAAGATAAGTGTGCTTGGTTAAGTAGAGAGATATTTTAAGGAGGTGCAACTATGAGCGGATAAACTCTTGACAAACAACTCTTAGTAGAGTAAAATATATACAGTCGTATATATACGATTAGATATTTACCCTACGGAGGAAAGAGCAGCTATGGCAACAGATAGGTCTATTAAAGACAAGCGTTATGAAGAAAAGCATAAGGAAGAACGAAAAGCGAAGTATATGATTTGGGGTACGAGCGTACCGCGAAAGTATGCCGAGGAAATAAACGAGTTCTTGGCAAAGTACGGTTTCACAAAAGTGCAACTCATCGAAGCGGGCTTTAAGGCTTTGATTGATGAAGCTGCTGAAACGGATACTACTCTTGCCAAGACTATTGATGGCTACGACGATTTCTTTGTATCGGAGAAAAAGTAACTATTCTTCCTTATGGATGGTAGCGAGGAAAAATAAACGGATAGCTCGACGTCCACAAGGGACTAAATTATCGAAAAGCAACTTTATACTTATACGGAAACGTATAACGGAACGGAATATATCGTTGCCGTGAACGACAGCGACAATTCCAAAGACAATGCGTTTGACAAACTCAAACGACTTATAATCAAGGACTCGCTTGAAAGGGTGCATTCCAAAGGAGACAAGGAATGAACACACAACTTTCAATGCAACATAATAATCACTTTAACGGAGGTGATAAAATCGACGCCTTGTACTGCCGTCTTTCAAGGGACGATGAGCTTCAAGGCGACAGCAACAGTATTAAGAATCAAAAAGCAATATTAGGCAAGTACGCGCAGGAACACGGCTTTACAAATCCACGCTTCTATGTGGACGACGGATATTCGGGAACAAACTTTAACCGCCCCGACTTCCAAAGACTTATGGACGATGTGAACGAAGGCAAAGTCAGAACGATTATCGTAAAAGATATGTCGCGTTTGGGCAGAGATTATTTGAAAGTCGGTTTCTATACGGAGATTACTTTCCCCGAAGCGAACGTAAGGTTTATCGCCATCAACGACCAAGTGGACAGCGAAAGCTCGGTAGATAACGACTTCACTCCCTTTCGCAACATCATTAACGAGTGGTACGCGAAAGACACAAGCAAGAAGATCCGCGCCGTATTCAAAGCGAAAGGAATGTCGGGTAAACATCTTTGCACAATACCGCCCTACGGTTACAAGAAAGACGAACACGACAAACAGCTATGGCTTGTGGACGAAGAAGCGGCAAAAGTCGTAAAGGAAATCTTCTCGCTTTGTATGCAAGGCTACGGTCCGACGCAAATCGCAAGAGTGCTTACCGAGCGCGGAATAGATACGCCCGTCATCCATAATAGGAAATGCGGACTACCTACTACTACATATGAATCGGAGTTCCCCGACGTATGGGTACAAACGACGGTTGCAGGCATACTCGAAAATATGTCTTATCTCGGACACACGGTAAACTTTCGGACAAAGAAAAAGTCTTACAAGAGCAAAAAGAAAATAGACTTACCGAAAGAAGAATGGGCAATCTTCGAGAACACACACGAAGCAATTATAGACCAAGATACTTTCGATACCATTCAGCGGATAAGGCAAGCGAAACGCCGTCCTACCGATATGGGTGAAATGAGCATCTTTTCGGGTTTAGTGTATTGTGCCGACTGTGGGCAAAAGATGTATCTATGCCGTTGCACGACGATGAAGCAAAAGGAATATTTCAACTGTTCCTCGTACCGTAAAAAGAAAAAGGCAACCTGCACTTCGCATCAGATTACCGTAGAAGCCGTAGAGCATTTTGTTTTAACCAATCTTCAAAGAGTGCTTGCGTTTGCAAAAGACTATGAGCAAGAGTTTTTGGTGATAGTGCGTAACGAGAACGAAAAGGAACTGCGTAAGAAACTACTTAACCAAACACGCGAACTCGAAGAAGCCGATAAGCGTATCCAAGCACTTGACCGCATTATACAAAATCTTTACGAAGACAAAGTATGCGGCAATCTAACGGACGAACGGTTTGTAAAGATGAGCCAATCTTACGAGCAAGAACAACGGGAACTGAAAGAACGCGCTTACTGCTTACGGCAAAAACTATCCAAAGCGAAAGAACAGTCCGACAATGTAACGAGGTTTATGCGCTCGGTACGCAAATACACTGAGATAACCGAACTCACGCCTGAACTTGTACGGGAGTTTGTACAAAAGGTAGTCGTGTACCAAGCTAAAAAGATTAACGGACGAAGAACGCAACGGATAGACCTTTACTTTAACGGTGTAGGACAAATACTCTTACCTGCACAAGACAAAAGAGAGACGGCATAGCATTTCTGCTATACCGTCTCTCTTAGGAACTAAATAATCCCTATCGCACCGCCCTTCACGGTGGATTTTTTTTGTTATATACCATTGTATGTGAGCTTGTCGTTGTACGCATAGCCCGCGGAGATCGTGTGCCTTCCCTTGAGCAAAGGCTTGCCCGCGTGGGTGCGGTTTTCGATCGAGAAGTTTTCGGTCGAATATGCGGTCAAGTACTCGTCGTCCACGTTGAACACCACTTTATACGGCACTGTCACGCACGCTGCGTAAGCGATATAACTGCCGTTGTCCGCCTTGCCCTTGCCGAAGTCGATAATTTTGATTCCCTTGCGGTATCTGCCCATAACGTCTATCTGGCTGACAAGCAAACGTTTGGCAAAGCCGCGGTCTGTACACAGCGCGATTTCTCCGTCGCCGTTGACCTGACGAATTAGTATGCACTCGTCGCCGTCGGCGAGCATCATGCATCTTACGCCGATCGCAATGCGGTTTTGGCTGGGCACGTCCGACATGTCGGCATTAAGGCACATGCCGTTTTTGGTGATTATCATGAGCGAGTTGCCTTCCACCTCGTCTTCTATGCCGATGAGCGTATCGCCGTCGCGCAGCTTTGAAGCTTGGAACGCCGATTTTACAACGCCGTACTCGCTCCAAGGCGACTTCTTTACAAGTCCGCCCTTTGAATAGAACAGCAGGTTGCCCTTGGGCAGTTTTTCCTCGACGAGCCGCATATACAGCGGATACTCGCCTTCCACCGCTTCGGCGACTATCTTGTTGAGCTCGACGCCCTTCTCCCGCCACTTGCCGTCCGGAATAGCCTCTACGTCTATCTTGTAGCAGTTGCCGAGGTTGGTAAAGCAGAACACCCGATCGGTGGACTTGGCACGCACCAAGCAATTGCAGATCTCGTTGAGCGTGGAGTTGTCCGTAAAGTCCTTTGTCGCCATAGTAAAGTTTTTGACAAGCATCTTTTTGAGCTGATGATTGGCGTTGGCGGCAATCACGTATTCAAACGTCGGCTTTTCGTCGTCGCTGGGAATAACGTAGTGTTCCACGTCGGGAACAAGCTGAGATTTGCGATTCTCCTTGTACTGCTTGCGTATTGTGAGCAGCTCGCTCTTTACAAGCTCCATTTGCAGTTTTTTGGACGCGATAATCGCCTCAAGCCGGGCTATTTCGCTCCTGACGTCCGCAAGCTCTTTTTCGAGCTTGAATATCTCGAGGTGAGTGAGCCTGGCAAGCCGCATGTCGAGTATAGCTTGCGCCTGAATTTCGGACAGCTCAAACCGCTTGCGCAGCGCCTCTTTTGCCGCGGTAGTATTGGCGCTCGCCTTGATGATTTTGATTACCTCGTCGATGTTGCGAACGGCTATGACCAGACCTTCCAAAATATGCTCGCGCTTTTTGGCGGCGTCCAGTTCGTACTTTGTTCTGCGCAATACGACTTCGCGCTGGTAGTTTACATAGTACGCGATAATATCCAAAAGCCCCATGAGCTGCGGCTTGCCGTCCGCTATCGCGACCATGTTGAACGAAAAGTTGATTGCAAGATTGGTGTACTTGAACAGCGCGTTTATGATGTCCTTGGGATTGCTGTCGCGCTTGATCTTTACAACGGCGCGCATGCCCACGCGGTCGGATTCGTCCACTACGTCGGTTATGTTAGACAACACGCCCTTTTTATCCTCGCGCACCTTGATTATGCTTTCGAGTAGTTGCGCCTTGTTCACGCCGTAAGGAATTTCGTCTATTACTATTATCTTTTTGTCGTTGTCGTTTTCGATATGCACCTTGGCGCGGATAGCGACCTTGCCCTTACCCGTCTCGTACGCCTGAGCGAGCTCGGTGGGAATAACTACGCCGCCCGTCGGGAAGTCAGGACCTTTGATGATCTTCATCATGTCCTTGAGCGATATGCGCGGACTGTCGATGTACGCTATAACACCGTCTATGGCTTCCATAAGGTTGTGCGGCGGAATGTTGGTGGCTAATCCTACCGCTATGCCCGTCGCGCCGTTAACCAAAAGATTGGGAAAACGCCCCGGCAAAATGTCGGGTTCCATGAGCGTGTCGTCAAAGTTCCAGCTCCACTTGACTGTGTTTTTGTCAATGTCACGAAGCAGCTCCAAAGCGAGCGGAGTAAGCCTTGCCTCCGTATAACGCATAGCCGCCGCGCCGTCGCCGTCCACCGAGCCGAAGTTGCCGTGTCCGTCTACAAGCGTTGCGCCCATATTGAACGGCTGCGCCATGCGCACCATCGCTTGATAAATGGACGAGTCGCCGTGCGGGTGAAGCTTACCCAAGCAGTCGCCGACGATACGCGCGCTCTTGCGGTACGGCTTGTCGGGCGTGATGCCGAGCTGATGCATTGTATAAAGTATGCGGCGCTGAACGGGCTTGAGTCCGTCCTCCACGCGCGGCAATGCGCGGTCCAGAATGACCGATTCCGAATATGGAATCATGGAGTCGCGCATTACGTCTTCCATTGTTTGGACTATCAGCTTGCCGATAGGTTTTTCTTGTTCGTTATCTTGTGCCATTACTATCCTCTCATAAGAGCGCGTAAGCGCAGTACGAAATTCTTAATTCTCAATTGTGAATTCTTCTATCTGTTGAAGTTGTCTACTTTGTTAAAGTCGGCGTGCTCTATAATGTACTCGCGGCGCAGCTCTACAGCGTCGCCCATAAGCACGGACACTAATTTTTCGGCTTCGGCGGCGTCTTCTATGGTAACTTGCATGAGCGCGCGGTTTTTGGGATCCATGGTGGTCTCCCAAAGCTGATCGGCGTTCATTTCGCCCAAGCCCTTGTAACGCTGAACCTGCGCGTTCTTGCCCATGCGCGCCTTGGCGGCGGCAAGCGCGTTATCGTCGTAAGCGTATTCCACCTGATTGCCCTTTTCTATCTTGTAAAGCGGCGGTAAGCCTATATACACGTGTCCCTCGTTGATCAGGTCTTTCATGTAGCGGAAGAAGAACGTGAGCAGTATCGCGCGAATATGATATCCGTCTACGTCCGCGTCTGACAAAATAATGACCTTGTGATAGTTGAGGTTGTCGGCGTTGTAGTCCTCGCCGATGCCCGAGCCGAGCGCGGATATTAATGTTCTTATTTCCTCGTTGGCAAGAACTTGGTCTATGCGCTTTTTTTCGGCGTTGAGCGGCTTGCCGCGCAGCGGAAGTATTGCCTGATACGACCGAGCTCTCGCCTGTTTACACGTACCGCCTGCACTGTCGCCCTCGACTATGAACAGCTCGTTGTTTTCGGGTTTTCTGCCCGTGCAAGGCGTGAGCTTGCCCACAAGGTTGAAGTTGTCTATAGCGTTTTTGGCGCGCGTGATTTCCTTTTCCTTACGCGCCGCCTCGCGCACCTTTGCGGCGAGCATGCCCTTTTTAAGGATAGTCTCGCCGACCGCGGCATGCTTGGGGTCAGTGAAGTATTCGCCCAGCACTTGCGTAACAATGCCCTCTATCGCTATACGCGCCGCGGGATTACCCAGCTTTGTTTTGGTCTGACCCTCGAACTGAACGTTGGTCATTTGCACCGAGAGCACGGCGGTAAGTCCTTCGCGGTAATCGTCGCCCAAGAGGTTTGCGTCCTTGTCCTTGAGCATGCCGACTCTGCGCGCAAAATCGTTCATTACCTTGGTGTATGCCGCCTTAAATCCTGTCTCGTGCGTGCCGCCCTCGGTTGTAGGAATGTTGTTTACGTAAGAGAACAGGTTTTCGGTGTACGCGTCGGTGTGCTGAAAAGCGAGCGACATACTTATGCCGTCCTTTTCGCCCGTTATCATGATCGGCTCTTCGTACAGCGTGGTGCGCGCCTCGTTGATATACTTGACAAAGTCGACAATACCGCCGTCGTAGCAGTACTCGAGCGAGCGGTAGCCTTCGCCTACGCGCACGCGCTCGTCAATGAGCTTTACCTTTAAACCTTTGTTCAAGAATGCAAGCTCTTTAAGTCTGCGCGCTATCGTATCGAACTGAAATACTACAGTCTCGAATATGCGCTTGTCCGGCATGAACCGCACGTAAGAGCCGTGCTTGTCCGTCTTTTCGCCCGTATCGATAAGGCTGTACTTGGGCACGCCGCCCTTGACCTCGCCGTTTATTTCCTTAGACTCGAACTCCATGCGATAGGTCGTGCCGTTCTTGTAGACTTCGACCTTGAGCCATTCGGAAAGCGCGTTTGTGACCGACGCACCCACGCCGTGAAGTCCGCCCGAATGTGCGTAGTTGCTGTTGTCGAACTTGCCGCCCGCGTGGAGCTGAGTGAATACGACCTCCACGCCCGACACGCCCAGCTTCGGGTGAATGTCTACGGGAATACCTCTGCCGTCGTCCAATACGGACGCACTGCCGTCGGCGTGAATAGTCACTTCTATGCCCGTGGCAAAACCGTTGGACACCTCGTCGATAGCGTTGTCCACGATCTCCCACAAAATATGGTGTAATCCTTTTATTCCAGTTGTTCCTATATACATACCGGGACGGAGGCGAACCGCGTCCAATCCCTCCAAAACTCTGATATTACCTGCATTATAATCAGACATATAAATCCTCCGTAAAGCGCGTACAGTTCATTGTAACATAATTCCAAAATTTTTGCAAGAAAATTTAAACAATTAAACTAGTCCATCGAATCCCGTCTGCCTGAGCGCCTCGTACAGCACCAATGCTACGGTGTTGGATAAATTGAGCGAACGCAAGCCCTCCGCCATGGGTATTCTCAGCGCAGTGTCGGGATTGTCAAACACGATATGCTCGGGCAAGCCTTTTGTTTCCTTGCCGAAAATAAGAAAGTCGCCGTCCTTAAACGCAATATCGGTGTAACGCTTGCTCGCCTTTTTGGACAGGTAAAAATACCTGCCGCCTTTTGTTTTATCGAAAAACTCTTCCAAGCTTTCGTAGTACGTAAGCTTGAGCTTGTCCCAGTAGTCAAGCCCCGCGCGCTTAAGATGCTTATCGGTTATTTCAAACCCCATGGGTTTGATTATGTGCAGTGCGCTGCCTGTGCACGCGCAAGTACGCGAAATATTACCTGTGTTCTGAGGTATTTCCGGCTGATAAAGAACTATATTAAACATGGCGAACTATTCCGTCTTCCCCTCGCAATCATTAAGGAATTGCAAAAAGTCCTCGTACACTTCGCCCTTGTTGATTTCGTTAAGCAGCTCGTGGCGCGCGCCCTCGTACATTTTTACTATCGGAATAATACCGCTTTTCTTTTTGTACGCCTTTACAAGTCGTTTTATCAGCTTGCCGTAGCCGCCGCAGCCGTCCGCCGTTCCCGACGCTATCATGAGCTTAAAATCGGACGGAGTATCGGCTCGGCGCTTGTTTATGCGCGCACAGCCGTCCAGCATTTCGCGGTAGAACATATAAGAACACGCCCCGACCCCTGCGCACTGCTCGTCGGCGTTATACTTTTCCACTTCGGCTTTGTCGCGGTTTATCCAGCCGCTCTTGCCCTCGCAGATTTTTTTGTCGTAGCTCGCAAAGGTCATTTTTGCAAAGAACTTGCCGTCCTTATCCGGATTCTTCTTTGCGCCGCGGCGTGCGATTTTGCGCCCGAGCCAAAGCATGATTCCGCTCTGCATGGTGCTGCCGCAAAGTATTGCGCCGCTCACGGACTCATGATACTTTTCGATAAATCTTTGGGTCAAAATACTGCCGTAGCTGTGCCCGATCACGTACACGTTTTTCACACCAAAGCGCTCTCGCGCCATATCCACTTCCTGCTTGATGTCGTCGACGGTGTTCTCGAACATGCCGTCAGTGCCATAGCCGCGCGAATCGGCGTCGGTCATACCGAAAGAGCGGTTGTCCATGCCGATTACGCCATAGCCGTTGTGGTTCAAAAATGTACAAAAGTCGTCGTAGCGCGCTATATACTCGCACATACCGTGCACCATAACCACGGCGGCACGAGGATTAGCGCAGTCCCAATACGTTACGTACACGTCCTTACCGTCGCGCATTTTAACAAACTCGGTAGTCATTTATTCCTCCGCAAAAAACATATAATTCAATCTTTACCATTATACTATATAAGGTGATTTTTGTCAATATCGGAGTGAGAATATAACATGAAAACAATTGTTTTTGCGGGCGGCGGCACGGCAGGGCACGTTATGCCCAACATCGCGCTTATAGAGCAGCTTAAAGCGGACTACAACTGCGTTTACGCAGGCGGCGACGGTATGGAAAAATCCATATGCGAAGAGCGAAATATACCGTTCTATTCAATAGAAACGGTTAAGTTTAGGCGGGACAAAGTTCTGTCCAACATTAAAGTCCCGTTTAAGCTTCGCGCGTGCGTAAAATCGGCAAAGCGCGTGCTCGAAGAGATCGATCCGTCGCTTGTTTTCAGTAAGGGAGGATACGCTGCACTGCCGATAGTTCTTGCAAGCAAAGCCCCCGTGCTCTGCCACGAGAGCGACTTCTCGCCAGGGCTTGCAACCAAGATGAGCAAACGCAAAGCGACCAAGGTGCTGTGCGCGTTTGCGCCGTGCGCCGTCAGGTTTAAAAACGGGCTGTACGTGGGCACGCCGCTAAACCAAAGCCTGTACCGCGGAGCTAAGGACGCCGCGCATTACGGACTGTCGGGGAGCAAACCGATCATCGCGGTTGTCGGCGGGTCGTCCGGCGCAGCTACGGTAAATCAAGCGATTATTGACGTACTTCCCGCTCTGCTCGATAAGTACGACGTCATTCACATGACGGGCAAGAACAAAGCGGGCGGCGCAAAGCAAAACGGCTACTGTACAGTAGATTTCGAGCGCGATATGGCACGGCTGTACGCCACGGCGGATATTGTTATCACGCGCGCGGGCGCAAACGCGCTTGCCGAATGCATAGCGCTTAAAAAGCCGACGATAGCTATTCCGCTCGAAAAAGCGTCGCGCGGCGACCAAGTTCAAAACGCCGAATATTACGCCGGTATGGGCGCAATTTCCGTACTGCGCGAGGATGAGCTGAAAAACGTCATACCTGCCATAGACGAGCTGTTCCGTAATAAAATCAAGTACATCACCGCAATGAGCGGAATCAACGTTGACGGAACAAAAAAAATAGTTTCGATTATTAAAGACTTAATTTAGCGGCAAATCTATAATTTGACCGATATTACGTACACGTCATCGCCGCCCGTCGAATCGGATAGCGCGCCGCCGCCCTTGGCGGTAAGCACTATAAGCAACTCGTTATAACCCGTTTTGATCACGCGGCTGATTTTTACGTCATTTACATCGAGCGTAGCGGAAATCTCCGCACAGTCGGTAACGGTTACGGCAGTAGACGACGCACCGACAAACAGATTGCTATCCATACTGACCACGGCGGCAAGCCCTACTCCGTCCAGTTTGGTCAGCGTTTTTGTCATGTCAAGCGATCCGTCAATCTCGTACGTGACCGCGCCACTCTTGGTAACAAAACAGGCGTAGTATTTTCCGCCGCAAAAAAACAGCCGCCCGTCCGTGCTTTTAACGTCCAGTCTGTCGCGACTGTAGCTTGTAAATTTTTTGCCGAACGTGACGATTGCCGCATTGCCCTCCTTTTCACATAGCGCCAAGTATCCGCTGCCGAACGGCACGACGGCATACGGCTTTTCGTCGCTTCCGCCGGGGTAATGCGACGTGGGTTCACCGCCGGCGGCGAATGTGTAAAAAAGCAAGGTATCGTATTCCGCGCCGCTGCTAGCCCGCGCGGAAACAATGTATTCGCCATCCACATAGTAGCAGTCGAAATACTCTATACTTAGTCCGTTTGACATACGCGTGCTTTTGCCCACTGCCCAGCCTGTGCCCGCGCGCGTATATTCCGTCAGCTTGAGCGTTCCGCTGCTTATACGGCAAACTACAGCCATTTTTTTACTGCCCATAATCGGCATTACGTCCACAGCCGCGCCTTCCAGCTCGAAAAGCGGCGTGATTTCACCGTCGCCAGTCACACCGAAAAGCTGCGACTTTTCGTCCTCTGTACCCGCGTCCGCAACAGTCGCTGCACCGAATCCGCCGTCGATTACCCCAACAGCGGTGAGCTTGCCGATAAAGTATGAAAAACCGAGAATTTTTCCGTTCGATCCAATGCGGCACAAAAACCCGCCGCTGCTGTCAAAGTCGTAATCGGGCACAACGGCATTGCCGAATATGTACGTCACTCCGCCGATGGCTGTGGCAAAAACAACGCTCTCGTCTCCCGTGCCCATAAGACGCGTTTCATACGCTATCTCCTTTACCTTGCCCGACGCGGCGTCGCGCAGCTTGTTGTGCACCGACTGCTGCGGCGGTGTGTCCACATTGGTCGTGCCGTCGCCGTCGGTTATAGTTCCGTTATTGCCGCCGCCCGCGCCGTCGTCGGTTTCGGACGAAGCAGAGCGAAATAACGGCGTTTTGAAGTATACAAACAGAGCGATCAGAGCCGCTATAACAAGGTTCAATACTGTTATTACTGCTATTTGTTTTTTTGTTGCGCGCATACATGTTACCTCCGATAAGCAGATATGTAACATATACTATAACACCGCTGATTGCGCGTTGTTTATCCGCGCAAAAACAGCCAAAATACGCAAAAAAGGATGAGACTCTTCGCCGCCGCTCAGAGTGACAAAAAATTAATTTTGTCCTACGAAGCAGCCGCAGGCTATTTCGAGCGGAGCGAGAAATCTCATCCTTATTTATAATTCTGAATTCTTAATTCTTAATTCGTTATTTGTTCTGCGGCACAGGAAGCAGCAGTTCCCGCGCCTCGCGCACGGCTTGCTTATAATATTTGCTCGGGCGCGCAATATCCGGAATTAGCGGCATGCGCCAGGCAAACGGGACAAGCTCGTCCGCCCCGCCCACCCATACGGGCTCAGCAACAGGCGAAGCTACCGGCAAAGCCGCACGCATTATTTTAGGCTTTTCAAGCGTGACCGTACGTGTAATAGTCTTGGCAAAAGTCTTGGTTGCCGCAACCTCCGGCTGTCCTTCTCCGTCGCCCTTTTTTACGCGGCGCGAAACTGCGGAAGTCTTTTGCTTGAGTCTGCCTTTAGCTTCCTCGTACACCTCCGCTTTGGTCTTGGGCAAAACCACTTCGGGAATCTCGTCAATCGTCACCGTCTTTATCTTTTCCTTTTTGCTCTTGCTCTTTTTTTCGTAAGACGGCGAATATTCCATTTCCGGAATGACGAATTCCTCTATTAACTTTTCTATGTCCTTTGCCATGTGTTCTCCGAACAATTCGGAATTCTGAATTCGGAATGCGGAATTTCGGTTGCGCATCGCGCATTTAATAACCCACCGCGCCAGCGGTCATATAATTCCTAATTCTTAATTCTGAATTCCTAATTACTTATATGCGCGTCAAAGCCCGAAAATTTATTCTTGTTTTTGTTGAGAATGAACTTGAGCTTTTGAATATCCGACTTGGCTACCTTGAACGGTGTTGTCATATTGCGCAGCGTGGAAAACGTCTGTTTGTCGGACGACAGCACGAGCATGCCGCGCTGTTCGTCGATTATGTAGTCGCGGACCTGATGCCAATCGAGCATATCGAAGTTGGTGTAAATGCCCTTGTCTACCACCGCGTTCTTGCTTATGCCGAGCATGACGACAAACGCTTCGGCGGCTATCATGACGATAAGAACAAACATCAGCGCGAGATTGGTATACAGCCGCCCCACGCCGAATAGCTTGTAAAAGTCGGCTACGCTCGGTGCGTCGGGATCTGCCATTTGCATGATAACGTAGAATATGAGCACTCCAATCACCGCCGCGAACACCCAGTACATGATCTTGCGCGTCTTGAGCTCGACAAGCATGATGGAATGATACAGCTTGATCTGCCGCATGATAAGCGTGACAAGCTTTTGCACAAGCACTGCCGTGATAACGCATGACGCTATTGCCGTAATGATTACGGTTGTCAAGTACCCTGTCATGCGAAATATTATACTATGTTTATGCTTTATTGTCAAGTTAAAAAAGGAATAACAATCTTATTACAATTGCGAATTGATTAACGCCGTTTAGACACACCTTAACTGCTCGCCTGCCTATTACCCCTATATGCCTATCCGCTTCGTACTTCTCACAACGACATTCCCGAACATTAACGCTTTCTCGCCTTTTCCTGCACAAACCAAAATACGTTTTGTCAAACCGATTTACTCCCTTAGTATAGTACCTCTCCAAATACTTGCACCTACTGCATGATTTGTTTTCCATAGCCGCACCTACTTATTAACTATTGCTAATTCATACATAAAATACCATACTGATTTATTAAATTGTATCAATACACTTGTTTGTGTTAAAATATTTTTTACGTTGCATTAGCCGATTACTACGGCATAACAATTGACGAGCTTATAGGCAGAGAAATCAATAAATAAAGGATGAGATTCCTCGCGTTGCTCGGAATGACAAAAAAGTAGTTGTTTTACTTCGACCAAACTAATTAAATTTTGTCATTCCGAACGCAGTGAAGAATCTCATCCTTATTTTAATTCTGCATTCTGAATTCTGAATTATTTGAAATACTTAACGCCCGACTCGAAAAGGCGCATATCCGACTTGGCGTAGCACTCGACGGTGTTCTTGAGTAAGAACTCACCCGTGCGCTCGCTGTGACCCATTTTGCCGAACACTCTGCCGTCGGGGCTTGTTATGCCCTCTATCGCGAGCATCGATCCGTTGGGGTTGAACGGACTTGTCATTGTAGCGTTGCCGTCCCTATCGCAATACTGCGTGGCGACCTGACCGCTCTTGACAAGCTGTTCTATCACGTCCGCGCCTGCGCTGAACTTGCCCTCGCCGTGGCTTACGGGAACTTGGTACACATCGCCCACATTCAGGTGATTAAGCCAAGGGCTGAAAGTCGAGCACACCCTTATATCCGCAAGCGTCGATATGTGCCTACCGATATTGTTGAACGTGAGCACCGGGTCGGTCTTTTGCGGCGTGTGTATATGACCGCTGGGCAGAAGCCCTAACTTAACCAATGCTTGGAAGCCGTTGCAAATGCCGATAGCCAAGCCGTCGCGCTTGTACAGCATGTTCTCCACCGCTTCCGCGATTGCGGGATTTGACAGGAACGCTGCAATCAGCTTGGCGCTGCCGTCCGGCTCGTCGCCGCCGGAGAATCCACCGGGCAGCGCAAGTATCTTACACGACGCAATCGCCTTTGCCATAGCTTTTACGCATTCTTCAACGTCGTTCTGGTTGCGGTTGCGCACCACAAAGATTTGCGGCTCAGCTCCGGCTTCCTCGAATTTTCTTGCCGTTTCTATCTCGCAGTTTGTGCCCGGGAACACGGGAATGAATACTTTTATGCTCTTGGGCTTGCTCTTAGCCCTTGTGCGCTTTTCGCCCTTGCCCGAATAGTCGGCGTTGTAAACCTTGCCGTCCGCGGGCGCGGTTGTAGGATAAACGCTCTCGAACGTTTTGGTGTAGCTTTCGATCAATCGGTAGCCTTCCACCTTTTTACCGTCGTACACCATGTCCGTGCCGTCCGCCGTACGCGTTATGCTCGCGCCGAAAAGGAAGTCGGGCTCTTCGGTGGTAACTCCCAAAAAGTCGAGGTCGTAACCGAAGAAGTCGTCGCCCGTGCGCGCCGCAAATATTATGTCGCCCTCGCTCTCCTCGAACAAGTCCCTATCCGCGTGCGCGAACGCAAAGCCCAAGCCGTTGCCGAAGCACGATTTGGCGACAGTCGCCGCCGCGCCGCCGCGCTCGACAACCGCAGCCGCGGTCACATTTTGCCGCCCGATCTCGCCTGCGAGCAGCATCAAGAAGTCGCAGAGGTTGTTAAAGTCGGGTACGCCGTACTCGTCGCGTTTGAGCTTGTAGCGGTAAACCCTTTCGCCTTTCGTTTTGAACGTGTTGTCTATTATTACCGCGCTGTCCGCTACGCCTAAACCAAACACTATAACAGTAGGCGGAACGGTGAGCTTTTCGAACGTGCCGGACATGGAGTCCTTGCCGCCTATAGCCGCGCGCTTCAGATTGAGCTGTGCTGTGAGTGCGCCGAGTAGTGCGCTCATGGGCGCGCCCCACTTTTCGGAATCCGTGCAGCGTGCAAAAAACTCCTGCATGGTCAAATATATATGGTCGAGCCTTACGCCCGCCGCCACTAATTTTTCCACCGCGAGTATAACCGAATACATACCGCCGACAAATGGGGATTCGGGAAGGCACGCCGACATGCCGTGCGCGCACACCGTGCACATATCTGTATCGGTCGGTATCTTAGCCGCCATTACCTCGGTGGGCGTGAGCTGGTTCTTTCCGCCGAACGGCATGAAAACGCTGTTTGCGCCGACGGTGGAGTCGAACATTTCCGATAAACCCTTTTGCGAGCACACG
Organism: Clostridiales bacterium; assembly: GCA_029066805.1. Classification (GTDB taxonomy): domain Bacteria; phylum Bacillota; class Clostridia; order Christensenellales; family Pumilibacteraceae; genus Anaerocaecibacter. Next base: position 23,422 of record JAIEFT010000050.1, on the reverse strand, counting down.
TTGTAGTCGGCAAGAATATTGCTCATGAGCGCGGCGTAATCGCCCTTAGAGTACAGAGCAGCGCGCTCCTTGCTTAGCGAGCCGAAGTATTCCACCTGCGGGTCTTTTATGAGTGCGGTGGCTTCCTGCCTTACGCCGTTGCTGTCCAAAAACCTGCGCTCAAGATCGACGATCATATTGCCGTTTAGGTACATTCTCATTCTGTCGGTGTCGGTGACTTTGGCTATTACCGTTGCGTCCACGTTTTCCTCGTGGCACAGTGCGGTAACGGCGTCAAGATCGCTTTCGCGTATGACTATCGCCATGCGCTCTTGGCTCTCCGATATTGCAAGCTCGGTAGCCGAAAGCCCCGCGTACTTTTTGGGCACGGACGAAAGCTCGATATCCAGTCCCGGCGAAAGCTCGCCGACCGCCACGGCAACGCCGCCCGCGCCGAAATCGTTGCAGCGTTTGATAAGACGCGTAAACTCGCCGTTTCTCATAAGCCTTTGCAGCTTGCGCTCGATGGGCGCATTGCCCTTTTGCACTTCCGCGCCGCATGTTTCTATGGAATGAAGGTCGTGCGCCTTGCTCGAGCCGGTTGCACCGCCGCAGCCGTCTCTGCCCGTCTCGCCGCCGATCAGCACCACTATGTCGCCGGGCTCGGGTACTTCGCGCACCACATTGGCTTGAGGCGCAGCGCCCACTACAAAGCCTGTTTCCAGTCGTTTTGCGGCATACCCTGGGTGATAATACTCGCGAACCTCGCCCGTAGCCAAGCCTATCTGGTTGCCGTACGACGAGTAACCTTTTGCCGCGCGCTTAGATATAACGCGTTGCGGAAGCTTGCCGTCGAGAGTTTTATCGAACGGCGCGTTTATGTCCGCCGCGCCCGTAACGCGCATAGCCTGATACACATATGCTCTGCCCGAAAGCGGATCGCGAATAGCGCCGCCCAAGCACGTTGCCGCACCGCCGAACGGCTCAATCTCCGTCGGGTGGTTGTGCGTTTCGTTTTTGTAAAGTATATACCACGGCTCGACCGAACCGTCCTTTTTGACTACGTCGTGCTTGATAGTGCAAGCGTTTATTTCGGGCGAAATGTCCACCGCAGGCGCACAGCCGCGTTCGCGCAAAATTTTTGCGCCGATAGTAGCTACGTCCATAAGCGACGGGTATTTATCGTCCCTGCCGTTATACAAATGATTGAACAGCTCGGTGTAGTCGGCATACGCTTTTTCGATATGCGGGTTGTCCGACTTGATTTTTGTCTTGAGCGCAGTAGTAAACGTCGTGTGACGGCAGTGGTCCGACCAGTACGTGTCTATTACCTTTAGCTCGGTATACGTCGGCTCACGGCGCTGACCGCGGAAGTAAGACTGAACAAATACCAGATCGTCAAGGCTCATGGCAAAGCCCTGCTCTTTGTAGAACGCCGACAGAGCTATGTACGACTTTTGCGTAAAGCCGTCCACTAGCCGCGCAGGCTCGGGCGGCGTTATTTTCTGCTCGAGCGTCGCCGGCTTATCAAGCGAGGCTATGCGGCTTTCTACAGGGTTCACAAGATAGTTCTTGATAGCGGCAAGCTGTTTTTCGTTTGCTTCGATCGCGTAAACAGTGGCGCAACGCACCGTCGGTCGGTCGCACTTGAGCAATAACTGCACGCAGCTGCTTGCCGAATCCGCACGCTGATCGAACTGACCGGGCAGATATTCTATGGCGAACAATTCGCCAGTCGCTATCGGCAGCTTTTCCAAATACACGTCGTCGGTCGCGGGCGTGGAAAACACCACCGGCACTGCCGCGTCAAACTGTTCGTCGGTCAGCCCGTCCACGTCGTAGCGAATGAATACGCGCGCGGAAACTGAAATGCCCAGCGTTTCCTTTAGGTCCGCAACGAGCGCGGAATTGCTTGCTCGTCTTTCGGTATAAATACGTTTTATCATGATAACCTCTGATTAATGCAGAATGCAGATGATTTGTAAGGCTGAGATTCTTCGCTTAGCGCCAAAGCGCTCGCTCGGAATGACAAAAAAGAACAAACTTTCATTTTAATTCTGCATTTTTTTACAGTTTACTTCCTATATCTTTGCGATAATAGCAATTATCAAATGTAATCTTTTTTATGTTGTCGTACACTTTTTTACGCGCTTGAGCAAAGTCCTCCGCCATAGCCTGTACGCACAGCACTCTGCCGCCGCTTGTGACGAGCCCGTTTTCGCCGTCCTTTACGCCCGCAAAGAACACTTTGACGTCGCCGTCAACCTTGTCAAGCCCGAATATTTCGCAGCCCTTTTTGTACGACAACGGGTAGCCGCCGCTTGCGAGCACAACGTTTATCGACTTGAGATCGCTCCACTCTATATTGAGTTCGCCCAGCGTACCGTCGGTGACGGCGTTCATAATTTCGTACAGGTCGGATTTGAGCAGCGGAAGTACGCTCTGTGTTTCGGGGTCGCCGAACCGCGCGTTGTATTCCAAAACCTTGACGCCGTCGTCCGTCACCATAAGTCCGAAGTAAAGCACGCCCTTGAACGGCGCGCCTTCCTTTTGCATGGCGGAAATAGTCGGCTTTACTATTGCCTCTACCGTAGTCTTTAAAAGCTCTGCCGAGAACTTGTCGCACGGGGAGAACGCGCCCATACCGCCTGTATTGAGCCCCTCGTCGCCGTCAAGCGCGCGCTTGTGGTCGCACGACGTGGGCATGAGCGCAAAGCTCTTGCCGTCGGTAAACGTGAGTAGCGACACCTCGTAGCCTTTTAGGAACTGCTCGATAACCACCTCGTTGCCCGCCGCGCCAAACTTTTTACCCTCCATAATGTCGTTGAGCGCAACGTATGCCTCGCTTTTATCGTTGCATATTATTACACCCTTGCCGAGCGCCAGCCCGTCGGCTTTGATCACCAGCGGATACTTAGCGGTTTTGCAATAATCCTTGGCTTGCTCTATTTCGGTGAACGTTGCGTATTCCGCAGTAGGAATGCCGTAACGGCGCATAACGTCTTTTGCATACGCCTTGGACCACTCGAGCTTTGCCGCCGCACGCGTCGGTCCGAACGCGCGAAAACCACGCGCAGCGAGCTTATCCACAAGCCCGAGGCTCAGCGGATCGTCGGGCGCGACAACCGTGTATTTTATGTTAGGGTTTGCCGCGACGTACTCCACGATTTTGTCTATATCGGTCGCGCCTATGCCTGTGGGGATTATGTTCATGCCACTGTTCCCCGGCGCGCCGTAAATATTACCTACGCGCTTACTTTGCCTTAGCTTCCAGATAATAGCGTGCTCTCTGCCGCCGCCGCCGACTATAAGAACGTCGTCGCCGTCAATCGATACCTCTTTCAAATCAACGTACCGCGCAGTTTTTTCAAGTTGTTGTTCGGACATGATAACTCCAATTAAGAATGTAGAATGCAGAATGTAGAATGCAGAATTATTTAATCACAACCGTATTTTTCATTCTTAATTCTGCATTCTTAATTCTGCATTTGTTAAATAATTTTAATGCTTGAAATGTCTATCTCCAACAAATACCATAGCTATATTTGCCTCGTCCGCCGCTTTGACGGAGTCGGCGTCGCGGAGCGATCCACCCGGCTGAATGATAGCGGTAATACCCGCCTTGATCGCCGCATGAACTACGTCATCAAACGGGAAGAACGCGTCGCTCGCCATAACCGAGCCTTTAGCTTGCTCGCCCGCGTGCTCGATAGCCTGGTTAGCCGCCCAGATACGGTTGGTCTGACCCATGCCGATACCCGTCGTTCTGCCGTCCTTGCCGATCACAATCGCGTTAGACTTGGTGTGCTTTACGACCTTCCAGTTGAACATTAAGGCTTTGATCTCTTCCGCGGTCGGCTTGCGCTTAGTCACAACGCCGTTGCCGTATACCGTTTTGGTCTTGCCGCTTGAAAGCGTTTCGGTCTTGACCTCGGCGGGCGTATCAAAAAGCGACATATCCTCGCCCGCGAGCAAGGTGCTGTCGTACTGCTGAACGAGCAGTCCGCCGTACACCTTTTTCATATCGTATGCGGTTTTTGCGCGCGGCGCGGTTATGTTGTCTATCTGCAAAAGCCTGATGTTCTTTTTGCTCTCCAGAATTTCCAGCGCTTCCTTGGTGTAATCCTCCGCCATAACGATTTCTATGAATATCTTGTTGATTTCGTTGGCAGTGTCGGCATCTACTGTGCCGTTAATCGCGAGTATGCCGCCGAACACCGATACGGGATCGGAATTGTACGCGCGCATGTACGCCTCGTACACCGTGCTGCCCGTGCCGACGCCGCACGGATTGGCGTGCTTGCATGCGACAACCGCAGGCGTGCCGTCAAACTCCTTGAGCAGCTCGAGCGCACCGTTGGCGTCGTTGATATTGTTGTACGAAAGCTCTTTGCCCCACAGCTGCTTTGCCGCGGTGAGCGCGCCCACGCGCGCCGTCTGCTCGCGGTAGAACACCGCCGATTGCTGCGGATTCTCGCCGTAACGAAGCTCCTGCGCCTTGTCGTAGGCAAACGTGATATGCTCGGGGTACTCAATGCCCAAAAGCTGCTGCATGTACGAAGAAATAAGCGAGTCGTAAGCCGCGGTGTGGCGGTAGACCTTGTAGGAAAGTCCGAGGCGGAACATAGCGTCGTCAGTGCCGCTGCTGATGCGCTCTACGACTTCCTTATAGTCGGCAGGCTCGCACACAACAAGCACGCCGCCGTAGTTTTTGGCAGCGCTCCTGAGCATAGTCGGACCGCCGATGTCAATGTTTTCTATAGCTTCCTCAAGCGTGACATTCGGCTTTTCTATCGTCTGCTTGAACGGGTAAAGATTGACCGCCACAAGGTCGATCGTGCGGTAGCCCATTTCGTCAAGGCTCGCCATGTGCTCCGGAATGTCGCGCCGAGCGAGCAGTCCTGCGTGCACCGCGGGGTGCAGCGTCTTTACGCGCCCGTCGAGGCACTCTTTAAATCCTGTTACGTCGGTAATGGAAATGGCTTTTACGCCGTTCGCCAAAAGCGTTTTAAGCGTGCCGCCCGTAGATACGATCTCGAACCCGAGCGATTCCAAATCCTTGCAAAACTCGACAACACCTGTCTTGTCGCTCACGCTGACAAGCGCGCGACGCTTTGTTTTTTCTGTCATAATATATCTCCCGTAAGGTTATTTAAGTGAATAATGAATAATTAATAGTGAATAGTGTCGGACTGCGGCAAAGCCGCCCTAATTAAATATAATTTTTTCCTTCATTCTTATTTCTTATCTCTTATCTATTCAATTAGGTGCTCGCGCCGCTAAACTATTAGTTTAAAATACTCGACAAGCGTTTTGCCGCCTTTGACGGCAAGCACGTATTCAGTACCTCCGTGTGTAAAACAAACCTTTTTGCCGAAAACGCCTTTTACCGAAAGATTTGTCAGCTTGTCTATAGAATCGGAAAACACCTTTTGCATTTGTTCGCCTCGCACCAGCGTGACGATCTCGCCGTTCACACAAAGCAAGTACTTTTCGCCGTCTGCGCCCACTACTTCCGAAGCAATGCCCGCGTCGTCTGCGTACCCGCACGCTATTAGGTGTTGAAGTAATTCCATGTTCATTTTGTCCTCCGTAATAATTCGGAATTTAAAAGGATGAGATTCTTCGCTTCGTGCTAACGCACTCGCTCTGAATGACAAAAAAGAATGAACATCATTCTTAATTGCAAAGCAGTGCAACCGCTTCCACAAGCAACGGATGTTCTATTTCGTTTAAGATGCGCTGTTGAAGCGACTCGGGCGTATCTGTAGGCAAAACGTCCAGCTCGCGCTGTAATATTATTTTGCCCGTGTCGATGCCGCCGTCCGAATAGTGCACTGTTGCGCCGCTCTTTTTTTCGCCCGCGGCAATGACCGCCTCGTGCACGTGAATGCCGTACATGCCTTTCCCGCCGAACTTGGGCAGTAATGCGGGGTGAATGTTTATAACCTTGCCCTTGTATTTTTCGAGTATCGGCGACGTAAGAATGCCGAGATATCCCGCCAGCACGATCAGCTCAACGCCATATCTATCGAAAATTTCCGCGACCGCTTTGTCGCGTTCGACCTCGTCCGCATAATCGGACTTACGGCAAACATAGCAATCTATGCCCGCTTGTTTTGCACGCTCTATGCCGTACGCTTTGGAATTGCTCGTTACTGCAACGACGATATGTCCGTCGTATTTGCCGTCCTTTTCGCCGTCGATAAGCGCCTGAAAATCCGTGCCGCCGCCCGAAAACATTACTGCGATTTTTTTCACAGTATAACACCCGCGCCGTTTACAGTCTCGCCGATGATATACGCCTTCTCGCCCAAAGCGTTAGCCGCTTTTACAAAGGCGTCGGCGTCATCGGGCTTGAGAGCCACGCACATGCCTATGCCCATGTTGAACGTGTTGTAAAGCTCCTTGTTTTCCAGTCCCGACCTTTCGGCGAGAAGCGAGAAAATTTCGGGGCGAGGGAAGGAATTGACGTCTATCCTGCACCCGATACCCTCGGGGAAAATGCGCGGAATATTCTCGATAAAGCCGCCGCCGGTTATGTTGGCAAGTCCCAAAATATTGAACTTGTCCGCAAGAGAGAGCAAGTTTTTAACATAAATACGCGTAGGCGTGAGTATAACGTCAAGCAAAGGCTTGCCTATCGTCATATCCTTAGCGAGCGCTTCTACGTCCTCGCCCAGCACTTTGCGAACTAGCGAGAACCCGTTAGAATGAAGTCCGCTCGAGGCAAGTCCCACAAGCGCGCAACCCGCGGTAATTCCGCTGCCGTTGATGATTTTTTCGCGCTTTACAAGACCTACTGAGAAGCCCGCAAGATCGTACTCGCCCTCGCCGTACATGGACGGCATTTCCGCCGTCTCGCCACCGACAAGCGCGCAGTCCGCCATTTTGCAGCCGTCAGCAACGCCCTTTACGACGTCCGCGACCACGTCGGGATCGATCTTGCCCGTCGCGATGTAGTCCAAAAATATAAGCGGCTTTGCGCCTTGGCACACAATGTCGTTTACGCACATTGCCACACAGTCGATACCCACCGTGTCGTTGCGACCGGAAAGGAACGCGTACTTTAGCTTAGTGCCCACGCCGTCCGTGCCGGCCACCATTACGTCGCCGTTTTCGCCGTCAAGCGAGTAGAATCCGCCAAAGCTGCCAAGACCTTGAAGCACGTTTTTGTTGAACGTGGAGGACGCGTGCGCTTTGATTTTTGCCACCGATTCGTAGCCGCGGTTTACGTCCACGCCTGCGTCGGCATATGTAATTTTCTGTTTTTCGTTTGCCATGATTGCTCCAATTAAGAATTAAGAATGCAGAATTAAGAATTATAAAAAAGGATGAGATTCCTCGCTACGCTCGGAATGACAAAAAATTGATTTTTGCACTGATGTACAGAACGTATTTGAGAGTGCGGAGATGCGAGTAAGACAAGGAAGGCGCGGCTTTCCGACGGGGAGTGTACTTAGGCGTACATGACCCGAGGAAAACGCAAGCCTGACGCCGTATTACGACGCATATACGCGCTCGAATAAAATAAGCGCGTCAAATGCGCGCTTATGATTACACTACTCCTTTAATCCAATTCTGCGCATCATTTCGTGATATGCGCCTTCGACTCCGCCCATGTCGCGGCGGAATCTGTCTTTATCTAATTTTTCTTTGGTTTTGCTGTCCCAGAACCTGCACGTATCGGGACTGATTTCGTCGGCGAGTATGATCTTGCCCTTGTATCTGCCGAACTCGATTTTGAAGTCAACGAGATCGATGCCGACGCCGGCAAAGAAGTTTTTAAGCACGTCGTTGATCTTGCGCGCCATGGTCTCTATAGTTTTAAGCTCCTCAGCCGTAGCCCAGCCGAACGCAAGCGCGTGGTCTGCGTTTATCATGGGGTCGCCAAGCTCGTCCGACTTGTAGTACAGCTCGAGTACGGGCATGGACGGAAGCGTGCCCTCGGGCAAGCCCGTGCGCTTAGAAAGCGATCCCGCAACCACGTTGCGCATGATGACTTCCAGCGGAACTATCTCCACGTGTTTGACAAGCGTGCGACGGTCGTCTAGCTCTTCCACAAAATGCGACTCTATGCCTTCCTTGGCAAGCAAGCCCATGAGGTAGTTGCTCATCTTGTTGTTGACTACGCCTTTCCCGACGATAGTCCCCTTCTTCAAGCCGTTAAACGCCGTGGCGTCGTCCTTGTAGTCGACAATTACCAAGTCGGGATCGCTCGTCGCGAAAACCTTTTTGGCTTTGCCTTCGTACAACTGTTCCTTTTGTTCGACCATAATTTATCCTCCGAATGAGTCTAATGCAGAATTAAGAATGCAGAATGCAGAATGATTAAAAAGGATGAGATCCTTCGCTACGCTCAGGATGACAAAAAATATTATTTATTGATTAGCTTTTGCAGCTCTTCGTCGTCGGCGAGAGTTTTTTCGCGCATGGATTCTACGTAGTCCGCGTACTTTTTGTCGAGCGCGGTATCGTCCACGGCAAGCATGCGCACGCAGAACAGCGCAGCGTTTGCGCCCGCGTTTACGCCCATGACCGCGACGGGCACTCCGCTCGGCATGGGAAGTATGGATAGCACGCTGTCCAGTCCGTCCAAGAACGAAGTAGACACAGGCAGCGCCACCACGGGCAACGTCGTTGCCGCGGCGAGCACGCCGCCAAGGTGCGCCGCCTTGCCGGCAACCGCGATTATCGCGCCGTAGCCGTTCGCCTTTGCGTTACGCGCAAAATCCGCCGCCTCGTCGGGAGTGCGGTGCGCGCTAAGTACGCGAACCGTGTACGGCACGGCGAATTTATCAAGAATTTCGATAGCAGGTTTAACCTTGTCAAAATCCGATTTAGAACCCATTACGATAGCAATCTTGCGCATATCACCCTCGCAAAAATTTATCTAGTGTAAGTATAATACTTTTGCGTTTTATTGTCAATTGAATTTACGTCAATAGAAAACAACATAATATTATGTCGCTTATTATAGAAAGCATTTTTTTGTCTTTTAGAACTTGATTTTATGCTTTGACTATGATACAATAGCCTTGCGACACAAACGAAAATTCCTTTAGGTATCCCTGTATATAGGTACACCCTATTTTTATATTGCAGAGCTTAGCATTTGGTAGCAATACCACCCGCAAAAGCTCTGGAACGCAAGGGATGGGGTTTTCGTTAGTGTCGCAACTACCACGCGGGTGCGTATGCTATAGTGCCGCCCCGCAAGGAGCGGCATTTTTTATGGAAAACACGCTCGATACCGAAAAGCTATACAGCGCGTTTAAGGCAATCACGATTAATATACTTGTAAACGATTATGCTGTCGAACGAGTGGCGTTCGGTTATGAAAAGCCAGGCGACAAAGCGCCGATAGACTTGTACCTTGATCATCTGCGATTGGATATTAACGACGGTATTTTTAAACGCACTGATATTCCCGGCGTATATATAGACCAACAGGAGCGTATAAGCGCCGAACAAGGCTATGCCGAGTATGTTCGGAATCTGTTCGTATCGCAAATGGAAAGAATCTTCATGGACGCGCCAAAGGATATGCGCTTGGAACGCGAATGCGATGACATTCCGTTAAAGCCGCGCTCTCGCGACTATCTGTTTGGGCTTTTGCCGTTGTTTACCAAGGTTTTGAACGTCGAGGTCGAGTATGACTTCTTTGACCTTATTCCTACGAATAACGAAGCTCGCGCGGCAGAATACGGCAAGTGGCAAAGGTTTGTCACCGCTATATTACTCAGACCGATAAGAGCGGGCAGTCAAATCAATCGGTATATTAAAGACTTTACAAATCCGCCGTATTATGTCAGTAAGCTAATAGAAAAAAAGGGCAAGGACTTCTATCTCAAGCCCGTAGATATAAACAGCTACGAATATATTTTTGCTTTGTTTTCTTTAATGAATTTTAAGAACGACAAAAACGGCAAACTCTTAGAGCTTAAAATGCGCGAATTGGAACGTAGGCTTTAATGTATAATATGATGAAACTCTTCGGCGGGTAAAAAACGCGCTTGTGCGCTTGCTCTGAGTGACAAAAAAGTAGTTGCGGCTTTAGCCGCATAAGGTCGCCCCGACACCGCTTACGCGGTCTCCCTTCCCCCACGGGGAAGGTCATAACTCTCTTTTTGTCACTCCGAACGAATGTGAGGAGTCTCATCCTTATTTATAATTCTGAATTCTTAATTCTGAATTCTTAAAAGTTCGTTATTACTTGAATATCGGAGAATGACATATTGTTTTCGGTTTCAATCACTACCACCCATTCGGTCATGACGGTGGGCGCGCTGTCGCCCGGATCTGCGGCTTTCGCGTTTATCGTTACAAACAATCGCTCGCCGTCCGTGTCGATTTCCGCGCTTTCTACCTCGCCGCTATCGCCCGTTCCCTTTTCGCCGAACACCACCAACAGCGCCTTGCGCTCGAAAAACTTTTCGTCGTAGTTCGATTGGAATTTGGGCAGTAGCGGTTTTATTTCTTCCCAAACGGTAAGCGACGGCACGTACGCGTTCAGCCTAAAGCCCACGACATTGCTGTCGGTACTATACGCCAAATCGTAATACGCTACGTCGCTAAACATAGGAAGGCACGACGGAAAACCGGGCTCAACAGACAAACTCAGCTCCGAGTTCTTATTGGGCATTGCAAAGCTGATTTCCCACGCGTACCCGCCGTCCTGTTCTATAACCGTGTAAAGCAAAGCTTTGCCGTTTAGCGTCGCTTCGACGTTCGCCTCCTCGAACACCCCTACTTTGAACGTTACTTCCTCGCCTGCCGCATACGACTTGTTAAGCGGAGCGAGAAGCCAATCGCTATCGCCCTTAACCGTTAATGCATATTTGTTCGCGCCGTCGTTGCAGCCGCAAAGCGCAAACGCCGCAAAGCAGCACATCACCGCCATAAAAATAGAGATAAACGTTTTTCGCATACTCACTCCTTAGTCTTTATTATATAGCTCGCTCCGATAGATGTCAATATCTGCACTCTTAATTCTGCACTCTTAATTCTGCACTCTTAATTCTGCACTCTTAATTCTGCATTCTTAATTCTGAATTCTTAATTCTGCACTCTTAATTCTGCATTCTTAATTCTGAATTCTTAATTATTTTTAAAACCCTCTTGACTATATTTGCAAACTGTTGTATAATATGTTACGCATACAATTATATGTATAAGTGTGCGCACTGTGAATTCACCACACAACGGAGTAATTATGAAGCTACTGACTAGTTCTATCTGCAAACAGGGCGGACGGGAATACAACCAAGACTACCTCGACCAAATCGTGGAGGGCGACGGCGCGTGCCTTGTTGTGTGCGACGGATTGGGTTCGTACTACGGCAGCGAGGTCGCAAGCCGCACCTGCGCTACGCATATAATCGACGCGTACACCCAAGTCAAGCAGGTCGATCCTGCGCGCGCGGTTAAACCCGAATACTGCCAGAGCTATATTCAGTCTGCGCACAACTGCGTAGTGGACGAAAAGGAGCGCAACCCGAAAATCCGTTCGTCGTGCACAACCGTTGCGTGCGTTACTACAGACTTTAATTCGACCGTCATATCGCACATAGGCGATACGCGCGTGTACTTCTTTAAAAATAACAAGCTGCACTTTCAGACCAAGGACCATTCCCTATCGCAGATCTCGGTAGAAATGGGCAAGATCCCGCTGCGCGATATACGGTCGGATAAGGACCAGAACAAGCTGACCAGAGTTCTCGGCTCGGACTACTACATTCCGCCCGACTGCGATATCTACAACAGCCCGCTTGCACCGGGCGACGCGTTTATCCTTTGCTCGGACGGGTTCTGGGAGTACGTGTACGAAGAAGAAATGGAAGAGGATCTTTTGTCCTCCGCCACGCCCGAAGAAGCGCTTTTCAAAATGGAACAGCGGCTACTCTCCCGCGTAACCAAGTATAACGATAACTATTCCGCTATTGTCGCAATGGTCAAAGAGGGCTAGATACAATGGCAAGAATCCGCACCAACAAAAACATATGTCTGTTTTGTTTTGGCGATTTAGACTCCGACCGCGTGTGCATGAACTGTCACCACAAGGCGGACGACGTTCCTTCCCCGCCGCACCATCTGCCGCAACGCTCGGTAATCGGTCCGCAAAACAGATATCTCATAGGCAAAGCGCTCGGCGAGGGCGGCTTTGGCATTACGTATTTGGGCTGGGACTTGCAGCAAGGCATTAAGGTAGCCGTCAAGGAATACTTCCCGTCGGGGTACGTAACGCGCGTCGCAGGCAACAACCAAGTAATAATCAATTCCAAGCAAAACCAAGCCGCAAGCAACCGCGGGCTTAAACGGTTTGTGGAGGAAGCGCGCGCGCTCGCCAAAATAAAGAACCTTAACGGCGTGGTCAACGTTCGCGACTTCTTTTCCGCCAACGGCACGGCGTACATCGTTATGGAATTTTTGGACGGAGTATCGCTCAAAAAATACCTGCAACGCCGCGGCGGCAAGGTGGGCACGGACGAAATACTTACGATTATGCGCCCGGTCATGGACTCGCTTACGCAAGTACATAAGATAGGGCTTATTCACCGCGACATATCCCCCGACAACATTCTTATCACAAAATACAACGAGGTCAAGCTGATCGACTTCGGCGCGTCCAAGTACTCCAATCCCGACGGCAGATCGCTATCTATCGTGCTCAAGCAGGGCTTTGCCCCGCCCGAGCAGTACGACACGCACGGCGAACAAGGTCCGTGGACGGACGTATACGCGCTGGGCGTGACGATCTACTTTGCTATCACCGGCGTGCTTCCGCCCGAATCCATTCGCATAATGATGGGCAAGGAAGGGATCAAACGCCCGTCGGAAATGGGCATAGCCATAGACCCGGGCGTGGAAAACGCGCTAATGAAGGCGCTTGCTGTAGACAGAAAAAAGCGGTATCAGGACGTTCAGCAAATGATGAACGGTCTGTACAACCCGAGAGCGCCGCGCAAACCCGTCGGCAGCGTAACCACTCCTGCCGCGCCTGCCACCCCTAAAAAATCGGTTATCCCCAGAACAGCCGCGGGCGTGGCTAACGAAAAGCCCGTAGAACAGCAGACACAAAAAGCCGCGACGGCAAAGAGCGATATTATACCCGCCGCACAAAAGCCCGAAGCGGCAAAGCCTGTGGCGAAAGCGGAAGCTTCCGCTAAACCCGAGGTCAAACCGATAGTGGCAAAACGCGAGCCTATAGCAAAGCCCGCGGCGGCTAAGCAAGAGATTAAGCCGACGCCGAAAGCGGAAGTAAAACCGGCAGCGGCAAAACAGGAGACGGCAAAACCCGTAACGTCTAAAGTCGAGCCAAAGCCCGCAGCCGCCAAGCCCGCCCCTGCTAAGGTCGAACCCAGACAGCCTGTAGCGGCAAAGCCGACGGCAACCGCAAAAACAGAACCAAAGCCGACCGCGGCGACAAAATCCGCGACAGAGGTTAAGCCTGCTACAAAGACGGCAACGGCAAGAAGCGACATCAAGCCCGAAGCAAAGCCGACGACCGACGGCGCAAAACCCGCCGCCTCTACCCCGCAGAAAAAATCATCGGTGTTTTCCAAACTGTTCAATAGCAAACAAAAAAAATAGATTATTTTGTTTTCTTAACGTTAAAAGTATAGCCCACTACTTCTATTACGAAGATAGCGGGCTATTTGTTTGTCAACAAAAAAGGATGAGATTCCTCGCGTTGCTCGGAATGACAAAATACTATGTTGTGGTTACATTACAAATTCTCTTGTCACTCCGAACGCAGTGAAGAGTCTCATCATCAATGCGGCGAACGCCGCTGATAATTCTGCATTCTGCATTAAAAAAACGCCTTTCGGCGTTTTTTGTTATTTCTGTTGGGCTTTGAGAAGCTCGCGAATCTCGGCGAGAATTTGTTCCGCCGTTTCGGGCTTGTTGGCTTCCGCCTCGGCTTTTGCTTTGGCTTCCTCCTCTGCTTTCTGTGCCGCAACGTATTCTATCATCTGCTTTTTGTTCATGCCCTTGGCTTTGAGCTCGGCTTTGAGCTGTTTATCGATTTTTCCGCCCCTGAGCTTTTCTGCGTTCTCGCGGAAGCTGTTTATAGCCTTAACGATAAGGAACAGCACCATTGCGGTAATAAGGAAGCTTACTATCGCCATAATGAAGTCGCCCCAGTTGATGTACACCGAATTGGCTAAATCAATAACTTTTTCGCCCGCTTCGTTGAGCATGTACGCCGGTTTAAGCATGGTGATAAGACCGGATACGTCGCCCATCGGTATCGCGTCGATGAGCGGTTTGAAGATGCCGTTGACCAGCGCGGTCACAATTGCCGTGAACGCCGCACCGATAATCATACCTACTGCAAGGTCGAGCACGTTGCCGCGGGTAATGAACGCCTTAAATTCCTGAAAAAACTTTTTCATAATGTACCTCTTTTATGATAGTTTACTTATTGGTAAGGCGTTCAAGCTCCTCGTTGAGCCGCCTAAGATTTTCGCGCTCCAGTTCGATAAGCCCGGAGAACGTCTTAAAGTATTCCACATCCTCCTCGCTCGGCGTATCGCGACTTACAAGCGCTTCTATAAACGACGACATAGACCGAAGCCGCTTTTGCTCGAGCATATCAAGCTCTGCCTCGCTCTCGCGTATTTTCTTTTCCAACTCGCTTTTTTTAGACATAATAAACAGTCCTTGCTTTATGCGTTTTAATGCAACACCGCCATTATATCACGGTATTGACAAAAAGTAAACAAAATTTTAATGCCGTTAAAAATTTTTAATGCCGTCAGTCTATATTCTTTATGCACTCGATAGTAACAGCGTAATCTTCCTTTACCCTATCCAAATACGGCTCGAACTCGGAGCTGTACTCTTCCTTACCTCTAAGCGCTTCGGTCATTGCGCTTGCCGATTTGTACAGCATGGTAAGCGACAAATTGGAGCACACGCCCTTTAGCGTGTGCGCCGCACGAAACGCTTCCGCTATATTGTGCGCGGCAAGGTTTTCGCAAAGGTTGCTAAAGCTCATATCGTCCGCAACCTTGAGCAGGAATTTTTTTATACGCTCGTCGGTGCGCAGTCTGCTTGTAACGTCGGCATAGTCGCCGCCCATTTTTTCGTAACATTCTTGTACTGTCATGATGATAACCTCCGTAAATAGTGAATAGTGAATAGATAAGAGTGAATAGTGTCGGACTGCGCTTCGCGCCATTATTAAATTAATTTATCCTTAATTATTATCTCTTATCTCTTATCTCTTATCTAATTATTCAGCAGTCCGCCGCCGTTGCCGGTCGAAGCGATTTCGCTGTAGAACTTGTACGAATTTTTGCCGCCGTACTTGACCGCATACGCCGCTTGATCCGCCATGTGTAAGAGCTTGTCGTAATCGCCGCCGCACTGATTGGAAAGCGCAATGCCCATACTGACGCTTACGGGGAAGCCGTTCAAATCCTGCGTCAAGCATTTGAAAATACGCTCGATCTGGTGCTGCAAGCCGTTCTTGTTGTACTGCATGAATATGACAAACTCGTCGCCGCCGAAGCGCGCGCAAATATCTGTAGCACGCGTGTTGCTCAGCATGCGGTCGGCTACTGTCTTTATCAGCTCGTTGCCGAACAGATGTCCGTGCTGGTCGTTCGCCTTTTTTAGGTTATCCAAATCGAAGAACACAAGCGCGTACTGTTTGTTGCCGGGTGCGGCGAGCTTTTTGGTGATTTTACTTTTTGCCGCTCTGGCGTTGAGCAGGTTGGTAATTTGGTCTCTATCCGCCAGCACCTCCAGCTGTTGTATCTCCTCGGTTTCCTCGGTTATATCTATGCACTTTCCGAGCGCACCCTCAAACACGGGCTGTTCGTCGTCGCTCCACAGCGCGCGCACTATTACCTTGTTCCATTTCTGATCGCCGTGGATATTAAGCAAGTACTTGCCCTCCACCATCGGCGTTTCGGGCGAGGTATTCTTTACTCGCGACAAAAGATGCTCAAAGTCTTTTTTGTTGAACACGCGCGTGCCGAACTCGCTCTCTGCGGGATGGAAAATCTTTTCCGGAAGCTCCAGATATTCCGAACTGAAATCGGTGAGCAGTATCATTTCCGGCGAACTCACGTATTCGAACATGACCTCGCGGGAAAGACTTGCGAAAAACTTGAACTTCATGCGCTCGTGCTCGAGCAATCTGATCGTTCTGCCCGAAACGTCAGTGCCCGACGTTTTGAGAATGTTCTCCACGTTATCGTGAATGCCGCGCTCCAAGCTCTGCCCGGGCGACGCCATGTGTAATTCCTTTTTAAGATCGTCTTTAATTTCGTCCAAGCACTGTAAGATCAACGGGTTAAACGCGCCGCACTCGCCGTTTACTATCATCTCGATCGCCTTTTCGTGCGTGAAGCTGTCCTTGTAAACACGCTTGCTCGTGAGCGCGTCGTAAACGTCGGCAAGCGCAACCACCTGTGCGGAAATGGGAATCTCGTCGCCTACCAAACCGTCGGGATAACCTCTGCCGTCGTAACGCTCGTGATGCCAGCGGCAAATCTCCCTGCCTACCTTTATAATTACCTCGTTACTGCGGTAAGGGATATCCGCAAGCATGCGTTCGCCCTCTACCGAGTGACGTTTCATAATCTCGAACTCTTCCCTGGTGAGTCTGCCCGGCTTGTTGAGCACTTCCTCCGGCACGGACATTTTGCCTATGTCGTGCAATGCCGAGGCATTGACGATAACGTTGATCTCGGACTGCGACAGCTTGTATTTGTCGGTGATCAAAAGCAGGTGCTTTAGTATCATCTCGGTAAATGTGCTGACGTGCAGAATGTGCAAGCCGCTCTCGCCGTTTCTGAACTCGACAATGTGCGAAAGGATCTCGACCATGATACGGTTGTCGCGCTCACGTTCGTAGATCTGTTCGGTGAGCAAATCGGACATTTCCTTTTGCTTGAGCGCGAGCATGAAGTTACTCATGACGCGGTGCTTGACGGTGCGCTCGTCGAACGGACGGCTGATGTAGTCCACCGCGCCGAGGTCGTAAGCTCTGTCTATGTACGACGAACTTGTTTCCGCCGAAATCATGATGACGGGGATGGTGTTTATCCAGCCCTTGTTGTTCATCATTGCCAGAACTTCAAACCCGTCCATTTTGGGCATGACTATGTCGAGCAGGACGAGCGAGATGTCCAGCTCGTGCTCCTGCAAAACGACGACTGCGTCCTCACCGTTTTCTGCCTCGATGATGTTGAAGTCGTCGGACAGCATGTCGGACAACAGCGAGCGGTTGAGCTCGGAGTCGTCTACAATCAGTATGGACTTTTTAGGACCTTTTTTGCTTTTGAGATTTGCCATAATATTACTTTTCCTTTTGGGGTACGAATTTTACTACAAGTTGTTTTAGCTTTGCCATATCGATAGGCTTTGCAAGATGTGCGTTCATGCCGGATTCGAGCGCGGCTTTTACATCGTCGTCAAACGCGTTTGCCGTCATTGCTATTATAGGGATCGTCTTTGCCTGTTCGTGCGAGCATGCTCTGATCGCGCGCGCCGAAGCGTGCCCGTCCATGATCGGCATTTGTATATCCATGAATATAATATCGTACTTGCCGGTCGGCGACGCCTCAAACAGCTCCAGCGCTTCCTTGCCGTTGGTTGCAATGTCGCACTTAACGCCTTCTATCTCCAATAGCTCGGTAAGTATTTCTATGTTGATCTCGTTGTCCTCGGCAGCGAGCACGGTCAAGCCGTCTATGGAAATATCGTCGGCTACCGGCGCGATTTCCGCATCCGCGCCGCTCGCATTTATCTGCATAATCGCACGGCGGAAGTTGGATACAAAAAACGGCTTGGCAAGGAACAAATCTATGCCTGCGTCTTTAGCCTCATCCTCTATGTCCGCAAAGCTGAACGAAGTAAGCACCATTATAGGCAGTTCGCGCCCCACTTTTTCCCGTATGCGCCGTGCAGTTTCAACACCGTCCATTTCGGGCATTTTCCAATCGATTATGACTATGTTGTATTCTTCCCCGTTTGCAACGGATCGCTCCACCGCTTGAACGGCGTCCGTGCCGTTCAGCCTATAATCGACCGTCACGCCCGTGTCCGACATAAGCTCCTTTATATCCATGCAAACGTCTTCTTCGTCGTCCACTACAAGTACGCGCGTGACGTTGTGGTGCAACCAGAAATCCTCGTCCTCAGGCTCGGACTCTGCCACGGCAAGCTCGAGCTCCACAGTAAATTTACTGCCCTTGCCCTGAGCGCTTTCCACCGTGATGACGCCGCCCATAAGGTCGACAATGTTCTTGGTGATAGCCATACCCAGTCCTGTGCCTTGAATGTTCTTTGTTGCGGCAGTGGTTTCTCGGCTGAACGGCTCGAATATGGTTTTCAAATACTCTTCGCTCATGCCGATGCCCGTATCCTCTACGGTAAACTTGATATGTGCGTGATTATGCACCTGCTTTTTGAGCGTTTCCACACGCAAGCTTATGCTTCCGCCCGTCGGCGTATACTTGACTGCGTTGGAAAGAATGTTGAGCATTATCTGATTTAGCCGCATTTTGTCGCCGAGCACGTATTCGGGCAGAGTGCCCTTTGTGTGGACGTCAAAGTTTTGATTTTTCGCATTGGTCTGCGATATCATCATCGAGTACAATTCTTCGATAAACTCGGGCAGACAGAACTGTTCGATATACAGCGACGTCTTGCCGCTTTCTATCTTGCTCATATCGAGAATGTCGTTGATAAGGCTTAACAGGTGCTGACCGGAGTATGTTATTTTGTGGGTGTATTCGCGCACGCGCTCGGCGCTTTCCGCGTCCTTGGCGAGCAAGGCGGCATATCCGATGATCGCGTTCATTGGCGTGCGTATATCGTGCGACATGTTAGACAGGAAATTGCTTTTAGCCTCGTTAGCGTTTTTGGCAAGCGCCAACGCCTCTTCAAGCTGAGCGCGCATTTTCTTATCCTCGGTGCGATCGGAAAACATCAGTACGTAGCTGTCCTTATCGTTGACAACCGCACGGTACAGCGCAAGCCTGAACCAGTATACTTCGTTGGTGTTTACGTTTTTCAAACGTATGTCGGTTTCCCACGTGCTGCCGCTTGGCATGTTTTTCAGCGCCTCTGTGGTAAACGGCTTATACTCGTCGTCCGCCGCGTCAAGGATTTTGCGCACGTCGCGGCGCAGCTCATCCTGCTTTATCCCCAACACCTGCTCCACATTGGAGCTGACATACTCCGCCGCAAACGTTTCGGGCGAAAACATGACGAAAATATCCGCGGTGTTTTGCGAGAGCAAGTCCAAAAGTCTGTCCCGAGACTTGACCTCCAAAAGCGACTCGGCTACCTTGCGACGGCTGCTTAGTATTATCATTGTAGCGACAACCGCACCGACCATTGCGAATATAGCGATCATGACGATGAGCGTGACGGTACGAAACCAGCTCATACTGCTGTTTACCATTTCGCTCGGCGCGATGCCCAAAAGCATCCATTCGCCGAATTCGACGGGCATGTATGTAAGATAGTATTCCACGTCGCCGCGCGTAATAAGGCACGAACCGGCGCGCTGATTTGCCCAATCCGATTCTATCTGCTCCGCCGTCTTATATGTGAGATTGCACTCTTCCGATTTGAGGAAGGCAAGGTAGTCGCCCATTACACTGCTTTTTCCGCCGGAGCGCGCAAGTATTTGCCCGTCCGGCAGCGTTACGTAACATATGCCGTTCTGACCGAACGTCTTGACCTCCAAAAGGCCGCTGACCTCGCCCGTTTTGTAGCCTACGCCTATGGCTTTGTACTTAAATCCGTCATAAGTGTTTTCAGCAGTATCTACGGCGAACATCAAAAACTCGGGCACACCCTCGTCCTCTCCGTCGTAAAACCCGACTACGCCGCACGTGTCGCTTTCGATCAGTCCGTCCACGCTGCGCCGCACGCGAATGATAACGTCATCGCTTACGGCTTTGCCTTCGCCGTCGATCGTTATCGCCTTGGCATGAACCTTGTATCTGTAATCGTCCTTGTCGGTATCCTCGACTTGCTCGCCGATAAAATAGCACGTGGAAAATTCAAACTGCGATATCTGCGCCGCAACAAAGTTGTCAAACTCTTTGCGGCGTGCGCTGCTCTTTTGTTTGTCGTCGCCGTTTATTTCGTTTACGGATTCATCAATATACTGACGCCAGCTTTTCAGCAGCTTGCGGTTGAGTTCTATCTTCTGACTGAACCCCGCATTGACCTGCGTGAAAATCTCCGAAAGGTGCGCTTTGCTTTCGTTATAGATATGCCGCGACGCAAAAATCGAATACAGCACCGCCGTCAATACTACGGCGAGTGCGCACACGCATATTATTATTCCGTCACGCAGTTTTCTGTTAATCATTTAAGCTCCACGCACAATTCGTTTCAGTCGAATTTCGCTTATACAGTATGATTATAACACAGTTAAAAATATTAAGCAATGGTAAAACGGAAAATTCGCATAAAACATTTGTAAAAAATTTTTTTCGGCATGGGCGCGCCGATAATTTAGGCACAAAAAAAATCGGCCGCGCATATATTGCGCAACCGATTTTTTCGGCTACTCGGCCTGCACGTCGTCGTCTTGCCGACTGTCCGTTTCCGAGCTTTTACTGCCGTGCGACGGCTTGGCAATGCCAAACATGACAAGCGCCGAGCACACGGGGTTAATAATCGAGCTTGCGGTCTCGTCCCCGATTTCCACGCCGAACGCGCCTAAGATCAGGAACACCGCGCTTATCAAACTCACCCAAAAGGTAGTACTTTTTAACCGCTCTATCATTCCCTGTTCTCCCTGCCGTACTTATCATACAGCATGTTGTAGTAGTAGTTGGAAAGATGCTGACGGTAGAACGAATGGTTGTTGATTTCCATAAGCGCCTGCGTGCGATCCATACTGCCCAAAAACTCGTCCATCTTTTTGTACACCTCTCTGTACACTTCCTCGCGGCGCTTGGAAAGCGCTTTGTCTATATTCGTTTCCTTGTCCGCCTGATCGAGCGCGGCGCTGTACAAATCGCTTTCGGTCTTTGCTCTGTTGCGATCGAGCTCGGCTTGCTTTTGCTTTATCCCGTTGTTGTACTCGATTACTTCCTGCATCTTTTGCTCGCGCTCGGCTTTGAGCTCCGTAAGCCGCTGATTGAGCTTGGCAGCATACGTCAGGTTAAAGTCGTTTAGCGCGTCTTGCAGCTTTCTGTCGACCGCCGCGATGTCGCTTTCGAGCTTGGCAATACTGCTGTTGTACTCGCGCGCTATGTCCGCGGACTTACCCAAATACTCGCGCTCCAGCGCGCCGCGCTCGACCGTCGCGACCGAGGACCTGGCAAGTCCGCGCCGCACCACATCGTTGTCGATTGCGCGAACGGCGTCGGCATACCGCTGTTCAAGCTCGTTCTCGTTGCTTCGCCGACTGTCCGCATAAGCGTCGCGCTTTGCCTCGAGCTCTGTCTTTTCCGCCTCGCTCTTTTGGCGCAAGCTGTTCTCCGTGCCGACGCGATACTCGGCAAGCTCGTTCTCCGCAGAACTCTTTAATGCGGTGTCGTCCGGCGCGGTATAGCTTTTTTCTTCCAGCTTGACCTTGGGCAAGCTCGGCTTGATTGCGCCGCCCGATACGGTCTCCAGCCTGTCTATCTCGTCCGCAAGCGCCTCGCGTTCCTCGTTTAGCTTAGTTCTGTCTGCCATAGTTTTGATATTTCTCCTTGAATAAATTATAGCGGTAAAGCTTGTACGCCGCCGAAACGCCGCGGCATGTATCAAGCGCTCCAAACGCGCGAAGCGGCGACTCTATACCGCCGCAACGACAGCGCATTCCCCGCCCCCTTTTTTGACAGGCTTATTAGAGCGCTTGTTTGCCGCAACGTCGGTCTTGATAATTTCGACGTCCGCCTTAAGCTCTTCGGTGTCGGACTTGATGTCGTCAACCGTTTTGAGCCGCTCGTTAAGCGCGTTTATCATTCCGACGTACTTGCCCTCGCGCGTGCGGCTGTCGCGCAGTTCAAACACAAGCAAGCCGCAAAACAGCACGGCAAATATGCCGTTGGCTACAATGAGCGATATGATCTCGTCCATTTTGTTTTATCCCCCTTTTTTAGTTAATAGGTAATAGTTAAAAGTGAAGAGATAAAAGGAATAATTTTTGAATAAGTTGCGGCAAAGCCGCAAGTCCTACACTATTCACTCTTACCTATTCACTCAAAATCTCCTACCCGCCGATTATAAGCGCTAAAGCGCCTTGATAAACCGACGGAAACACGGCCTCGCCCGTTCCCGCGGGCAGGACTGCTATGATCGGCGATCTTCCGGTTATAACGGTAGCGCCGCCGAACTTGAGCGTTGCCGACGTGCCGGGAAACGTTATTACAACGCCGACGCCGCCGTCCGAGGTTATTTGGCCGAAAGGCGTATGTCCATCGGCGCCCGTACCGGAAACACGCCTGCCTTTGGTTCGCCGCAAAAGCTTTTTATCGAGCTCGCGAATCGCAACGGCGTTGTCCTCGATTTCCGAAAGCGCTATATTGATTTTTTCCATAATCGATCAGTCTCCCGATATGCTACACGGTGTTGTACTTAATGCAAAGCGGCGTTGCGTTGATCCGCGGCGTGTTAGTCAGAATAAAAAATGAAAATCTGCGTCCGCTAAGGCTAAGCCGTATATCGCCGTTACACATTCTGTCACACGAAAATTCAGCCGTAAGATCGTCAATTTTTATGCCGAACATGAGCCCGTTATCGCTGCCGTTGCCGTCGTTGTCGAACAGCACCTGCGTAATAGTTTTCGTCTTGTCCGGCATGCCCATATCGATCAAGCCGCTTTCCCAATATGCAATCAGATCGCTCTCGAACCGCATTGCGCCGAGTACGATTACTCCGCCCCTGCTGTTTTCGCTGCACATAAGAAAGTCCTCGCCGTTGTACGAGCACGCCGCCATGTACCGAATATTCAGCCCTCGCGAGATCGAGTATCCGCCGGAGCAGAGATCGTAAACGATTACGGCATTTGTTCGGTAGCCGGCAGTGGTTTCGCAGCCTATCTTTCTCACATCGGAAAACTCCATCTTGCACGCAAGGTAGTATTTGCCGTCGAAGTACGCGCACGCGCAGTCGTCGTCCGGTTTGATACGCGGTGAAATATCGGAAAGCACTCTTGTGCATTCGTACCCGTCAAACCTGTACAATCCGTCGGACGCGAGAAACATTATACAATTGCCGCATACCGTTATGCTCGACGGAAAGATCCGTCCGCCCGTTACAAACATGTTGACAACCGAAAACTCGGTCTGGTCGCCGTATGCAGTGACGCGGCTTATGCCGTGGTCGCGGAATATGTACACATAATTACCGAACGACACGACCTTGTTAAGAAACCCGCGTTCGTCCAAGAGCTCGATAAACCCGCCGCCGTCCGCGCTGATATCCCAATTGGTCGGGTCGAGGTTTTTGGAAAAGAACACCTTGA
>JAIEFT010000005.1 GCA_029066805.1 Clostridiales bacterium | reverse complement strand
AACCCGCGCTCCGTGTTACCGAACTACTCCCTTAGCAGGGGAGCCCCTTGAGCCACTTGGGTACTTCTCCATTTGCTGTAATAGTATAATGTATTGTTGCCGTTTTGTCAAGCGTTTTGTTGTATTTGCATTCATTTACCGCAAAGCGCATTTAATTTTGTCACACTCGACTTTGCCATCGCATACACCGATAATGTAACCACCTCCGCATTCCCCATTTACATAGACTCAAGGAGGTGAAGTCATATGTTCTTTTTTAACAACAATTCGTCGTGCTGCTGCAACCGCAATCAAAACAACTGCGTGCGCTGCCAGTGCCAAGCCCACCACGAATGCGAACAGCGCCATGAGAACAACTGCTGCCAGTGCTGCAAGTGCTGCTGCCACAAAGAAGTCCAGCGCCCCGTTCGCCCCAACAACTGCTGCTGCCGCTGCTGTCACCGCATGAACGGCGGCTTTGGCGGCGACATGGATATGTAACGTATCCGTTCGATCTTATAATATAAAGCCATGCCGAACCCGACGAAGCTTCGTCGGGTTCGGCGTTTTTATTGTATTTTCAAAACCCATGCAAAAAAATTGACATTTATTTCCGTCGGTGATAAAATGTACTAAATAATACATCGGTGGAGAACTGCCATGAAAAGAACTTACATTAAAGACCTTACCGAAGGCGAATGCCTAATAAAAGGCTATGTCGAGACCATTCGCGACAAGAAGATCATGTTTTTGGTCATACGCGACGTGACCGGCTTCGTTCAAGTTACAATCGAGAAAGATAACCCGACCTACGAAACTGCCAAAAAGCTCACTCCGCACAGCTTTGTGGCTATCACGGGCAAGTGCGTGTATTCGGAATACGTGCGCAACGGCGGCAAGGAGATCTACCCCACCGCGCTCGATATAATGAGCATTGCCGACCTTGTTCCGCTAAACGCAGAGAGCGGACAGGACCTGCGCATGGACTACCGCTGGATAGACCTTCGCGACGAAAAAAAGGTTTTCATGTTCCGCATACAAACGGCGTTTGAGCGGCTTGCGGTCGAATACTTCAACAAAAACGGATTTATCGAGATC
>JAIEFT010000049.1:5473-25094 GCA_029066805.1 Clostridiales bacterium | reverse complement strand
CAAGATAGAAAGAGATCCGACGAGGAGAGAAAAGCGATTCGTCGGTATTATGCTAAGCAAGCGGCAAAAGGAAAAGCTGCGCGATCATCCGGTGCGAATAATCGAGGTCAACAAGCTGCGGAAACATTCCCGCATTTTCGGCACTATCTTAAATCCAATCATCCGGCATTAATTTTAGGTGAATTAGAGCCGGACGAATATAAGTACCGTAAAGTTACGCATAGCGAACGCGAGGGGCGGCATTTAAATGAGAAAGTCGAGCCTAATCCCGATCCGACAGATGACCGCCCTATGTACATAGTAAAGCGACAGCGACATGATAAGAAAAAACACTTTGGTAAACGCTTGCCGTGGAAGCCGCCTAAAAAATAGCAAAACAAAACAGCACCCCACAAGCTATTGCTCATTCATGAATTCCGAAAGGAAAACGTGCTGTTTATGTTCTTATTATACGCCGCTCATCAGCGTTTGTCAAGTCGTTTACACATAAAAATTTCAGCGCGGTGATTTACCTGAGTCAACGAACGTTGTCATACAACCGTGTCGACGCTCTGAGCGAATAAGCTGCACAACTAAAAAAGGAGTAAATATGGAAAACTACATCCCCGAGGGCTTAGAACTTGTAACCGACCGTAGAATAACTCGACTATTCCCTATAAAATTTCAGCCTTTGGGGAAGCCTACCAAAGATGATTATGTCGGGTCTTTTGAAGCGTATATGGATGGACAAGATGGTATTGCCGAACTTGAAGAAAAAGGCTTTATTCGTTTCGTTGAAGAGGACGATTTTTTCCATTTAGATACGAGGCTTAAATGTCAGTTTATAGAGCCGGAACAACAAAAAGAGAAATTTCAAGTTACAGAAGAAGCAACCGATAAATGCACATGGGGGCGCAAGCGGATAGAACGCTTTATAACTCGCTACGTAAATTACTACACGGATAAGCGTAAGCCCGACCGTGCTTTTATTTTGGAACAGCTCGAGAGTGTAGCAAAGGAAAATAACGTAGTACTTCCTACTCCGGAAGAAATTAATAAGAGTAAAAGCAAGCCGAAAAAGCAACAGCTGATTGTCGGTCTTGTAGATACAAATACCGAAAATAAAGTATCTGAGTACAAGTATTATTTTGACGGTAGCAATATTGTAGCCTATCTTCCCGGCGAAAATAAAGCCGCCGAGCGTGAAATGCACGAGCGCACTAAATGGGATGATTTGTTTGACATGCTCTACCCCATTCTTAAGGCAGAGTGTGACGAAAAGAATTTGCCTAAAGAGCAAAAACAACTTTGTCGCGGGAAAATCGAGGCAAGGCTTATTCGCGAATTATATGAGCTCTACGATTATGACGATTTAACCGAAAAAGAAACATGCCCGGAGTTTATAAGCCGAAAGCTGTATAATAAATCTGCCGCATACGGCGAACGCAAAAAACGTTTCCGTCGAAAGAAAGACCAAGTGCGTTGGACGGCGTGGTGGACTATAACCTACGACGATAAGCTTTTCTCTTCCGAAGAACAGTTTCGCCGCAAGCTTCTGAATTACTTTAGGAATAAATCGCACCCGGACCGCGGTAATTGGCGCGTGATGGGCGTATTCGAGCACGGCGAAGATAACGGACGGCTGCACTTCCACGGCTTCTTTTATATACCTCAAGGCAGCGAGGTCGGAGAGCTGGTCGAGGCAGAACGGTATAGTACAAAGCGCCATTGTAATGAAAAATATATTGAAAATACCGAGATCCGAAAAAAGTTCGGTATAAATAAGTACGAGGATATAGCCGAAGCAATGAGTTCGGATATAAACGCAATGGCGAATTACACGACAAAAATGTTGCACTACATGGAAAAAGGCGAAAAGGTATTTTACAGCCGCCATATTCCTATGGAGTTCGTGGGCAATTTTAATACGCACGACATGCTCATATATTTCTGCATAACGTGTAAACGCCCGGTCAAGCGTTATGTCATAAATAAAGCATTACTAACCCGAACGGATATGAATATCCGCCGAACCGAAGAAATAGAGGTGTACGATAGTCACAATCCTTACCAAAACGGATTGCTCGAAGCCGCATAGCCGAGCCGAGCGAATCCGAAAACTGAATATTCGGAGCATAAGACCGCAAGTACGGTCGTTTTTTCGTGCCGGAAAAATCGAAAAAAATGCTTTTTTGTTCTGCCCCGTGAGCGGCTGTTCGGTCGCGCCCGGGCATGCCCAGCGCCGAACTGCCGCGAAGCGGCGCAGAATAGTATGGTTTTGCTTGTCGGCGGCGCGTCAGCGCCGCCCTCGTCAAGACAAGCAATGTCTAACGCTCAAACTACCCGAGAATATGGATAGAACAGCGGCAACAGACAGTACCCGCGAAGCGGTGACACTTCCCCGATACGTACAAACTTACAAATATGATAGCTACGGCTAAGTAGCGCCTAAGCCTTACCACTCGTACACCACTCTGTCAACTTCCAATGGCAAGCCGAATAACCGCAAACGCTCAAACAGTGTGGCGGAAATACGTATGCGTTATTCGTAACGTGTGCGCGAGTTAAGCGTTGCGTTGGCAACGGTTAATCTTGCAAACACGTAAAGCAAGCGCAGCGCGGTAGTAAAGAAAACTCCTGTTGCCGATAAAGTAATAGCGAGAGCGATATGACAATTATGGTATATATCGAGGTTATATTAGATTACAATAAACGGATTTTGAAATTTTGGGGGCAGATTGGGGGCAAATAGTTAAAAGTGGTCAAAAGTATGCGATTTTTACCCTATTTGTGGTCAAAACATGGTAAAAATACAACAAAAAAACGGGCTCAACCTTATGTTTTGCCCGAATTTCATGGCGGAGCGGGTGGGATTCGAACCCACGAGACGTTGCCGTCTACCTGATTTCGAGTCAGGCCCGTTATGACCACTTCGATACCGCTCCACAATTCAAACGACAAGCATGCCGCTTGTCGTTTGCTATTAATATGGTCGAAGTGGCGAGACTCGAACTCGCGGCCTCATGGTCCCTAACCATGCGCGCTACCAACTGCGCTACACCTCGACAACGGATGACGGCAGGTTCAGAGCCGTTTCCGTTGGAGCGGAAAACGGGAATCGAACCCGCAACCTTCAGCTTGGGAAGCTACTGCTCTACCATTGAGCCATTTCCGCATCCTTTTCGACTGTGATTATACCATTATTTATTCGCTTTGTCAAACCCTTTTGGCTATTTTTTTAAAGTAGTGCTAAGCTAATTTGCCTATACAGCTCATTCCAATTAATAAATCACATGGGTTTGAGATTTTTATTTAGCCTATCCACCATCCAGGCAATGCGTTTTTCGCGCCCCGCGTCCGTTTTAGCGTCCAAATAAGCGCGAGTGTATGTTTTCTTTACGGACGGTGACATGGCTTGAAAATTCGCGTACGCCGGTTCATATTCCTTTAAAAGCTCAGCTAAACCTGCGATTTGTTCGTCGGTAATCGCATTCGGCTTTTGCGCGTCCCATTGTCCGTTTCTATGAGCTTCCTGTATTTTCTTTCTGCCAAAGTCCGCCATAAGCCCACGCTCTTCGAGGCTCTTAACTAGCGCCTTGTTCTTTTCCGACCACTTGCTGTTATCCCGACGCTGACAAAAATATTTCTTATATGTATTGCCGTCTATGCTTTGCATTTGCCCGTCGATCCACCCGAAGCAAAGCGCCTCCTCCAGCGCTTCTTCCGCTTTTACGGTTTTAGGTTCGCCGCCCTTTCCGAATATAAGCCAAACGCCGTCCTCTGACGTACAATGTTCGGAGAGCCATGTTCTAAACTCTTGTCTATCGGAAAATATCATAGTTTCGCTCATTATAAACTATCCTTACTCTTTTTGATCCACAAAATGTTGTAGCAAACGCTTGCCGTTCTTGTACGCATTTTCCACTTCGCCGTACAGACTGTCGTAAAACGCCTTTGCGGCGTTTTTTCGTTCCGCCGCCAGCTGCCGCGCTCTTTCGGTATAAAACTTATCGTACAGATTTTTCAGCTTAAAGTGGTACTCTTGAAAAAACGAATGCTTCTCGTCGCCCTCGCCGCTCGACGGCAGTCCGTCCTCGCCCAACGTATACAGCGGGTCGCCGACGCCTGCCTTGTACATTAACGTTCTCGCCACGCCCATCGCGCCGGTCACGTCCAGCTTGTCCGCGTCGAATAAAATCTTTGCTTCCAAGCTTTCGGGCGGTCGGCTTTTCCTAAACCTGTGCGCGACGATACAGCTTTTGACCCGCCCTGCGAATTCTGCGGTAAAGCCGTTGCCTATCAAAAACTTGTACGCCTTGTCGCCGCCCACTTCCGCGTGGTCGAGCTTGGGGTTTTTGAACTGCTCCTCCCTGCCGATATCGTGCAAAAGGCACGCGGCAATAAGTACGTCGTAGTCTACGCCGTTCTCGTGTTCGGCAATATCGAGCGCGTTGAATAGCACTCTGTAAATATGCTCTTTGTCGTGCGCCGCGTCGCGCATGCAACCCTGCATATAGTTTTCTATCATGATATATGTTTGTTTATTCATATATTAATGATTATCCTTTATAATTTATATTTGCCAATCTTGCTTGTCTGCACAAATCTTTAGTTTGGATTTTATATTGCTTACCGTCTTTTAACGTATACGTTCCGCATTGTCTAAATTCGAAGCTGACGTTTTTTCTTATGCACTGCGCTCTGATATCCAGCGCCCAGGCATAATCGAATAACCGCGCGTTTATATCGGATTCCCCGCCGACAACAACCAAGTCAATATCGTCAAGATATTTCTCAATATCTATTCTCTCCAACAATGGCTGCGCCGTTATGCATTTATGCTTTATCGGTAAATCATTAAATATCGACAATTTATAATCCGCATTTTTTTGATTTTCGATAGTGCAACAAACGACAACATTGTCATATCCGCTATTCCAATCATTTGGAATACAGTTAATAAATCTGTCTATTCTTTTAGTCAAAAACAAGAAAGAACAGTCCTGTCTTTCCTTAATCATTTTCCAGCATTCGGTTCTCCACTCGTCTGCTTCTTCAATAAGAAAATCCGTAGAAAAACATAAATATACAAGTCCGGATTTCATTTTGTAATTGCCGTTTTTTAATTTCTCTATCGGTTTTTCAAAGTCTTTCGTCTTTACGATTTTATTGGTGTTTATATTTCTTTTTGAATCGCCTTTATGAATGTAGCAATGCAAACATCCGTCACTGCATTTTTTACACCCTCTCCACGGATCCCATCTTGACATATTATCTCCACATTACGGCTTATCCGTCAACTCGAACACGGCGGCGATTGTGTCGTCCATGTCGTAGTACTTATAGCCTGCGAGCCGACCGCCGAACAGCATATTCGGCGTTTGCTTCGCTTTTTCGGCGTATTTCTTGTACAACTCCGAATTGCTTTCGTCGTTTATCGGATAGTACGGCTCGCCGCCCTTTTCGAACGCGACGGGGTATTCCCTCGTCACCACCGTTTTATCGGACTTTTGCGTTCTGTCAAAATGCTTGTGTTCGATAATCCTCGTGTACGGCGTTTCGTAGTCGGTGTAATTTACCACGGCGTTGCCCTGATAGTCTTCAATATCCATGACCTCGGTTTCAAACCGCAACGACCTATACTCGAGCTCGCCGTACTCATAATCGAAGAACCTGTCAATAGGACCGGTGTACAGCGTGGTCTTTGCCATTCCGTCAAACTTTGCCCTGTCGCTGAAGTAATCGACGCCAAGCATGACGTCCACGCCTTCTAACATCTTTTTTATCATCTGCGAATATCCGCCGAGCGGTATTCCCTGATATCTGTCGTTGAAGTAGTTATTGTCGTACACAAACCGCAGCGGCACTCTGCCTATAATGAATGCGGGCAAATACTTGCAATCCCTGCCCCACTGCTTCTCCGTATAGCCCTTGATAAGCGTTTTGTACACGTCCTCGCCAACCGACATGAGCGCTTTTTCTTCCAAGTTCTGCGGCTCGTCTTTTGCCGCGGCGGCGCGCTGCGCGTCGATTATTGCGTGAGCTTCGGCGGGCGTTCGGCATCCCCAAAGCTGATAGAACGTGTGCATATTGAACGGAAGGTTATACAGCTTGCCCTTATAGTTTGCTATAGGGCTGTTGACGAAATTATTGAACTCGGCAAAACGATTGACGTAACTCCACACGCGCTTGTTGTCGGTGTGAAAGATATGCGCGCCAAACTTGTGCACGGTGATGCCTTCGACCTGTTCGGTGGCGACGTTACCGCCCACCGCCTCGCGCTTTTCCACAACCAAGCACTTTTTGCCGCGCTCGGTCATTATTTGAGCAAAAGCGGCGCCGAACAATCCGGCGCCGACAATCAAGTAATCGTAATTGCTTTTCATTATTACCTCAAAATTTATTCGCTTTTTACTTCCTCGGTTGCAACATCGGGCGGCGCGGCGTCCGTCACCGTTCCCGCCACGGCCACGTTTGATACGTTGCGCTTGACCTGCTTCCACTTTGGTTTTTTGAATACGCCTATTGTTATTGCCGCAGCGTAGATTATCATGAACAACGGGAACAGAAACACCGTAGGTAGCAGTTTTTTGATAGGCGCTTTAATGCGCTTGCGCTCGAGGACTACCGCAAGCAAGGCTTGAAGAATAAACGCCGTTACAAACGCGAACGCCAATGCATAGCCTATAGTTGTCAGATATTTCCAGAACATCTCCTGCCCGGTGCTCACGTCGTAATAGTGTACGCCGTTTTTAAACAGCATAATGCCGTAGAATAGCATTATATATATATAGTATATTGGCAGCCATATACACATAAGCACGCAGATGGGAATGAACATGAGCGTCATGAACATATCGAGATACGTCCACTTCCATCTGACAAAGAACAGCAAGAACGACTTTATGCCCTGCGTCCAGAATAGGTTGTGAATGGCACGCGCCATACGCATATACTTGGCGAACGTATCCTTGATCGTGGCGGGTTGATCCTCGTACACGATCGCGTCCTTGACGTACATGGTTTTTATCTTGTCCTGGTTGAGCCGGCGCATGGTGAACTCGGAATCGTCCGACGATGACAAGCAGTCCCAACCGTGCTTTTCGATTATCTCCGCTGCGAACATCATGCCCGCACCGCCAAGCATTGTGCCTTGACCTATGACCGAGCGGAAATGACTGGCAAACCGACAATCGCGGATATACCACAAGCCCGATATGCCCGCAACAATGTTCTGATCGATATTCTTGGAGTTGGAATAGCCGCGCGCGCATTTAACGCCGTAGTCAAACGCGTCGTTCATGCGCGAAATATAATCGGACTCCATGAGGTTGTCCGCGTCGAACTTGATAAACGCCTCGTATTCGCCGGGGTGATCCTCCATGATTCTTTCAAACAGGAATTTGAGCGCGTACCCCGCCTTGTGGTGTTTGGGATCGGGATCGGTGCGCTCATACACGATTGCGCCCGCCGCTCTGGCAAGCTCGGCGGTGTTGTCCGTGCAGTTATCCGCAACTACGAAAATATCAAACAGCTCGCGCGGATAGTCGCTTTTCAGCAAGCATTTGATAGTGTCGGCAATTACGTCTTTTTCGTTTCGTGCGGGAATTACAATGCCGAACTTGTGCTGTACCTTAGCTTTGGGATATGTTTTTGCCTTGAAGAAAAACAGCAGGATGTACAAAATTTGTATGCCGAATACCACGCCTATAAGCGTCATCAATACCTGATCGTTTATAATCATGAGTATTTCGTTTATTTTGTTCCACAATTCCATGTTTGCACCGAACGCCGCCGCGCTTTTACTGTTTAGTCGGTAAACACCGACTGATTTTCACGGCTACGTTGATTTATTATATCTTATCTACTGTTCAATGTCAAGCATTACCAAATTAATTCTGTATTATTGAGGTTTTAGACACTAAAAATCGCCATATCTCATATCATGAATTAGAACACTTGGAGTAAAAGGTTTATGACGCTCGGTCTGTCCATGATAGTAAAAAACGAAAGCGAAACTCTTGCCCGCGCGCTCGACGGCATTGTCGGCGCAGTGGACGAAATCGCCATCGTTGACACCGGCTCGACAGACGACACAATCGAAATAGCCAAAAAGTATACCGATAAGGTATTCACGTTTGCTTGGGTGAACGACTTTTCCGCCGCGCGTAACTACGCCCTATCCAAGCTTACCACCGACTATTTTATGTGGTTGGACGCGGACGACGTTGTGCCGGAGGCTACCGCCAAAGCAATAATGCGGTTCATGCGCAGCAAAGCCGCCGACGTCGATATGGTAATGCTTCCGTATGTTACGGCGGTAGACATTAGCGGCAAGCCGACCTTCAGCTATTACCGCGAGCGAATAATCAAGAACAACAAGGGCTACTCGTGGCAGGGCGCGGTGCACGAAGCGATAGAGCTTAGCGGCAATATCGTAAAGCTTAACAAGCCGATCATGCACTCTAAGCCTGTCGGGAGGGACAGCGGCACGCGCAACCTGGATATTTACGAAAGCCTGATTGCGGGCGGAAAAACGCTTTCGCCACGCGAGCGATACTACTACGCGCGTGAACTGTTCTATAATAATCGAACTTCGGACGCGGCGCGCGAGCTTTGCGCGTTCATCGACGGCGACGGCGGGTTTACCGTAAACAAAGCCGACGCATGCTTGCTTCTTTCCCACTGCTTTGAGCAACTCGGCGAAAAAAAATCCGCGCTTCAAGCCGCACTGTACCGCTTTGCGTTTGCTCCGCCCGACGGCGAGGGGTGTTGCAGACTTGGCGCGCTGTTTTTGGACGACAAGGACTATAAGTCCGCCGCATACTGGTTCGACCGCGCGTGGCACACAAAGCCCGATCTGTCAAGCGGCGCGTTTGTACAAAGCGACTACTACGGCTTTATTCCGCTCATGTGGCTGACAGTGTGCTACGACAAGCTTGGCAACAAGAAAAAAGCGTACTCCTATCACTTGCGCGCAAAAAAGCTACGCCCGACCGATAAAGGCGTAATAATGAACGACGCGTATTTTGCTTCAAAAGGTTACGGACATGATTGACGTTCAACTAATGAATACAATACAAACAAATGGCGCGGAGACTAAGTGACGCGGTTAGATTGCGTAGGCAATTTGTTCTGTGAGCAGGACATGTGCCGTGTTCGTAGTGGAGCTACGGGCGCGGTGCATGGACGAACGCACAGGGCAAATTGGTAGCAAGATACCGCACAAACATTGCCACCGCGCCATAAAACAAAAGGAGGTAAAATATATGTTTTTCAACTTTTTCAACAGACCGTGCGGCTGTGACTGCGACCGCGACGATTACGACTGCGAGCAGAACGACAGCTGCGAGCTCGAATGCAATAGCAGACCGTGCTGTCCCGTGAACCGTCCTTCGCAGTGCTGCGTAGGTCCGACAGGTCCGACAGGCGCACCCGGTCCGATAGGTCCGCGCGGCTTCCCCGGCATTGACGGCGCAACCGGTGCAACGGGCGCGACAGGTCCGCAGGGCGTACAGGGACTTCAAGGCGTACAGGGCGCACAAGGTCCTACAGGTCCTACCGGCGCACAAGGTGTGCAAGGGCTTCAAGGTGTGCAAGGCGCGACCGGAGCTACAGGTCCGACGGGCGCGACAGGCGCGGACGGCGCGGACGGCGCAACAGGTCCTACCGGCCCGCAGGGCTTGCAGGGTATCCCGGGCGTAACAGGCGCGACAGGTCCTACAGGTCCTCAGGGCATTCAGGGCGTACAAGGTGTGCAGGGCATGACCGGCGCGACAGGTCCGCAGGGCATTCAGGGTATACAAGGCGTAACAGGTGCGACGGGTGCGACGGGCGCGACAGGCCCTACAGGCCCTCAGGGCGTGCAGGGTATCCCGGGCGCAACCGGAGCTACCGGCGCGAACGGAACAGACGGCGCTGTAGGTGCAACGGGGGCTACCGGCGCAACAGGACCTCAAGGCATTCAAGGCGTAACGGGAGCTACCGGCGCGACAGGTCCGCAGGGCATTCAGGGTATACAAGGCGAAACAGGTGCGACGGGCGCGACAGGCCCTACAGGTCCTCAGGGCGTGCAGGGTATCCCGGGCGCAACCGGAGCAACCGGCGCAACAGGACCTCAAGGCATTCAAGGCGTGCCCGGAGCAACAGGTGCTACGGGTGCTACAGGAGCGACGGGCGCGACAGGTCCGGAGGGCACTATAACTCCGGCGGCGGCTGTTCCCGACGTGGAAGACACGCCCACGCCGGACGAAGTCGGCGAAACGCTCAACGCGTTGCTTGCCTCGCTCCGCGCGGCAGGATTCCTGGCGACCTAAGGCAATACTTCAAAGCGAACGCTTCGAACAAAAAGACGCCGTCGCAAGCTTTTGATCTGCTTGCGACGGCGTCTTTGTTTTAGCTCGGCATGAGGCTAAAACCTGTTTTATGCTTTGGTAAGCGTAAACGTGACAGTACCTACCGTTCCGTTAGCCGGATTGATAATAGTAATCGTGTCGTTACCCTTTATTTGTACTGTGATCTTAGTGCCCACTCTACCTCCTTGGCAATATTTCCAATCGCTTTGTGCAATGACGTTGCCGCCTTGACATTCTATCGTGCCGGTAAAATTGATAGCGATATAGCAAGAGCCTCTTCCGGTAGTCTCCGTCATTGTCAAATAATATGTGCCCTCTTCTACGCTGCCGTCGACCTTATAGGTTATGCTTTCGCCGAAGGCGGGCCAATCGGCGCTGGGGATCGTAAGGGTTTCGCCAACCACTAATGTGGGCAGCACCGCTTCGCCGATCGTAACGGTGTACGTGCCTGCTTGTGCGGCTACAAACGTCAGTTTTACGGTTTCGAACACCGCGACCTCGAAGTTCTTGCTGACGGTTTCGCCGTCCGCCAAATCGCTGTCGTTGGCGTCCAAAACTCCCTTAGAGCCTTCCTCGCCGATCTCTACCGTCACGCCCTTGGGAATGGTGATAGAATACATCTTGGCTTCCGTAGAACCGAAATAGTAAATATCCTCGGAAACGGTTATCGCGGCGGCGCTTTGCGTGACCTCTATGCTGTTTTCACCGTAGTAAACGACCTTGGTATCGCAAGAAACTGTGACGGTGCCGTACTTAGCGCTAGTGCTGCCTGTTATAGCAATAAACTCCCCTGATTTCATGTTTACCACAACGGTATTGTCTGCGCTTGCCGTTTTGTCAAACATATCTCCTTTACCGTCAACCCATTTTGAGCCGGAATAAACCGCTGCCGTACCTGCTGCATCACTATAAGTCAACATACTGAATTTTTGATCTAAGGTAAACGTGTATTTTCCGTCTACGTGCGCCTGATATGTGCACACATGATTAGCTACCGAAAAAACATTTTCGCCGTATGATAACAATCTACCCAGTCGGGAATTACCTGCATACTCCAAAACCGCTTCGTTTTGGCAATTCTCGTCCGCATATATGTTGCCGCAATCGGGGCAATACCAATAGGCTTGCACGTTTGTAAACGTAAGGGCGGAGCCCGTTAAGGGGGTTAAAACAATTTGTCCCTTGTTGGCTGCCGTTCCGGCACCCTTAGCCACAGCCTGTAAATTGCCGTGTGCCAAAGC
This sequence comes from Clostridiales bacterium, assembly GCA_029066805.1. Classification (GTDB taxonomy): domain Bacteria; phylum Bacillota; class Clostridia; order Christensenellales; family Pumilibacteraceae; genus Anaerocaecibacter. The sequence continues at coordinate 13,519 of JAIEFT010000049.1, read as the reverse complement.
GTCGAATTGCAATGTAAAGGCGCAATTTCCGTCCACAAACGCCATTGTGTAAGTAGCATAACCGCCTTCGAAGCATGTTGCCTTTTTCTCGTTTGTTACCGCATAGCTGCTTCCGCCCACATTTATAGAGAACAAAGTGACGGTATCGGTATAATCGCAGCGCGTGCAAGCTTTGTTTGCCTCACCGGACGTAGTTTTTCCGGGCAGCGTGGTAACCTCGTATGTACAGCTATGACCGAGTGCGGCTACGGATACCGAAGACAACTGCGTTGTTCCGGCTTCGGTAGTGTAATTCTTGTTGCATACGTCACACGTCCAATATTCTTTGTTGCCGGGCTCTTCGCACCTCGGCTCTTGCGCCGCAGTATAGGTCATTGTGCCGTGCGGTTTTTTGGCTATTTGCGTGTCGGAATAACCAATCTCGGTTGTTGCGTCGGCGTCGGAGTAATATTTTTTGCAGCTGTTAGTGCATTTCCAATACTCTATATTGCCTGTAGCAGCACAAGTGGAATCCTTATAGACATTGTGAGTTAAATTATGTCCGGTTGCAGGCAGCACAAGGCTTTCCTCGGTGACGGGCGTTGCCGTGCCGGGTTCTTGGTTGCGAAAATCAAGGTCAGCAAACAGCAAATGACAGGTCGTGCACTCGTAGTGCAAGCTTTTGCCGTCGGTTAAGCATGTAGCGGCCACTTTGGCGTGATACGACTGAGCGTATACATAGGTGTGCTTTGCCGTAGCGGGCTCTACCACGTCTTCGACTTCCGTCGCGGCGTTGGCGTCGACAAAAAATTTGCCGCAGGACTCGCATTCCCAATACTCTATCACGCCCGCCACACAGGTTGCCGCAATCGCGTCGTGGTGCGCAAGCTCGTGTTTGATAGGCGTGTCTACTTCGAAGCTTACGGTGTCATCGCCGATTTTCAAGCTGTATGCCATTTTTCCGCCCGCCGTACAGGTAGCGCTGTCCTCGCCTACGACGTACACGCTGTCGTCAAGCACGGGAAGCGGATACTCCGTGTGGGAAGCCGTTGCGTCGCACTCGCCATCACCCGAGCAGGTCCTTGTAGCCTTGCCCTCCTTTTCCGCGGTGGGCTTGTTTTCCTCCTCTATCGTCCAGTCGCTCCATACGTGTCTGTGCACGACTGCTTCGGGACTGTAGCCGCAAACCGAGCATGCTCCGTCCTCGCCCTTTTCATCGTGCGCGACCTTATCGGTTTTGTGCACGGCGGAATTGACGCACAGGCGGTAGTGACCATCGGGATCGTCCTTTTCGTAGTCGCCGTAGTCGTGCGCGTCGGGGTTGATCGCCGTGGCGACGTCAAAGCCGACGTCTTCGCCGTAGACGTCAATGGTATATGTTGCCTTACCCGCTCTTGTGCAGGTAGCGCTGTCCTTGCCTACGACGTACGCGCTATCGTCGAGCACGGGAAGCGGGTACTCCCTGAGGGAAACCGCGGCGTCGCACTCGCCATCGCCCGAGCAGGTCCTTGTAGCCTTGCCCTCCTTTTTCGCGGTGGGCTTGTTAGCTTCCGCCACAGTCCAGTCGCTCCACTTGTGTTCATGACCGGCGGGCGGGTTTTCGGGATTATCGTCCGGGTCTTTGTTGTCGTCCGGGTCTTTGCTGTCGTCCGGGTCTTTGTTGTCAGCCGACTTGAATGTAGCCTTAACAACAGTGTTTGCGCTTATATAAAAACCGTAAACGCCGTTGTTGAGCGCGGCGTCAACACCATTGACGGTAAAGGCGTCGATCTCGTAGCCCTCGGCCGCCGAAACAGTCACCACTACCTTGTCGCCAGCGGCGAACTCGGCTTTTTCGTTGCCGTCAACGTCGGCAATAACAACGCTGCCCTGCTCCGAATCGAAATCGGGAACAACATTGAACGTAACGTCAGTGCCGCACGCCGCCATGACCAGCGAAATCGCAAGCACGACGATCAATACCAATGCTGTCAGGATTCTCTTTTTCATACTACCTCCAAAAGAAAAATGACGTCGAAAAATTTTTTCAACGTCATTGTTAATACCGATTATTGCAAAACACAGCCTAATTTCACTTATTTATGACTGAATTTTTGCAATTATATCACAAATAACCACTCCCGTCAAGCGAATTTACATATAAAACTCTATTTTGTGAAATTTTTTTCACTAAACAGCGGAGTGGAAAGATACCTGTCGCCCGTGTCCGGCAGAAGCACGACTATGGTCTTGCCGCTATTTTCGGTGCGCTTTGCGACTTGCGTAGCCGCCCACAGCGCCGCGCCGGAAGATATGCCGACGAGTATACCGTCTGTTTTGGCGAGCTTATTTGCCGCCATGAACGCATTGTCGTTGCTCACCGTTATAACCTCGTCGTATATCTCGACGAGCACGTCGGGCACAAACCCCGCGCCTATGCCCTGAATTTTGTGCGCGCCCGCCTTTCCTTGAGAGAGCACGGGCGAATCTTCGGGCTCGACGGCAACAATCTTGATATTCGGGTTTTTGCTCTTTAGGTATTCGCCCACGCCCGTGATAGTTCCGCCCGTGCCGACGCCCGCAACAAATATATCGACCTTGCCGTTTGTGTCGCTCCATATTTCGGGCGCGGTGGTCGCTCTGTGCGCGGCGGGATTGGCGGGATTGACAAACTGACCGGGTATAAACGAATCGGGTATTTCATCGGCAAGCTCACGCGCTTTTTCGATCGCGCCCTTCATGCCATATGCGCCGTCTGTCAGGACTACTTCCGCGCCGTATGCTTTTATCAGATTTCTGCGTTCCACACTCATTGTTTCGGGCATGGTTATGATTAGCTTGTAGCCCTTAGCCGCAGCCACCGCGGCAAGCCCTATGCCGGTGTTGCCGCTTGTCGGCTCGATAATTACGTCGCCGTTTTTAAGCCTGCCCGAGCGTTCGGCGTCCTCGATCATCGCTTTGGCTATCCTATCCTTGACCGAGCCCGCGGGATTGAAGCTTTCTAGCTTTGCGAGCAACGTCGCGGATAAACCGTGCTCCGCCTCGTAGTTTACAAGCCGGGCGAGCGGTGTATTGCCCACAAAATCGAGAATAGTTTTGTTCTGCGCCATAACAATTGCCTCCTTTTTAGAACGGAGCGGTATTCCAAAGAACCCGCTCCGTTAATCACTAACAATTATTATATGCGCAACATATACGATCGTTGCCACACTTATTTTTTATACCCGATCAGATCCTTTATGACCTCGCCCGCGATTATCAGCCCGACGACCGACGGCACAAACGCGATACTGCCGGGCACGTCGCGCCGTCCGCAAGCGCCCGCTTGGGCGTTTTCGATAGGACGTATCGGTTCTTCCTTGGAATAAACGACCTTAAGCTTTTCTATCCCGCGCTTTTTCAGCTCCCTGCGCATGACCTTGGCGAGCGGACAGACCGAAGTCTTATAAATATCCGCTACTTCAAAGGCGGTGGGATCGAGCTTATTGCCCGCACCCATCGCACTGATAACGGGAACGTTGCATTTATGCGCGTTTTCTATTATGGTCAGCTTACCCGTGACGGTGTCGATCGCGTCAATAATATAGTCGTACTGCAAAAAGTCAAGCTCGCCCTGCGTTTCGGGCAGGTAGAAAGTCTTGTACGCCGTCACTTTGCAGTCGGGATTTATTTGGGCAATGCGTTCCGCCGCCACGTCCACCTTGTATCTGCCGACGGTCTTGTGCGTAGCTATTATCTGGCGGTTGATATTTGATAGGCACACCGTGTCGTTATCTATAATATCGAGCGCGCCCACGCCCGACCGCGCAAGCGCTTCCACGGCATAGCCGCCTACCCCGCCTATCCCGAACACGGCAACGCGCGAAGAATACAGCTTTTCCATAGCCGCGCCGCCGAGCAATAATTCAGTCCTGGAAAATTGATTGACCATAAAAAAATTATATCAGTTTTTGTGCGCGCTGTCAATTTTATATAATTCGGAATTATAATAAGGATGAGACTCTTCACTTCGTTCAGAGTGACAAAAGTGGTGGGTGCAGCCGTGAAGAGTTTTCTTGTCATTCTGAGCAACGCGAAGAATCTCAGCCATATTAGCCTTCCCCCTCGGGGGAAGGTGGCGGCGAGGCACGAGCCGTCGGTTGAGGGGCGAGGTTGTGCCCGATTAACAGATTTTATCACTGCCTGTTCTATCCGTATTTGTCGCACCCATCTATCCCCCTTACGGGTACTTTCCCCCGAGGAGGAAAGCGAAAAGCGGCAACCCGCTTCATCGCGAAGAATCTTATCCTCTCGCACTAATTTTTTAAAGTGCAAATCGGAACTATATATACACCATCCGGTCTGCGATATGCGTAATCGCCTGTTCCGGTCAACACCATAAGGAATGCCACTTCTTTCATCTTAGACGTGTCTATTTTATTTTTCAGCGCCTTTAATGTATTTGCGCCGTCCTCGATAAGCTTATCCCCGCCTAACTTGATTTCCACCAACCCGTACGATCCGTTCCTTAAATGTATGACCGAGTCGCACTCCAACCCGCCCTTATCTCTATAATGATAAACTTCTCCGCTTAGCGCGTCCGCGTATACTCTTAAGTCACGCACTGCCATAGTTTCAAACAACAATCCGAATGTATTGAGATCGGCAATTAAATCGTTCGGGCCTAAACCCAAAGCGGCAACCGCTATGGACGGATCGACATAATATCTCGTATCGGAAGTGCGTATTGCCGTTTTAGATCTTAGATTGGGATTCCATGCGGGCATATCCTCAACAACGAATATCTTGTTTAGAGCGTTGATGTACGATGAAACGGTTTCTTCATTCAGTGTTTCATCATCATTGACCTTGATGTCTTTGCAAATCACGGTATTAGGCGCTTGTGTGCCTTGGTTTCTTGCCAAAGATTTCATCAATCTTTTTACTCTTTCCGAATTCTTATGAACACCGTCGGCGCGATTTATATCCGAATGAATAACGCCGTCATAGTAATCAACCGCTTGATCTAATGCCACTTCGTCCCGCAAGCCCATTGCCTGCGGCCAACCGCCGCGACAAACAAGAAACGCAAGCTTCTCTAAATCCGTATCAGACGTTCCGCATATACTTGACGGTGCGGAAAACAGCTCCGATAAACTAACTTCACCCGTGGACTCTTCCGACTCGAACAAGCTCATCGGGCGCATTGTAAGCCACGAAAACCGACCTGTACCCGAATGCATTATCTGCTTAGTATCCACAGGCACTGCCGAACCGGTAAGAATAAATTGCCCTAATTCCCCGCGGTGGTCAACCTCGTACCTTACCGCGTCCCACAGCTTTGGCGCGATCTGCCACTCGTCAATCAGCCTCGGCGTTTCTCCGTTTAACAGCATCTGCGGATTTATTTCCGAAATAGTAATATTTTGCTTTACACTCTTGGGGTCATTCATATAAAGGCGGCTTTTTGCCACCTGCTCCGCAGTTGTGGTCTTTCCGCACCATTTAGGTCCTTCGATTAAAACCGCACCTTTACCTTCCAGCTTTCGTAAAAGTATTTCGTCGGCTATACGTTTTTTATATTCTCTCATAAGCACCTCGACAATCCTCTATCTTAATTGTACCATACTTTATCAATAAAATCCACTGTTTTCCGACACTTGGCGGGATTTTTTTCCGACACTTGGCGGGATTTTTTTCCGACACTTGGCGATGTGCAATTATTAATGCAGAATTATAATAAGGATGAGACTCCACGGCGGGCAAAAAACGCGCTCTCGCGCTTGCTCTGAGTGACAAAAGATTGGTGGTGCGGAAACCATATCAGCCAAAAAGCGGAAAAGCAATTACCCCCATCATTTCGACCGAAGCGGAGAAATCAAAGCGAACCGCCGCACGGTGGTAAATCAGTTACTACCGAAGTAAAGCGGATGAGATCCTTCAGTGGGCAAGAAACATTCAGGATGACAAAAGAGGCGGGTGCAAAAGAATGCGTTATGTTTAAAACAAATGCTTATAGTCCACCGAGCCGTGAAGCACTCGCACTATATAGACTGTCTCGTCCTTTTCTTTTACAATATAAAATATTAAGTAATCGTCAAACGGCAAAATTCTGACGCCCAATGCATTCAGCTCGTCGTAACTGCTATTATGTCCTATATTAGGAAAATCCCGCAAGCGCAAAACACTGTTTTCTATCTTGCCGATATATTGACTTGCGCGTTCGGGACTGTCTTGAGCTATGTAATCGTATATCGCTTGTAAGTCTCTGCCAACCTCATTAGCATACAAAAGTTTAAACATTTTGCTACTCTCTCCTGAACTTGGCAAAAACTTCCTCGTGTGTTTTTACGTCGCCCCGCTCTATGTCGCGCAAGCCTAAGGCTATCTTTTCGTAAAGATCGAGCCGCGCATACAGCTCATCCAATACGCCGATGTCAATTAACGCAGTATCACCTTTTCCGTTTACAGTAATATACACCGGCTTGCCGGTCTCCTTGCATATCCGCGAAATCTCAGGGTAATTATTCCTTATTTCCGATGAAGGTCTAATATCCATAATGACCACTCCATAATATATTATATCGATATTATATCACTTTATTGATATAATGTCAATATCAAAAATAGAATGCGATTAAAAATCATACCACACTTTATCAATAAAATCCACTGTTTTCCGACACTTGGCGATGTGCAATTATTAATTCAGAATTATAATAAGGATGAGACTCCACGGCGGGCAAAAAACGCGCTCTCGCGCTTGTTCAGAGTGACAAAAAAGTGGCGGTGCGGAAACCATATCAGCCAAAAAGCGGAAAAGCAATTACCCCCATCATTTCGACCGAAGCGGAGAAATGATGGGGGTAATTGCTTTTCCGCTATACTATTCCTCCATCGAGGAAAGCCGTATTCCGAATTCTCCCACACAAAAAGCCCTATCTTGCGATAGAGCTTTTGTTGATTTGGTATTTTATTGCTTAATTACTTTCAATAGGCACATCAATCTTGATGAGTTCGGTAGTGATAGTATTGTTGACTTTATTTATTTTGAGCTGATATGTGTTGCCTGCTTGAGTAGCTTCCATACCGTCCAAATCACTTGTTTGACCAAAGCTGCCACTGATGATAAAGTTAGTCGAACTAGTCATATTTCCGGTTATTGAAACAGTTTCGCCAAGAGTTCTTCCGGGCCATGTGCCACCGGTAAGATTTGTGCCACCGTTCCATGCCCAAATTTTATAGGTACTCAGCTTATTATTACCAGTCCCATCAGTCGTTATAGCCGTACCGTTATACTCTAAATACAGTCTGATTTTACCGTTAGTGCAATTAAGCATTGCAGGGTCGCCTTCAGGCAACTCGTCTCCCGTGTTGACTTGAGTAGGTCCTGCAAACTGTACTCCCCATGTTCCGTCGGCATTTTCTCTTACATATACCGCGAAATCGCCGGTAGTAGTAATTTTAAAATTATCATAAGCCGTATCGGTCGAAGGGATTTCTATTCCAACACTGCTTGAACTTATAAATCCACTTACAAGCTTGCCGTTAACATAGACTTGTACTTCTTGCTCCGCTGTAAAGGATTTCTTTACTTCGTTTCCGAACCACCATTCATTTTTGTATAAACTTTGACCGCCGTTAAGCACTAACGCATATCGGGTATTGCCAACCCAAACGCCGTCCATTTTGGTATAGCGTGCGTAAACTGTTTGGCTCGCCTCGAACACCGTAGCGGTAGTCACTTTTTCGCCACCGGTTTCGGCAGTGTACCAACCGTCGAATTTATAGTTGGTTTGAGCTGTGGGGGTGGGCAGAGCGGTAAGCTTTTTAGCCGTGGTTTTTGCCTCGGTCGTTGCACATGTGCCATCGCCTGCGTCAAACATGATGGTGAGCTTCGCCTCATAAAGAGCATAGATTTCTTTGCTTTCCGTGAACTCATACTCAGTGGTCACCTGATCGCCGTTTTCGGCAGCGGTGTACCAGCCGATGAACTCATAGCCGTCGGGTGCGGTGACCGTAGGCAGCGAATCAAGCTTGCCGTCTACCGTTTCCGCCGATGCAGTTGCGCATGTGCCCTCGCCTGCGTTGAACGTGATGGTGTACTCT
>JAIEFT010000049.1:0-5373 GCA_029066805.1 Clostridiales bacterium | reverse complement strand
AGCTTGCCGTCTACCGTTTCCGCCGATGCAGTTGCGCATGTGCCCTCGCCTGCGTTGAACGTGATGGTGTACTCTACAACTACGGGCGGCTCTTCCGCGACTTTTTCGATCTTCCATTCGGTTGTGCTGACAATGGTAATAATGTACTTACCTTCTTCCAAAATCTTTACATTGCCGTTGGCGTCACCTACAATCGCTTGAGACGCAGTGTCGAGCTTGTTGTAATCATACTTGGCGGTATCCCAATCCATTTCGGGTTTTTCTTCGCCCTGCTTCCATGCACCGACCAACAATTCCTGATCTGCTAAAAGATCGAGCACGAGCTTGTTCTCTTTAATCTCGAACGCCTCTTTGAGCTGCCAGTCGTTCATTCCACCGACCGCATACAGCGCGCCCTCGGTAAGGTTCTGCTCTTCACGGATAATGCTGCCGCCGTCGGTTGCGTAAAATGCCCAGTTGTTTTTATCGGTTGCGCTAGTCCACAGCTTGATATAAATATCGTATTCGCCGGCGCGGAGTACGGTTGCGCTGTTCACCTTGCTGGAAGTGACGCTTACGTCGATACCCTTGCAGTCGCCCTGAATGTAAACAGGATACGCCACGTATTCGCCCGATTCCTCGTCCATCATCATGAACGTCAACGTATCGTTTACCTCGAGCTCAACCTTCAAAATCATATACTCGGCTAACTGACCGGGCATAAGACCTTCCGTATTTTCATTAAGGTAAATATTCTTTTCGCCGACCTTGACGCACGGAGCTGCCGCATAAACGGCGTAGATAGTTGCGTCTGCCTCGAACACGGTTTCGTCGGTCACTTTTTCGCCGCCGGTCGCCTTGTCGAACCAGCCCTTGAAGTACCAGCCCTCGGCAGGCTCGACTTCGGGAAGCTCAACGAGCATGCCGTCCAAGGTTTCCGCCGAAGTCTCCTCGTCCTTAAGCGTGCCGTGCGCGCCTACGTCGAACGTAATGGTAAATTCTTCGTCTTCCTCGGATTGGTCTTTGTAAACGGCATATATAGTGCCGTCCGCCTCAAACACCGTGCTCGTGGTTACCTTTGTTCCGTCGGTAGCTTTGGTGTACCAACCGTCAAACTTTTTGCCTTCGGGCGCAGTGGGCGTCGGGAGGCTTGCAAGCTTGCCGTTTACCGTTTTAAGCGTATTTGCCACACCCGTCGGGAGCGTGCCCGCGCCTACGTCGAGCGTAATGGTAGCTTCTTCGGTTACTACAACTTCCGCTTTGTACTGCGCATAGATAGTGGCGCTCTTAGTAAACACCGTAGCGGTAGTCACTTTTTCGCCTGCCGTTGCGGCGGTGTACCAGCCTTCCCACGTCCAGCCGGTCTTGGCAGTGACCGTGGGCAGCGACGCGAGCTTGCCGTTTACGGCTTTTGCCGTTGTTGCACCGGTCATTGTGCCGTTTTCGCCCACGTTGAACGTTATTACAATGTCCTCGGCAGCGGGCGTGTTTGCTTCCCACTTTGCGTAGATCGTTTGATCGGCGGTGAACTTATAGCCGTTTGCGCCGAGCGTAAGTATACTGTCGCCGTCCTTGGTGACCGTATAACCTTTGAACGTGTGATCCGCGTATGTAGGAGCGGTCGGTTCGGTAACGATCTTGCCGTCTTTGTCGGTATTGATTTTTACCGTTTTTCCGTCTTTGAAAGTGCCGCCGTTCGCGTCGAATGTGACAGCATGCACGCCGTCGTTGCCGGCGGGCGCTTCCACCTCGTCGCTACAAGCAACCAATGCGCCTGCCGAAGTCGCAAAAACAGCAGCAAGCACACCTGCAAAGAGTACTTTCTTTTTTCCCATTTTACCCTCTCAATAAAAATTTTTCGTCGAAAATCATAGATTTCCATTCGATTAGAGCAATTATAACACATCCGTTCGGTCGTGTCAATAGGTTTTTTTAAAAAAAGTGTAGAATTTGTGAATATAAATTAGCCCCCCCTCAAGCGAAAAAAAGAGGATGAGACTCCACGGCGGGCAAAAAACGCGCTCTCGCGCTTGCTCTGAGTGACAGAATGGTGATGCGGCAACATTGTTTGCCTTTCCCTGAGGGGGAAGCTGTAGCGGCGACCCGCTTCATCGCGAAGAATCTCATCATTATAATAGATAGTGACAAAAGCAGTACATAGTTTTTTTCGAGATTACAAATAATTACATCAAAAGCAACCGTGGAGGAAAACAGCAAAATAATGTACCGCACTCCGACGCACATAGGAATAATACCCGACGGGAATAGACGTTGGGCAACGCAAAACGGCATGAACAAAAAAGACGGGTACGAGCACGGGCTTTTGCCCGGACTGAAGCTGCTCCGCGCCGCGAAAAACCTCGGTATAAAAGAGCTGACTTATTACGGGTTTACCGTGGATAATTGCAAACGCCCCAAAGAACAGGTCGTTGCTTTTTCGGACGCTTGCTGCAAAGCCGTGGAAATTATAAAGGACGAGGGCGTGGAGGTTTGCGTTGTCGGCAATACCGGCTCGCCGTGCTTTCCCGACAAACTGTTGCCGTACACCAAGCGCGCGGAAAACAGCAATAAAATGCGCGTTAACATTTTGGTCAATTACGGCTGGGAATGGGATATGAAAAACGGCTGGCTCTCGCGCGATATTCCGAGGATCGACTTGGTGATACGCTGGGGCGGGATGTGCCGTCTATCCGGATTTTTGCCCATACAAACGGTCTATTCGGATTTCTATATAATAAAGGATCTATGGCCGGACTTTAAGGACGAACACCTCGCCGCCGCACTCGACTGGTACTCCCGTCAGGACGTCACGCTCGGCGGCTGAAGCCTATATACCGAATTACAAAAGCCGTTGCACAAGTGGGACTTGCGATAGAGAATCGCAAGTCCCACAGTTATATTTGCCTTACGGCAAACGATATTCTGCTATCGCAGAACGATATATCGCATAGCGAAGTGAAATTTCGCTGCGCGAAGTTATCGATGATAGATGTCGATTAACAAAAATTTATCGCGCGACAGTGCGATTTTCGGTTATTTTTTCAGTTCGATAATCACTGCGTCGTTGCCGACCGTGAGCATGCCGCCGCGCACAACGATTTGCTTATGCGTTACTAAATTCTCGTATGTACCGTCGGGAACGGATACTTTTACGTCGATAGCTTTATCCGCAAAGTTGAATACGCCGACAGACAGCGCCGTGGCGCTTTCGTAACTGCATACGGCGGCGTTTTCGCCCTGCATGTTTATATCGAAATAGCCCTGCGAATATATTTCGTGCTTTTTTACGGCGGCAAGGTTGGATATGTATGCGGAAATATCCTTTTGTTCGTCGCCGAAGCTCCACGCCACTTCGTCGTATTCAAACAGACTGTTCTGCCTGTCGAACGAGGTTTCGTCGCCCGCGTACACGAACGCCGCGCCCTTGAGGTAGAAGTTTAGCGCCCAGAGCATTTTGAGTTTATCGCCATGCCAAGTAGAAGCGATCCGCGGCAAATCGTGATTGTCGAGGTATCGCGCCTTGACAAAGTCGGACGGATACCGTCCTTCCTGATCGAGCACGGCGTTTAACCAAGCGCCGAGCGTGCCGCCGTTCTTTTGGAAAAACGGGCCTTGAGCGTCCTGAATATCGTAGCAATACAGCATATCAAAATAGTTATACGCCTCGCCGTCGCTCATCGCGTCGCAGCCGACCCGACGAATAGCGCGCACAAAATCGGCAGAAATAGATTCGCCGAGCATTATCAATTGCGGATCGAGCTTGTGTAGAGCGTCGACCGCCTGTGCCCAGAAATGCGCGGGAACAAGCGAGCACACGTCCATTCTGAATCCGTCCACGCCCAGCTTTACCCAGTAGCACAGTATGTCGGTTATGCGCTCGCAAAGCGCCTTGTGCGAGTAGTCAAGGTCGCAAACGTCGCTCCAGTCCCCCACCTTGTTTGCCGGCTTGCCGTCCGCGTGGTAAAACCATTCCTCGTGCTGCTGCAATAGCACCGAATCGCGCGAAGTGTGGTTAAGCACCATGTCGATTATGACTTTCATACCCTTTTCGTGCGCGAGTCGCAAAAGGTTTTTAAAGTCGTCAAGCGTTCCGTTTGCAGGATCGATTTCGGTATAGTCGTATATGGAATACGGACTGCCCACACTGCCCTTGCGGTTCTTTTTGCCTATCGGGTAAAACGGCAAAAGATACAGGATATCCGTGCCCAGCGCCTTTATCCTATCCAGCTGTTTGGCAACACCGTTAAAATCATGCGTGGACGAAAACTGTCTGACAAAAACCTGATAAATCGTTTGGTTGTTCAGACTTCTTTTGTTGTCAATCATCATTACCTCCGTAGCTATTAATTACTGCGTTTTCATGTAATTTTACCACAATCTTTCCGCGGTGTCAAGACTAAATATCTCCAAACCGAATCGCCTTGACAACCGTTTCATTATATTATATAATTTGAATATGCTCAAATATCGATTTCCAAACGTGAACGCGCGGCCGGCTTATGCGGCGGCGACAATCGATAGCAATTGAATAATCGGAGGAACAAAAATGAAAAAATGCTTTCCGTACCGCAAAGTTTTGATAGTCGGCTGCGGCGGCGCAGGCAAAAGCACGCTCGCTGTGGAGATGGGAAGACGCTTCGGCTTGCCGATCGTTCATTTGGATAAATTATGGTGGCTGCCCGGCTGGCAAACACGATCCGAGCAAGAATTTGACGAATTGCTTAATGCCGAGCTTATTAAGACCGATTGGATAATCGAAGGGAATTTCTTCCGAACGTTCAAAACGCGCCTGGAGCATGCCGACTTTTGCATATTCCTCGATTACGATACCGAGCTTTGCGTTCAAAGCGTATACGCGCGTGCGGAAAAGTATAAAGGCACGTCCCGTCCCGATATGACCGAAGGCTGCCCCGAGCAAGTAGACGACGAATTCAAAAACTGGATATCGTCTTTTAAAGAAAAAGTCCGCCCGTCCATGCTGTCGGAATTGAAAAACGGCTCTACTCCGTATATGATATTCCAAACGCGCGACGATACCGCAAATTGGCTCGACGGATTTTCAAATAAATAAGTCAAAAAAAGTCAGCCGTCGCTCCCATTGTTCGGTTAGGCATGTTTAGCAATATTATTTTCTTTATTTAGCCCAACGTCTGTGCCACCGCTATATCATCAATCAGCTCTTTCTTAATAGCCAAAAATTCGGATAGCTGCTCTTTGGAAAACACCAACCCGCGTTTGACATTAAAGTAAAAATTATACCATATAGTAACGTATCGTCAACCGATTCGTAAACTATTTATTAACATCCCAAAACCACAAAAAATTTCCCACAAAAAACGACAAAAAGCACAAAAGGTATTGACTAATGTAAATTATTGATGTAAAATCTGGATA
>JAIEFT010000048.1 GCA_029066805.1 Clostridiales bacterium | reverse complement strand
CCCCAATATCACCAACCCCACCACCCCCAACAAGAACGGGCCGGCCCTAACATAAAATTCCCTTCACTTATCCAAGGACACTTTTCTCAAAAAGTTCGGGGTCTAACGTAAAAATTTCTTAAAAAAGTTTCAAAATCCCTCCATATAACCAAGCACACTTATCTTAAAAAGTTGACGGTCTGAACTTAAATTTCTTTAAATAATTTTTCAAACCCCTCTATATATCCAAGGACACTTATTTGCGTTTCACAACCGAAATACCGAAAATTTCTTTCGCATCCGTCCATATAACCAAGCACAGTTATGCTCGGTTTTGCAACCAAGAAGGCAAAAATTTTTGCCAACAAAAGAATCGGGTTTCCCGATTGATTACCATCAAAAGACACTTTGGTGTACTTTTCTTTACCTGCTTTGTTCAGTTACAGAATACGCACCAAAACGAAAGCAAAATACTAAATGAATGGCTTGCCTCCATACTGCGATTATTTTGGGAAAATAGCCAATAAAACGCTGTTTTTGCAAGCAGGTAAAGAAAAAAGCCAAAATCCGTAGATTTCGACTTTTTTGATGCTCGGCTATCGCTTCGCAGGAACAATCGGGAAACCCGATTTTCGATATAATATACCGTTGACTTTATGCTAAAAAAATGCTAAAATATTGATAATTAAATGTAAGTTGGAGTTGAGCGATATGACTTATTCCGAAAAGGTTAAGAATGCAAGAGAAAGATTGCTTTTAACACAAGACGAGATGGCTACCGAACTGGGAGTAAACGCTATTACGATTTGCCGTTGGGAAACGGGTAAAACCGAACCAAATATGAAAGCCAAGAAAGCTATACGTGATTTTTGTATTCGTAACAATTTGAACTTTGAGGACTGAAATGCCTAATACCAAAGAACAAATCTCACGTAATATGAGAAGCAACAAAAGCAAGGACACAAAGCCAGAATTATTGTTGCGAAAAGAATTATGGCGGCGAGGGTTACGATATCGGAAGAATTACAAAAAACTTTACGGTAAACCAGATATTGTTTTTCTTGGCGCAAGAATAGCCGTTTTCGTGGATGGAAAAATGTGGCACGGATATGACTGGGAGAATCAAAAAAATGATTTCAAAAGTCGTCGCGAATATTGGATACCTAAGATCGAGCGTAACATTGAACATGATTATGAGGTAACTCAAGAACTTGTATCTCTTGATTGGTTAGTAATGCGGTTTTGGGATTTTGAAGTCAGAAAAAATCTACAAGATTGTGCAGATAAAATCCAGCTAGCTTATAACAATCGAAAAAACGGTTGATTAAGATTATTTGTAGTGGAGAAACAAAGATGCTAAAAAGTATAGACTTATTTGCCGGTATCGGCGGCATACGCTTGGGATTCGAACAGGCTTTCGGGGAAGAAATGAAAACCGTGTTCGTCAGCGAATGGGACGAATACGCGCAAAAAACATATAAAGCAAATTTTAACGACGATTTCGAGATTGCCGGAGATATTACGAAAATATCCGAGGACGATATTCCCGATTTCGATATCTGTCTTGCAGGATTCCCTTGTCAGGCTTTCAGTCTTGCTGGACAGCGCAAAGGCTTTGAAGATGACTACAAAGGAATGTCTCGCGGTACGTTGTTCTTTGATGTTGCGCGTATTTGCGAAAAGAAAAAACCGAAAGTTATATTCTGCGAGAATGTGAAAGGGCTTACCATTCACGATAAAGGTAGAACTTTCGATATTATAAAAAATACGCTCCGCGAAATTGGATACACTCCGTTCGAACAAATTCTAAATAGCAAAGATTTTGGAGTACCGCAAAACCGAGAACGTATTTATATAGTTGCTTTTCGTAACGATATTGCGCCGAAAGAATTTATATTCCCGACACCTACCGATTCGTCGAAACGTATCAAAGACATTTTGGAAGGGCCGGTTGCTTCAAAATATTATTTGAGCGAATGCTATATGCAAACACTCCGCGACCATAAAGCACGCCACGCCGCCAAGGGACACGGATTTGGTTATGAGATTCGAGATTGGGATGATGTTGCGGGTGCGATTGTTTGTGGTGGTATGGGTAGAGAGCGTAATTTGATTATAGACAAACGGCAAACCGATCTTACACCCACTACACATATTAAGGGCGAAATCAATAAGGATGGCGTTCGTAAAATGACGCCGAGAGAATGGGCGCGATTGCAAGGTTTTCCCGACAGTTACAAACTTATACTGGCGGATGTGCATTTGTACAAGCAGTTCGGGAACAGCGTAACCGTCCCCGTTATCAGAGCCATTGCGGAAAAAGTTAAGGAGGTACTAAAGAATGACTGAGAGCATAATCGGTAAAAAATTAAATAAAGGCGAATGGGCGGAATTTTATGTGTTGCTGAAATTGCTCGGCGAAGGAAAGCTCTACACTGCCGATAAAATGCTTAAAAAGAAACTCGACAGTTATCTAGATATTCTCAAAATCATTCGCCAAGAATACGATACTCAAGTTTTGGAATACATAGTCGATGAAGATACCGCTTCCGTTACGGTAAAGCCGCAAAATGCCAATACGGTTCTTGTGTCTATTCCGATGGATGAATTTGTAAAGCAAGCGACAACATTGTTTGACGGTATTAAACGCGCAAAAGGAATGTCCGTACCTGCACCGAACTCCGTTTGCGAATTCGCAAAAGTAATATATGTCGGGAAACCGAAAGCTCCGGCTGTTAAAGCATTAAAGAAACAGTTCGGAGGCAAGAACGATATTTTTATCGAAGTTCGTGACGGGCAAACTTCGATAGTGTCGGTAATGGGCTTTTCTATCAAATCTAAATTCGGGCAAAATCCCACGTTGTTCAATGCGGGATCATCTTCGCAATTTTTGTATAAGGTTTCCGGTTGCAATGATACCGTTATGCAAGAGTTCAATGCAATATCAGACGGTAAAGGACGCGGTTGGAAGTTGTGCAAAAAATATATCTACGATCATAATTTGACACTCTCTTATTGCAGAACGCAAATCCCTACATACGACGAGAATCTCTTTCTTGTGCGCGAGTCGATGAGCAAAATTTTGGCTTGGTGCGTAAAAGAACGCTTGATAGATTCGACTGGAGATACCGAAGTAAAAGAAACAGTCGAAAGAATGAGTGCCGCCAATCCGTTAAATGTTCCCAACCCTACCGTCTATTATGAGAAAGCCGTTAAAGATTTTCTTATGGCAGGATTTACAGGTATGACTGCGGCTTACAAATGGGACGGTAAAGAACAAGTAAACGGTGGGTATATTGTGGTTATGGATGACGGTGATGTTATATGCTACCATTCAAACGATAGAGAAACATTCCGTGATTATTTATATCGCAATACTTATTTTGAGTACGTAAGTTCCGACAAGTATAATTGGAGTCGCATCATTCAAATCGACGGAGAATATTATTTGCCGCTGAACATATCTGTTCGATTCTGCACACATACACGCTAAAATGAAAGTTTGCAGTCTTTTTTGCGGAATAGGCGGAATTGATCTTGCTTTCGAACAAGCAGGACATGAAATTATTTGGGCAAACGATAACGATAGATTTGCTTGTATGACCTATCGACATAACTTCCCTAAAGTTAATTTGATCGAAGCCGATATTCGTTCCGTGGACAAATCATCTATACCCGATTGTGATATTGTTATTGCTGGATTTCCGTGCCAACCGTTCTCGATATGCGGAAAGCAAAAAGGATTTAGCGACGAGCGCGGCAATCTATTCTTTGAAGTCGGTAAAGTTATAGACGCAAAACAACCGCAAATCGTATTTTTAGAGAATGTAGCGAACCTAACCGAACACGACAACGGCAAAACTTTTAATGTGATTCATAACGAGCTTGCAGGACGCGGCTACTACATTCGCTATATTATAGCCGATGCTTGCGACTACGGTGTTCCGCAACATAGAACGCGCACATATATTGTAGCTTTCAATGACAAAGCGGCTTGCGACAGCTTTCGTTTTCCCGAGAAAGTACCGCTCGAAAAACATATTACAGATATTATCAATACTTCAGTTAAAGTTGACGACCGCTACTATTATTCGCCCGATGAACCGAAATTTGCAAGACTACAAAAAACAATAGTTGACGATAAACAGCTTTATCGCTTCTCCGATTGGGGCATTCAAGCAAGCAAAGACGGCATCGCTTTCACTCTTAAAGCCAATATGGGAACGTATCCTAACCGTGTGCCGATTATAAAAGACAACTTCGGAATACGCAATATAACACCTACCGAATGCTTGGTATTACAAGGCTTTCCAACAACATTTATCTTTCCCGATACTGTTCCCGAGCGAGAGCAATACAAACAAGCTGGCAATACGGTAAGCTTAAGCAAAATATTTAATTGTTACATATGAGGACTACATGATAGATATAGAAAATAAATGCTTAAATAATGTAACTTACATTGATTTATTTTGTGGGATTGGCGGTTTCCATCTGGCACTATCTTCATTTGGGGCAAAATGTGTTTTTGCGTCTGATATTGACGGCAAGGCTCGCAAAGTATACCAAGAGAATTTTGGAATTGAGCCTGCTGGGGATATAACGAAAATTAAAAATAGTGAAATCCCCCCACATGATTTTTTATGCGCAGGCTTTCCTTGTCAACCTTTTAGTATATCTGGCAATCAAAATGGGTTTGATGATCCTCATGGAAAATTATTTTATCAAATAATTAGAATTGCAAGATTTCACAAACCCAAAATATTGCTATTGGAAAATGTTAAAAATCTTAAAACGCATAATAATTCCAAAACAATAACTGAAATCAGAAAACAATTAAACCAAATAGGATACGATGTTTATGACGAGTTACTTACAGCTTCTGATTTCGGAGTTCCGCAAGCGCGTGAAAGATTATATATTGTAGCATTCAAAAAGAATTTGAAAGTTAAATCTTTTACTTTCCCGAAAGTCAAAAATAAAACAAGTTGTTTGCGAGAAATATTGTATGATGAGGCTGACAAATATGATGTGAGCGTCAAAAGAGAGTACACTAAGAATGAGAAACCTTTACATAGGAAAGGGCTAATACAAGTCGCAAGAATTGGTAAAGGACGACAAGGAGAAAGGATTTATAGTCAAGATGGTTATGCGACCACTTTGTCGTCTCAAAGTGGTGGCTTAGGCGGTAAAACTGGAATGTATTATGTAGACGGTTCTGTTAGAAAGCTATATCCAAGAGAATGTGCACGATTAATGGGATTCCCCGATAATTTCAAGTATGCAAAAGAGATTTCGAGTGCGTATAAACAATTCGGCAATAGCGTTGTTGTAGATGTATTGCAATACATTTTAAAAGAAATAATAACTCAATTAAAAAACTTATGATAAGGAGTCTTAAATGGACGGCATCAAATTCACATTAACATATTCTGCATTAAAGATGTTTGGCAAACAACTCTATTCAAACGTTAGCTCAGCAATTTCTGAGTTGGTAGCTAATGGGTTGGATGCAAAAGCACCCAATATTTATTTAACTATTGATATTAGAGATAAAGAGAACTCATATGTAGAAGTGTTTGACGAGGGAAAAGGGATGTCTGCAGAAGATATTGCAGATCATTACATTAAAATAGGATATAATAAGCGCCGCAACGAACAAGGACTTAATGATGGAAAAACTTTGGGACGCAAAGGCATTGGCAAATTAGCGGCTTTATATTTATCTGATTGTTTTACCATAATAACAAAAACTATTAATTCGGATTTAACCTGTTGGAAATTGGACGTATCAGGGCTTGATGAAGACGATTCTCCGCAGCTTGAACCTGTTGAAATTGATGAGTTCAGTGAACTTGAAAGTTTAAAAAAGTTGATGTCTTTAGGCCACGGAACAATCATTTGCTTAAAGAATGTCAATATGAAGGGATTGGGAGACAAGGCATTTGAATCTTTGGAATGCCGATTATCAAACCTGTTTTTGTACGACAAACTTGAACAAAAGATATGGATTAAATTAATACAAAATGATACTACTCCACACAAGTTTCTGCCAATCAACAAACAAATTGCTTTTAAAAATTTAGCGTATGTTTATACAAGCAATGAAGATTATGTTCAAGAATGTAAAAATAACAGTTTTAATATGTCCTATAAAACAAAAAATGGCATAGATAAAAAAATGAGTGCCGATACTGAAATTGTATCATTTTCTGCAACGGACATTCATATTTCAGGCGAACAAGAATTTTTCGGTATAAAAAAACATTATACGCTAGACGGTTGGATAGGAATTCATGCTACAATAGATGGCGAAGATGCCAAAAATAATGATTCCCGCTACATAAAGAATCAATTTTATAATCCCAACCAATTACGAGTTTATGTAAGAAACAAATTAGCGATGTCAAATATGATTGAGTATTTAGGCATTACGCGTGCATTCGTAAATTATATAGAAGGCGAAGTTTCTTTTGATGTTTTAGATGACGATGATTTGGAAGATATTGCTACGGCTGGACGTCAAGATTTTAACACACAAGACCCGCGGTTTTTGTTGCTAAAAGAAATACTGACAAAAATAGGCAATTCCCTCGTCTCAAAACGTCAAGCCTTAGCCGATAAGATTAGAGAACGCAAAAAGACGGATGATATAAGTATATCGACACGCTCTAAAACAAGATTTCAAAAAGATTTTCACGGCATGTTGGCAGATTTACCCGACATAAAACCGCAAGATCGGTTAAAAATAGAGCAATATGCCGTTGCGCAACTTGAAGGCGATGTTAATAGTGAAGCGAAAAGTGAATTTACTGTTTTCTTATCCCATGCAAGCAAAGACCACATATTTTCAGATTTTATTTATAGGTATTTAGTTCATTTGGGATTTAACGGAAATATTAAAGACGAGGCATGCGAAATTTTTTACTCGTCAAATGGGCTTGATACTGATAATCTTACTCCGTTGTCAATTCTTATTAAACAATATATTATAAGAAAAAATAACGATATTCTCTTTTTAACTTCTTCAAACTTCGGAAGCAGCGAATATTGCTTATTTGAGGGCGGTGCCGCTTGGGCAACCAAATCTGTTGGCGATTATAAAATTATGGCATTGACTTACGATAGTATACCACAATTTTTAACTAATGGAAAAAGTGAAGTTGTATTTAATATCAAAGCAAAAGAAGATCTTCAGCTTGATGAGATAAAATATAATTATCTTGTGACAATTTTAAACAGACTAATACAGCACTTAAATAAAAATCGAGAAGTATCAGGGCTTACTCTTGTTTCTACCTTAACAGAAGTTCATGTTCCAGACAAAGTTGAGCTAAAAAAGTTAGGGAAAACACCAACAGATTTCATGGATCAAACTCTTGTAGAATATTGGAATACGTATGTTATTGAGCAAGCGGACACTTATTTTCATGATATTGTTTAAAAATTAACCAACAATTTTATAAAAAATAGCAGGAACTTAATTTCAAGTTCCTGCTATTTTTAACTCGCCTTTATAAGGTGTATTCCGATTAAAAATTAGTTTTTGTAAATTCCCTATGGAACACACCCTTGAGGTGGATTTTTTGTCAGTGAATAGATAAGAGTGAATAGTTAATAGTGTCGGACTGCGCTTCGCATGTTCAGAATACCTTCGGTGCTTCGTATGACAAAAGAAGTTTTTGTTGCGCATGCAAATTACTTTTGTCATTTCGAGCAACGCGAGAAATCTCAACCTTATTCCGATTCATAATTCATAATTCTGAATTCTTAATTGAATATTGACATACACTACATACATGAAAAAATCCGTAAGGTACGCGATTGCCGCGATAACGGCGTTTATGTTTGCGGTGGTCATCATACCCGCGGTGTCGCTGTGTATGATTTTTCCGAATAAGTATGCGAGCAATATCGCGGAGGCGGCGGACGAGTTTGATTTGCCCCGCTCGCTGGTAAAATCCGTCGTTTGGGCGGAGAGCAGGTTCGACCCTAAGGCTACTTCAAACAAGGGCGCAAAAGGGCTTATGCAAATAATGCCCGATACATTCAAGGAATGCGTTGCCGCGCTGGGGCTGCCGCGCGATTCGGACGTGTACGACGTGAATACGTCGTTGCGCTGCGGTTGCTATTATCTGTCACTTTTGATAGACAAGTTTGACGGCGATACGACCGCTGCGCTAATGGCGTACAATGCGGGGGAGGTCAACGCGCGCAAGTTTTTGGACGGCGCGGAGGTTTTTCCCGAAACGCAAGGCTATTTAAAAAGCATAAACAAGGCGCAAAAGATTTACGGACTGTTCGGCTAAAAAGAACATTGCGTAACAGTATTTTTTGTTGACACTTTGTAATGCTTGTGATAAAATCATTCAGTAACTTCAATGTACTTTACAAGGAGAAAATATGTTAGAAGTCAAACATTTAAAAAAGGAGTACAGAACCAAAAAGGGCGCGGTCACCAGAGCCTTGGACGACGTGTCGCTCAATTTTCCCGAAACGGGAATGGTATTTATACTCGGTAAGTCGGGTAGCGGTAAATCGACGCTACTCAACGTGTGCGGCGGACTCGATCGCATGGACAGCGGCGAGATCATCATCAAGGGCAAAAGCAGCAATGACTTTTCGGGTCAGGACTTCGATAGCTACCGCAATACATACGTCGGTTTTGTCTTTCAGGAGTACAACATTCTTGACGAGTTTACCGTAGAGCAGAACATTGCGCTTGCGCTCGAGCTTCAAAACAAAAAGCCGGACAAGGCGGCAATCGACAAGATACTTGCCGACGTTGACATGACGGAATTTGCCTCGCGCAAGCCCAACACGCTTTCGGGCGGTCAAAAACAGCGCGTCGCCATTGCGCGTGCGCTTGTAAAAGAGCCCGAAATCATCATGGCGGACGAGCCGACGGGCGCGCTTGACAGCAAGACCGGTCAGCAGGTATTCGACACGCTCAAAAAGCTGTCTAAGGAAAAGCTCGTGCTTGTAATTTCGCACGACCGCGATTTTGCCGAACAGTACGGCGACCGCATAATCGAGCTCAAGGACGGAAAGATAATATCCGACCAGACAAGAGCGGAAACGGACGGACAGCAAAACGTCAAGTTTTACGGCACGGACACCGTGTGCGTCTCAAGCGGATCGGAGCTCACCGACGACGACCTAAAGCAGATAAAGAGCTTTCTTGCCAAGGCGGGCGGCACTGCTGTTATTTCCACCTCGCGCGAAAAAATAGCGCAGTTCAAGGAAGACCGTCCCGAGATAGACGTCGGCACATTCGAGAACATAAAGGAACAGCCCGTACCAAAGCAGTACGAGCCGCAAAAGCTTATCCGCTCGCATTTGCCGATCAAGCACGCGGTCAAGATGGGCGCTGGCAGCCTTAAAACAAAACCGATACGTTTGGTATTCACGATATTCCTTTCGGTAATAGCGTTTGTGTTGTTCGGCTTAGCGTCCACGCTCATGCTTTTTGACGGAAAAGAGGTAAAGGTACAGTCGTTTACCGACTCCAACATCAATTACATCTCGCTGGGCAAAGTGTACTACGTAACTCAAACTTACGATGACGGCGATTCCTACACGTACGACCGCGACACCAAGTTTACCGATAAAGAATATGAGGACTTAGCCAAAAAGTACGAAGGCGCAGTCCCCATGATATCCTACAACGGCTACATTTCCAATCTAAGCACAAGCGGCATGGCGCAGCAGTTCTATTCCAACAGCGTCAACGGTCTTGTTCCCGCAAGCGCAAAGCTCAACGTATTGAAGGGTAAATTGCCCGAAAACGACGACGAGGTAGCGATCACCGACTTCATGTTCGACGCCGCCAAAGCGAGCGGCAGCAAGTTTGTTTACGGCGAAAACAATACTCAGCTTACCATAAGCAGCTACGACGATATTCTGTGGTCGGAGTCCAAACCGATTACGATCAGAATGAGCGACAAAGCATACAAAATCGTCGGCGTATTCAAGGGCATGGAAGTTCCCAACGATTACAAAGACATGAAAAATGCGGCGGACAATAACGAGCAGTACGACGGCAGTTATTCTACGTGGACCTGGAACAACGAGCGCGAGAACGGGCTGTACATGACGGTCGCCGTTACCGACGATGTATTCAAGTCCGCGGCAAGCAGCGGCGGCGGCAGTAGTATAGATTACGATTACGCGTATTTCAAAGCAAGCGCAGACAGCGCAAAAATTCGCGTTAACTCCAATTATGCAGACAGCGACAATAACAGATCTTGGGAAAGAGAGTTCAGCCGTTTCGCGCTGTACGAGGGCAGAACGTTAAGAATTTACGGGCTTGACGGCACCCGGAAAACGGCTTTGGCTAATGGCGAGGCGGTGATGAGCTACGAGCGCCTTGCCGAAGCGTATGCCGATGTGCTGAGAAAATTCGAGAATCAGTTTAACAGCAGCGAGTATTACAACAAGCTGCAAGAAGCTTACGATAACGCCTACAACAAGTATTTGGAAGATAATCCCGAACCCGATTCCAATGACGATGAGTTTAAAGATTTGATAACCGCTACCGATTGGTACAATCGTGAGCATAGTAATTGGCAGAGTAGTCGCAATGTATTTAAAGAATCGCTTGTTTATGACTACGGTTATCCCGAAGGTTCGGAAGAATATATTTCTACTCTTGCTCAATATGACGCTGACAATCCCGAGCCTAAAATAACCGATTCCAAATATCACTATACGGAAATAAACTGGAATCGGTATCAAGCGGCACAAGAAAAATACAATCACGACAGAAGAGTTTATGCCGACGTCGCACGCGAAGCTGCAAGGGATCAGGCGGAAGTCAAGTACAATGCGATCGTGGAAAAACTGAGAGCGGACGCCGAAGCTAAGTACCGCGCGGAAAACCCCGAGCCGTCCGAATCCGACAGCGAAGCGCACCAAGAGTGGTATAACGGATTGTGGCAAGCCAGAGACAACGCCGAGCCGATTCATGTACTCAACAATCTTAGGAACTACTACTACAACGATGGGTATTACGAGCCGACGTTTGAAGAAATCGTAGACGGGTTTAAGCTTGCAAAGTCTGTGTTTGCCGAGATCGGTTTGGAAGCGGGCTTCACTATCTATAACGACACGACAAGCGAAACCGCGGTCAAGATCGAAGCGTTCTTTGTAGAAGACGCTGATTGGAGCTGCTATCTCGGTTCGGACCTCTACGCCACGTTCTATAATGAACGTCAGGACTATAACGAGAGTTCGGAACAGACCAAGTACGAAGAACCGAAAGACGCGTATATCAGGAATATCCTTATCCCTTACGACCAATCGGAGGCGCTTATAACAGAGCTTCTCGATATTTCGGGCGTAAAGAAAGCGGACGACTCTGCGGTAAAAATCAAAAACGCTATACTCGAACAGCTGGATATGGTTATAGACATAGCGTCTACACTTGAGACCGGGTTTATAATCGCGGGCGCTGTGCTTGCACTGTTTGCGTTCCTTTTGATGTTCAACTTCATCTCGGCTTCGATTACGGCAAAGAAGAAAGAGATAGGAATTTTGCGCGCAATAGGCGCAAGAACGACCGACGTATTCAAGATATTCGTTTCGGAAGCGCTTATCATCGCTGCTATATGCTTTGCAATTGCGGCTGTGGGCACTTTCGGACTGTGTATCCTGCTCAACACCGTAATTGTTGAGGACGTAGGACTGAGCATAAGCTTGTTCGTGTTCGGACCGTTGTCTGTTCTGTGCGTGCTTGGCGTAGCGTTGCTTACAGCGCTTGTATCCACAATAATTCCCGTTGCTATCTATTCGCGCAAACCTCCGATCGCAAGTATCAGAGCATTGTAATCAACAACAACAAAAAACCGCCTGCGGGCGGTTTTTTAATGCAGAATGCAGAATTAAGAATGCAGAATTAAGAATGCAGAATTAAGAATGCAGAATTAAGAATGCAGAATTAAGAATGCAGAATTAAGAATGCAGAATTAAGAATTAAGAATTAATGGTGCGCGTCGCATATATTTTTTGTCATTTCGAGCGTAGCGAGAAAACTCAACCTTTTTCTTTTACTATTTCTGTAACAAGCTCAACTACTTCACTTACAAACTCTTTTTGCTCGCAGTCTGATGGTACTATATAGTCGGCTATCGTGCAACGCTCGGTATCGGGGATCTGCGCGTCGATAAGCGCGTTTGCGTCCTTCTCCGTCATGCCGTCGCGCGCGGTCAGCCGCTTGACTCTAACGCTGCGCGGACAGTATATGGTCGCCGTAACGTCGCATAGCGAACATAACGCCGACTCGAACAGCAGCGGCGCGGAAAGTATTACGGGCGGAGTAGCGGTCGATATTTGATTTTTAATCTCCGCAACAATGGCAGGGTGGGTGAGCTCGTTAAGCATTTGTCGCGCTTTACCGTCTGTCGCTATAATTCGGCGGAGCAGCTTGCGGTCGAGCTTGCCGCCTTCGGAAGCTTGCGGAAACGCTCGCATTATTGACTTTTCGCCGTCTGTTCCTGCGGCGAAAAGCGCACGCGAGACCTCGTCCGCGTCGATTACAGTGTAGCCTGCTTTGCGCAAGGCGGAAGTTGCCACCGTCTTGCCGCTCGCTATTCCGCCCGTCAAGCCGATTACGCGTACAGACTTTTTTCTATTGCTTTTCAGTTCGCGTTTGTTGCGTGTGTAGTTCATAATACCATTAATCAATAAGGATGAGATTCTTCGCTTCGCGCATTTGCGCTCGCTCTGAATGACAAAAAAATTACTTATCTTTTTTTGTCATCCCGAACGCAGTGAGGGATCTCAACCTATTTTATAATTCTGCATTCTTAATTCTGCATTCTGCATTTATTTACACTCCATCCAATTCCTACCAACTGCAATATCAACATTCAGCGGCACGGAAAGTGAAACGGCATTCTCCATTTCGGTCTTGAGGATTTCCTTGACCTGTTCGACCTCGTCGGGATGGGTGTCTACGATCAGCTCGTCGTGGACCTGCATGATAAGATTTGACTTCATGCCCTCGAGCCGTTTGTGCACGCGCACCATGGCGATTTTGATTATGTCCGCGGCAGAGCCTTGGAGCGGAGTGTTCATTGCCACGCGCTCGCCGAACTTGCGCTCGGTAAACTTGGCGGAGTTCAGCTCGGGAATAGTGCGCCGCCGCCCGAACATGGTAACGGCATAGCCCTGCTTTTTGGCGTTTTCGATAAGTCCGTCAAGGTACGCCTTTACGGCGGGAAAACGCTCGAAGTAGCGTTTGATATACTCGTCCGCCTTGCGCGGCGGGATGTGAATGTTCTGGCTGAGCCCGTAATTGCTTATGCCGTACACTATGCCGAAGTTGACCGCTTTGGCGTCGCGGCGCATTTGCGGCGTAACCTCGTCGGGTGCGACCTCGAACACCTCCGCCGCAGTGGACGCGTGGATGTCTCCGCCCGATCTGAACGCCTCTACCATTTTCGGGTCGCCCGAAAAGTGCGCGAGCAGCTTGAGCTCGATTTGGCTGTAGTCGGCGTCCACAAGCACGTTGCCCGGCGTGCCAACAAACATAGAGCGAAGTAGCCGTCCCTCGTCGGCGCGAGTGGGAATGTTTTGGAGGTTGGGGTCTGTGGACGACAACCGTCCCGTGGTGGTCAGCGTCTGATTAAACCTTGTGTGAACCGTGCCGCTCGGCGTCAGCGCCTTGCGCACACCGTCGATAAAAGTTGACTTCAGCTTGGAGTTAAACCTGTACTTTAGTATCTCGTCCACAATTTCGTAATCGCCGGAAAGCTTTTGGAGTATTTCGGCTTTTGTGGAGTACGTTTTTGCCGACTTGTCGGGATAGGGGATGCCCATGTCCTCGAACAGCAGCTTGGCGAGCTGCTTTGGCGAATTCAGGTTGATGTCTGAATTGCTAAGCTCGCGTATGCGCGAAATATTCGCTTTTTCGAGTTCGGAAAACTTGACGTCGATTTCATTAAGCCTATCGCGGTCAACCGCAAACCCCAATCGCTCCATATCGAACAAAACGTGCAATAGCGGCAGCTCGATGTCGCGGTAGAGCTTTGTCATGCCGCGCGCGGTAAGCTCGTCCTCGCACTCGCCGCGAAGAGCAAAAAGCTCGGCGGCAGTGGTGGGCGACAGCCTGTATTCCAATAGATACGCCATTAGTGCAACGTCGTTTGCATTCGGCATTGCGATAGGCGCTATTTCATGCAACAGCGATTTCAGCCCGAATGTGATAATGTCGAGCGTATTGATCAGCGGTTTAAGAATATCGATACACGCGGGAAGCGTAAATACGCTCATAAGCGTGTCGGCAATGGGAACAAAATAATCGGTTTCGCCGTCAAACGCTGTGTGCAGCCCGTCGGACGTCAACAACAGTGACAGCACGCGTTTTTGCTCGGCGGAAGCTACTATTTCGTGTAGCTCGTCGGGACTGTTCAGTGTGACGGTATTAATTTTTTTGGCGAGTGTTATCGGCGCGTCGTCTGCGGCTTGAGTGAATAATTCGTCGCGGGAAAGCAGCGAACGGAACTCCAGCTCGGTAAAGCGGCTTTTTACGGCGGCGGGGAAAGGGAAGCACAGCTCGCAGTCCGAAAGGCTGAAGTCGATCGGCGCGTAGGTATCTATGCGCGCAAGGTTGTACGATAGGTACGCGTTGTCGCTGCCTGCGGCAAGCTTGTCGTGGCGGCTTCCTTTTATTTCGTCGAGATGAGCGTAAACGCCGTCGAGCGATCCGTATGTGGTTATAAGCTCCACGGCTGACTTTTCGCCGATTCCCGCAACGCCGGGGATATTGTCCGACGAATCGCCGGCAAGAGCTTTAAAGTCGATAACGCGTTCTGCGGGCACTCCAAACACGTCCTTGACGTTATCGGGCGAAACCTCGAGGATTTCGGTAATGCCTTTCTTTGTCAGCAGCGCGTGTGTGGTGGGATTAACAAGCTGAAGGCTGTCGCGGTCGCCGGTAAGAATATACGTGAACACTCCCGAGCACCGCGCAATCGTGCCGATCAGGTCGTCCGCTTCGTAGCCCGCTTTTTCGTACATCTTTATGCGCATATCCGCTAAAAGCGCTTTTAGCACGTCCATTTGTGCCGCGAGGTCTGTGGGCATGGGCTTGCGCGTCGCCTTGTACAAAGGCGACATGCGGTGACGGAATGTGGGCGCATGCACGTCGAACGCCGCCGCAACGTATTTGGGGCGGTACTGCTCGATAAGCTTTATCAGCATGGTGGAAAATCCGTACACCGCGCCGACGGGCTCGCCGCGCGTGGTGGTCATGCCCGGCATGGCAAAAAACGCTCGGTTAACAAGCGAATTGGCGTCTATAACGATCAAACTGTCTTTTTTAACACTGTTTTCCATTCCAATAGTATATAACAAAAAAAAGAAAAGAGCAATAGAAGAAGAAAATTAAATAAGAATGTTTTAAAGATTGCACTCATTCCTACCAAGCAAAAACGACCCTATCGGGTCGTCATGCTGGTAGGAATGAGTGGACTCGAACCACCGACCCCCACCTTATCAGGGTGGTGCTCTAACCTGCTGAGCTACATTCCTTTATATTGACTTGTAATCGGTTGTTTATTGTCAAACCACGACCCCGCACCTTATACTCGCTTCGCTCGTGCTTCGTAGCAGGGTGGTGCTGACTGCTGAGCTACATTCCTTTATATTTAATTTATTGGTGGAGATTAGCGGACTCGAACCGCTGACCCTCTGCTTGCAAAGCAGATGCTCTACCAACTGAGCTAAATCCCCATGCAGAAGCTATAATAGCAAATTTATTTTATCTTGTCAACCGTTTTTAACTATTTCGTGCTATTTTTTAATTCATTCACAAAATATCACAAAATGTATTTTGTGTGTGCTATTTGCTTGACGGGTGGTGGCTCTTGTGATATTATTAAATATATACAGTCGAAAAGCATATCGCTTGGCTGTGTTTTTGCAATATTCTGGATTAACAACGGCGTTGAAAATGAATTTTCGATGTCGTTTTTTTGGAGGCAGTATGAAAAAGAGAATTTTGACGGCAATAGTAATGACGGTCGTGCTCGCTCTTTCGCTGTTTATGGCGGCGTGCGGCAATGACGTTACGTTCAAGGTTGTTACCGAGTTCGATTCCGAGCATGGTAGCGTTGTAGTGACGAACGCCGACGGAAAAGAAAAAGTCGAGTTTGCTGCGGGCGACATGGTCGTCGTTAACGTGGCGGCAGCCGATGGCTACGAGATCGACGCATTCTCCGTCAACGGCGTCGAAACCGAGCTCAACAACGGCGTTTACGGTTTTTACATAAGCGCGAACACCTTGGTCAAAGCTACCTTCAAGGCGGTCGAAGATAAAAAGCCGGACGATGATAAGAAACCCGACGACGACAAAAAGCCCGATGATGACAAAAAGCCCGATGACGATAAAAAACCGGACGATGATAAAAAGACGCCCGAGCAGGTTCTTGCCGAGGCGCTTAAGGGTGCGCAGACCACGTTTTCTGCCGTTGGCTCGTATGTGCATGCCGTCAAGGGCGGAAAGAGCTCTACGTACAGCTTAACGACTGTATTCGGCGATAAAACAATTAATATAATCGAAACCGACGGCGACGGCAACGTTGTATACGACGATGTGTATGTGGACATCGACGGCAAAATTGCTACGCCTTATCACACGATCGACAACGAAGTAAAATACTATTATGCGGCAGACGACGAGAGCTTCGACGAGTACGGCAATCCGTTTAAGCTTCTTGCGGCGACCGATTTTACCGTGACGGACAAAGCGAATGTTTACTCGCTGTCCGCCGAAAAGACGAAGGCCGCGGCTACCGCGCTCACCGGCTATTACGAGGATATAGAGTCGTTTACCGTGACCGTGGCTAACGGCAAGTTCACAACGGTTGACATTGTAACCAAGCTGAGCCGCAGAAGAAACGGCGTGGATGACAACGGCGATCCCGTGTATTACGAGTATGTGTCGACGTACGTTTTTGCGATTACCGAGCTCGGCACTGCTAAGGTCGATAGCGACAAGATCGCGCCGTATGCCACCGCCTCCGAGCACACCGCGCTCAAAAATGCGCTCAAAAAGGCGAGCGAAGCCAAAAACTACACAATCGCCGTGTACGAGCAGGAGGTAGGCGATCTCGACGGCGACCTTAACTACAATGTGTTCGTAACCGAAAAAGCGATTTATATCGATTGCGAGGGTTGGGAAGAAGGCTTTGTAGAAGCCGGCAGCGGTTCAAGCACGGTCGTTTATCCTTTTAAATACGATCCCGAAACCGAGACCGGTGTTTTGTACGACGCGAGCGTGTTCCCGACGATAGCGTCTATGCGTGCAAGCTTTAACGGCTTTGCGCCCGAGATTTTCATGCTTGACGAGGACGGCGCATACATATTGCGCGACGAACTTTATTCATATGAGAATGTTCGTGCCGTGCTTATCAACTTCGGCGAAGGCGTAGACCAAATCAGGCTGTATGCAGGCTATACGGTCGACGTCAAGTTTGTGCTTAAGGACGACGCGCTGTACCAAGTGGAATTGTACTATTATTTATCGGGTTCGTTGTTCAAGCGTACGCTCACGTATTCGGAATGGGACAACACCACAATACCCATCAGCTTTGACAACTTCGAAACAAAAAGCGTGCTTGACGATTATATCGGAACATACACCGACGGTAGCGTTACCGTAGTGGTAGACAAAAACGGAATTGTCATAAACGACGGAGCATACGAAATAACCGACTACGATATTCAGTACGACACGTTCACGGGCGAGTGGAACGGCGACGTATGGTATATTACCAAGCAGGGCGACAAGCAGCTTCTGTTGTTCTATATAGGCGAAGACGAAAGCGACGACGTTACTTACACGCTTACGAGCACGGCAATAGACCCCGTGGAAATCCCCGAGGAATTCGACGGTGTGTGGAACGTTAACAATACTACTGTTGCTATAGCTTATGACAAAATCGAGTACAACGGCACGATGCTCAAGGTGTTGTCGTACAACGAGAAAGACGGCGATTTGTACGCAACCGACGGCGAGCGCACTTATAGATTCTTCAGGGCAACGGTAAAGGATGTAGAATACCTTTTGCTCATAGTGTACGTTGACGGCTTGTCAAACTCGACCTACGACATGACGAGAGTCGAGAACGCGGTTATCGTTCCCGAAATGTTTGTCGGCACGTTTGAAAAGTACGACAGCTATTACAATATGAACATTAAGGCTGTCATCGGTTTAACTACAGTTGCGCTCGAATTCGGCAGTGATAAGCCTGAAGTAACACTTGTTTCCGTCACCGACGAAGACGGTTATTGGGAGCTTACGCTCGACGTGGACGAAGTGGAATACTTCATAATGGAGAATAGCTATTCCAATGATAAAATAGACATCGGTTCGATTGCAGACCGCTTCAGCGCAACGCTCGACAGAGTTGTCGGCGGTGAGCAGCCGCCCGAGCCGTCAGTAGAAGTGCCCGACAAGTATTACGGCACGTATTCTGGCGAGAAAGCTGGTGTTAAGTATGTAATCACAATCGCGGAAGACGGCATTACGGTTAAAATCGGCGACGGTTCGGTAAAGACAGCGACCGTAACCGCTTATGATGACTATTGGGATTCCATCACTTTGGATATTGACGGAGAGGAATATGGAATTGCGGCAAATTACCAAGATGAAACCGCTATAGATTTCTCCAATGCCGACTTTACGATTTACGTTACATTAAATCGTGTAGAAAATACTATATCTATTCCCACATCGTATTACGGAAGCTACAGTGGGGAGAAAAACGACGTTAAGTACGAAATAACAATCAATGCGGACGGCATAACTGTTAAAATCGGAGAGCAGACCGCAAAGGTTGCAACCGTAACCGCTTATGACGACTACTGGGATGCAATCACTTTGGATATTGACGGAGAGGAATACGGCATTGCTCACAATTATGATGATGAAACCGCTATTGATTTTTCCAATGCCGACTTTACCATTTATGTTACATTAAACCCGGTAGGTGGCGGCGATAACCCTGCGCCGAGCGTAACAATACCCGAAAAGTTTTACGGCTATTACATGGGCAATAGCGGCAGTACGTACTATGGTGTAACAATAGACGAGAGCGGTATTCTGGTTGAATTGAACGGGAACGCGCAAGAGACTGTTGTTTTGGAATATGGCGATTATTGGGGCGAATACATCAACATAACGATAAACGGTGTTGATTATGGCTTATTAGATCCGGTGGAAGAAGACGGTCAAGTAACTCAAATCACGCTTGCATGTGACGACCCCGAGTTGAGTGTTACACTTACATTATTTGACTTCTAAAATATGCATTACTTCAAATCCCACTGCATGACGGCGGTGGGATTTTTTTGTTGATGGAATAGTCTTTTAACTATTGCATTTTATTGTTTTTTGTGCTATCATATAATATGCGTATAGTTATGCCTACACGTATTATCCACTACAAGGAGTTTCATCGTGGCGGAAAATAAAAATCAACCTCCTATAAAATCAACGCCTACGGCAAGACCGTCGGCTGCAAAGCCGACGACTGCGCCGACGCGCCCTGCCGCGGCAACAAGACCGACGCCTACAACTGCGCGTCCTACGACGCCTGTAAAGCCTGCGCCGACGGTTAAGCCCGTGACGCCTGCGGCAAAGGCTGCTGCTCCTGCGGCGAAGCCTGTTGCAAAATCGACGGAAACGGCAAAGCCCGCGCCTACGGCGGCACGCCCGGCAACGGCGACGTCTACGGCTAAACCTGCAACGCCCGCAGCGCGCACGACAATACCCGCGGCTAAACCAGCGGCAAAGCCTGCACCGACGGTTAAGCCTGTGACGCCTGCGGCAAAGGCTGCCGCTCCGGCGGCGAAGCCTGCGACGGCTGAACCTACGACAGCGCCCGCAAAACCCGCCGCGACGGCGAAGGAAAAGCCTTCGTCTATAGAAAAAGATAAGTCGGTAAAGCCCAAAAAGGAAGCGGCGGCAAGTCGTGCCGTGACCGAAAAACCGACTAAGGCGGAAAAGGTAAAGCCTGCCAAGGCGGAAAAGGCAAAAGATAAAAAGCAAGATAAAGGGCAGGAAGGTAAAGGTTCACCGCGCCGTGTTGCGGCTGCCAAAAACGGCGGCGCGGCGGCCGCGACCAAAAAGCATCCGTTATCCACAAAGACCAAGCTTCTTATAATAGGGGTGGCGGCGGCGCTTGCTATAGTTATTTTGGTCGCGATCATACTTGTGTCGTGCAACACGGGCAAAGAGAGCGGCGGAAATATCTATACAGGTTCAAGCGATAATTATCTGCTGGGCTCACGCCCGTCGGACAATGCGTTCGTGACCGATGCGGACATATCCGAAGGTTCGTTTGTCAACAAGTACAAAAACCGCACTAAGGTCGGTTACAATGCGGAGTACATAGGCACAACCGCTCGCAAGATTCCCACGGAAACGAGTGATGAGGGGCTGGTAAAAAGCGGAAAAATTTCCGCTTATCCCAAGTACGGCAGCGGAACAAATTACGACGCAGAGCAGAGGCAAGCGGTAATCAACGAGAGTTGGGCGCTTACTACCATCAATACGCAAGTAGGATCGGACGGCAAGCCCAAAAACACGTACAACAAGATGGACGCCGACGGCAATCTTTATCTCAACGGCGAGCCTACCGGCAAAAAGCTTTACAAGCACACTTCGGCTGTCGGAATGTACTACGGCAATGTGTCCGACAGCGAGCCGGCTATTATTAAAAAGCTCACTTATGCTCCGCGCGCGAACGGAACGTCGTACAACGTAACAGGCGTTTACGCACCTGCCGGCGAGGTAATCAAAATCGAAGTAAGCGAAGCGGATATGAAAGCGACCGGCGCAATAGAGGTTATGATCGGGCAGGCGCTTTATAACCACAAAGCCAATAATATTTGGGCTGCGCGCGGCATCAATCGTATGCCGGTCATACTTAACACTTGGGTGATAAATGCAGCCAACTGCACGTATGACAGCGAACGCCATGTGTACACCGGATATGTCGGCTCGTTCTACGGCGGTCCTATTTACGTATACAACAGACCCGTTCAGTTTTCCATAACGATAAGCGGCGGCGTGCGTTATGCGCATTACATACTCGGCTACACCACGCCCGAAGATTACGCAGAAAACCTTAAGTCTTCCGCGCCGTATTTCGATCTTGAGGTGCGCGAAAACGGAGTGCTTCACTCCGGACCTAAGTCTTCGGTAAGCGCGGCGGTGCTTTCCTACGATAATATTTACAAGGCAGCGGAGCTGTGGGAAAAAATTTCTATTGTTTCCACACGTCGCAACAGGCAAGGCATAGTGTTCATTTATGATCCGTTTGTAGCGGCGGGCGCGGCTGTCGCGTTCCCCGGACAGATGTCTGTCAACTGTCCCACAGGCTGGATGAGCGGTTCGCTCAATTACGACGCATTTGTGCGGTCGGGGTCGTGGGGTAACGTTCATGAATACAATCACAACTTCCAAGGCTACGGTTGCGGCGGCGGTGCGGACGGCGAGGTAACTAACAACGCGCTGTCGCTTGTGGAATACTCGCTGTTTACGGAAATATCGGCTGCGCGTCAGATCGGCTCTTACGGCGGTAGCGGCTTGAGTGATTGGAACTGTTATACCAGTGCGACTTGGGCGCTTAACCGCGTCAAAACGGGCGCTATAACCTCCACCAACGGGCTTGCTGTGTACGCTACGCTGTTGCACAACCTCGGGCAGGAAGCGTTTATGAATGCTTCGAGCGGGCGCGATCTCGCATACTTCACCAAGTGGGGCGAGGTCACGCACCAAAACATGTCGTACTTCACGTCGCTTATCGATAAATACTCGTCGGCGGACTACTCGTCGCTTGCCAAAACGCAAAAAGATTATCCCATGTTCGTGCCGGTATCGTCGGTGTATCAGACGGGCAGAAGCTACATGTACGATAAAGAAAAGCGGTATATAACCACAATGCAGCCTTACGTAATCAAGTACGGCGAAACGATCGACGTTGATATGCGTCCGTACACCGTACAGGACGGAATGTATCAGTACGGGAGCGTAGTCATTCCCGAAGGGTTCAGCTTCACCGTCAAATCGGTCACTACGCCGCAGTACGGCTCGCTCGTAAAAAAGGAAGATAATGTGTACACGTACACGCCTGTCGCTAATCAGCTTCGTTCGGGCAAGATGGTTGTGACGCTGTCTATAACCAAGAACGACGGCGCGTTCACGGTGGACGACGTCGACCTTGTTCTTGAGTTCAAGCAGTCGCACGAAAAGAACAAGACCATGCTCGAGCGCACGATTTACACCTATGACGCGCAGACTATGCCAGAAAGCTCTACGGCGGCGTTCGAGAGCGGCTTTAGCGGCGCGACAAGCAAGGAAACGGTAGATAACGTCAATCCCACTCAAAACGGCAACACCGAGATTTGGTCGAAAACGGCTTTGCCTGCCAATACGTATTACGAGATAAAGGGTAAGCTGTTCATTAACGAGAACGGAAAGTACCGTATAGCATTGCGCGGACGTTGGGACTGCGCGCTGTATACTGCTGTCAACTCCGACAAGGATTATAAGCTCTCTGCTACGATCAAGACTACGGAGAGTCATGCCAACTTCTATTTAAGCGACCCCGAAACGTACTTCGACGCGGAGTATAAGGCGGGCGACTGGGTGTATTTTAAGGCGATAGTCAAGAGCGAAAACAAGGGCGGCAAAAATGCATATATCGGCTTGGGCTCGGGACAGTTTATTCCGCCGCAGGGCACGATCGATAACGACGGAAACCTTATAGACGGTAACGGAAATATCATAGAAGACCCGAGAGAAACGATTAACGTCACGTATGCCAACGCATACCGCGCTACGTATGAGTTTGTCGACAATTCGTTTAAATCGGATTACTTCTTCCTGCGCGACTACAATTACACATACCGCAGCCCCGACGTGGAGTATCACAATGTGGAGCAGAGCATAGTCGAACACAACTTTGTGCCTTGGTCCGAGCAATACAAGATAGAAAACCTTTTCGACGGCAATCCCAATACCACGGCGCACAGTGCGCAGCATAGGGACGGCAAGCCCGAAACCTCTGTAAATGCAAACAATCCATTCAAGATTTCCGTTAAGCTTGACAAGCCCGTAACCGCAAACGCATTTATTGTGTACGCGCGCAACGACAGCGCAAACAAGACCGGACTGCCTCAAAACTTTACGCTCGAGTTCCGCGACGAAAAGGACGGCAAGGTCGTAGCGACAAAAACGTTTACCAACGCTTCGCATGCAAGCGGGGCGGATCTGGAAGTAGCTTTGGGCGAGTATATCACGTTCGGATATTATACGCTCACCGTAACTAAATCGGAAAACGATTACTTTGTTGCGTCAAGCATGGGCTTCGCGACGCGTCGCGCGCTTGTAAGCGGCACTGTCATGGAAGCGGACAACGTCATGTTCAAATACGACGGCAACTGGAAGATAAACGCAGGGTTCTACACCTTCGGGCACGTGTACGAGGGAAGTAGCGGCGCAACAATCAAGTTTACGTTTACAGGCTCTGCGTTTGGCGTGTTCGCGTATAAGGGCGCGGAATACGGCGGCATGGAAGTGTTTATCGATGGCAAGTCGGTTGGCAAAGTGGATCTGCAAGGCGCGGGCGCGGGCTCGCAGCTTGTGTTCCTTTCCGACGACCTCAGCAAAGACTGCAAGCACACCGTGGAAATCAGATGCAACAACGGTGTGGCGGATATCGACCACATTGTCTTGTGGAAATAGCTTTTGACCGCGCATTCATCGCGTGATACGGGCTACGTTTGGTTCGGCGGCTTGGTCATGTAGGAGGGTCTACACTCCCGTCGCCACCTCGCCAACTGTTGCCCGTCTGACGCGCGACTGCGCAGTCAAATACACTACACTGTACATACAAATAAATTTTCTTATAATAGGAGATATACAATAATGAGTAACAGGATTTTGGTAGCATATTTTTCGTGCGGCGGCGACACCGCAATGGTGGCAAAACAACTGGCGCAGGCCGCGGGTGCGGACTTGTTTGCGATCAAGCCGACTGTTCCGTACACACAAGCCGATCTTGACTGGAACGACAAGAACAGCCGTACGTCCGTGGAAATGCGCACGCTTGCAGAACCGGAAATAGCAGACCGTGTGGAAAATATGGAAAGCTACGACACCGTGTTTGTAGGATTCCCTATATGGTGGTACATAGCGCCGACAATTATCAACGGCTTTTTAAAGAGCTATGACTTTTCGGGCAAAAATGTTGTGCCGTTTGCGACCAGTGGCAGCAGCGGGATAGAAAAAGCCGAGGCTGTACTTATGAGCAAAGCGCCTAAAGCCAACTGGCTGCCCGGCAAGCTGATAAAAAACGACATGTCGCTCGACGATATGAAAAGCTGGCTTAAAGAGCTTGGTATAATGTAGTAACCGGAATGAATCTGTTTATACTTCGTATTTACAAGATTAATTTTGGCTGTTGAGTATGTTTTAATGTTGTATATGTAACAAAATATATTGACATGTTCGAAGATTTGTGATATAATATACACAATCAATCAATTCGGAGGAAAAAATCATGAAACAGTACAAACTTGTAGCAGGCCCTACCACAAGCCAATTTGTCGGTAAGACAGACGCATCAAACGACAGCGACGCCGTCAATTCTTTCCAGAATGTAATTTCGCAATACGCGGCGCAGGGCTGGAGCTACCATTCCATGGAGCCCATCAACATGCGCAGCTCGGAAACAAAAGGCTGCCTTTTCAATAAGCAAACGATTTATCACGAAAAAACGTTCTATATGCTTGTGTTTGAAAAGGACATTTAAGGCGTGAGCGAGCAAGACTTTAATCAACAAACGGAATCCGTTTCGGTCGAATTAACCGAAGCGGATTTTTCGGATAATGCGGCGCGTGCCGCGGCGGTAGAAAGACTGCTTAACATGACTGCGGACGACGACGGACTTGTTCGTCCGCACATATCCGCTGTTCGCGCCGTGCTAAACGTAGCTATTCCGCTTGTAGTTACGGCGGCGATATTTTGTGCGCTGTATTTTACGCTCAAACAAAATCGTTTGGCTATTTCGCTCGGGTCGTCGCTCGGCGCGCTTGGGTTGTACACAATATTAAGGCTGCGCGATATTCTTATTTGGAGTATTCTTATGTATCAACGTTTCGCGCCCGCCGAGGTTCGCCGCCGTTGTGTTTTTACCCCCACGTGTTCGCAGTATGCGATACAAGCGCTCGAGCGGTACGGAGTAATTCGCGGAGTGCCAAAAATAATATCGCGCCTACGGCGCTGCCATCTGCCCAACGGCGGGGAAGACCCGCTAGCTTAATTAAGAAATAAGAATGCAGAATTAAGAATGAAGATAAAAAATTTAACTATACTAATTCTGCATCTTACATTTTACATTCTCAGTTCGCCGATAACTTCCTTTAGAGTGTCGGCGGATTTTTTTAGCTTTTCATGTTCGTCGTTTGACAGCTCTATATCAATAATGTCCTCCACGCCGCCCGAGCCGACAAGGGTAGGGACGGAAATATACACGTCGTCAAGCCCGTAGTGCCCGCTGACAAGTGCGCTTACCGGCATGACCGAATGCTCGTCGCGCACAATGCTCTTGCAGATTTTGGTGGTAGCGGCAGCAATGCCGTAGTATGTTGCGCCCTTGCGTTTGATAATCTCGTACGCCGAATTTTTAACGTCGTCTTCCATTTGCGTACGACTGCCTCTGCAATCGCAGCCGCAGTGTTCGCAATAATTATCCAGCGGTATGCCGCTGACGTTTGCGCTCGACCATACGGCAAGCTCGCTGTCGCCGTGTTCGCCGATCACAAACGCGTGCACGCTTCTGGGGTCGACGTTCAGTCTGCGCCCGACTTCGAACTTAAGCCGCGCCGAGTCCAACACCGTGCCGCTGCCGAACACGCGGTTGCTCGGGAATCCGGAAAGCTTATAGGCAACGTATGAGAGCACGTCCACCGGATTGGTAACAACCAATAGGAACGCGTCGGTGTTGTACTTGACAATCTGCGGAATAATCGACTTAAACACTTTTGCGTTGTTGTGAATGCAGTCCAGTCGCGTTTCTCCGTCCTTTTGTCCGACTCCCGCCGTAATGATAATTATGCCGCAGTCCTTAAGGTCGGGGTAGTTGCCGGCAAAAATCTCCAGCGGACGTATAAACGGCAGGCAATGGCTAAGGTCCATCGCTTCGCCCTCGGCGCGGTCGCGGTTTACGTCAATGAGCACCATTTCGGTGAACAGCCCGCTGTGCAACAGCGAAAACGCGGTGGCGCTTCCCACCATGCCGCAACCGATTATTCCAACTTTGCGTAAGTTCATGTATTTCTCCTAAAAACAAAAAGCTTTATTTATTATCTCGTATTGTTATCTGATTAATGCAGAATGTAGAATGTAGAATGCAGAATTAACGATAACAATTCATTCTTAATTCTTAATTAATTCAAACGCTTGCCTTTTTCGGGTTAAAAGAGTAATATATATCCATGAAAAAAATCGCGCAATTTATAGTCGAAAAACGGTTGTGGCTGTTCCTGATGTTTGTCGGGCTGATTGCGTATTGCATTTTCGGCGTGACCAAAATCAAGGTGGAGTATGACATAACTACATATCTGCCCGATGGAACGGACACAAAAAAAGCGCTCAATATTATGGCTGAGGAGTTTGCTTCGTCCGGCTCTGCAACCGTAATGATAAAGAATATCGAAGCGGACGACGCTGATAAGCTTGCCGACAGAATACGCGATATAGACGGCGTAACGTCGGTCAGCTTTGACAGCGCGTCTGACGGGAATTACAAGGACGGCAAAGCGCTGTTTGGTATTTTCTTCGCAGGCAGCAGCAACGACTCAGCTTCGGTCGAAGCATACGACAAAATGCTCAAAATATTAAACGACGGTGGTTACCGATACTCCGTGCCAACGCCGCTTGTTAACGATTATGCAAAAACGCTGGCTAGCGAGATGGTAATTATAATCGCAATTGCGGCGGCGGTAATAATAGCGGTGCTGCTGTTTACATCCAAAAGCTTTGCCGAGGTGCTGGCGTTTCCGGTGGTGTTCGCGGTTGCTGCGCTACTCAACATGGGCACTAACTACTGGCTGGGCAAAATATCGTTTGTGTCCAACACAGTGTGTATTATTTTGCAGCTTGCGCTCGCCATCGACTACGCGATAATTTTGTGTCACCGCTTTACCGAAGAGAAAGACAAAAATCCAGCCGATCCCAAAACCGCGTTAATCACCGCGCTTAGCAAGGCGATACCGGAAATCGCGTCCAGCTCGCTCACGACCGTGGCGGGACTTGTAGCGCTCATGTTTATGCAGCTCGGGCTTGGGTTCGACCTTGGTATGGTTCTTGCAAAAAGCATAATCTGTTCGCTGCTCACGGTATTTTTGCTGATGCCGTGTTTACTGCTGTGGCTGACCAAGCCTATGGATAAAACGCGCCATCGCAACTTTGTGCCAAGGGTGACGTTTTTAGGCGCGGGCGTAATAAAAATCCGTTACGTGCTGGTGGCGGTGTTTGTCGCGCTTTTCGGCGTGTGCGCCTGGTTAAGCCAGACCATAACGTTCTGCTACAGCCAGAATTCAATCGATACATCGCGCCCGACTGCGACAATGACGGCTCAAAAGGAAATGGAAGAGGCTTTCGGTGCGAGCAATATGTTTGTCATACTCGTGCCCAAGGACACAGACTTCGATACTCAACGCCGAGTGACGGCAATGGTGAGTGAGCAGCCGCTAATCACTTCTGCGCTGAGCTGGGCGTCAATATCATTGCCGTCGCGCACCGACGAGAGCAAGTCGTACTACCTTACGGACGGGATAAAGTATTCCGAGCTCAACGATATAATAGAAATCGACGAGGGCACGGCGCGCGTGCTGTTCTTTGCGTATGCAATGTCACACGGCGGCTACGGCGACGCGGTCACGCTCCAAAACTATACCGTACCGATTGGGGATTTGGTCGAGTACGTATTTGAAAACCCCGATATTTCGGACATGGCGGGGGACGGCATAGTAGAGTATAAGAAGACGCTTGAGTTCGGCAAATCACAGCTTGTCGGAAAAAATCACTATCGGCTTGTGTTTAATATTTCGGCGTCGGTGGAAGCAAAAGAAACGTTCGACTTGATAGAGCGGCTTACGCCTGCCGTCAAAAGCATCGAACCGCAGGCAATATTTGCCGGCGCAAGCATGAGCGCATACGACCTTAACGGCTCGTTCCAAACGGATAATCTGCTTATAACTTTACTCACCATAGCGTTTATATTCATAATACTCGCCATCACGTTTAGGTCGTGGGGCATACCGATTGTGCTTGTCGCGGTAATTCAGGGTGCTATATTCATCAACTTTACGATTCCGGTAATAGTAGGTAACAACCTGTTCTTCTTTGTGTACCTAATCGCGAGTGCGATTCAAATGGGTGCGACTATCGATTACGCCATACTCATGACCAATCGGTTCATGACAAATATCGAAAGCATGTCCCGCCGTGAAGCGTTGATAAATGCGATAACGGCGGCGTTCCCGACGATCCTCACTTCGGGAACGATCATGTCTATAGCGTCTTTCCTTGTGGGACTGATGACTAGCGATCCGCTTATAGCGTCAATGGGTATGACGCTCGGCTTTGGTACGATCATATCCATAATAAGCGTGCTCACCGTTTTGCCCGCGCTTTTATATATGTTAGGCGGATTGCTGCAAAAAACGGTAATTAAACGTAAACCGAAAGCAAAAAACATAAAAATGCCCAACCCGAGCATTCCCATAAACAAGCAGAATATTTAACAACGGAGAAACGCCATGAATACGGACATGAACGAACTTATCTCGGTCGCGGCGGGACGAAAGCCCGCGGATCTCGTAATAAAAAACGCAGCTGTTGCCGACGTTTTTAACGGCAGGTGGGTGGCGGGTGACGTCGCTATCGTCGGCGGAAATATCGCGGGCGTAGGGACTTACAGCGGCAAGATCGAGATCGACGGCACAGGCAAGTACGTTTTGCCGTCGTTTTACGATACGCACATGCACTTCGAGTCGGTCATGATTCGCCCGAGCGAGTATCTTAAGGCTGCCGTTCCGCGCGGAGTGACGGCAATAAACGCCGATCCGCACGAGATAGCCAACGTTTGCGGCGAGGCGGGAATAAAGTTCATGCTCGACGACGTAAAGGGTATTCCGTGCGACGTGCATTTTATGATGCCGTCATGCGTGCCCGCAACGCCGGAGGACAAGTCGGGTTGCGTTCTTGACGCAAGCGACGTCAAGCGCATTTCCGAAAAGTACGACCTTTTCGGACTGGGCGAGATGATGAACTTTCCGGGTGTTATCGGCGGCGATTCCGACATGTTGAAAAAGCTTGAAGTGTGCGGTATTACTGACGGGCATGCGCCGTCGGTTGTCGGCAATGCGCTCAACGCATATCTTTGCGGCAATATACTTACCGATCACGAATGCGAAACGGTAGACGAAGTCCGCGAAAAGATAGGCAAGGGCATGTATGTCATGATTCGCGAGGGCAGTCAGACAAAAAACCTAAAAACGACGATTCAAGCGGTGGACAAAACAAATCTGCGCCGATTCCTGTTCTGCACGGACGACCGCAACGTCGAGGACTTGTTCAAGATAGGCACAATAACCAATGCCGTTCGGCTCGCCGTAGAATGCGGGCTTAAGCCTATCGAAGCTGTTACTATCGCCTCGCTCAACGCGTACGAGGCGTACGGAATAAAAAAACACGGCGCGATTGCGCCCGGGTACTCGGCGGATCTTTTGCTGTGCTCGGACAACATCGCGCAAAAGATAGACGCGGTTTTTTATCACGGAAAGAAAGTCGCGCAAAACGGCAAGCCGCTGTTTGACGTGACACCGGCGGACGCACGCGGGCTGTACGGCAGTGTGCATATCAAGCCCGTGACCGAAAAGGATTTTGAATTCGAGTTCAAAAAAGGCATGCCTGTTATGCGCGTGTTCCCTAACACAGTCGTCACGCAAACCGTCAATGCCGAAAGTCGTGACGGGCTGAATCTGATGTGCTGTATCGAGCGGCACTCGGCGAGCGGCATGATAGGGCATTGTTATGTGGACGGGTTCAGTCTGAAAAACGGCGCGATCGCTCAGACTGTCGGACACGACGCGCACAACATAACCGTGCTGGGCGACAATGCCCGCGACATGCTGATAGCGGTCAACGGCTTAGGACGCGACGGAGGACTTGTACTCGTAAAGGACGGCAAGCTGATTGGCAGACTTCCGCTGGAGATTGCCGGGCTTATGACCGACGCTACTGCCGAAACGGCAATCAAGATCCGCGCCGAGCTGTTTAGCGCCTTGGACGACATGGACTACAATAAGCATATTGAGCCGTTCATGTTGTTGTCCTTTCTGACATTAATTGTGATACCCGACGCCAAGCTAAACCACAAAGGGCTTTTCGGTGTGAGCAGGTGGGACTATCTGTATAGAGGATAGATGTATTAAAGCGTTGCACATTTTT
This sequence comes from Clostridiales bacterium, assembly GCA_029066805.1. Lineage (GTDB taxonomy): Bacteria > Bacillota > Clostridia > Christensenellales > Pumilibacteraceae > Anaerocaecibacter. The sequence continues at coordinate 15,255 of JAIEFT010000048.1, read as the reverse complement.
TTAAAAAATCAAAAAATGTATTGACATGAAAAGACATATATCTTATAATGGATTATAGTTTTTGTAAACTGTAATTTTTCCTATTGGAATAATATCGGAGGGAAATGTGACTATGACGTTATGGCGGCGCATTATAGCATTGGTTGCGTCGATCGCCGTTGCTGTGCTGGCGTGGCTGGCGTTTTCTTTTGTGTTCGGCAATTCGGCGCAAGCGGAAGAGCCCGAGCAAGACGACGTTGCCGTTCAGGCGGATACTCAGCCCGCTCACGACGAAGTTTTCGGCGTCGATCATGCCAATGCCACCAAGCTATCGGTCGCTGCGGATTTTAACACGCTCCCGTCCGGCACGTATTGTCTGGACGCCGACATAGTGTTGACGAGTACTAAGTCGTTTTACTACAGTGAGGATATCAAGCTTTGCTTGCACGGGCATTCGGTATCGATTTCCGGTCGGGATATTTTCGGGATCTACGGCGGCGCGGTCTTCAATGTTTACGATTGCGGCGAAGACAGCATGGGCGCGATAAACGTCGGCACAGGCATTAATGTTGTTAACGGCGGCGTGTTCAATTTGTACGGCGGCGCGGTAAAGGGCGGCAACGGTGTAAGCGCGGGCGTGTCGATTTGGGGTATGAACGATAGTCCTGTATTCAATATGTACGGCGGTGTAATATCCGACCACAGCGCTACCAACAACGGCGGCGGCGTGCATATCGGAAATAAAGGCATATTCAATATGTACGGCGGGACTATAACCAACAACACCACAAAGTATAGCAGCGGTGGCGCGGGCGTCCTTGTTGCCGACGCCTCCGGCGCTTTCCACATGTACGGCGGAAATATAACAAGCAACTTTGTGGACTACAGCAATGCGCCCAACGAGCAGTCCAAGGTAGTGAACTATCACGGCGCGGGCGTATATGTCAACGGCGGAGAGTTCACATTGGAGGGCGACGTCAATATAAGCGGAAACGTCAGAGGCGACGCCACTACTAAAACGGCGAATAATTTGGAGCTGTTCCGTAGCGATAACTACCCCGGCAAGATCAAAATTACCGGTAAGCTCGGCGAAAACGCAAAAATCGGCGTGACCATGCCTACAGGTGTGTTAACGGAAGATTATACCGCAAAAGGCAACACGGAAGATCCCTCTAAATACTTTGTTTATGACGGAGGCGTGTCTAGCGGCTTATCGGTAGGCTTTGACGCTCGCGGTCAGGAAGCAGCCGTTTCAAACGGCGAGGTCGGAAGTTATGAGGTGACGAGAGTAAAGGTCGTGGGCGCACCCGGCGCGACGGTAGGCGACACTCAAGTAACGTTTACCGTAGAAGTCACGCTCACAAACACATCCGATCCTAATGACGTGATAATCGAAAACGACACCGCAACTGCGGAGTTTGACTCCCCGTTACACGGCGGTAATAATCCCGTAACGTTTGACTACAAGTACGGCAACGAAACTCAAGCTCGGCAGTTGTCATACGTGGTCGTGCCCGCAAAATTGCACGTAAGAGTTACGTGGGGTTGTACGGGCGCGACGTTGGAAGACAGAAACGCGGCTACACGCGAATATGACGGTACGGATATTTTTAGCGGTATATCGGCTACATACACAGGCTATGACGGCGAGGAAAAAAGCGCAGAAGGCTCGTGGACGTCAAATGCCATTATAGCAACGGACGAAAACGGCAATGCTGTAAATTCAATCGCCGGAGTGGGCGTATACAAATTCCATCTTGCCACGTCGGTCGATTACGAGTTCGACAATAATTTGTTCACCTTGACGGTTGTCGGCAGTATAGACGACGGCTATTATCAAATGGATAGCGCAAGGGTCATCGGAGTGAAGGGCACGCCTGCGGCGGGCGATAAAAACGTAACTATAATCGTCGAGCGCAAGCTAAAGCACACAAAGGATCAGCCCGATGCGACCGACAGGGTAGATTATCTTCTTACGCTGTCTACCGCGCTACACGTCGGAGAAAATTCGGTTACGTTCGATTATAAATATAACGACAAGGGTGGCGACGTGCAAACAGAGTCGCTCACCGTGACGGTGACGGCTACAAAAAAGACGGTGACGATCAAATGGTATTTCAACGGGTCAGTTGTCGCAAATAACGCTACGCAGCACGTATTTGACGGAGTGGACGCGGCAGGCAAGATAGTCGCCGAATATGACGGTATCGACGGAACAAAACAGCGAGTTGACGGCACTTCCGCAGCCATGCTCAAAAAAGACAAGGACGGCAATGCCGTTTCGGCATTGAGCGCGGTGGGCGAATACACGCTGACGCTTGCGGATTCCGCCGATTACGTGTTCAAAAATAATTCGTTTAGATACACCGTCGCGGAAAAGCTCAGCGACATTATGGGCTTGACGTACGAAGAAAACGGGGTAACTGTTTTGGGCGTATCTCGCGCCGACGGATTTGAAGCCGGCACGGAGCTTGTTGTCGAAAGAGTTACCGACTACAACCCGAACGTGGTAGCCGGCGAAATCAAATCGGCTCTCGACGTCAAGTTTGTCAAGAACTCCGGCGAGGTAACTCCGACGGGAACATTAACTGTACGCGTGCTCATTCCCGAAGAATTGCGCGGCAAAGCTTACAAGCTTTACAACCTTGCGGGCAACGTGCCGTACATACGGCAGTATTCTACCGACGGCAATTACGTGGTATTTGAAACGGACGCGCTTAACTGCATTCTTTTTGTGGATGATAACTCCGCGCCGCCGATAGTCGATCCGCCTGTAGACCCGCCGATAGTTGACCCTCCTGTAATCGATCCTCCCGTAGACGATCCTCCGATCGATAATCCGCCCGACCACAACAACGCAGACGATCCGTTCATGTCCGCAAATATCGACGACGCGGGGCTTGCGTGGTTGTGGGTTGTGCTTGCAATACTCGGCGCGGTCGCGGTAATAGCGGTTGTTGCGCTCGTCTGCAAAGCGAAGAGCAAAAAGAAGTAATAAGTAATATGACATGAAATAGAGTATGGAAGAGATTCTTTGCCGTGCGTATTCCCTCGGCAAGGAATCTCCTCGTTTTTGTCTGAAATTTTCAAAAAATGTATTGACATATTTCTATATGTAATTTATAATAAATACATGGTTTTTTTAAACCGTGATTTTTCCTGTCGGAATAATATGGAGGGAAATGTGACTTATCGTAAGTCGATGACGTTATGTCGGCGTATTTTGGCGTCGGTTGCGGTGATTGCCGTTGCCGTATTATCGTGGCTGGCGTTTTCTTTTGTGTTCGGTAATTCGGCGCATGCGGAAGAGTCCGAGCAGGGCGATATTGCCGTGCAGGCGGAAGCCCCGTCGCACGACAGCGTATTCGGCGCAAACCATTCTAGTTCCAAAGCGTTTTCGTTGTCGGATGATGAGATAGCGGAGAGTAGCAGCTTATATTACTACTTGAAGTCTGGTACATATTATCTGACGGAAGATCTTGTGTTATCCAAGCCGATGGATTTGTTGCCGAGCTATTTCGGAAGCGATAGCTTAACTGTAAACATTTGTCTTAACGGGCATAAAATATCCGCTACCGATAAGTTTTTTGAAGTTTATAATAGCTCTAGACTGAATATTCACGATTGCAGCGCGGATTGTAGCGGATCGTTGTTTGGTGGCAAAGGTTTATATGTTATGGGCGGCACGTTGGATTTGTGCGGCGGCAGTATAACGGATTCCTCCGGCGGCTACGGAATCGGCGGTGGCGTTACGGTTTGCGGCGGCGGCACGTTCAATATGTACGACGGCGTCATAACCAACTGTAAGGCAAGCGGCGGCGGTGGCGGCGGCGTATCCGTCAGTGGCGCTACGTTCAATATGTACGGCGGAACGATAAGCAACAACACTACTAATAATAGTGGCGGCGGCGCGGGCGTTCTTGTTTCCGGCGGTGCGTTCAAAATGTACGGTGGCTCTATAATCAATAACTGGGTAGACGCTAATAAGGCAAGCGCCGACCAAGACTTTAGCATGTGGTATTACGGTGCGGGCGTTAGCGTGCATAACGAGGAAACGTTCTTTTTGCAGGGCGACGTCAATATTACGGGAAATTACAGAGTCAAAGGCAATTCCAAAGTGATCAACAACGTGGAGCTGTTCCGTAGCCACAAGCCCGACGGCAGCAAAAAAGACGGTTATTACGGAGGCGCAGTATGCGCACCCAATATCAAACTTACAGGCAAGCTCGGCGAAAACGCAAAAATCGGCATTACAGTGCAGAAGGGTGTTTTTACCGATAACTACACGGCGGCGGGCAACACCGAAGACCCGTCCAAGTACTTTATTCTCGACGGCGGCGCTACCGGCAGCCTAAAGATAGGGTATGACGGCACTGGCAAGGAAGCGGCGGTTGTCGACAGCAGCGAGCAGCTCACTTACATGCTGGAAAGCGCAAGGGTTATCGGCGCGGCAGGGGCGACGGTGGGCGACACCAAAATTAAGCTCACCATAGAAGCCACTCTTGCAGCCGGAACGAAAAAGCAAACGATAACCGAAGTTAAGGATGTGACTCTAGCTCAGCCGTTAAGTGGCGGAATCAACAGAGGAACTTATGATTACACGTACGAAGGCGTAACAAAAAATATACCGTACGAGATAGAAGCGGCAAAGTATAAGACGTTTGTCATTTGGTCGTGCAACGGCACGCAAAGAGGACAAAACGAATATAGTCGCGTGTATGACGGCACGGACGTCAGTGGGTCGGTTCGTGCAAGGTACACAGGCTATGACGGCGAAGAAGTGCGCGTTGAGGGAATGACCGATCGAGTAATATTGCAGAACGCCAACGGCGAGAATGTTACTTCTACGGCGAAGCCCGGCACATACTATTTCCATCTTGTAGATTCCGACGACTATGTGTTCGACAATAATACGCTCACTTTGGAAGTCGTTCCGACAGACGATATTATATACGAAATGAAGGACGCGGAAGTTGTCGGCGTTGTCGGTTCGCCCAGTATAGGCGATAGTACGATCAAGGTAAGAATCAAATTGACTCTTGTCGATACAGACGATAGCGCTATAGAAACGACCAAGATTGTTGAACACACCGTTACACCCGATACTGCGCTTACGGTCGGGAGAAAGACCATAAACTTTACATACACGTACGGCGAAAAGTCCAAAGACCTTTCCGTTACCGTAGATGTTTCCAAAAAGTCCGTAAACGTCGAATGGTATTACAATAATCAACTTGTCGGCAGTAACTCACTGAATCACGTGTTCGACGATAAGGATGAGATTACCAAAATAGTCGCCAAATACGACGGCATCGATGGGAGAAAACAGACCGTCAGGGCGTCTTCCAACAGTGTGATCATAAAGGACGCAAACGGCAATACGGTTAATTCGTTGAAGAACATCGGCGTATACACTTTGACCCTTGCCGCCGACGAAAACTACGTCTTTGGAAATAACCTGTTTACATACACCGTTGTGGAAAAGCTCAGCGATATCGCGCAACTGATATATGAGGAATCGGGAGTGACCGTTTTGGGTGTATCGTACTCCGACGGTTCGACGTTCGATAACGGCACAGAGCTCAAAGCCGAAAAGACTACGGTCGGCAATACAAGTGTGGTTTCGGGTGAAATCCATACGGCGTACAACGTCAATATAGTCAAGGGAACTGCCAACGTAACTCTTAAGGGTAAAGTTACTGCGAATATAATGATCCCCAATGATTTGCGTGACAAAACTTACAAAATCTACAACCTTAACGGCAACGTGGCTACAGAACTGCCTTATACGGCAAACGGCAATTACGCAACATTCGAATCGCGCAGCTTGACTTGTATTCTGCTTGTCGTCGTAAGCGACGAACCGCCTGTAGATCCGATTGACCCCGACGACCCGGACGATCCCGATAATCCGGATAATCCGGATGACCCCGACAATCCGGATGACCCTGACGATCCGAATAATCCTTCACACGGCAACAACGGCGATAACCCGTTTATATCCGCCAACATTGACGGCGCAGGACTCACTTGGTTGTGGGTGCTCTTGGCAATAGTCGGCGCGGTTGCGATAATAGCTATTGTGGCGCTCGTCTGCAAATCAAAGAGCAAAAAGAAATAAGCATTTATAATTATAAATCGGAGTAATAACGTCAAACTCTTCTCTGCGACAGTAGGGAAGAGTTTTTGTGTTGCCGGGCATTTTTACCGCAAAAAAATTTTTTGAAAAAATTTTGAATTTTATGCCCAAAACGCTTTACAAATTTAGCGCGATAAAGTATAATGTGTTTATTGTGATACTTTATTACGCTAAATCACTAAATTACACTTTTAAGGAGTATATTATGAATATCAAAAAGGTCACGGCAGTACTACTCAGCGCGGTTGCGCTTTCCTCCACATTCTCGCTGGCGGCGTGTTCGGACGATAACGGGGCGGAGCTTATCGGGTTTGACGTTGAGCTTGCCAAAGCGGTTGCGGTCGAGCTGGGCGTAAAGGTGGATTTTCAGCTTATTGAATGGAGCAACAAGGAAATGGAGCTCAACGGCAAGACCATTGATTTGATTTGGAACGGGCTTACCATAACCGACGAGCGCAGGGCGGAAATGGAAATCGGCACGCCGTATATGAACAACAAGCAAGTGGCTGTCATTCGCAAGGCGGATAAGGGTAAGTTTACTACTTTTGATAATATCAAGTCGGCAAATTTTTCATTTGAAAAGGGTAGCGCGGGGCAGGATGTCGCCGAGGAGCGCGGATATGCAAAAACCGTGGCGCTAAACGCGCAGGTGGACGCGCTTACCGACGTTAAGGCGGGCGCAAGCGATATTGCCATACTCGACTCGGTGCTTGCCAATTTCTACTGCAACAGCGATGCGTCGTTTTCCGATCTCATGATTATACCTGATCTTGACTTCACCGTCGAACAGTACGGCATTGCGGCACGCAAAGGCGACGTAGGCACTATTGACAAAATCAACACTGCGCTGTATGCTCTTCAGTCCTCCGGCGAGCTGAATAGAATCGCCGAAAAGTACGGGCTTAAATCCGAACTGTGCGACGTTACTTACGAGAGTAAGTGGGATACGCTAACGGACGTGCAAAAATCGGGCTGGAAGTACATAGAGGATAAAGGTACTGTCGTTATCGGCTATACCTTGTATGCGCCGATTGCGTATAAGGAATAGATATGTCGTTCGGCGCGGTTACGCTTGAATTATTGGACGCGTCCAAGTACACGCTCGGACTGTTTGCGCTGACGTTGCTTGCAGCTATCCCGTTGGGCGTGGTCATTTGCGCGGGCGCGATGTCTAAGTTCAAGCCGATCAAATGGATAAGTAATATGTTTATTTGGGTGGTACGCGGCACGCCGCTCATGCTCCAAATAATAGTAGTGTTCTATGTGCCGGGACTGTTGTTTTCTGTGCCGTTCAAGAGCAGGTTTTTGGCGGCGTTCATTGCGTTTGCCATCAACTATGCGGCGTACTTTGCCGAAATATACCGCGGGGGGATAGAGGCTATGCCGCGCGGTCAGTACGAAGCGGGCAGAGTGCTCGGCATGAGCAGGACGCAGATAAACCTTTTGGTGATCTGTCCGCAGGTGGTAAAAAAGATAACACCCGCCATGACGGGCGAGATAATAACGCTTGTAAAGGACACGTCGCTTGCCAACATTATTGGTATAGGCGAAATCATATTTGCGGCAAAGAGCATTGTCACCACCAAGGCGATACTGTGGCCGCTGTTCTATACGGGCGTGTTCTATCTTGTTATGATAGGCGCGCTAACAATACTGTTTAAGCTTGTCGAAAAGAAAATGAATTACTATAAGGCGTAAGGGCGAAAAGCAATGCCGTTTTTGGAAATTAAGGATTTATACAAGCGCTTCGGCGATACCGAAGTGCTGCGCGGCGTTAACCTCGGTCTTGAAAAGGGCGAGGCGCTTGCCGTTATCGGCTCGTCGGGCGGCGGCAAAACAACGCTGTTAAGATGCATAGCGTTTTTGGAACGTGCTGACTTAGGCGAGATATTGCTTGACGGTACGCCTGTTTTCTGCGCGAGCAGTAATACGCGCGACAAAAAATGCGAAGAGGCTAAGGCGCAAAAAATCGGCATGGTATTTCAGGCGTTCAATCTGTTTCCGCACTTTAGCGTAAAAAAGAACTTGACTTTGGCGGCGCGCTTGCAATATAATAGGAGTGTCGGAAAACCGCGACAGCTGTCTGTGTTTTCAAGCGAGGCGCGCAAGGCGAAAAGGCAAGCGTATCACGAGATCGACGAACGTGCCGAAGCATTGCTCAAAAGAGTGGGGTTGGAAGAAAAAGCGTGCGCATATCCGTGCGAGCTTTCAGGCGGACAGCAACAGCGCGTGGCTATCGCGCGAGCGCTCATGCTAAAGCCCGATGTGCTGTGCTTTGACGAGCCGACCAGCGCGCTCGACCCCGAGCTTACGCAGGAGGTCATGCGCGTAATCAAGGACTTAAAGCGCGATGGGCACACCATGATTGTGGTTACGCACGAAATGGAGTTTGCTCAGCTCTTTGCGGACAAGGTCGCGTTTGTGGCGGACGGCGTGGTGGAGGAGTTCGGAACGCCCGACGAGGTGTTTGCAAGTCCCAAAAGTCCAAAAACAAAGGCTTTTCTGGCAAATATCATGTAAAACATGTAAAAAGGATTGGCGTATGAATCAGGGCAATCTCGATCAAATGATTGACAAGCTGTACGGAGTTATTGCAAAGCTCGAAACAAAAGAGGATTGTTCCGAGTTTTTCGACTGCCTTTGCACCAATAGGGAAATAGAACAAATGGCGCAACGGCTGGAGGCTGCGGCGCTACTCAAGCAGGGCAAAACATACAATCAGGTCATAGAACAAACCGCCATATCTTCGGCAACGCTGTCCCGCGTGTCCCGCGCCTTGCAGTACGGACAGGGCTATAAAAAGTTTGTAGACTGAAGTATATCAAATACGGAGATCGCGGCATTATGGCGGTTTTAAAGAACGGAATTTATAGAATAGCTTTAGTTATCGCAACCGTTTTAGCGGCATGCTTTTTCGCGTTCGCACTTTTGTCTTGCGGAAACGAAAGCGACGGCGGCTGTGAAAAAGGTCGCGAACCGCATACCTTTACGACGTACGTATACAATAACGACGCGACTTGCACAAACAACGGCACGGAAACCGCGCTGTGCGACGTGTGCAAAAAGGCGTACTTTACGAGAGCAAGCGAAGACCACCCAATGCTCGGTCATTCGTTCGTAACGTATACATACAACAACGATGAAACGTGCATTAGCGACGGCACGGAAACAGCTAAGTGCGAAAACTGCGAAGCCACCGACACGCGCACAAAATCGAACACGGCAAATGCCGGTAGGCATAGCTTTGTCGGATATACTTGCACATTGTGCGGCGAGTACGACTCGGGTTCGCCGTTCACAAAAGGATTGAAGTACACGCCGATTTACGGTGACGGAGGAGTTGTTGCATACAGCGTCGGAATGGGCGAGGCTACGGATACGGTAATACGCATTCCAGATACCTACAGGTTTAGGCCCGTTACGCAAATAGACGGCGCGGCGTTTAAGGAATGCGGTAGCATAACGAGCATAGAGATACCGAGCAGTGTCAAAAGCTTCGGCAGCAGGGCTTTTTACGACTGTAAAAGTTTGGAAAAAGTGTATTTTTCGGGGAGCATAGTCGATTGGTGCGCAATGCAATTCACGGACTATTTCTCAAATCCGGTAAATTTGGCGCATAATTTGTATATCGATAATAAACTTGTGACCGAAATAGCAGTGCCCGACGGCGTGACGAATATCGGAGATTATGCGTTCAGCGGCTGCGATACGTTAACCGATATAGAACTGCCGGACAGCGTAAAAAGCATAGGCGAGTGCGCGTTCTATAATTGCATTAATTTAGTAAATGTAAACATACCGGACGGTGTGACGGTTCTTGAGACCGACACATTTTTAGGCTGCGGTAGCTTGACAAGTATATCTATACCGCGCAGTGTGACGAGTATAGGCTCGTGTGCATTCCGCGAATGCTGGGGATTAAAGAGTATAGAAATACCGGACGGCGTTACAAGTATAGAAAGGGGCACGTTTATGAATTGCGACAGCTTGGTAAGCGTAAATATACCGAACGGCGTAACGAGTATCGGTGGTAGCGCGTTCTATAATTGCAAAAGTTTAACATCCGTAAAATTACCGGATACCGTTACGAGCATAGGGGACTGCGCATTTTTCCATTGCCGCAATATAACGGAGATAGAAATACCAAGCGGTATAACGCGTATAGAAAGGCAGACGTTTGGGGGTTGTACTAATCTTAAGCGCATAATTCTTCCCGCGGCTGTAACCGAGATAGGCGATTTTGCATTTTTTGGTTGTACAAGCTTGGATAGCTTTACAATTCCGAGCAGCGTATCTAAAATCGGCTCTACGGCTTTTGCGCTATGCTACAGCTTGTCGAGTATAATTATACCCGCAGGAGTCACAACGGTTAGCCACTCCGCGTTTTTGAGGTGCGACAATTTGACCGTGTATTGCGAGGCGGAGCAAAAGCCCGACGGTTGGAGCGAAAAATGGAATAACGACAACCGCCCCGTAGTGTGGGGATACAAAATGCATTGCGCTCGAACAATAAATAATCGGCTATAAATTATATAGATAATTTATAGTTTAGCATTGACATATACGGATTAGTTTGATATAATATTATCATAATAAGGTAAAAGTTCTTAAGGGGGGGGGATTATGCCCGAAAGTTATATTCCGACTTACAGTACGAAATTCGTAAGAACGGTCACTATGTGTATACATATAAGTCCCGTATGCAATTTGAATTGTAAATACTGCTTTAAAAAGCAGTCCGAGGGGGATTTGACTATTGCGGACGTGCAACGATTTATAGATTGCGTTTTGCAGGTTTATCCGCATGCCGACAGGTATATTGTGGATATGTCCGGCGCGGGTGAACCGTTGTTGAGAAAGGATTTACTTTTCAAGATTGCACGCTATTGCAAAACATTGAGCGACAAGCATTTGCGAGAATTTTTGCCTACGATAGTCACTAACGGGACTTTGCTGACAGAACAAGTTGTAAACGAACTGCAATCCGAGGGCGTCCTTTTCGGCGTCAGTCTTGACGGAACAAGAGACGCGCATAACAAAAACAGAGTTTTCCAAAACGGCGACGGCAGCTACGACATAATAGAAAAGAATATCCGAGGCATTAAGCATAAGGACTTTGTGGGTGCGGCGCTAACTTATTCGGGCGCGGATTTATTGCAATCGTTTTTGAGCGCTTTCAAGCTTTTGCCTACCGTCAGCATGAAGCCTGTCAGATATACCGACGGAAACGAATTGGATGCAGACGCGATTTGCGCGTCATACGACGAGCTTGTGGAATTTGTTTTGAATAAGCTATTGAATGCCGATACGAGCTATACTTACGCTTTGCTAAACGGCGATGACTATTTTGGTAAGTTCTTGCGGCGCGTAACGTTAAACGTAAACGTATTGGGTCGCTGTGACGCGGGTATAGGCAGGTTCGCGCTTGCGGGGGATAAAAAGATATATTGCTGTCCTGCGGCAGCGCACATAGATGGCGGTATCGTCGGAGATTTGGAAAACGGAATAAATCAGTCCAAAATTCGACTGATGTGGTCAAAATTGTATAATACCATGTGCGGCGGTTGCGAAGCTTCGGGTGCGTGCGGCGGAGAATGCAAGATCGTATCGTACAACCGTTACGGCAATTTCGACGGCATAGATTCCATTATGTGTAAGATTAAACGGCACATTTATGGCTTGGCTAAGCGCTTTGTGGCAGTATTGGCGGACACTCGTCCCGATATGCTGGAATGGTTGAAAGAAACGTGCAGCAAAGTCGAATCGTATTACGATAAGGATGATGCCTTGATTAATGCCGTCAAGCTTTCGCAAGGACAGTATAAATATTCGGAAATGAAAAAAATAAAGGACACGAAACCCGAACTATTTCGCGAACTGTACGCGAAGCTAATAAATAGTTAATTCATATATGGATTAAATTTTGAATAAATTAACGACAAAATTTTGAAAAATGGAAAAATATAATAGATTTTTTTAGTATATGGTAATAGGAGGTATATTATGATGAAAAGTAAAGTAGTCAAAGTGGCAGCTGCGGCATTGGTTGCCGTGACGCTTTCTTCGCAAGCGGCAGCCGCTATAGGCGGCGTTCGGGTGCAAGCGGAAGAGGTGGATTTTACCAAAGCAGCATCGGTCAGTCAAGCAGTGGTTGCCGATGAGTTTACGCAAGATGATTACACTAAATCCCAAGTAGAATTGCTCATTTCCCAAATTGTGGCGGATAGTGTACAGTCCGAGGAAATCGACGATGTGAGCTACACCTACGAGGATTTGTATTACTCTCCCGAAAATAAAGCGGGATATGTAATAGACTTTAAGTACGGTGAATCTTGCGGATATATCATTATGCTTGTGGGCGACAATGCGGCAACTCCTGCGGAGATAGTGTTGGACAGCCAATCCCCATATTGCGGCAAATCCGGTACATATCTGTATCCTGCGCAGGGTAATCATTTTATCATGACGGAAAACGGCGATGTCGTTGAGGCATTGCAGTACACGGCGGTGAGCAATAAACCGCAAAATGTTGTAATGATGAGCGTAATTGAAGGTAAAACAGAGCCTGCGGTTTACGATTATTATTATAATGATATCGGCTCATTTAAACAATATAAGATACCTAATTTTTATTGTGAATATTCGACTAATTATCGTGATGCAGATGGTAATAAAGTTAATCGCACACCTCAACCTAATAATTGCGCTAACATAGCAGGTGTTATAGCTTTAAATTATTGGAATAAATATTTTGACAATGATTTATTGAAGCTTAATATAGAGCAAGTTATCAATTCTAACGATCCGGCAATAAATAGGAGTATGAAATGGGATATTGCATATTCATATGCCGATATATTTTACAATTATATGAATACAAACAAATGGATTGGTGATTTTGTAGATGATTGGATTACGAGTTTGTTTACGGATGATAAATATGGAGGAACGCATCCCGAAAACTGTTATGCAGGATTCGAACGACTTATTCATGAAAAGGGATACAAGACCCAAAGAGTTTATACAAACTCATATGAGCACATAAAGTTGTGCATTATGTGCAATATACCGGTTTTTATTACAGCAGTAAATTATTATTTAGGTTATTTAAACGATTATAGGTACATGAATTATCTACAATACCAGGGCAAATATAGAACGGGCTTAGAAACCGCACACACTTTTATAGCATATGGGTATAAAGAATATGAGTTATACGATAAGGATAAAAATTTAATTACATTAAACTATCTACAAGTCGCGGATGGCTGGGGTGGCGCTCAATATTTTATTATGGATAAAAGCCAAGTTATTAGCTCGGCAGCAATTCAAGTGTATAAAACTACGCTATCAAGGTGTTGATTTGGGTGTTGTGATTATGGTAAATAAATTATATAAAAGTGTAAAATCAAAGCTTGCTGCAATAATCGCTGTGATCATGGCGGTGTGCATCGGACTTACGGCATCTGGGTGCGGTAAAGACGAGAGCGATTACGAATATGCCATGAGAATAGCAAAAGAAGAGTTCGGTTGTGAAAAGATTTTATGGTATGCGGGTGGTGATTATAGCAGTGAATTGGTAAGCGTGTATTTATATGATACATATGGGCATAAAATGCCGTTCCCATACGATTCGGCTTTCACGCAAGAAAGAGGTGGTGATTACGTCTTGGGTGTTGACAAATTCGGGAGAGAGCTATTTATAGCAATACCCGATCGGCAGTCGGTCAAAAAAAATTCAGAAAAGTACAGCCCGCGGCTTATACAATGGCCGTTTGCGTATTCATTTACGGAAATAGCCGGCTTTGCGGCGGAACACGGATACAAATACGCCGATGGAATAGACGGACTTAATGATGAGTTGTTAATTGATTATTATAAAGCCTCTTTTACTATTCTCAGCCGTGAAGATAGAGTAATGTATCACTTTAAAGAAATATTTAGCGATGCCGAAAAAAAGTATGATGAGCTCGATGTTAAGTTTGTGTTTTACTATAGAGATATGGTAGACAAAATGAATTGGTCGGATTATTATATTATGCAAATCGATGGCAAACTGATAATGTATGAGAATAAAATAACCGAGCTTGAAAGCACAATAAACGTAATAACCTACGAGCGCAACTATATAGAAGACGCGGTGCGTATTGCGCATGCTGATTTCGGTTGTGAAAAAATACTTTGGGTGGATTTTGCGAGACATCAAAATAATGTAATAGAAAACTGCATTCCACCGGAGGGTGGGTACTATGTTGTGGGTGTGGACAAAGACGGTAACGAGGTGTATGTTGCTGTGCCGCGCTATAAATCGGTCAAGTATAAAGAGTCGGCTTTCGAGTGGAAGTTCGATTACACGTTCTCTCAGATGGCTCGAGTGTTCGGTAAACACGGCTACAAATACGCCGACGGAATAGATGGCATGGAAAACGAATACATTAGACACTATGGTTCAACCGCTATCGTTTTGACGGATGAGGATGACTATGTAAAATCGATACTCGCTCGTTACGGCAACGCAGACGAATTGTACGAAAATCTCGACGTGAAGCTTGTTTTTTCGTTTTATAAAAGTGTGGGCGACGGCGTGCGTATCTTTCTGCTTACACAGCAGGGAGGTTTGCTCGTAATGTACGAAACGTTAGACGAGGGAAACGGCAATGTTAAAAATATGGGGACAACCGTATATAATAAAGATAATATATAATAGTCGTACACATAAGTCGGCGGGCATTGGCGTCCGGCCGATTTTGTTTTTTGTGTATTTTATAGGACAACAATTGCCTCAAAAAAAATTTTTAAAAAAATTTTAAAAAATTTGTAAAAAACGCTTGACATCCCTTTATAGGTGTGTTATTATGACAAAGCTGTCACGCAAATGGACAGCACACGGGTTTTCCAAGTATCGCGAATAAGCCATACCTCTGGACATAATGAGCAATAACGCATAAAGGGACGAAAGTTCAAAGTTGTTGTTTGTTGTGTTTTTTTTGACCCTAACGGTCTGCCGCGTCGCACATTGACAACTGCATATAACTTAAAGCGAGTATACAAATATCAAATAAATTGGTGATATGTATTACCAGTACAATTTTGAAAGTTTATATCTTGTAATTTCTTATTTTTAGGAATTGGACGAT
>JAIEFT010000047.1:13729-19054 GCA_029066805.1 Clostridiales bacterium | reverse complement strand
TATATATGTCGTTGCGCGACACATATATATACTTTTTCATTTTGGGATTCCACTTGCGCGTGGGATGACCAAAGTGAACGCCCGCTTCCAAAAGCTGTTTCATCGTGATAATATTTGCCATGATTTCTCCGTTTACCGCCTCGGTTTACACACTGCCCTCAAAAATTTGACAGCGCACAGAAAAACAACCGAGTGAGTAGTCTTGATTATTATAACACAGCGCAAAGGTTTACGCAAATGTTTTTGCTATCTTTTTGCGCTAAATTATACCAAATTATTTTGAATTACTATTGAGAATTACTCTTCGTCCTTGTGCTTGTGCACGCCGCAGCAACCGCCCTCGCAACCGCAATCGCAATCGTCATGATCTTCGTGCTCATGATGGCAATCGTCGCAGTCGCAGCAATCGCAGCCGTCGGCAAATTCCGCCTCGGCTTTGAGGTATTCGTTGAACACCGCCTCGAGAACAGCCTCGTCGGTGACAGGCTCGAACTCGTCGGTTTCCTCGTCCTTTTCCACTACCTTGAATATGATAGCTTCGTCCTCGCCCAAGCCTTCCATAGGCTCGACGGGTTGAAGGAGCGCGTAAAAATCGCCCTCGTATTCCACAACCGCAACTTCGTTGAAGTCAACGGGATTGTTCTTATCATCATAAAGGGTGATAACTTCGTCGTCGAGAAGCTCTACGTTCTCTTCTTGATTTTCTGCCATGATATATCTCCTATTGGTTTATTATTTCTTATTATTATCGATGTAGCTCTGCAAGATAACCTTTGCAGACATGCTATCGATAAGCTTTGCGCGGTCTGCCGCTTTTTTTACGCCTGCGTCTATAAGCAGCTCGTTAGCTTCGACGGTGGTCAGCCGCTCGTCAAACAGCTCTACGGGCAATCCCGTGACTTTTTCGAGGTTGCGGGCAAACGCGCGCGCCCTGCCAGACTGAACGGATTCCGTACCGTCAAGGTTGAGCGGAAGCCCCACGACAACGCGCCCGACTTCGTGCTCTTTTGCGACGCGCGCCACGTGATCGATAGAGTTGCGCATGGATTTGGTGTAGTATACGGGCAGCGGTGTAGCTAAGATATGCATACTGTCGCACACCGCAAGCCCCACGCGTTTCAACCCGAAATCCACGCCCAAAATTTTATCTCCGCTTTCCACCGATACATTATAACACATCTCAAGGAGATTTTACAGTCTTTTTGAAAAATTTTCCAAAATTATTTTATGCGTATTGAAGAAAGCTAAGCCCAACTCCGGCTAAAAATGCCACGCCGACTATCAGCGCAAATTTCCAGCCGATTTTGGGCGTGCGTTTGTATAGCACTGAAACCGCGTATGCGGCAGCGGCGACAAGTGCGACAAGCACGTACGAGGCGCGCGCAGATGTTATCGCAAAGCAAAACGCATACAGCGGTATCATCACCTTGTAACCGAAAAAGCTTTCGGATATCTGCTCGCAATTTTCCGCTTTTGCTTTCCTTTGAGCAAAGAACAATCCTACGCCAGCCGCAACACCTAACGCACAAACTAAAGATAATCCCACCCAATCAAAAGCCGTCACCCCTATGGTAGTAGAAACATTCTTAAACATATTACCGCTAAAATAAGACGATATAAGATTGAGTGCGCCTAAAGGAGTAAAATTGATTGAACTGAAAGAATAAAAATAATCATGATAATTACTATCATAAAACTGCACATGTGCCATGCGCATAAAAATAATAACGACGTCGGCTATCATTCCGAGCGAAAATCCGGTCATAAAAACGAACATTATTCCATCTATAAACCTGTTTGCGCGCGTAAAAATAAAGGCTGTCAATGCGTAAATAATAGTCATTGGTACGAACAGCGAAAAATACAGCGGAATAAAGCTAACGTTTTTCAGTTGTTCTGTCCTACTAAGAGCACCCATTGCGGTAAAGCAGCCTATCCAATACGCTACGGTAAACGACGCGAATAACACAACAAGTCCTACCAATAATTTGACGGCAAGAATACGCGTGTGCGAGAGCGGCATGGAATAATATAAGTCAACACTGCGCTTTTTCATCAGGTAACTCAGCTTCCAGATGGGCACAATCACGCTTATCACGCCGCCCATTACAACTATTGCCGCAATGTTTAGGTGGCGATACCCAAAATCAAGCATATCCGCCACTTGGGTTATCACCGAAATAACATAAACCGCCGTGGCGATTACGGCAAGCGCACACATTACAAACAGAGATTTTTTCAGTTCGTAAACAAAATACTTTTTCATGGCTTAATCCCCTTTCTTGTCGCTCAAATAGCCGCGGTTTTGAACTTCCTCGATAAACATATCCTCGAAGTCCATTTGGATCTCTTCTACAAACAGCGGCTTTAACGCGTTGATCTGCTCGATAGCTTGCGCACTGTTTCCGTGCGCAACGATCGTTATCACCCTTCCTACCTTACTGAAACGCAGCACCTCGAACGGAAGATTTTCGCGTGTAAACTCGTCGCCACTGAAAGCAAACTGTAGCTTGAATATATTATCGAGCGCGTCGATAAGCGCACCGCACTGCTTGACGGTTGCGCTGTCTATCAATACAAAGCTGTCGCAAATATCCTCAAGCTCGCGAAGCGAATGCGAAGAGATGATCACAGTCGCGCCGCGCTCCTTGCACTCTATTATTCCGCGCTTAAATTCCATACGGCACAGCGGATCGAGTCCGTCAAACGCCTCGTCCAAAAACAGATACTTGATTTTGCACGCAAACGCTACGGCTATAAACGCTTGACGACGCATACCCTTGGAAAAGTTGCGAATAGGCTTATCACTCGGCAAGCCGAAGATTTTTATGTATTCGTCGTACTTTGCCTTATCTAAATCATAGAACGCGGCATACAAATCACGAAGCCGTTTAAGATTGACGTTGCTATCGAAATACGGCTCGTCGGGCAAAAAGAATATATCCTTTTTTACCGCTTGATTATCGTATATCGGCTTTTCGTCTATGCTCGCTTTGCCGCCGTCCGGTCGTATAACGCCTGACAGTATGCGTAGCAGCGTACTTTTGCCGGCGCCGTTAATGCCGACAAGCCCGCACACGCTTCCATCCTCTACGGCAATATCCGCGCCGTCAAATACTACATGCTTGCCAAAGCTCTTTTTTAACCCCTCTGTTTTAATCATCATCACCTCCATACACAGTATTTACTATACACAAAAGCTCGGCGCGCGTTAATCCCGCAGCCTTTAGCTCCTTTATCTTATCCATAGCGGCGCTTTCGCGGCGAGAATCAACCGCATTTACGAAGTATCCTTTTTTGGGCGACGACGTGACGTATCCTTCTTCCTCCAACTGATTGTATGCACGCTGAACGGTATTTGGATTTACCCCCATACTCATTGCCAAATCACGACACGACGGAAGCTTACCGTCCTCGCCGTATAGCCCAAGCTCGCACATACGCTTGATACGATCTACTATTTGCATGTATACGCATTGCTTCAACTTTGTACATACTCCAAAACAGTATTATCTGTATTAACTGTATTATCTGTATTAAATATATCATACAAAAATATGCTTGTCAATATTTTTTAGCAATTTTATTGAAAGAATAAAAAATCCACATATATGCCAAAATATACGTGGAGGTAGATATGAGAGGTCTTTTATTCGGATTTACAATCGGTGCGATTGCAGGCGCGATGGCGCTAAAAAAGATGGAAAACTCCAAAGTGCCGGCAAAGGCGCTTAAAGCCGCGCAGAAAAAGCTGGAAAACTAAGCGTTAAAAGCGTTTGACGACGGCGTTGACTATTTGCGCGGCGCGGCGAGCCTGCTCTATTGTGGTGTTTCGCCCAAACGAGAAACGCAAACAGCTTTCCGCATGTTCTACGCCCATAGCGATAAGCGTTTGCGGCGGAGTTGCCGAACCGGCCGAGCAAGCCGAACCGACGGAACAGCACACGCCTTCCACAGACAGTGCGACGGCAAGCCGACCGCCGTCAATATAACCGTTTTTACCACTGAACATGACGGACACAATGTCGTCCGTCTTGTTTTGCTTTAGCACGATTTTTCCGCAGTCAAGATTTTGTATAAACTCGTCCGCAACCTGTTTAGTGTGCGCAGTATATTTATCTCGCAAAGCTTTTGCCTTAACAATCGCCTCGCCCATTGCTACTATGGCGGGAGTGTTGTGTGTGCCCGCACGAATTCCGCCCTCTTGATTGCCGCCGACGATTAGCGGGTTTAGCTTAACGCCGCGCTTTACATACAAAAAGCCTACGCCCTTGGGGGCATAGAACTTGTGCCCTGCCACGCAAAGCATATCCACACCCCAATCTTTTACGTCGATATCAAGCGAATTGACGGCTTGAACGGCGTCGGTAAATAACAACGCACCCTTACTGTGTGCAATCTCTGCCAATTCTTTTATCGGCTGAATACTTCCCACAATGTTGTTTACGGTCATTATGCAAACAAGCTTCGTTCGGTCGGTTATCGTCGCCGACAGAGCGTCCGGTGTAATAATTCCGTTGCGGTCAGGCTGAACATAAACGACTTCTACGCCGCTTTTACTTAACCTTTCGGCACACGCGAGCGCAGTGTCGTGTTCGATTGCCGAGACCACAAGTCCGCCATATGCACCGCACAGCGCCATGTTTATGCTTTCTGCGCCGCCCGAAGTGAAAATAATTTCGTCGGGATCGGCGTTTATCGCTTCCGCGCACTGACGACGCGAGCGTTCGACCGCGGCGTTCGCCTTTTGTCCGAGAGCATGCCCGGACGACGGATTATAAAATACATCGGTGTAATACGGCAGTGAAGCGGCAAACACATCTTTGTCAACGGGTGTGGTCGCAGCGTAATCCAAATAAATTACGTCGTTCATACGCCACCGCCCGAAGCTCCGCAGTTGCCACGGTGCTCCTCCACCATTTCCGCAAGCGTTACGCTGTCAAGCACTTTGTTGATCCCGTCGCTTAGCTTGTTCAGCACATTACGATTGGGACAGTACATATCCTCGCAAGTACCGCACACGCACGCAGGCGCGTCAAATCCATCGTCCAGCGCGCCCAGCATATCGCCCACGGTTATGTCTTTAGGGTCGCGCGCAAGTACATATCCGCCCGATTTGCCGCGATACGCCGTGACTATTTTCCCGCGCTTTAACATAGACAAAAGCTGTTCCAGATATTTTATTCCTACGTCGGTCTGCTTGACAAGCTGGGACGCGCTAAGCGGCGATTTTGACAGCGCAAGCATAAAACATAATCGCATTCCGTATGTGGCTCTTGTTGATAAACGCATAATAATTTTCCTCTTTTTAAGCATAACAAAAAG
>JAIEFT010000047.1:0-13719 GCA_029066805.1 Clostridiales bacterium | reverse complement strand
AACTTTGTCAAGTTAATTCCCGATTGTTTCATAGGATTTTAAAATTATAGGGATTTATTTGTACAGCGGAAAGCTTGCAGTGAGCTCTTTTACGCGCGAGATGATGCTTTGATTTGCGCTTTCGCCTTTTGTGATAGCGTCGGCTATACAGTCGGCGATTATTTTCATCTGCTCAACGCCCATACCGCGAGTAGTGACGGCGGGCGTACCTACACGAATGCCCGACGTTTTGGACGGCGGCATTTTGTCAAATGGCACGGCATTCTTATTCACAGTGATATTGCAGTCGTCAAGCAAAGTCTCCAACTCCTTGCCCGTCATGCCGTTTTCGAGTTTTACGAGCATAAGGTGGTTATCCGTACCGCCGGATACCAAATTAATACCGCGTTCCGTAAGTCTGTCAGCCAATGCTTTGGCGTTTTTTACCACGTTTTTCTGATAGACTATAAACTCGTCCGACATTGCTTCCTTAAGCGCAACAGCCTTTGCCGCGATAATATGCTCGAGCGGACCGCCCTGCGTGCCCGGGAAAATCGCTTTGTCTATCGCTTTGGCGTATTGCTCTCTGCACAGAATCATGCCGCCGCGCGGGCCGCGAAGCGTTTTGTGCGTGGTGGTTGTTACGATATCCGCGTACTCCATGGGATTTGGATGAAGTCCCGCCGCGACAAGCCCCGCTATGTGAGCCATATCGACCATAAACACCGCGCCGACTTTATCGGCTATAGCTCTAAATCTTTTAAAGTCAATCACGCGCGGATACGCCGACGCGCCCGCCAGAATGAGCTTGGGCTTGTGTTCTGTAGCGAGCCGCTCCACCTCGTCATAATCAATCGTTTCGGTAGCTTCGCTAACACCGTAAGGTATTACGTTGTAGTACCTACCCGAATAGTTAACTTGCGAGCCGTGCGTTAAATGTCCGCCGTGTGCAAGGTTCATGCCAAGGTACGTATCGCCGGGCTGTAATACTGCGTAAAATACAGCGTGATTGGCATTTGCACCACAGTGCGGTTGAACATTGGCGTGCTCCGCACCGAACAGCTTTTTTGCACGCTCGATAGCCAATGCTTCGACTTCGTCCACATATTCGCAGCCGCCGTAGTAACGCTTGCCGGGATAACCCTCCGCATACTTATTGGTTAAGTGCGAGCCTGCCGCCGCCATTACCGCAGGCGACACAAAGTTCTCGCTCGCGATAAGTTCTATCTTGTTGCATTGACGGCTTAACTCGTTTTTCATACTCGCCGCAACTTCGGGGTCGGTGCGTTCGATCAACTCAATTTCCATAACATCTCCTTTACACGCAAAAAACTGTATTTACAGGTTTTTAATTGGGGACAAATCGGATGCGGTTACTTTAATAACATCGCCCGTTTGCATGTTTTTGACCGAATACTCATGGCTTTCCAGCTCGCTCTCGCCTATCGTCATTACATAAGAGAAGCCCTGACGGTCGGCATACTTGAACTGCGCCTTTAGGCTTTTACCCATTAGGTCGCACTCCGCCGATACGCCCATATCGCGCAAACTTTTTACCGCCTTTACGCATGCGCCCTTCGCGCCATCAATTTGCGCGGCTACAAAAATCTTGGGCGCAGGATTATCAAATTTGACCCCGTGCGCTTCCGCAGCCGATATGAGCCGCTCTATGCCGCAACCGAACCCTACGCACGGCATGGGTTTCCCGCCAAGCTCTTCGCAGAGGTTGTCGTACCTGCCGCCGCCCAGCACAGCCAAATCGCCGTCACACAGCTCGAACACAGTACGCGTATAGTAATCCAAACCACGCACCAAATTTTTGTCCTCCACGTACTTTATGCCGACGCTGTCCAGCCCATTAAGCACAGCCGCGTGATGCGCCTTGCAGTCGTCGCAAAGGTAATCGGAAATCTTTGGCGCGTTCTTGTAAATTTCTCGACAGGACGAAACTTTGCAGTCAAGCGTTCGCAACGGATTTACCTCTGCACGCCGTTTACAGTCGCCGCAAATTTGATCGTGCACACCGCTCAAAAACTCGCGTAGAGCTGCGTTGAACTGCGCACGGCATCTGTTACACCCTATAGTGTTGATCCTTAGCAACAAGTCGTTAAAGCCGAGCTCGCGCAAAAAGTCATGCGCAAGACCGAGCAATTCTACCTCGAAGCAAGGCAATCCACTCCCGAAAAACTCCGCGCCGAACTGGTGATGTTCGCGGTATCGCCCCGCCTGCGGCTGTTCGTAGCGGTACACACCCTCTATGTAGAACAGCTTTTGAGGCAGTGTTTCTATTATGTTATTCTCCAGCACGGAACGCACTACGCCGGCAGTGCCCTCGGGGCGTAACGCCATTTTGCGCCCGCCCTTGTCGTCAAAAATGTACATCTCTTTGTTGACTATGTCAGTGCTGTCTCCGATAGAACGCAAAAACAACTCCGCATGCTCGAATACCGGAGTACGGATTTGCTTTGCGTTGTACAGCGCGGCTACTTTTTTTGCCGCTTTTTCCACCGCCTGCCATTTGTATGACTCGGACGGCAGCATGTCCTTTGTGCCTTTAGGTGCGTTTATCATAATACTACTATACTTTATAAAATTACAGAATGTATTTTTTGAGGTCGTGTTCGGAAATCTCTTTTGCGAGATGTTCCTCAACATATGCTTTGTCTACTTTTACGTCGATTACGGGATTATTGCCGTCGGCGTTAAAACTGATATCTTCGAGCAAGCTCTCCATAACTGTGTGAAGTCTACGTGCGCCGATATCCTCGCCGGTTTCGTTTTCCAAAACCGCTATGCGGCTCATCTCCTCTATAGCCTCGGGCGTGAATGTGAGATTGATATTTTCCACAGACAGCATTGCCGCATACTGGCGAGTGACTGCATTTTCGGGTTCGGTGAATATGCGCACAAAATCGTTAAACGCAAGCGATTCCAAATCCACGCGAATGGGAAATCTGCCCTGCAATTCCGGAATCAGATCTGTGACGGACGAAATCTGGAACGCGCCCGACGCGATGAACAGAATATAATCTGTCTTGATTGCGCCGTATTTGGTCATGACGGTACAGCCTTCCACTATGGGCAGAATATCGCGCTGAACGCCCTCGCGCGACACGTCCATGCCACCGCCCGAACCTTGACGGTGCGCTATCTTGTCTATCTCGTCGATAAATATTATGCCGTCCTCTTGCGCACGTCTAACGCCCTCCGCCTTGATTGCGTCCATATCGAGCAGGCGCTCGCTCTCCTCTTCCATGAACAGCGATACAGCTTCGTCAGCCGAAACTTTGCGCTTCTTTTTGCGTTGCGGAATAAGGCTGCCGAGGCTTCCCAACATTTCGCCTAAGTTAAGATCGATTGCCATGCCCGGCATAGCTTCCATTTGCGGCATATGCTCTGCGACCTCGATTTCCAAAGTCGTGTTTTTCAGCTTGCCCGCGCGCAGCTCTTCGAGCACCTGTTCCTTAATTACGCTTTCCGCAGTCTCGCTGCTCTTTTTGCGTGCCTTGACTATTATGTCCGCCACCTTGTTTTCGGCAAACTCGCGCGCCTTGCTCTCCACAACCGCCATCTGCTCTTGCTTGACAAGATGTACTGCGGTTTCGGCAAGATCGCGTATCATGGACTCGACGTCGCGCCCTACATAGCCGACCTCGGTGTACTTGGTAGCTTCCACCTTGATAAACGGTGCGCGCATAATTTTGGCAAGTCGCCTCGCAATTTCTGTTTTGCCTACGCCCGTCGGACCTTTCATTATGATGTTTTTAGGCGTGATCTCCTCGCGAACAGCCGCGGGAAGCTTGCTTCTGCGATAGCGGTTGCGCAGCGCGATTGCCACCGCGCGTTTTGCCTTTGTCTGACCGATGATGTATCTGTCAAGCTCGGCTACGATCTGCTTGGGTGTAAGTTCCATTACGCTACCTCCACAATAATATTGGAGTTGGTATAAACGCAAATATCGGAAGCTATAAGCATTGCCTCTTTGGCTATCTGCTCAGCGTCCAAATCGGTATGAGCGAGCAATGCTCTGCCCGCCGCGAGCGCATAGTTTCCACCCGAGCCGATTGCACATACGCCGTGCTCGGGTTCTATGACGTCGCCGCTACCCGACAGAATATACATCTCGTTCTTGTCAGCTACTATCATAAGCGCCTCGAGCTGCCTAAGCGCACGGTCGCCGCGCCACAGCATAGCAAGCTCGACGGAAGCACGCATTAGGTTGCCCGAATATTTATTGAGCATTTCCTCAAATCGCTCGCTTAGCGTGAATGCGTCTGCGACAGACCCGGCAAAGCCCAAAATAACATTGCCGTTGTACACACGCCTAACCTTGCGTGCGTTGCCCTTCATTATTACCTGATTGTTCTGCGTGACCTGACCGTCGCCGGCGATAACCGTTTTACCGTCCTTGCGCACGCCTATAATGGTTGTTCCTTCAAGCTTCATACTGAATAAATCTCCTTATTGCTTAAATTCTACCATAATTGCGCGATATTTACAATTAAATTCGCACGATTAAATATTTATATTTTTCAGCCAATCGCGAATACTTTGGTCGCTTCTGTCAAAATACGCCTGTTTTCGGTCGGCTTTTTTTACCCCGTCAATCATGGGTAGAATGCCGAAGTTGGCATTCATCGGCTGAAAATCCGCATTTGGCGCTGTTATGTACTTCATCAGCGCGCCGAGAATCGTATACTCCGGCGGAGTGATTGTTTCTTTTCCACGCAATACTCTATGCACATTGATTGCCGCAAGTAAACCTGTTGCTATGCTTTCGACATAACCCTCCACGCCGCTCAACTGTCCGGCTATAAATACGTTTGGCGCAGCCTTGAGCCGCAAATCGGATTTAAGCGCACGCGGCGCATTAATAAACGTGTTGCGGTGCATAACGCCGTAGCGAACGATCTCTATATTTTTGAGCGCGGGAACAAGAGAGAAAACTCTTTTCTGCTCGCCGAACTTTAGATTGGTTTGAAATCCGACAAGATTAAATAGCGTGCCTTCGGCATTCTCGCGCCGAAGCTGCAAAACCGCATATGGTTTGCCGGCCTCGCGGAATCCGACAGGACGAAGCGGTCCGAACCGCAGTGCGTCCACTCCGCGCGCCGCCATGACCTCTACGGGCATACAACCCTCGAACACACCGCCGATTTTGTCAATAACGCGTTCTGCGGAAATCAGCGCATTGTAAAACGCGAGGTATTCCTGCTTGTTCATTGGACAGTTAAGGTAATCGGCGTCGCCTTTGCCGTACCGCGCACCGAAAAATGCGCGCGAATAGTCGATACATTCGGCGGTTATTATAGGCGCGGCGGCGTCGAAAAAGTGCAAAGACTGCTCACCCGTGATCCTACAAATCTCGTCCGCTATTCCCACGTGACAGACAGGTCCGACGCACACTATAGTCAACTCGTCCGTTTTAATTTCGGTAACGATTTTGCCTATAACGGTAATATTCGGATTTGAGCGCACAGCATTGGTCACCCGTTCCGAAAAACCGTCGCGGTCAACGGCAAGCGCACTGCCCGCCGGCACTGAAACCTCCCGCGCAATTTTAAGCAGGCTACAACCCAAAACATCGAGCTCGTTTTTAAGCGCACCGCTCGCCGTTGTCGGCGCGGTACTCTTGAGCGAATTAGAGCACACTATTTCGGCAAAGTTCGGCGAACTGTGCGCAGGCGAAAACCACGTCGGTTTTGCCTCGTACAGATTGACCTTAATGCCGCGATCGGCAAGAAACAACGCGGCTTCCGATCCGGCAAGTCCAGCGCCGATTATGTTTACGGCGTTACTTAACATTTTCCGAGTTCTGCTTGAACTTACATTCTTTGTTAGAGCATTTAAGGTATTTTCCGTTCTTACCCGTCTTTACCACAAGATACGCGCCGCAAGTAGGACACTTTTTATCACTCGGCGGATCTGACGATGTGAAGTCGCAATCGGGATAGCCCGAGCACCCGTAAAAGGTGGATTTGCGCGTAGTTATCTTCTTTAACGGTTTGCCGCACTTGGGACACGGCGGAAGAACAACTTCGTCCTCTTTTTTGCCGCCGTCCTTATCTTCCAAGTTGACAATGTTTTTGCATTTGGGATAGTTGGGGCACGCCAAAAATTTGCCGTACCTGCCCGTCTTGACCACCATGTTTGCACCGCACTTAGAGCAAACCACATCAGAGACTTCATGCTGTTTAGGCTCTGCGATATTGCCGTTTTCATCTAGATTCTTTGTGTTTTTGCACTTGGGATAGTTGGGGCATGCCAAAAACTTGCCAAACTTGCCCGTCTTGATCACCATGTTTGCACCGCACTTTTCGCATACATAATCGGTCTGCTCATCGGGCGCTTTAAGCGTATACTCGTCGCCCCTTGCCGCGCGGATTTTGTCCTCAAAGCCCTCGTAG
This sequence comes from Clostridiales bacterium, assembly GCA_029066805.1. Taxonomy (GTDB): domain Bacteria; phylum Bacillota; class Clostridia; order Christensenellales; family Pumilibacteraceae; genus Anaerocaecibacter. Next base: position 7,333 of record JAIEFT010000047.1, on the reverse strand, counting down.
AACTTTGCAACCGTGCTCTGCCACCGCATACCTCCTTCCTCTATCCCGTCAAGCTCATTCTCCATATTGGCGGTAAATCCTACGTCCATAATTTCTGGAAAGTATTTTACAAGCATATCGGTGACGTTACAGCCGAGCTCGGTAGGCGCAATTGCACGCCCGCTTTTTTCTATATACTTGCGTGAAAAAAGCAACGTTACCGTGGGCGTATACGTCGCAGGACGACCGATACCCTTCTCTTCCATTGCTTTTACAAGGCTCGCCTCGGTATAGCGAGCGGGCGGCTTTGTGAACTTTTGCTCGCAGTCGTATTTGATAAACGCTTGCTTATCGCCTACGTTAAGCTCGGGCACGGTTGATTTGTCGTCCTTATCGTCCTCATTTGTCGCCACCGCGTAAACTTTGGTGAAGCCGTCAAAAACAGGCGTACGCCCGCTAATGCGGAAGTCATAGGCGTTGGCGGTTATATCCACAGACACGGAATTGTATGTTGCGTCAGCCATTTGGCTCGCCAAAAACCGCTTATAAATCAGATTATACAGCGCATACAGGTTTTTGCTCAAGTGCGGCTTAACGCTCTCCGGCGTGCGCTCGAGCGAAATGGGACGAATAGCCTCGTGCGCGTCCTGCGCGCTCTTTTTGGAAGCGTAGTAATTTGGTTTATCGGGCAAGTACTCGTTGCCGTACTGATTTCCGATATACTCGCGCGCGGCGGCGATAGCCTCTTTGGAAACGCGCGTGGAATCCGTTCTTATATAAGTGATCAATGCTACCTTGCCTTCGCCGGGCAGCTCCACGCCCTCGTACAACTGCTGCGCTGCCGATGATGTTTGGCGCAAGCTCATATTAAGCTTGTTTAGCGCGTCCTGTTGCATAGTGGACGTAATAAACGGAGCATACGGGTGCGCCTTGGTTATACTGCGCTTTATATTTTGGACCACATAGTCCGCACCGTTCAGCTCGGACTTAACATCGTTCACTTGGGCTTCACTAGACAGCTTGATTTTTTCTCCGCCCTTGCCGACTAGCGTAGCTTTGTACTGCTCACCCGCAAGCGACTTGAGGTACACAAAGAAATTCCAATACTCTTCCGCGACAAACGCTTGGATTTCGCGTTCGCGATCGACAACAAGTCTTAGCGTTACCGACTGAACGCGCCCGGCGCTTAGATTACTCTGAATCTTTTGGCACAGTACGGGCGATAGCTTATAGCCGACAAGCCTATCCAGCACTCTCCGCGCTTGCTGTGCGTCTACAAGATTTTTGTCGATAGGACGCGGCGACTTTAGCGCGTTTTGAATAGCGTTCTTGCTTATTTCGTTAAACTCGATTCGGACCGCCGCGTCGCTCGGAATTTCCAATAGCGTTGCTACATGCCAGGAGATTGCCTCGCCCTCACGGTCAGGGTCGGTTGCGAGCAGGATCTGCTCGGATGACGCCGCGGCTTTTTTCAGGCTTTCCACCACGCTCTTTTTGTCGTCCATTACGACATATGTCGGCTGAAAATCGTTTTTCACGTCAACAGACAAACGCTTGGGCATGAGGTCGCGCACGTGCCCACCTGTTGCGAACACCTTATAACCCTTACCCAAATACTTCTGAACGGTCTCGAGCTTACCAAAGCCCTCAATAATTACAAGTTTCACTTTAATCTCCTTATATTACAATGTTACGGTATAAAGATTTTTAGCCTTCTCTCGAACAAGCCCGTATATTAGCAGTGCGGAAAGTGCTGTGTTCAGTTCCGGCACTGTCATGCCGCAATGCTCTACAAGCGCGTCAAACGACTTTTCGCCCAACGATAGCGCTTCCATTACGCGCTGCTCGGAAAAGTCGAGCGCAACAGTCTTCGGCTGTGACTTTTTCGCGTTTACGGAATAAAATTCCAAGATATCGTCGGCACATGTAACCGGAGTTGCACCGTGTTTGATCAAGTCGTTCGTGCCATACGAGCGCAGTTTATCCACATCGCCGGGCACGGCAAACACATCCCTGCCTTGCTCATTAGCAAAATTCGACGTAATAAGCGACCCGCTCTTTTTTGCCGCTTCCACAACCAGCACGCCGCGGCACAGTCCGCTTATAATTCTATTGCGTTGCGGAAAAGTATATTCGGTGGCATGAGTATCGGGCGTATACTCGCTTAACACCAATCCTTGTTGACAAATTTCGTCAAAGAGCAAAAGATTGGATGCAGGCGACGCGTTAAACAGACCGCTGCCCAAAACGGCTACCGTTTTTCCGCCCACATTTAGCGCGGCACGGTGCGCATAGCCGTCTATCCCCGTCGCCATGCCGCTGACTATTGTAAACGAGCTTGACAGCTCCTCCACAATCTTTTGTGTGACGTACCTGCCGTACTGCGACGCTCTGCGCGTGCCGACTACGGCGAAGCACGGTTCTAACAGTATGCTCAAATCGCCCTTATAATACAACACGGGCGGAGGATCGACTTCCTTTTGCTCGAGCGCAACCGGATAAATCGGATCGGCGCGCGTAACGTAGCTGATATTGTTTTCCTTTAGGTAGAACTTGGCGCGCTCTATGTACTCGATATTTCTTGTGCGCTTTAAAAGGTTAAACGTTTTGTCGTCGAGGAAATATTTACTTTCGTCATCGAATGCTTCCCACAACTGCAACGGCGACATTCTTTCCAATATCTTGTTAATTTTGCGCGTCGGCAGATGCGTGTACGACAGCCACAAATACAAATCTGACAGTACCATTTACTTCACCGCCTTGTCGAGCGAACGATACATAACCGCTTCCGCCACATGAGCAGCGGAAATATTGTACTTGCCGTCAAGGTCGGCTATTGTACGCGCAACCTTTAGTATCCTAGTATACGCGCGCGCCGACATACCTAGCTTGTCAAACGCGGCCTGAAGGATCTTCTCGCCGCCAGCGTCGAGGACGCAGAACTTCTTGATCATTTCGCTCGTCATTTTCGCGTTGGAATGCACGTCCGTGCCCGCATAACGCGCCGTCTGTATCGCACGTGCGGCGTTTACCCGCGCTTTTACAGCCGCCGAGCTTTCGGTATCGGTCTCCTTTGTCAAATCGTCGTAATTGACCTCGTCAACATTGATATGCAAGTCTATTCTGTCAAGCAACGGTCCTGATATGCGCGCCATATACTTTTGTATCTGCGACGGCATGCACGTACATTGGTGCGTTGCCGAACCGTAATATCCGCACGGGCACGGGTTCATACTCGCAACAAGCATGAAGTTGGCGGGATATTCCACACTACGCGACGCACGCGACACGGATACTACGCCGTCCTCGAGCGGCTGGCGCAAAATCTCGAGCACGCTACGCGGATATTCTGGAAGTTCGTCCAAGAACAGTACGCCGTTGTGCGCATAGCTTATTTCGCCCGGCTTTGCCGCCGAACTGCCGCCCGTGAGCGCAACCCGACTTGTGGTGTGGTGCGGACTGCGGAACGGACGGGTCGACACAATTCCGCTCTCCTCGTCCAATAGTCCCGCGACTGAATGGATTTTGGTTGTTTCAAGCGCCTCGTCCTCTGTTAAATCGGGCAAAATTCCCGGCAAACATTTAGCGAGCATGGTTTTACCGCCGCCCGGTGCGCCTATCATAAGTATATTGTGTCCGCCCGCCGCGGCAATTTCCAGCGCGCGTTTTGCCGCAAACTGACCTTTTACATATTTTAAATCTTCGCCACCGCATGGACGGCTATCAAGTACGACGTCGCAAGTTTCTATCGGAGTACGCGTTTCACCGTCGATTAGCGCGACCGCGTCACGCAAGGTCTCTACGGCAAAGATGTCTATGCCGCGAATATACTTCGCTTCGTTTATGTTCGCTTTGGGAATAACTATCTTTTTTACGCCGTGTTCGCGCGCCGCTATCAGCATAGGCATTACGCCGTTTATGCGCGTTACCGCACCGGAAAGCGACAGCTCGCCTAAAAACACGTAGTCGCGCACGCTACTATTTGGCGTTTTTTTATCGTCTACGCCCGCTTGTTCGGTTGAAATTAACAGTCCCAGCGCGATCGCCAAGTCGAATATAGGTCCTTCCTTTTTGGCGTACGCGGGCGCAAGATTAACCGTGATTTTGCGCGGCGAAAAGTCATAGCCGCTATTCTTAATAGCGGAACGCACGCGCTCGCGCGATTCCTTTACAGCTGTGTCGGGCAACCCCACCACCTCGAACGAAGGCACGCCCATATGTATGTCGACTTCAACGGTAACGCCGTAACCGTTTAAGCCGTTTAGAGCATAGCTGTTTACTTTGGCAAGCATTACTTCCCCCTATTTACGGCAAAGAACTCTTTTATGCTTCCGCCTATGGAACGCTGCGTACCAAGCAAACGACGCTGTCCGGTCATGCCGATACTTACCGCCACAACGGTAAAGTACAAGTGCGCTATAACGGTTATAACCGAACACGTGATTGTAACAGCCTTGATTCCGCTCGTTGCCGAATCGATTGCACCGAGGTCATAGTCTGTCAAGTTGTTAAGCTGTCCCATATTGCCGAGCGTTACGAGGTTGTTTACAATAAAACACAGTCCCACAACAAGTAGCACATAAATTATGCGCTTGTCGCGATTGAGCGCGTACGCTGCAAGAATGACCGCGAGAGCGCTTTGCATACCCACAGCCGTCGTGCCGGGATAGTATACCTGCATTGTCAGAAGAGAAAACGCGATTAATAGTACCATTGTAGCGCGATTGCGTTTGGTAAAGTATACTATGCCTACAACGGCGAATATGATAGCCGCAAACAGGCACATAAACAACCATGCGGGGAATCTTGCGCCTTGCGCCACACCGCTGCGATTGAATATAGAATACACGCTCAAGCCGCCGTCGGTAAAGTACTCCCAAGACTTAAGCGGCGCGAGCAAAAACTCGTATATATACACAAACGGGTTGTAGCTGTGGGAATGCACAAGTGCAAGTCCCAACAGGTACACCGCCACAAACGATAGCACAAAGCTTATAGGCACGGTAATCACGGCGCGGTAATCAGAGTCGAGTATCGCGCTGCCCGAAGGCTTGTCCCGCCTTATATTGATGATTGCGCGAATTAAATGGTACACCGAAAAAACCGAGACCGCGGGGAAAAGATAAATACCCTCTTTGCTCGAAAACGCGGCAAGGGTCGCAAAAAGAATGGTGAGCGCGTGCTTTTTCCGCGCCAAAAAGTAGCACATAAAGCAAGCAAACATTACCGTAAAGCAACCTTGCGTGCACCACATGGTCGAACCGATAAAGAATATCGGGCACACCGCAAAAAACGCCGCAAGAGTAAGCGCCACAGCCTTATTGCTATATCTGTCCGCAATCTTGTATATAGCAAAGGCTGTGAGTAGGTCGGCTATTATCAGCGGAAGCTTGACCATAAATTGCATACCGAGGTCATGACTTGCAAGGTCCATTGCGTTAGAGAGTCCGCCAAAAATAAGATAAATAAAGTACGTTATTGGATAGAGCGTTTTGTTCGCGTCACCTGTGTAATATCCCGACATGTTCGTCTTAAGACTGTTTATCATTGTAATAAATGTGCCGTAGTCGGCCCGTGCGCCGCGAATAGTCAGTGCAAAAACAAGCCTCAGCGCAAATCCCGCCGCTAAAACAGACAGCAAAATCAAAACGGTGTTTTTTACTTTTCCGTTAAATTCCGCAAACCTACACAACAGCACAATCAGTCCTATAAAGCACGCGACGGAAAACAATGCCGCCACAACAATTATTGCCACGTCGGAAGCCGACGCTCCGCTAACAGATAGAAATTCCAAAGTATATACCCTCGCTACGTATAGCGAACCCCAAACGATACACCCGATAACGGGCTGTTTTTGCCCTATCTGCGTTAAACTCGCTCGTAGTAGCCCGCTACAACTTCACTCGTTTGCCTTGATAGAGCCTAAAACAGCTCCGTTTCGGGCACGTAGTGTTTTTACGAGGCAAATCGCGAGGATAGACGAGCAAAACGGAGCACAGTCGTACTCTCTGCAGTACGTCAAGCGACGATTTGCGCGTATAGACCGCGATTTGCCCGTAAAAATGCATCTATTGGGGGTTCGCTATACGTTATATTGTAGCAGATAATTTTTGTAATTGCAAGACTTTTATATAAGATAAAAAAGGTTATATTTCGGTCGAAGCATAGCGTTTTCGCACAAAAAACACCGACACAGCTATCGTGCTCGACAAATAACTCTCTGCTAAAAAATGCGGACAGGCAAATTTCGACATTATTCGGCATAGAATATAACTCCCGACAACATTTAGGAGTGAAAGTATGATCATCGAAACTTTTATGGCGTTTTTGTCGCGAATATTCTTTTTTACGTCGTTTGTAAACAACAACGGCTCATTCCCCAAGCCGCTTTCCCCCGACGAGGAAAAACGGTACTTTGCAGAATACAAAGCAGGCAGTCGCGAGGCGTATGACTTGCTAGTCAAACACAACCTGCGGCTTGTGGCACACATAGTAAAAAAGTACAACAACGCCGGCGAGGCTGACGACCTTATCAGCGTAGGCAGCATAGGACTGATCAAAGGCATAGAGACGTTTGAGCCGGACAAAGGCTGTCAGCTCACGACCTACGCCGCAAAGTGCATAGAAAACGAAATACTAATGTACATACGCTCCAACAAAAAGCACCGTCAAGCCGTGAGCTTGTACGAAGCGGTCGGCACGGATAAGGAAGGAAACGACATCGCGCTGATGGACGTTATCCCACAGCCAAACGACAGCTTTGTCGGCATAGAAAACAGCCTAGTCATGGAAAAAGTTAAAGAGATTATGGACGAACACCTTACAGGCGTCGAGCATGACGTAATTGCCCTGCGCTACGGCATGAAGGACAACACGGCTTACACTCAATCTCAAGTCGCAAAAAAGCTGGGTATTTCCCGTTCCTACGTATCCCGCATAGAAAAGCGCGCCATTGCAAAAATAGCAAAAATTATCGACTGATATTAACGTATACGATTATCCGCACAGTTATTAACTGCGCGGATTTCCATATAAAAAATGTCCATAGACTATTCTGTCTATGGACGTGAGTATGACCCGTAAGCCGAATTCTGTTATGACGGTTATCTATCTTGCCGAAATGTTGCCAAGTCGGTCGAGCGATTGTAAAGGACGGCGGACAACCTTGACCCTTTGTCTTGCACCGAACGGGGTTTACACGGCTCAAAACGTTACCGTTCTGACGGTGAGCTCTTACCTCGCCTTTTCAACCTTACCCTAAGGGGAACACCCCCACATGGCGGTAATTTTCTGTTGCACTTTCCTTGAAGTCGCCTTCACCGGTAGTTAGCCGGCGTTCTGTCCTGCGGTGTTC
>JAIEFT010000046.1 GCA_029066805.1 Clostridiales bacterium | reverse complement strand
ACCCTAATGGGCATAATTTAAGATAAATATTTTTCGTCATAGATTTACAAGTTTTTACGTTTTTTACGCCAAAAGTGTTACACGTTACGGGGTGACGTGGTAATACTATACGCCACAGTGCGGGCGGCTTCGCCGCCCGCACATATTGCCTTTTTATTAAAAGTGTTACAGTGTGACATAGTGACGTATAAAGTAATACTAATATGGATTACTTTATACGCTAATCAAACTTTGTCGGCAGCCTTTTGTATAAGCACTTTGTCGTCGCTTATGCTTATAAGCAATTTTGCTTTACATTTCGGGCAATAGATTTCTATGTTAGAGCCGTTGCCAGCCTTTAACAGTTTATACCCACAGTCGGGGCATACAACGTAATATGTCATAACTTGTTTTCCGTTAATACTGTGTTACGATAAATTGAAATTTATCTTACATTAGATTTTTTTTGAAGCAAACTATTCTGTTTACTTCCGTGAAACCTGATTTAATATGGAAAGAAATGCTTGCGGAATTGTCCAACTCACAATCACTTGCAAATTCCATACAGCCGTGTTCTTTTGCCCACTGCTCACATTCGGCAATCAGTTCCTTTGCGTAGCCTTTCTTCCTATATTCTTGTTTTACAAATATGCCTTCAAGATATCCGACAGGCGAAGTTTTAGTTCCTTCCACATAATCGTAACGTAACTTACACTGTGCAAAGCCTACGGGAATATCTTCCGAATAATTTAAAAAGAAAATTGTATCCTTTTTATCTATACTTTCCTTTAATTCATCATATAGTTCTTCTTTTGAGCTACTATATACGCGGGACGCCATTTCTGCCACAATATGCAACTCGTCGAGTTTTACTTTCTTTACCATAGCTTTTCTCCGCTAAATTACTGTTTATCGTACAATCATTATAGCATAAAAAAACTATATAAACAAGTAAAACCATAATATATGACATAATTCACGGCTTTTAGATAATATCTCTTGTTCTAAATCTGATAAACTCTTTGTAAGACATTATTCCATTTTCAATAAGCACTTTATAGTTTTTGTATTCGCTTGTGCTTACCGCCTATGGCGTGGGTATCACCGCCTTGAAAAATTGTCAAGGGCGGCTATTTATCTCCCGTGAGGCATAAAGCCGCCGACCCCTTCGGGGCAAACCCTTGACAATTTTCCTTCGTCGGTATTTTTTGCTGATTAAGGCGGGTAAGCACCAAAGCGAACACAAAATTTTTAAGCCGCAGTCCGCAACGGACGGCGCAAAGGAGCAGACAATGAACAATGCAGTTATCTATGCAAGGTACAGTTCACAAGGACAAAACGAGCAGTCTATCGAGGGGCAAGTACGCATTTGCACCGCATACGCCGAGAGCAAGGGTTTTACTGTCGTAAAGACCTATATGGACAAGGCAAGAACGGGAACAAACGACAACCGCCCCGACTTTCAAAAAATGATAGGCGACTCGGACAAAGGCGCGTTTCAGCATATTATTGTTTACAAGTTCGACAGATTTGCCCGCAACCGCATTGACAGTATAATGTACAAGGCGCAGTTGAAAAAGCAGTACGTCATACGGGTTATATCTGCAACCGAGCCAGTCAGCGACGACGAGGGCGGCGAAATATACGAAATGTTCCTTGAATGGAACGACGAGAAATACAGCGAAAGACTTTCCAAGCGTGTACGCGACGGACTGGACACGAGCGTTAAAAACGGAACGTATTGCGGCGGCTATCTCATTTATGGGTACAAACTCATTGACACCGACAAGAAAGGCAACAAAGGCACTATACACAAAGTAGCCATTGACGAGGAACAAGCCGAAGTTGTGCGCTTTATCTTTAACGAGTATGCCAACGGCACGGACAAGAAAGAAATTGCCGACGAATTGAACAAACGCCATATACTTTACAAAGGCAAGCCGTTTACTTTCCGCACGTTTGAAAACTGGCTGTCTAATGCCAAGTACACGGGCGAATTTATGCACGGGCAACGGCTATGCACTAACACATACCCCGCCATCATAGACAAAGTAACCTTTGAAAAGGTGCAAAAGCGGTTAAAGAAAAACAAGATACTTGCGGGCGCAAATTCAGCCGTCGAGCCGTATTTGCTTACGGGCAAAGCGTTTTGCGGTCTTTGCGGTACGCCTATGATAGCGGGCGGTGGCACAAGCAGATTAGGCAAGAAACATTACTACTACGTTTGCAAGCAAAAAAATAAAGCCCTCTGCGACAAGAAACGCGAGGACAAGGACAAACTGGAATTGTATGTTACCCAAGTGGTACACGACTTTTTGAGTGATAGAAAAATCGTTGAGAAAGCCGCGCAAGACACGATAAACTACCACGCGCAACGCACGGGCGACAATGGACTGCGGAGCATAGAGGCGCAAATACGCCACGCACAAGACGAGGCGGAACAACTTACAAACGCCTTTATACTGGCGCGTAATGACCTACTGCGGGCGAATATAGAGCGAAAAATGCAAGAGGTTGAAATACTTATAAAAGACCTAACCGCACACAGGGCGCAAATAGAGTTAGAGCGTGGGCAAAAGATAACAAAAGAAAAGATTATTGACTTTGTGGCTATGCTAATCAAGGGCGACCCGAACGACAAGGAATACCAAAAGAAACTAATAGATAACCTCGTTTACAAGGTGTTTGTTTACGACGATACAGTAGTTACATATCTAACTTTCGGCAACGACAAGGAAATTAAAGAAATAGACCTCGCCGATAACGACAAGGTCTTATCTGCGATAAAGGTTCAATCTTTATCGCCTTTGGTGCACCAAACGGGCTGTTGCGTTAGCAATAGTCCGTTTTTGCACGACAGGACTTGAACCCGAGTGGGCGTGAGCGTTAAGAAAAAATGTCATGTGCGACATTTTTTACCATACGCAACGAATCGTTGCGCTATGTTAATGCCGAAAGTTAGACTTTTTACATGTGCTATGTTATAATTTAGCTGATTTAGCCGAGGTGGAAATAATGAAGCTATATGAAAAATTATCAGCCTTGCGAAAAAGCCATAACTATACGCAAGAACAAATAGCGAGCAAGCTAAACGTCACTCGCCAAACCGTTTCCAAATGGGAAATGGGGTTAAGCGAGCCGTCGCTGGACTTGTTAGACAAACTTGCCGATATATATGGCTGCTCGGTTGACGAGCTAATGGGCAGAGATGAAACAAACAATGCGCCGACAGAACCGCCCGCCGAAAATGTTCAATCTACAGATACAAATAAGTCCACATCGCCTTTTTGGAGCATTTACAAAGAAGCCTTTTTTGTAATAATTATCGGAGTTATTATTACTGTAATATATTGCATTTGCTACAAGAATTTAATTCCGCAACCGTCTATACTACTCTTTTTTGTAATAGAGTGTCCTATATATTTATTCAGTACGATTATAACGGCAATATGCGACGAGAGTATAAAAACAAAAAAAGGACTGTTAATCTTAATATTGCCTCTACTGTGCATTCTGTGTATTCAAGTATTATTTGGTCTTGTTGATGGTTCATTTATCTGATTAATCACACTGTATTACTCTTTTATTTATCCTACAACGCGCCGACTATTACCTCCGCAGCTAAACCGAGGAAGACAAGTCCGCCGAGAATAGCGGAATACTTGCCGAACTTTGTTCCGCACTTTTTGCCTACCAAAAAGCCTATTGTATAAAACAAAACTATCACAACGGAAAGAATAGTAGCAGTCAGCAGTACAAACCACATTGTGTAATTCGGCATGGTAAGTCCTGCCGCGAACGCGTCAAAAGCCGCCACCACGCTTTGCAATACAAATTCGACAATTGTTCGCGCCGGCTTATCGGTTTTGCCGCGCAAGTGGCGTACACCCTCCACTATCATCTTAATGCCGAGCGCGACAAGCACACACGCCGCAATCCAAGTTAAATACTCGTCTATTATCTGCATACCGTGCGCAACAGTCTTTATAAGCAAATATCCGAGCATCAGCTCCGCGGCATGGCATACCGCAAACAACAGACCCAATATAACGCCCTTTTTTATGCCGTAATTTGCGTTGTGCAGCCCGTTTGCCATTGCCACAACAAAAGACTCGAACGCAAGCCCTATCGCCAGTAGAAAGCTATTTAACAGCGCCATATTGCATTCCGCCTATACATACGTGGTTACAATAATTTCCACGGCGATTGCGACAAACGCTATCCCGCCCACTACCGACGCGACTGTTCCAAACTTAACACCGAAGCGCTTGCCCAAAAAGTGTCCGCATGTATACACCATAAACGTTACGGCAGCGATTATTGCCGAACATATTAACGCCGCGACAGCGCCGTATTCCTCAATTGTGAACCCAACGGTAAGTGCATCTACCGACGCCGCGGCGCTACTCAATAATACCGCTGCTATGCCGTGTGCAGCGCCTGAACTCTGTTCGGTCTTTCGCGCCGCCGACATAAACATTTTTACGCCCATATACAAAAATACGACCACTGCGATCCATGAAAAAACCTTTACTATCCAATCGCATAGCTCGTGTGCCGCATAAGCAACCACCCACCCCGCCATAACTGCCGCAAACTGAAACACGGCAAGCAACGTCGCGACAATGCTCCCACGCCGTCCGCCTATACCGTTCATGCCGTTGCTGAGCGCGATGATAAACGCGTCCACGGCAAGCCCGACGCCCAGCAGTAAACTATTCAAGTAAAATATCCCGTTTACGCGCATATACACCCATTGTCGGTATATGCACGCCTAAATTGCTATGTTCTTTACACAAAAAAGCGGCAGAGCTGTTGCCCTGCCGCTTTTTGCTTTATCCATAGCGGACTGTTCTATTCAAGCTCAAACGCGCCGGTATACAGTCTGTAGTACTGTCCCTTTTGCTCAATCAGCTTTTCGTGGCTGCCACGCTCGATTATTCTGCCGTGGTCGAGCACAATGATTACGTCTGAATTCTTTACGGTGGAAAGTCTATGCGCTATTACAAACACCGTTCTGCCCTGCATAAGCGCGTCCATACCGCGCGACACGATCGCTTCCGTGCGCGTATCGATTGACGACGTTGCCTCGTCGAGTATCATGACTGGCGGATCGGCTACTGCCGCGCGCGCGATAGACACAAGCTGTCTTTGTCCTTGCGACAGATTTGCGCCGTTGCCTGTGAGCATGGTGTTATAGCCGTCGGGCAAACGCGTAATAAAATCGTCCGCGCCTGCGAGCTTTGCCGCCGCTATGCACTCATCGTCGGTTGCGTCGAGCTTGCCATAGCGGATATTATCCATTACAGTGCCCGTGAATAGATTAGTGTCCTGCAAGACGATACCCAAGCTTCTGCGCAAATCCGCTTTTTTGATCTTATTAATGTTAATGCCGTCGTAACGTATCTTGCCGTCTGCAATATCGTAGAAGCGGTTGATAAGATTTGTAATGGTCGTCTTGCCTGCGCCCGTCGCGCCGACAAACGCGACCTTTTGTCCGGGCTTGGCGAATATAGAAACGTCCTGCAATACGGGCTTACCGGGTTCGTACTCGAAGTCAACCTCTGTCAGCACCACGTCGCCGCAAAGCTTAGTATAAGTAACAGTGCCGTCGCCGTGCGGGTGCTTCCACGCCCATACGTCGGTACGTTCTTCACATTCGGTGATAACGCCGTCTACCTCGCGAGCGTTGACAAGCGTAACATAGCCATCGTCCACTTCGGGTTTCTGATCGATAAGGTCAAATACGCGCTTTGCACCGGCAACACCCATTACGACCGAGTTCACTTGGTTGGATACTTGGTTGATATTGTTGCAGAACTGCCTTGTCATCTGCAAGAACGCGACGACAAGCGCAATATTGAACACGACAGTTACCGAGCCTGCAAGCGTACCTATCGAAAGGTTGGCAACAGCGCTCAGAATAAACGCACCGCCGACAAGCGCGACAATAACGTACAGCACGTGTCCGATATTGCCTAATATTGGCATCAGCATGTTTGCATAGCGGTTGGCGCGGTTGGACTGGTCGTACAAATATTCGTTGACCTTGTCGAAATCGGCTTTTGACGCTTGCTCATGACAGAAAACCTTGACAACCTTTTGACCGTTCATCATCTCTTCGATAAAGCCCTCGGTCTTACCCATGGCACGCTGCTGTCCGACAAAGTATTTGCCCGCGCCGCCGCCGACTATCTTGGTGACGATAAATATAATCACCACACCGCCAAGCACGATAAGCGTAAGCCAAAAGCTATACCACAGCATTATAAAGAACAGCGTGAGCACCATTATTGCCGATGTGAGAAGCTGCGGCAACGACTGCGATATCATCTGTCTGAGCGCGTCGATATCATTTGTGTAGTAGCTCATAATGTCGCCGTTGCTGTTGGAGTCGAAATACTTAATCGGCAAATTCTGCATGCCGTTAAACATCTGCTCACGCATTTTCTTTAAAAATCCCTGCGTAATCACAGCCATCATCTGCTTATCGATAGCACCCATGATGAGCGAAACTACATATAACCCTATCAGAATGAGCATGTCGACGGTTATTTCCCAGCCGTACTCCGCCCAGCCTGCGTTTTCGGACAGAGCTTTTCCTACAACCGTGAATACACGCTCCATGAATATTGACGGAATCGAACTGATAACGGCGTTGACGATAATACAAATGAGCGTAAACGTCATCATTTTGGGATAACTTTTAAATAGCGCCTTTATTGTGCGCCCCATTATGCCCTTTTCCATTTTTCTCTTGGGAGGCTTGTTATTCATTACCATCACCTCCGTCCGAAACAGTATCGTGCATAGTATCGTCGTTGGATTTTTTATTTTGAGTAGTATACACTTCGGTGTAAATGGGATTTTTGCCGAGCAGCTCCGCGTGCGTGCCGACGGCGTTTATCTTGCCTCCGTCCATAACCACTATGCGGTCGGCATCTTCCACCGACGAAGTGCGCTGCGCAATTATTATCTTTGTAGTAGTGGGAATAAACTCCCTAAACGCCTTACGTATGAGCGCGTCGGTATGCGTGTCCACTGCGCTTGTTGAGTCGTCCAGTATTAGCACTTTGGGCTTTTTGAGCAACGCCCGCGCTATGCACAGCCTCTGCTTTTGTCCGCCGGATACGTTTGCACCGCCCTGCTCGATGTACGTGTCGTAGCCGTTAGGAAAACCTTGAATAAACTCGTCGGCCTGCGCGAGACGACACGCCTCTACAAGCTGTTCGTCCGTGGCGTTAGGATCACCCCAGCGCAAATTCTCTTTAATCGTACCGGAAAACAATTCGTTCTTTTGCAGCACTACAGCGACAGAATTCCTAAGCGCGGTCAGGTCGTAATCCTTGACATTGTGTCCACCCACGCTTACAGAACCGTCCGTTGCGTCGTACAGACGCGAAATCAGATTGACGAGCGTTGTCTTGCTCGAACCCGTTCCGCCTATTATGCCTATCGTTTCGCCCGATCTTATATGTAAATCTACGCCCGACAACGCGTACCGTTCAGCCGCCGCGGAATACTTAAAGCCTACGTCGGTAAAATCGATATCGCCGTTTTCTACTTCGGTTATGGCGTTTTCGGGACTTTTGATCGTGCTCTCCTCATTCAATATTTCGCATATGCGGCGCGCGCTCTCAATGGACATAACTATCATTACGAACACGAACGAAAACATCATGAGCGACATAAGTATCTGCATACCGTACACTACAAGCTGCGATACTTCGCCAACGCCGGTCGCACCGTTCGAGCGCAGTATAATGTACGAGCCCAAGAACAGAACTGTAGAAAGCACGGCGTAAAAGAAGAACTGCATTATCGGATTATTCCAAGCAAGTATGCGCTCCGCCTTGGTAAAGTCCATCTGTACGTCGGTAGCCGCGCGGTCAAACTTGTTCTTTTCGTAATCCTCGCGCACAAACGACTTTACAACGCGCATGCCGCGGATATTTTCCTGTATGGACTCGTTAAGGTTGTCGTACTTTTTGAACACACGATGAAATAGCGGCATAGCTTTTTTCATTATGAAAAACAGCAAAAGCGACAGCGGAGGTATTACCGCTACGAATATCCAGCCCAAGCTTCCGCCCATAATAAACGTCATTACAAGCGAAAAAACCATCATAAGCGGGCTGCGCACCGCCATGCGGATAACCATCATGTACGCAAACTGAACGTTTGTGACGTCTGTCGTCATGCGCGTAACAAGCGACGGTGTGGAAAACTTGTCGATGTTTTCAAACGAAAAATCCTGCACCTTGTAGTACAAATCCTTGCGCAGATTCTTGGCAAATCCAGCCGAAGCCTTTGCGCAGAACGCACCCGCAAGCGCACCGAACAAAAGCGAAGCAAACGCCATGGCTATGAGTATTCCGCCGTACATCCAAATCTCGCTCATTTTTATTACATTGCCGATAGTTACGTCTATGGCATTAACGAGCTTGGAAATAACAAACGGTATCAAACACTCCAGCACAACCTCGAATGCGACAAAAATAGGCGTCAGTATTGACGCAGCCTTATACTCTCTTACGCTTTTTAGAAGAACCTTTAACACTTAAATCACTCTTATCCTTTATATATCTTATCTTGTTATATGAATTTTACCACCCATAATTTTTTTTGTCAATGAAATAGTGTGTAGTATAAAAAAACAATTTGTGAAAATTTCTTGACTTATATGCTCACACATGATACCATATACATACATATTACAAATGAGAGGGCTTATGGAAAACAAGACTTACAAAGTTATCGTGAATTTGATTTTGGGCATGGTAGGCTTTGGACTCGGAATGATTGCGGTTTCGATGTTCCTCAACTTTATGCACATAGGTTTCATTTATCCTATGTTGAAAATAGAAGGAATGATGGGCGGTATAGATTTGTTCGGCTCAGCATGGAATATGTATAAAACATCGCCCGCATTTGTGATTATTTCCTATGTAGTATTGATCGTAGGCTTAGTAATTATGGCGGTTGACGCTTCGATTAGACAAAAACTAAAAAAGAAAGTCAAGGGTCTTAACTACGTCGGGCTCGTGCTTGTGATTGTAGGCTTTGTACTTTTAATAGTTTCCATCGCCATTACCAAAGGCAAAGTAGAAGACGAACACAGCAAATTAGTGCTCAACATGCTAAAAGAGACCGGTCAAACCAACGGCATGACCGATGAAATGGTAATGCTCAGTATAGGTATGGTATTCAGCTATGATTTAGGCGTAGGCTCAATTATGGCTATAATCGGCGGCGTGATTGCGTTGATCGCCAGTGTACTGCTTGTACTCCCCGCATTCGACCCTATCAAACTTGCCGCAGCATCTGAGGCAACTACTTCCGCTCCTACGGCGACTGTACAGCCCGCCCCTGCCGCACAGTCCACTGAACAACCTGCTCCAGAGGCTGAAGCAAACAGCAATAACGACACTATTGTTTAATCGTCATTATATCAATCAAAATGCCAAACGGAGCACTCAAATAAGTAGCTCCGTTTTTGCATTAATTATTTTGCGCAATGCGATTACAGCAGTATACAGATTATGCCGCCCCTTCCCTCGTTGACGATGCGAGATAAGGTCTTGCGCATTTTCTTTTGCGTTTCCGTCGGCATGGCGTTAAGCTTGTTGTGCAAGTTTTCGT